>JAFRJJ010000086.1 GCA_017432325.1 Solobacterium sp. | reverse complement strand
TGTGAGGGAGCTTTACTTTTATCCATAAGAAATCAGACCGCGTGTTAGTTCAATTCAATTAAAGAGCCATGGTCAGTCAGCACAGTATAGCTGCTGACTTTTCTGTTGACACATGACTCTTTAATTTTCTAAGGTATTTGTGGGGGAGGAAAGAAAATGCAGAAACGAATAAGGATTATCGCAGGATTTCTAGCCGTTATGATAGTTATTTCGCTTGCAGCTTGTACTTCAAGCAAGGAAAAGACAGTGTTCGATAAGATTAAAGAGAGCCCGGCTGCAAAGATGGAATTACCAGAAGGGACCAGCACTTATGTCGATAGTGAGATTGCATCACTTCGTTCTTTTGCTGATCTGAAAATACAAGCATCTCCTTTGGAACCTGCTGACGATGAAGAGGACTGGATATATCGTATTGTCTTTAACCCCTCTGAGAAAGTGACAGGAACCGATGAAATCATAGTTTCTTTTCACAAAGACTACTTACAGATCAATACAGAGTATTATCTGCCTGCAGATGGCGTGTCATATGAGAGTGTCCTTGAATGGGCTGAAGGAAAATTTAACTACTTTATGAAATAGAACGGCAAATTCGGGCTTGTCGGGCATATTTGTAAGAATGGTATGTCACCTGCTTGTGAGGATAAAAATATGAAGGTGTTAAAGAAAATCATAAAAATCATAGTAGTGTTGTTTCTTGCACTGCTCCTGGGATTAACCGCTCTGGATATTTATATGATAAAAAAACCGGAACAGGACGCAAAGAAAAAGATTGACGGGATGGAAGAATTCGCTCGTCAGATAGAGGACTTGACGATCAATGAGAAGGCAAATGTCATCGGCCTCGGTGAAGCGACTCACGGGAATGTGGAGTTTCAGGAGCTAAAGCTCGACGTTCTGAAAGATCTGGTCGACAAATATGATGTTAGCTGCTTTGCCATGGAAATGGATTACGCAGAAGGTGTAATCATAAACGATTACATAAACGGCTGCTCAGGGATGACGATTGATGAGGTGATGGATCATATCAGTTTCAGGATTTACAGAACAGAAGAGATCCGCGGACTGATTGAATGGATGAGGGAATACAATAATCTGCATGATGATAAGCTGTCATTTTATGGATTTGATCTCCAGAACCCTGATGTGGATCTTGCACTGATCCGGGATTTCGTTAAAGAGAATTCTATAGACCGGGATCCGGCAGGGGCATTTGAGCCTTTTATGAACGGCGAAGTCAGTCTCAGGGCCGAAAGCCTGAACCATGCTTTTGAAGAGTTGGAAAACCTGAGAAGCGAGCTTTATAGCAATAAACAGACATATCAAAACCTGTATAACTATGACCGGATATTGGAATGCATCGAGAATGTCTTCAGAGCCAGAGAACTCTCCGTTAAGTATGCTGGAGATAACGGCATGGTTGAAGGCAGCGGGTACCGTGATCAGATGATGGCAAAGAAGGTCGTAGAAATATCTGAGACATTAGGGGATTCAAGGATGATGATAACCGGGCATAACGGGCATATCGGTTATGCCGGAAACTTCGTGAGAACGATGGGGTCGTTCATCCGAGATGAACTGGACGATGCTTACTTTGCAATCGGCACGGATTATTTCATAACCAAATGCAATATGCCGGACAGCAGCGGCAAAAGGTCTGTTCACAGGTTTGTTTCCGGTGACATTTTAGCTTATCAGGCAAAAGATCTGGGGACATACTACCTGGATTTCTCCCGGGTGGGCAAGGACTCCGACGTGTACAGATATATAAACGAACCGATCTATACAGGCAGCCTGGGAGAAAGCTACAGTATTCTTAATACGATCCGTCAGGATACGGTCAGGATCTACTGTGAACCTGATTATCTGTATGATTCGATGATTTTTGTTTATGAATGCACACCGCTGAACCTGCTCGCAAAATAAGAAGTTTTATCCTGACGGATATTGTTGATTGATGAACGAGGCGAAAAACCGTCATGATTGAATAATTGTATGAAAAATATCTGATAGAAAGTTCAAACAACCCAATACTAGAAGCTGTAGCATTTGAATTAATTAAAGAAAAGATAACAGCGGTGCGGAAGAACGATACACATTATAGGGAAGATAAGACGGGGAGGTAGAATAGAGAGATGAAGATACTGGTTTTGAACGGAAGCCCGAAGCGGGACAATAGCGATACCATGCACATCACCCGGGCATTTCTGGATGGCATGCAGGAAGCGGCACCGCAGGATATCCATATCATTCACACCGTCGATCAGCACATTGAATACTGCACTGGCTGCTTTTCCTGTATGCGTAACGGCGGCACCTGCATCCATAATGACGACATGAAAGCGATTCTGGAGGAGATCCTGGAAAGCGATCTTCTACTGTTTAATTTCCCCCTTTATTGCTATGGAATGCCTGCATCCCTGAAGGCCATGTTGGACCGCACGCTTCCTCTTTCCAATATGGCAATGCAGCAGGTCGGTGACCGGTACGAGCATGTGGGGCAGGCGGACTATTCCCACCTGAAATACCTGATGATTTGCGGCTGCGGCTTTCCCAACAGCCAGCACAATTTTGAACCGGCGGTCATGCAGTTCAAGCTGTGCTTCTCCGGCAATCACACGATCATCACCGTCCCGGAAAGCCCGATGTTCAATGCGCCGGAAGCGGTAGTAGTGACTGTGCCAAGACTGGAGCTGATCAAACAGGCCGGGCAGCAGTACGCAGAAAAGGGCGAAATTGAGACTTCTCTGCTGGCAGAGATCACTTCCCCCATGATCCCCGAGGATCAGTATGCTGCCATCGTGAACAGCGGCGTGTGATCCGGAGAAATGAAAGCGAGTCTGAGCGTATTCTTCGAGGATCCGTTCTGGGTTGGTGTTTTTGAACGTATCGAAGATGGAAAGCTTTCTGCCTGTAAAGTGACCTTTGGAGCGGAGCCGAAAGAATATGAGGTTTGGGATTACGTCCTGCACCACTACTATGAACTGGCCTTCAGTCCGGCCATCGAAACAGAAACAAGGCAGACGGCAGATAATCCCAGGAGAAGGCTCCGGAATGCCAGAAAGTATTTGGAGAATACCGGTCTCGGTACGAAGTCCCAGCAGGCGCTTCAAAGACAGCGGGAGGAAATGAAAACGGAACGCAGGCAAATTAGCCGGGAGGAACGGAAAGCGGAAGCCCAGCGCCGATTCGAAATGAAGCAGGCGAAGAAAAAGGAAAAGAGGCGCGGACATTGATCAAACGAGGTATAACACACAAAACAATCATTCTTTCTACTATCCTGTTGGCGGCGTGTCTTCTTTTATCAGGGTGTGGGGAAAAAGGTGCTTTCGATGGTTCCAAGATATCCGATGAGATGGGGTTCCGGATGGAATACAGCAATCTGGATAAAGTTGAATCCGCCGAATTGAAGCTGACGGAAGGTGATCAGATACAGGTGCATATTTCGCATACTGCAGGAAATGTGGATGTGATCGTCGGCGAGAATGGAGAAGAACCGATATACAAAGGGACGGAACAGGAAAACGCTGACTTCATTCTGACGGTACCGAAAACCGGCTGCTACCATATCTCCGTAACAGGCCATCGGGCAAAGGGCGAGATCTCTTTTTCCCGCATTCCATTGAAAGAGGAATGAAGGAGATATGGCAAACACCATAACGTTTTTCAGAATAGCTGCCAGTATCGTTCTGCTCTTCTGTCCGGTGTTCTCCCCTGCCTTTTATGCGTTTTACATAGCGGCCGGGTTGTCTGACATGCTTGACGGATTTGTGGCAAGAAAAACGGATTCCGTCAGCAAGCTTGGGACAAGGCTGGATACGATTGCAGACTTTGTGTTTGTGGTTGTATGCCTGATAAAACTGCTTCCAAGCCTGCGTATTCCTGCATGGCTGTATTGTTGGATCGGAATGATCGCTCTTATAAAGGCATTCAATATCGTATCGGGATTTGCTGTACAGAAAAAGTTTGTGGCAGTTCATTCGGTTATGAACAAAGCGACAGGAGCTATGCTGTTTCTTTTACCGCTGACGATTCACGTTCTGCC
>JAFRJJ010000085.1 GCA_017432325.1 Solobacterium sp. | reverse complement strand
TCAGACTACGACGAACTGATGAACCCCAAGCCTCGTAAATCACGTGATTTGACTATAGAATCTGCTGTTGATTTCCTGAAAACCTCTGGAGCCGATATCGATGCGATCATCACTGCTCTGAAAGAAGCTCCACTTGATCCATATGTTATGCAAAGTTGATTTTTTCGCTTTCGTTCCACCACTTATTTTTAATGCGGGTTTTTATCAAGCACTTATGTCTGTTTATTCACACTTTCATTCCTTTCCATTCCGTTTGCGGAATAATGAGCGATTTGTTGTTTTCCGGGCCAGGGTGCTGCCTGTTGTCTGCATCAGCGATACCAGTATCAGCAGAAGCAGTACACATACATTGACGATGTCCTGATGATGCAGGTTCTGACCGTAGTTGATAGCGAAGCTGCCGATTCCGCCTGCGCCTACGGCTCCTGCCATGGTCGTCAGGCCGATCAGACTGATGGCCGTGATCGTGATCACACGGATCAGATCAGGCACTGCTTCATGAAGATATACACGGAATACGATGCCCGCTGTTCCGCTTCCCATAGCACGGGCTGCTTCAACCTTACCCGGATCTACAGTGGACAGGGCTGTCTCGACCTGTCTTGTAAAGAAAGGTACACAGCCGAAGCACAGCGGAATGATTGCTCCTTTGACGCCGATCGCCGTACCCATCACCATTCTGGTAAACGGGATCAGGAAGATCAGCAGGATGATGAACGGAACAGAGCGGAAGATATTGATAAAGAAATTCACGAAACCGTACACCGACCGGTTTTCGCTGATCCCGCCTGCCCGGGTAATGATCAGCAGCACTCCGAAGAAGAATCCGATGATCAATGAGATACTTCCGCCGATCAGGAACATCTGGGCAGTCGCGCTGCAGCTCTGCATAAATTCATGCCAGTAGATCACTACATTCGGCATCAATGATTCAAGCCATTCCATCACGAAGCACCTCCACTCTAACGTTGCACGATGTTATATAATCCAATGCCCTCTGAACATCAGCCGGATCACCTTTAGCCAGGACGATCAGCGCACCGAGCGGCGCATCCTGCAGGATCTCAACATTTGCCAGAACGATATTCAGACTGATTTTAAACTTTCTGGATACTTCCGAGATCAGCGCTTCACCGACACTGTCACGGTTGAATGTCAGCCGGACGAGTTTACTGTCAGGTGTCATTGTAATGACGCCGCTCTCAGTCAGTTTGTCGAGATTGCTAAGGCCGAATGACGCGTTTACAAACCTTCTTGTACTTGCGGCATGAGGATCTGCGAAGACATCATATACATTTCCTGATTCAACGATCTTTCCGAGTTCCATGACTGCCATCTGATCACAGATAGACCTGACGACCGCCATCTCGTGTGTGATCAGGATCACCGTAAGACCGAGTTTCCTGTTCAGATCCTTCAGAAGTTTCAGGATCGATTCCGTGACTTCCGGATCAAGTGCCGATGTCGCTTCATCACTCAGCAGGATCTTCGGGTTATTTGCCAGAGCCCTTGCGATCGCGACACGCTGTTTCTGACCGCCGGAGAGTTCTGCCGGGTAGGAATCGATCTTATCAGAGAGGTCTACCAGCTCCAGCAGTTCTTTGACACGCCGCTCAATTTCTTCCTTGGATATACCTGTATAGCGAAGCGGATATGCAACATTCTCAAATACCGTACTTCTGTCCAGCAGATTGAAATGCTGAAAGATCATACCGATACTGCGGCGCAGCTGCCGGAGTTCCTGCTGGGTTGCCGGTGCTTCTGTACCGCCGCCTTCCGGTGTGTGATACAGCTTTGACTGCCTTGCCGTAAAAGTTCCGAATCCCTTGATCGTAATACTTCCTTCATCAGGTATCTCAAGGAAGTTAATACATCGGACAAGCGTGGATTTTCCGGCTCCGGAATATCCGACGACCCCGAAAATCTCACCTTCCGCAATATCCAGATCCACTCCGTTTACAGCATGTACATACTGCTGTTCCATTCGGAATGATTTTTTCAGTCCCCTGATACTGATCACAATTTACCTCCCATCGGAAACAAAAACGTCCCGGACATATGCCAGGACGAAGTTATACCACGTGTTACCACCTTGCTTTTACGAATACATCACTGCATCCGCCTTACAGAGTACCATCATACTCTTTTCCTTTTAACGGGGAACTCCGTCATACCCTGAATATCGGGCATGCAGCTCCGGGGCCATGTTCATCTGTGTTCCACCTGCTTCTTTTCAGCATCCGAAGCTCTCTGTAAGGTTTCCGGCAGACTACTCTTCCCTTCTCAGCCTTTATGTATTCTATTTTAAGCATAGGTATTTTCCGGTCAATACCGACGAAAGTGTTTGGCGCCAGTACTGCGGGTTTTTGTTTCATCCCATGAAAATTTTTTCATACATGCAGCAGGATATCGTTCTATGGTTTTTTTCTGTGCCCTCTTTAAAAACATATATAAATAGCATAAAAATACGCGGGATCTGTTCTGACATGGCGTAGATATAAGTGTAGTCCGAACACTGCTTAAGCTTTGAAACATTACCGTTTTAGAAAGAGAGAGTACTATGAAATACCTATCAGCTTGAATAACTGTTTATCGAAGATAGATATCTCCGAAAAAAAAGTGAATAGAACCATAATCACTTAACCACCAGGCAAACAAAAAGACTGACCATACGGTGATGCCACATCGAAATCGGTCAGTCGTTACTTCTCAAGCCTGTGGAGACAGCTCTGGCGGGCATTGCACAAATGCGGTGCAGTTATCTGTCGTCGAAACAGGAAAAGATATTTCAGCGGGAATGTATTCAATTACAGCCTGTGACAGAGGTTTCCCGCAAAAAATGTCTCATATGCGCCGTAGCCAGTAATCGCCTACAGGTTCAGCCGCATGCTCCCTGTCCCAGGGAGCTTCATGACGCTCAAAGTAGCCGATTACTTCGCCTGCGTCGTTTCTTACGGGAACGAAGAATTCCCGTTCACCGGTCTTCCGGTTGAAGGTCTCGAACATTTCGTCTTCCCCGGCATCAGCCCGTCTCAGGAATTCTTCGATTTTCACCTTTGATCCTTCATTGTGGCAATTGAACAGACTGTTTCCGATAAACACCCTGCCTTCGTAGCGTTTTTGTGCGGTTTTGTTCATCCAGCGTACAGTATGTGTTCGGTCTACAAAAACAACCTCGTAAGTGTACGCATCGAGGATTCCCTTCAGTACTTCAAATGTAATTTCCATAATTTATGACTCCCTGCATTTATCATAACAAAAACATGATCCTTTTATCCGGACAATGCCTCGCTATAAAAAAACTGCCGAAGCAGTTTCTTAAGCGGGCGGAGCCAGCAGTTTATGGATCACTTTCAGGAACAGCCTGATGATAAACAATCCCAGCACTGCGATACTTGCATAGTTGAAATACTGCCTGATCATCGGGCCTGCGGTTGCCGCTATGCTCGTATCATAATATGTGATCTCGCGGTGCATCGGAGTTGTACCGACGACCAGATCTTCCAGCTTGAATACAACATCAGCTGTGATCACTTCCGGATTTGTTTCTTCTTCATTGTTAACGACTGCTTCTGCGGTCAGTGTAGACGCATCCAGTCCGGTAGGAAGCAGTACATGGTAATCACCGGTGTTCGTAAAGTGCACATCAGCGACATGCTTTTTACCCTTCATCACCTCGACTGTTTTTTCTCCGATATCCATTGCGGCGAATGTGATCGACTGGAAATTGGAGAATCCGTATTCAAACATCGAAACGATGTCGTTATAGGCTGCTGCGGCATTTTCTTCACCAAGCACCACGGCGATCAGCTCCATTCCGTTGTCATCTTTTGCAGTCGCCGCAAGTGAGAAACCGCCTTCAGGAGTATTGCCGATCTTTCCGCCGGTTGCCTTTTCATAGTAATAGCCTGTATCCCTGAGCAGTGCACAGTCGTTGACCAGATTCCTGGCAACAGCAAAATTCGTGGCGGGAATCGTATAGGATGCTCTGCCGAATATGTTTCTGAACGTTTCATTGCCGAGTGCTTTTCTCAGCAGCAATGCCATATCATATGCGGTCGAATAATTGGAATCATTATGAATACCGAATATATTCTGGAAATGCGTATTCTCCATCCCAAACTGGGCAGCTGTAATATTCATTTTTGTTATGAAGCCATCCTGTGAAGAACTGACAGCTTCAGCGATCATTGCCGCAGTGTCGTTTGCGCTGGCAAGCATAGCCGCATGTTCCGCGCTGCTTGCGGACATTGTTTCACCCTGCTCGATCCAAAGGACACCAAAACTATGGTCATATGTTTCGAATGCCTCGGCTGTCATTGAAAGCTCTTTGTCATCACTCAGATTTTCGACGCCAAGATATACCGTCATCAGCTTTGTAAGACTTGCCGGATCGATACGGTTATCCTTATCCTGTTCAAACAGGATATTTCCGGATGTTTTGTCCATCAGAACCGCAGACGAAGCATCGACTCTGTAGGCAGGCTCCGGTTCAGGTGTCGGTTCCGCACTTTCTTCCGGCAGCATCTCCGGATCAGCGGTTTCTTCTTCGGCATATACGGGAAGTACAGCAAGGCACATTACCCAAAAAATACTCATTAATTTTTTCATAACGTCATTCTATCACCCGAAGCGTCAAAAAGGCAGACATTCTGTAAATATCTGCCTCTTCTTAATCATTGTTTTCTAGCGATGTGGAGCAGTCTCATGGAGTTCATGACACAAAGCATAGCAACTCCCGTGTCGGCAAAAATAGCCATCCACATATTTGCGATACCGAAAGCGCCAAGGATCAATGTGGCGACTTTGACAATGATCGCACCGTAGATATTCTGGTTCGCAACACGCAGGATCCTCTGCGCACTGGTGATCGCCAGGGATATCTTTGAGGGCTGATCATCCATGATCACGACATCCGCCGCTTCGATCGCCGCATCGCTTCCCAGTGCACCCATAGCAAATCCGGTATCCGCAGCTGTCAGTACCGGAGCGTCATTGACACCATCACCAATAAACGCTGTCGTTCCGTTCTTCTTCAGTTCCTGCAGACGTTCTACTTTGTCTGCCGGCATGCATTCACCGAATGCCATATCCATACCAAGCTGTTTCGCGATCATATCCGTTGTTTCCTGGTTGTCACCGGATACGATAATGCATTTCTTTCCGGCTGCCTGCAGAGACTGCACAGCTTCCTTAGCGTCCGGTTTCAGCTGGTCACGCAGAACCAGACATCCTTCATACACACCGTCCCTTGCCACATAGACCAATGTACCGGCAGCTGTTTCCGGTCGGCATTCGATCTGGTGATCCTGCATGAGTTTATAGTTGCCCGCAAGCACTGCATGCCCATCATATTTGACTGATACACCGCGGCCCGCAATTTCTTTCATCTCGCTGATCCTGCTTTGATCAAACTGCTTTCCATAAGCCTCCCTTATCCCAACAGCGACCGGATGATTTGACAATGACTCTGCATATGCGCCATCCTCAAGGATCTGTGCTTTCATTCCTTCCTCAGCCAGGATCTCTTCCACGGCGAATTTCCCGGATGTCAGTGTACCTGTTTTATCCATAACGACCTGATCCACTTTCGCAAGCGGTTCGATCAGGTTTGCGCCTTTTACAAGAATTCCGCGGCTGGAAAGTCCGCCGATCCCGGCAAAGAATGACAGGGGGATCGATATTACAAGTGCGCAAGGGCAGGAGATAACAAGGAATGTACATGCACGTCTGACACCTTCCTCAATACCATAACCAAGCAGTGAAACGATGATCGCTACAGCGATCGCTGAGAATACAACAGCAGGTGTATAGACTCTTGAGAACTTTGTGATGAAGTTTTCCTGTGATGATTTCCTTGATTCCTGATTTTCCACAAGATCCAGGATCCTGGCAACCGTACTGTCACCGTATTCTTTGGTGACTTTCATTTCCAGCACACCTGTCTGATTGACAGAACCGCTGATCACCTCATCCCCAACATCTACATCACGCGGCTTTGATTCACCGGTCAGTGATGAAGTGTCAAGGGATGACGCGCCGGAAAGGATAGTGCCGTCCAAAGGTACCCTTTCACCCGGTCTGACTCTGATGCGTTCTCCGATCCTTACATCATCGGGATCCACCGTCTGCCACTGTCCGCGTCTGAATACATCGGCTGATTCAGGACGGATATCCATCAGTTCACCAATTGAGCGTCTGCTCTTGGCTACCGCAAGATCCTGGAAATATTCACCGATCTGGTAAAACAGCATAACGCCTGCAGCTTCTCTGTAATCCTTCAGATAGATCGCTGCAATTGTCGCAACAGCCATCAGGAAATGTTCATCAAACACCTGACCCCTGCCGATTCCTTTAACAGCTTTGTACAGTACATCCCAGCCTAATACCAGATATGCGGCAAGTTCCACGACTGTCTGGACCGTACCGTTCAGGAACAGACCGACCACAAACAATACTGCTCCGCAGATCAGACGATACAATGTCGACCTGTCATCATCCTCATCAGCAGCTGCTTTTACTTCCTTGCGGATCTCCTCTGTTAGAGGATTTACCACAGCATCAGGCTCTTCTTTTGCAAAGATCTCTTTCACTTCATTTTCTATTCTTTCCACATCTGCTTCATCACAGTCATAAGTCAATGTGCTGTTCATAAAGCTGATATGTGCATTTGATATGCCTTCGATCTTTGCAATCTTGCCTTCAAGTTTGGCAGCACAGTCGGCGCAGTCGATCCCGACCGCGCTGTAGCGTCTGGTACGTTCGGTGATCACTTCATGAACTTCGACCGTCTCGTGTTCTTCATGGTGATGCTCATGGTCGTAGTGATGGTGAGAATGTCCTTTTGAAGTAACCGAAGCTTCCGGTTCTTCTTTAGCAACGATTTCCCTCATCTCCGCTTCAATACGTTGTCCTTCATCATGATCACAGTCATATGTCAGAGTGCTGGTCATGAAGTTCAAGGTTACATTTGATATCCCTTCGATCTGAGCGATCTTGCTTTCCAGCTTGGCAGCACAGTTTGCACAGTCGATTCCTGTGATCTCAAACTTATAGGTCGCTGTTTCGTGTTCTTCCTCATCATGATGTTCGGTATGACATTCACATGTCTCATGTTCATCATGATGATGTTCATGACTGTGGTGATGGTGGGAATGTCCTTTTGAAGTGACTGTAGCATCCGGCTCTTCCTTGGCAACAATTTCCCTCATCTCCGCTTCAATGCGTTTTCCTTCATCATGATCACAGTCATATGTCAGAGTACTGGTCATGAAGTTCAGGACTACATTTGAGATCCCCTGAATCTGAGCGATCTTTCCTTCCAGTTTGGCAGCACAGTTCGCGCAGTCGATTCCTGTGATCTCAAACTTATAAGTAGCTGTTTCGTGTTCTTCCTCATCATGATGTTCGGTATGACATTCACATGTCTCATGTTCATCATGCTCATGATGACAGCTGCATGAATCATGTTCTTCATGATGATGTTCATGACTGTGGTGATGGTGGGAATGTCCTTTTGAAGTGACTGTAGCATCCGGCTCTTCCTTGGCAACAATTTCCCTCATCTCTGCTTCAATGCGTTGTCCTTCATCATGATCGCAGTCATATGTCAGAGTACTGGTCATGAAGTTCAGGACTACATTTGAGATCCCCTGGATCTGAGCGATCTTGCTTTCCAGTTTGGCAGCACAGTTTGCGCAGTCGATTCCTGTGATCTCAAACTTATAGGTCGCTGTCTCATGTTTTTCTTCATCATGATGCTCATGATGATGCTTATGCCCTCTTGAGGTAACCGAAGCGTCCGGCTCTTCCTTAGCAACGATCTCACGCATCTCTGCTTCGATGCGTTTTCCTTCATCATGATCACAGTCATATGTCAAAGTGCTTGTCATGAAGTTCAGGACTACATTTGAGATCCCCTGGATCTGAGCGATTTTCCCTTCCAGTTTGGCGGCACAGTCTGCACAGTCTATGCCTGTAATTCCAAACCTGTATGTTGCATATTCACTATGATGATCATTATTCATAACGCCCTCTTTTTTTATTACATTTGAACAACTGTTCAAATGTAATATATACTAATTCTGCCTGTTCTTCAAGCATTGTATGGACGATTCACTGATGATTATTCAGCCAATGTTCCGAATTATCAGAAACCGTCAGAAACATGATCATTTTCATCATTTTAAAAACTATACATTCCTATATGTTTTGTATAATTAATACAGAAGGAGACATATCAAATGGCAATTCATATAGAAAATGAGGCACAGCGCTGCCTGAACTGCAAAGTGCCTATGTGTCAGAAATTCTGCCCCATCCACACACCAATACCTCATATTATTTCTCTTTTTAAAGAAAAAAAGGTCATGGAAGCCGGTGAACAGCTGTTCATGAACAATCCGATGAGTGCTGTATGCGCAATCGTCTGCAACCATGAGGCACAGTGCCGTGGGCACTGTGTTCTTGGAAAAAAAGGAACGCCCGTTCAGTTTTATGAGATAGAAAAGTTTGTTTCTGATGGATATCTTGACAGATACCGCCCGGGCAATATCGAGAAAAAAGGTAAAAGATGTGCTGTGATCGGATCAGGTCCGGCAGGTCTCACTGCCGCGGTCATTCTTGCACAGAACGGCTACGACGTAACGATCTTCGAGAGAAAGAACCAGATCGGCGGTATGCTGAGATACGGCATTCCCGATTTCCGTCTTTCCAAAACGATTATCGACAGATATCAGAAGCTTCTCGGCAGACTTGGAGTCCAGATCCGTCTGAACACAACGATCGGCGGTGCCCTTCGAATCGACAATCTGTTCCGTGATGGTTATGCGGCTATATTTGTCGGCACAGGCGTATGGCGTCCGAATACTCTTGGCATTGAAGGAGAATCACTTGCAAATGTCCACTTCGGCATTTCATATCTGGAAAACCCGAAGCACCACGATCTTGGAAGAACAGTCGCCGTAATCGGAATGGGAAATGTAGCAATGGACGTTGCCAGAACTGCATTCCGCAACGGTGCGGAACGTGTCATGATGTTCTCAAGAGATATGCACGCAACAGCAAGTTCTCATGAAATGTCTTATGCGGAACTTGATGGAACAGAATTTATTTACGGAAAGAGTATCCGCAGGATCAGCCCGGAAGGACCTGTATTTGCAGAATCCATACTGGATGAAGAAGGAAACCTGATCGGGATCTCTGACAAGGAAGAACTCATTCCGGCTGATTCAGTGATCATTGCGATCAGCCAGGGTCCCAAGGATAAACTGATCATGAGTACAGAGCACCTGGAAGGAACAAGCAAAGGACTGCTGATCACAGATGAAAACGGAATGACTACCGTTGACGGAGTATTTGCGGCAGGAGATGTTGTTACCGGACCGCTGACGGTCGTACATGCGGCAGATGCAGCAAAAAAAGCTGCTGAAGCTATGATCCGGTATATGGAAAACAAGAATTGATCCGGAGATCAGGATACAGGCAGATCATTGTCTGTATCCTTTTTTCAGGCAAAGACCTGTACTGAGTCCCCCGTAAAACAAAAACAGAATGCAGTATCATATGCACTCTGTCCTGTCAGTTATTATTTAGCAGCTGTATGCGTTGCCTTTTCGATCACCGCATCAAGATCGATCTCTTCCAGTTTTCTGGAATACTCTTTCTCTGCTTCTTCCAGTTTTCTCAGGATATCTTCCAACGATTCATTCTTTGCCATCTGAAACCTCCCGTTCCGAACGTTACAAATATTACCACCCGTAAATTAACAATAAAGACTTGTCTTTTTTAAAAATTTCTGCTTTGATCATCATAACGCTGAAAAAAAGCAACAGGAGATTTACTGATTATGCTCAAAACAAACTGGCATGCACATACCAAAAGATGCGGACATGCTGTGGGAACAGATGAAGAATATGTCATTGCGGCAATACAAGCCGGAGTGAAAACACTTGGTTTCAGTGATCACGCAGCCTATCATACGGCGAGACCACGAAGCAGAATGAACATCGAACTTGTTGATGATTATTTCAGCTCTATAAGATTTCTGAAGGAAAAGTATGCGGATCAGATCACCCTGTATCTCGGAATGGAATGTGAATACTATGAAAGTGAGTGGGAAACACTCAGCCGGTACAGAAAAGAGCTCGATTATATCATTCTCGGCCAGCATGATCTCTGGCTGGACGGTCCCGATGTATATCATCCATTTTCGTCGGAACAGGTATTTGAATATGTTGATCTGATCGAAAAAGCCTGCAGTCTTAATTTCTGTGATTATGTGGCGCATCCGGATGTATTCATGTGGGGCTATCCGGGCGTTGATGATACGGTAAGGGCGGCAGCTTCACGTCTTGCCGATATATCTGTCAAATATGATATGCCTATGGAACTGAACTGCGGAAGCGGGGTGAAATACGGTGCAAGAGAATATACAGACGGCATGCGCTACGCCTATCCTGTCAGAATTTTCTTTGAAGAATTTGCCAGGAAACACTGCCCTGTCATCGTTGGTCTGGATATTCATGACCCGAAACTGTTCATGACAGATGAATATGTTAATAAAGCTTTATCTGTCTGCGAAGGTCTGGACATCAACTTCCTTTGGGACTATGATCTTGTCTCAGCCGCAAAGAAAAGAAAACAGCTGTTCAGATGAGCGGCTGAATCATAAAACATCTCATGCATAAGCACTTCAGATGCTCATGATCCATGAGATGTTTTCATTTTTATCCGAATACTTCCGGCATATGCCTGTATAACGAATCAGCAATGCCATCCTCATCATTGGAAGCAGTTATTTCATCCGCCACCGCCTTCAGTTCATCTGTCGCATTTCCCATCGCGACGCCGATACCGGCATATTCGATCATTGTCTTGTCATTCTGGGCATCTCCGAAAGCGATCATCTCTTCCCGTGCATAACCCAGTTTCTGCAATGATTCCCTGATCGCCGCTGCTTTATCGATACCTTCCGCTGTGTACTCATAGTAGAACGGCGCGGTAAACATACTGGCGAGTTTCCCTTTGAATGGTGCCGCCATCTCCTGCCAATGCTGCTGAAGATATTCCGGCTGTCCAAGTGTCAGGATCTTTTCTACCGGGAAATCAACAAACGATGCCAGATCAAACACTTCACAGATCGGATAATTGTTGCCGTGTGCTTCATGTTCCATGATATTTCTGGGACCATTCTCCAGCTGCAATACTCCTTTATATGCATCATTGACATACATATAATCACCGTGAGCGATCATCGGCTGTACTTCAAACTTGCTGATATGCTTCAGTACGCATCTTGCGTCTTCCGCGGACATGGCCTGCTGGTATATGATCTCTCCGTTCTGACAGTCAATGACCTGAGCACCGTTAAACCCGATGAACATGCCATGATGATTTTTCATATCCAGTTCTTCGGCAAACCTGAGAAGACCTCTTGGAGGCCTGCCGGAAGCGATCACAAGCTTTGCGCCATGTGCCTGTGCTTTCAGAAGAGCATCTTTTGTCCGGGGAGTGATCTGTTTCTTCGAGTTGAACAGTGTACCGTCAATATCAAGCAGAATGATTTTGATCATTATTCATCTCCTTATACCAGGTATCCATTGTATTCGGGAAGATCAATGTCCAGATATTCCTCGAGTGCCCTGACTATGATCTCATGATCTTTTCCCTCATGCAGTCCGGATACGGCGATCGTTGCGGCATGAACGCCATTGACAAAGACCGGAAACGCTCCGCCGACCGGAATGATGTCTGCGTCCTCTTTCAGCAGTGCCTCAGGAATGTTTCCTTCACATGCTTCTGCAAGTGCCAGAAGACTGCTGTGTCCTGTGGCGAGAACCGCATTTCTTTTCGCTGACGCAAAGTTCAGATTCCTTTGTTTCTTTTCGTCCATGACGTACTGATAGATAACCGTCTGATCTGATTCTCTGGTAATTACGACAGCCAGCTGTTCAGGATACTCCGCGCATAGCCTTGCCAGAATAACCCCGATGGCCATTGCGTCAACACTTCCGAAGCTGTTAAAACGGATAAGTTTCTCCTGTTGTCTGAGGATCTGAATGTCTTTTCTGCTGAATTTACCGCGGTTCTTTTCGATGATCATGTTTACCTGTTCTGCGGACATCAGTCAGTCTCCTTTCCGTCCACAAGATTTCTGATCCATATCCCCTTGTGAACCAACACCATACCGATCATTACTTTCAGAACATCTGCAAGCTGCACACAGATATAGACAGAAAGAATACCCATATCTGTAAACCTGGTCAGGATAAATGCCAGGGTAAGATTTACTGTACATGTATATACAGAGTCAAAAAGGAATGTTATAAACGTTCTTCCGCCGCTTCTCAGCGTATGATACGCGGCATTATATAATGCACCTACCGGCATCATGACTGCGGTCACCCTCAGCAGCTGTGAAGCCAGCTGGCGTACTTCATCAGACGTATTGTAAAACCCCGGGAATATCGGTGCTGTAAAGAACATGAGACAGCCTAATACTGTTGTCAGCAGGCCGGCAAACACGATCAGTTTCCTGTTCGTATCGACTGCTTCGTCGATCAGATTCGCGCCAAGCTTCTGTCCGACCATGATAGCGATCGCGTTGCCTGTCGCCATATTTGTAATGGAAAATACGTTGTGGATCGTCTGGTTGATATTGATTGCAGCGACAGCGTTCAGCCCTCTTGTTGAATAGCACTGCATGATCGCAGCAAGTCCGACAGACCATAATACTTCGTTCACAACAAGCGGTGTTCCGCGTTTGATGATCCTTCCTGCAAGTTCCAGCGGTACGCCGAAGTTTTTCAGACCATCATCATAGAACCAGAACTGTTCTCTTCTGCGCATAGACCTGAACATAATGACCGCAAGTTCCACAAATCTTGATATGACCGTTGCGATCGCCGCACCTGCGATACCGAGCTTCGGAAATCCGAAATGACCGAAGATCAACACATAGTTCCCGACAAAATTCACCAGAACAGCTGTGATGCTGGATGTCATCGGGATCACGGTCTCCCCGCTTTCACGGATCGATGACGAGAAAGCCTGGCTTAACGTAAATGCCGGCAGACCGATCATCATGATCAGCATATATTCCCTGGCATATTCCATGGTTGCGGCCATGTCTGCCGCACTGTTTGTTTCGGGATTCAGATACAGACTGATCAGGTTCCTTCCAAACAGTCCAAGGATCAGGATACCTAAAAACGAAACGAGTACTGTTACGATCAGTTTGAAATGGAAGCAGTTGCGGACACCCTTCCGGTCGCCTTTCCCGTAGAACTGCGCACCGAAGATCCCTGCTGCGGCATTGCATCCGAAAACAGCCAGATTAAAGATCATCATCAGCTGGTTCGATATGGATACACCGCTCATCGGAAGTGTTCCGACCTGGCCGACCATGATATTGTCAAGCATGTTAACAAAAGTCGTGATCCCGGATTGTATCATGATAGGA
Organism: Solobacterium sp.; assembly: GCA_017432325.1. Taxonomy (GTDB): domain Bacteria; phylum Bacillota_I; class Bacilli_A; order Erysipelotrichales; family Erysipelotrichaceae; genus Bulleidia. The sequence continues at coordinate 53,974 of JAFRJJ010000085.1, read as the reverse complement.
ACAGCGATCGTGAGGACTGCCTGATAAAAATATCTATCCCCAAACCACCTGTTTTTCAGTGCCTGTACACGCATGACACCAGTATATCAAATTTATGAAAAATAGCTGTGAAAATGAAAAAGCCCGGTATTTCTGCCGGACTGTGATCGATCAATACATGCAGACAATGATCTCAATGCACTTTTCAATGCCGAGCGTACCGCTGTCCAGGCAGACATCATAGTTCTCACATCTGCCCCACTTCTGATCAGTATAGATCTGATAGTACGCTGCTCTTCTCTTATCCTTATCCCTCAGTCTCTTTTCAGGTTCAACATTGCTTTCGCCGTATTGTTCAACGATTCGCTTAGCACGTGTCTCGATATCGGCGTGTACAAATACTCTCATCAGATCAAGATCTTCTCTGTCCTTGAGAATATAGTCAGCACAGCGGCCGATGATGACACAGTTTCCTTTATCAGCCAGTTCTCTGATGATCCTGCACTGTGCGAACCAGATGGTATCCTGGTTGGAATGACCATTGAAGTCTCTGGCAAAAGCACCGGCAAGCCATCCGCCGTTTTCTGTGGCTTCACCGTGTTCCTCAATATATTCTTTAGCAAAGCCGCTCTCTTCGGCAATGTTTGTGATCAATTCTTTGTCGTAACACGGAATTCCGAGTCTGTTTGCGACTTCCTGGCCTATCGTTCTTCCCCCGCTACCAAACTGACGGCTGATTGTAATAATACGATTTCCCATAATTCCTCCTTATTGCAACGAACGGTACATATTTCTACATCTATAATTTAACACAAAATCAGCGTTTATGTATTTTCTCATATCTGTTCATTTCTTTTTTTACGGCATCTTCATTCCGACATTTTCCGGATCACCTGTTCAATGTTCCGCTTTGTTTCATCTGACCATGTATCAGTGAAACGCTCATATGTAATTGCCGAAAAACCGAGCGGCGTTACATACCCTCCATAACCGCCGCTATAACACACCAGAACAGATGTATCTGATACCAGATCATTCAGATAACTGCTGAACAGCTCGTTCGGACAGAACAGGATGCGCAGTGCACCTGCTTTGATGCAGGACAATGTCACCTCTGCCGGAAGCGTATCCAGCCGCTTTGCAAGATCAGCCCTTACCTGGCTTCCGATCCTGATCGTTTCGATCTCCCGGTCTGTGATGCCTTCCGGAAGAACAGATATATCGATCGGTTCAAATACGTGCTTCACAGCTACCGTTTCACTTAATATCGTGATCCCGCTGACCGGCTGTATCTCTGCATCTGTCTGATCCAGACGTTCAACCTCATGATACAGTTTTTCAGCCAGCTCACACATCGCTTCATAACTCTGGGAACTTCTTGTAAATCTTGTACTGATATCACCGGCACAGGACTGCAGGAACATGCAGAATCTCCCGGGATGTGCTTCTGAAAGCATACGTTTGAGCTGACCGGGATACTCCGCACTGAAGAACGGCGTATACCCGTCCATAACTGTCGGATGACAGTTATGCACTACGATCTCTGCCAGCTGCTGATCCCCGTCAAACAGACCTATACTGGTCAGAAGGATCTTGTCCGAAGGAAAACCGCTGATCCTTGATCTGCCCAATCCATCATAGAATTCACTGCGGAATGTGAACCCGGGTTTAGAGATCTCCTGCCATTGAGCATGACAGATCATGTCAACAGCCTGTTCAACAAACTGCGCCCTGTATACAAGATCCTTGCTGTCAGGCGCAAAATGCGTATGCGTACAGCTCAGAATGACCTCCACAGGTTTTTCAAAATGCAGACTGCCTTGTATTTCGTCCTGTATGGAACGGTTCATTCCGACAGAATCCGCGCTCAGCAGGATGATGATCTTCTCACCGTCATCAATGCCCAGCATCTGAACATACAGCGGATCCCTGACCTCCGAACGTTTCTCCGTCTGCTGTATAAAGCCGGCCTGTTTGACCGGCTTCATTGGAGAAACATCACTTTGCGCAAATGATGCTTTCATCATGATTCATTACTCCTCAGGAATAGGATATCTCCCGATCTCCCTGCAAACATTGATCTGACGGACTTCCGTATGGAATTCAACACATGTCTGCATCATCAGCATTCTGTCGCCCGGTTCGATCTCTACACCTGTGTGATAGAACTCAATTCCTTTGATATTGTTGATCAGGCTGACCAGCTTCTCATCCGTGAATGTCAGTTCATTGAATTCAAACCCTTCAGCAGGTACCTGACCTGCGGAAATATATACCGTAGGGCAGTCAAACACATGAGCCAGCTCATACAGACGGATCTCTGTTTCAGTGATCAGCGTAACGTATTTGTTGGGCTCATAATTCTTTTCTTCTCTTAACTCGGCCAGCGGTGTGAATACAAGCGTACGATCGGAACTATAGGATTTATATACATAGTTGCCGTAGAGAATCGTATTCATATCGTTGTTGCTGATGTTGTTTCTGAAGTCTGCGTAAATGGAGCCCCATTCCAAAGGCTGACCTGTTTTCCAGTCATGACGCAGATAGAATGCATTATCTGTTCCATGCAGAACAGGCTGTGATACCAGTCCGGACGGGAAATAGATCCAGCCGACGACATCCTGGTTGATCTCCTTTGATTCTTTGATCTGCTTGTACAGATCTTTATATACCTGCGGGTCTCCGAGCTCTTCCGGCCATGTGTCAGATGTATCAACCGGCTCCGGTGTAACTACAACTGTCTGAGGAGTTGTATCCGGACTCTTTACAGGTTCTTCTGCTCCTTTGCATCCGCTGCACCCGCTCAGAAGCAGCATTGCAGCCAACGGCAGTATCAATTTCTTAATATTCATGAAAACCTCCTGTCAGTTCCCGCTCATTATCGCATAATTGACAAAAAAACGTCACTATTTTTACTAAGAAGATATGTATAATAATGAAGCACGCTGGAGAAACTGCAATATGATTATCAAACGGAATTTCTGGTACTGGCCTGCATCTCAGGAACGTACCTTGCATATTTATTTACCCGACGATTATTACAATACCGACGAACGCTACCCTGTCATGTATTTTTTTGACGGACATAATCTGTTCTATGACGAAGATGCAACCTACGGAACTTCATGGGGACTGAAAGACTTCCTGGACAGCTGGAGCAAGAAGATGATCATTGTCGGCATGGAATGCTCACATGAAGGAAATGAACGTCTCAGTGAATACTGCCCGTACAACAAACGCTGGAGAGGTGTACTGGTGAAGGGGATCGGGGATGCCACATTCCAGTGGATCATCAATGATGTGAAGCCTGCGATCGACCAGAATTACCGTACCTATTCCCACAGAGAAGCAACCGGGATCGGCGGCTCCAGTATGGGCGGCATTATGGCTGCCTACGGGATCATAAAATACAATCAGATTTTTTCCAAAGCTGCCTGTGTATCCACAGGATGGTTCTGGAATCTTTCCAATTTCCGCAGGACACTGTCGCAAAGCGTGATCAACTCCGATACAAAGATCTGGATGTCCTGGGGTGAACTGGAAGCCGGCAAGGCCGCTCGCCGCGGCAATCCGGAATTTGATACCCGGGAAGCCCGATCCGCAAGAAAGTTTGCCGGGGAACTGAACGAACGCGGCGCAGATACACAGCTTTACTTCCAGTGGGACGGACACCACAGTGAAGCTGACTGGCGGAAACAGGTACCGTACTTTATGAATTATCTTTGGCTGGATCAGAGACCCTGACCCGCCTTTTTTCTTTCAGCACAAAGAATAACAAAACCAGGATCTGCTGAAGACAAATCCTGGCCCCAAAAAACACTACAAGTTTCATTCCGGCAAAACTTGAAGTACACATATATGCGTTTAAATCATACATCGATTTTCACACCTTTTGGTAGTGCTTGCTTAGTTTCTACTTCAAAAAATATTATTTACGCGTTATAGAACTTTCCTAGTCCATAAAAAAACGGTGCATTCCCATTAAGGTGCACCGTTATCTGATCAGTTGATCTTTACTTTGTTCCAGAGGTCAGAGAGCTTCTGGACAAGAACTTCGTTGAAGCGGAATACTTCATCCTTGTCATATCCGGTTCTCGGCAGATATGCGCCGATACCTTCATAGTCACCTGTGCTGATGTCTTCGGTAACCTTTTTGTTGGAAGATGTATATCCGACAGTGATGGAATTGTCATAGGATGCATCATATGTCAGAACATAGTTGATGAATTCATTTGCCAGAGGAGCACAATTCGCATTTGCCGGAATGACCATTCCGTCGCTCCAGATATTTGTTCCCTGCTTCGGTTCAATGTAATCCATGTCTTCATTTTCTGACATGATATATGCAGCATCGCCGGAATAAACGACCGCAATATCCTTCGGATTGTTGGCATTCGGGTTGATCATTGTATCAATGACTTCGTCTGTCATATATGCAGGATTGACTGTCTCGTTGACTTTGCGGAGCCATTCATAAGCTTCCTGGATCTCTTTATCATCACTTGTATTCATGGAATAGCCCAGTGCTTTGAAAGCGATCATGAAGGCATCTCTCTGGCTGTCGTACATGATGACCTTGTTCTTGTATTTTTCATCCAGCAGGATATCCCAGCCTTTTTCTTCGATCTCAGCAGGATCTACATTCTGTGTATTGTAGATCAGGCCGACAGAGCCATGGAAATACGGAACGGAGTATTCAAGGGTTGGATCATAGACTTTCTGCATTTCTACAACATCCGGATCCAGTGCATCGAGATTCGTCAGCAGATCTTTGTCGAGTTTCTGCAGCATGTTTTCCTTCAGCAGACGTTCGATCATGTAGTCGGAAGGAACCAGGACATCATAAGCACTTCCGCCCATCAGTCTTGTATACATGTTTTCGTTGGAGTCGAACATGTCATAATTGACTTTTGCATTGAATGCTTCTTCAAAGTTCGGGATCACTTCCTCACCAACATATTCACCCCAGTTATAAATATTGAGTACGTTGCAGCCGTAAGCTTCTTTTGCGTCTACTGCTTCAATTTCGCTTGCGCCGGAAGAAGAACCTCCGGAGCTGCATGCTGCGAGTACTGATACGAGTGCCGCGATACCGGCCTTTTTAAATGTTCTGTAATTCATTCTTTTTCTTCTTCCTTTCCTTTATCATCGGTACAACATTGACGATCACCAATACGATCGTAATGACATAAACAATAATTGCGGACAATGCATTGATTGTCGGATTAACACGCTTCACATTTGCATAGACGTAGATCGAGATATTGTTTACGCCCGGTCCGGTAGTAAACATTGAGATAACGAAGTCATCGAATGACATCGAGAAGGCGATCAGCGCGCCGGAGATGATTCCGGGTTTGATCTGGGGAATGATCACTTTCCAGAGTGCCTGCAGCGGAGTGCATCCCAGATCCAGGGCAGCTTCCGCCAGGTTAGGATCCAGGGTCCTGAGCTTCGGCATGATGGACAGGATCACGTAAGGTATACAGAAAGCGATATGGGCCATGACCATGGTCGTGAATCCGGTCTTGATCCTCAGGCTGGTAAACAGCAGCATGAATCCGATCGCCGTAACGATATCCGGGTTCAGCATCGGCAGGTTGTTGACCTGATTGATCGCTTCACGAAGCGCTTTTCTTGATTTGGACAGGCCGATCGCCGTTACAGTACCTACAATAGTCGATACAACTGTCGCGATCACAGCACAGCTTGTCGTATACCAGATCGATTCCATGATCGTTCTCGTCTTGAACATTTTCCGGTACCATTCCAGCGAGAAGCCTGTGAATGTCGTCAGTGACTTGGAACTGTTGAAGGAGAAGATCACGACATAGATGATCGGCAGATAGAAGAACGCGAAGACCAGAAACAGGAAGATCTTCTCATACTGTTTTGTTTTCTGTTCCATCAGTCATCCTCCTGTTCTCCGACCTTGCGGTCAAGCTTTCTTGTAAAGTACATGGAAGCCAGAATAATGATCGCCATGATCAGGCTGATCGCTGAACCGAAGTTCCAGTCACCTGTTGAGATGAAGTAGTCTTCGATCAGGTTACCGATCAGGACATACTGACCGCCGCCGAGCAGCTTCGGAATGAAGAAGCTGGATACTGCCGGCAGGAATACCAGGGTAATTCCGCTTACAACACCCGGAAGTGACAGCGGAAGGATCACACGGCGGAATGTTTCACGGTTGTTCGCGCCGAGGTCATGTGCCGCAACGATCAGGTTCGGATCGATCTTGGAAAGCGCTGTATAGATCTGAAGGATCATGAATGGCAGGAAGTTGTACAGCATACCGATGTAGACCTTCAGTTCCCCGCTCATGCTCAGGTGACCGAGAATACCTCTCCATGCATAAGTGCGGACAAGCATATTGATCCAGGTCGGCAGTGTGATCAGAAGGATCATCAGTGCCTGGGAATTCGGCTTCAGTTTCGCGATGATATATGCGCTCGGATATCCGACAGCGATGCAGATCACTGTTGTGATGACTGCGAGCTTCAGGCTTCTCCACAGAACTCCGGGAAATACCGGATCAGAGAAGAAGCGGATAAAGTTATCAATTGTGAACTGGAATGTCAGAACGCTGTTGCCTTTGACTGTAAACGCGTAGAGAACCAGCATCAGCATCGGCGCAACGATCATGGCCATTGCCCAGATCACATAGGGATAGACCATTTTACTGAAAGATTTCATTTCAGGTTACCCCATCTTTCTCATTACATGAATATCTTCCGGACTCCACTTCAGACCGATCTTCTGTCCTTCCTCAATGCGGTCGGTCGTTTCGATCTTGATTTCACGGCCCTGTGTGGAGAATGTTACCTGGTAGTCTCCTTCTGAGATGTTTTCATCATCGAAGTCATATTTCACATCCCAGATCTCAACTCTGGAATTATCCTCAATATTCCATGCATATGCGTCAGCCCATCTGATCAGATCTGTATCCAACGCAACAGACTCTTTGATCTCGTCAGCAGTTTTGTAAAAATCAAACGCCTGGATACCTTCCTCATTGGATTCATCCTCGATTACCTGAGGCTGAACGACATTGATGTTGATCCGGATCGTCGTTCCGGCATCGGTCGTGAATGAGCAGGGATACGTTCCAACCTCCGGCTTCACATCATACTGTACTTTTGTCAGGGATACGAACTCATCGTCCTTATTCCATGCCTGTGCATTGGCACGGGCGATGACTTCAGAATCCGTCAGGGACGCAACGTCTTCCAGATCCATATAGAAGCTGGATGCGCTGATCTTCTCACCTGCTTCTTCATTGGAAATATCCTGGTTCTTGGTAATGTGCATCGTAACGGTCTTGGAAGTACCGGATGCTGTTTCGGCGATCACTTCATAGTGTACGCCCTTGAAGAGTACCGATTTTACTTCTCCGTTCAGCAGGCCCCTGTTTCTGGGAACGATGTCAATATCTTCGGGACGGATCATGATATCAACTGCTTCATCTTTTTCAAATCCGTAGTCAACGCATTCATAGTCAACGTCATCGAAACGTACGAGCCTGTCTCTGACCATGGTGCCGTCGATGATATTGGAATCACCGATGAACCGTGCGCAGTATTCATTGATCGGTTCATTGTAGACCTGAACCGGTGTGCCGATCTGTTCGATCTCACCGTCTCTCATGATGACGATCTTGTCAGACATGGTCAGGGCTTCTTCCTGGTCATGTGTAACGAAGATAAAGGTAATGCCTACTTCTCTCTGGATCTCTTTCAGTTCCAGCTGCATTTCTTTTCTCAGGTTTTTATCAAGGGCAGACAGAGATTCATCGAGCAGAAGTACACGCGGTTCATTGACAAGTGCCCTGGCGATCGCAACACGCTGCTGCTGGCCGCCGGACATGCTTGTAACATCTCTGTGTTCAAAACCTTCCAGACCTACCAGGGAGATCATTCGCATGACTTTCTGGTCAATAATATCCTTGGCCTGCTTTTTGATCTTCAGACCAAAAGCAATGTTGTCATATACATCCAGATGCGGGAATAACGCATAATGCTGAAACACCGTATTGACATCTCTTTTATATGCCGGGATCTTGGCAATGTCTTCGCCGTCCATCATTACCTGTCCTTCTGTTGCGTCCAGGAATCCGGCAATGATCCTGAGCAGTGTTGTCTTACCGCAGCCGGACGGTCCGAGCAGTGTGACAAATTCATTCTCATAGATGTCCAGAGAAATCCCCTTCAGGACAACCGTATTGTCGAATGTTTTGACAACGTTTTTCACTTCGATCAGTTTCTTCATATCTGTGTTCTCCCCTTTGTTCAGAAAATCGGCGGTGTACTGATCCACAGTACTTTCGCTGCGGCCGAGCCCGTATTGACAAGGCTGTGTGACTCATTTCCCTTGATGTAGAATGTTTCCCCTTTTTTGACGATCAGCTTCCGGGAATCGCTTTCCCTTCTGATCTGGACTCTTCCCTGAAGCACGTATCCGAATTCTTCTCCGTCATGCGGTTCGATCTCTTTCGAACTGCATCCCGGTTCAAGTTCCAGGATCAGAGGCTCCATCTTGTTTTTCTGTGCGTTCGGAACGATCCAGTTGATCGTACGTTCCTCCTGCTCATCAACGAAGGTGTCTTCTTTTGTGAATACGATCTGTTCTTCATCGTCATCCGCAAAGAATTTCGACATGGACACGCCCAGAGCTTCAACAATGTCCTCCAGTGTCGGCAGTGACGGCGATGTCAGATTACGTTCCAGCTGGGACAAAAATCCCTTGGTCAGTTCTGTACGCGACCCCAGTTCTTCCAGAGTAAGACCGTTCTTTGTACGCAGTGCTTTGATTCTTGATCCGATATCGTACATTTCCGCCTCCTTTTGTTTACAATTACTAACCTTTTGATTTGTTTTTATCAAACCATGATTATTATACTGAATACAGCACAGGACGCAATACATTTTAAACAAAAAGTTTAGAATCATTAAATTTTTTTGCTTTGTTTCAGAATAATAAATCATGCTGTTTTGTGCAGTACCCTTCAGAAAAGAAAGGAATACATAAAAAAGCACGGATCACACTCCGTGCTGTATGAATTTTCTACAGTCCCTGTTCTTTCACAAACGCGTAGAAATCAAGTTCTGCCTGGGCATCCTTTTCGCTGATCGTTCCGACCGGATGTGCATAGAAGATGTATTCTTCTTCCCCGTCCAGCCCGAAGGCTTCGTCTGCCAGTCTGCCGTTTACAGAGCCGATGGCACATGAACCGAGTCCGATGCTGGTAGACGCAAGATACAGGTTTTCTGTGATATGACCTGCGTCGATCAATACAACTCTGTGGGCATAGATACCGTATCTCCATTCAGCTCTGTAAGCAACAAAGCTGTAATAGAATACAACATTTGCCTTGGCGCCCCAAACCTGACCATTCAGTGATTCTCCGACAAATCCATCCAGATCATCACATTTTCCAAGAAATTCGATCTGATGCTTCAGCGGGAGATAATGGTAAAATCCGGGTTCCAGGCCTTCAACTTTCCGGACAGCCAGGTATGTTTCAAATTCATGACGTGCCCCGCCGCACGGTACGGTACGCAATGTTGCGTAAGACTTTCCGCGGATCCCTTTGATCCCCTGAGTCGTCCAAAGCAGATAGGACAGTTCAAGAAGCGACATCTCTTCCTGTGTATATACACGGTGAGATGCTCTGGTATTGATCACATGCAGGAAATCATTATCGATGTTCAATGCATCATAGTTCACAGGCAGATCGATTGCCTGATCGCGCATCGGTGCTTTTACAAGCGGCGGCTGCGGCTTTTTCAGGTTCTGATCACTGACCCATGTGTCGTCGTCGAAGTTTGTCCGGACAAATGCCCGTCCTGCTTTAATTCTGCGTTCTGCTTCTTTCTGGTCCATAAATGCCTCCGTTTTTTCCATATTACTGTTCGACAGAGCGATAGTAAACAGTTTCGCCCTCCGGGACAGAATGTGTCAGCCAGACGTTTCCTCCGATCACGCAGTTGTCACCGATCTTCGTTGTTCCGCCGAGGATCGTTGCGTTGGCGTAAATAACGACATGGTTTCCGATATCCGGATGGCGTTTCCCACCCTTGACCGGGTGTCCGTTTTCATCCAGTTCGAAGCTTTTTGCGCCGATTGTCACGCCCTGATACAGTTTGACATGATCTCCGAGAACAGCTGTTTCACCCACGACGATACCTGTCCCATGGTCTATGCAGAAATGATGGCCGATCGCTGCTCCGGGGTTGATATCGATCCCCGTTTTTTCATGCGCATATTCAGTCATGATCCTCGGAATAAACGGTACGTTCAGCTGGTACAGTTCATGTGCGATCCGATAGATGGATATTGCATAGAATCCGGGATAGCAGATAATTACTTCACCTTTTGTCTTTGCGGCAGGGTCACCGTCGTAAATCGCCTGAATATCCGTTAACAGAAGACTCTTGATCTTCGGCAGACGAAGCAGAAACTGTTCAGTCAGTTCCTCGGGATCACGCGTGTGGTCTTTCAGAACCTGAAGGCCGACACTGATCTCCTGTTTCAGCCAGCCGGCAAGTGCTTCCAGGCATTCATCAGCAGTCATTTCCAGATAACTGAAAAACTGCGGAAACATAACGACCTGTGCCGCTTTCAAAGCAGATACGCTCCGGGTCCTGTCGGGCATTCGTTCCGCAATGATCAGATCCGGATCATATTCTTCATCAATCATTCTGTGAATATCGTCGTGGGTATAGTTCATATTGTTTTACTCCGCAAACATTGCTGTAGAAAGGTAACGGTCTCCGGAATCAGGAAGAAGTACTACGATATTCTTTCCTGCATTCTCGGGACGAAGTGCCAGTTGGATTCCTGCATAGACTGCAGCACCGGCTGAAATGCCTACCAGGATGCCTTCTTTCTTTCCGATCAGCGCGCCGGTCTTCAGGGCATCTTCATTCTTCACTCTGATGATCTCATCATAAACGGATGTATCAAGTACTTCCGGAACAAATCCGGCGCCGATACCCTGGATCGCATGCGGACCGCTTTTCCCGCCGGAGAGTACCGGTGAAGCATCCGGTTCAACTGCGACAACTCTGATATCAGGATTCTTTTCTTTCAGATATTTACCTGTTCCGGTAATTGTTCCGCCTGTACCGACACCTGCCACAAAGATATCGACAGTGCCTTCCGTATCGCTCCAGATCTCCGGACCGGTGGTCTGATAATGAGCCCTCCAGTTTGCCGGGTTGACAAACTGTCCGGCGATCCATGCACCCGGGATCTCCGCAGCAAGTTCTTCTGCCTTGGCGATCGCTCCGGACATTCCCTTTGTCCCGTCACTCAGCACCAGCTCCGCTCCATATGCCTTCATCAGTCTTCTGCGCTCTTCCGACATTGTCGAAGGCATTACGATGACAACACGGTAGCCTCTGGACGTTCCTACTGCAGCAAGTCCGATCCCGGTATTTCCGGATGTCGGTTCAATGATCACGGAACCTTCTTTCAGGATCCCTCTTTCTTCTGCATCTTCGATCATAGCACGTGCAACTCTGTCCTTTACGGAACCCGTTGCATTGAAGTACTCCAGCTTGCCGATCAGTTTTGCATTCAGACCAAATTCTTTTTCAAGATGTGTCAGCTCCATCAGCGGTGTTCCGCCGATCAGCTGTTCTACTGATGTTTTGATTTTCATATTCTTATTTTATCTCCTTTTTCCGTGCAGAGAATTCCGGCAGACAGATATTATGCCGAAAAAGATCCGGCTGTTTTCACTCCCGGATCTTTGTGTATTATTCTCAGACTGTAAACCTCAAAACAGTCCCGACATACAGAAAAACCGGGTATCCGTTCTGAGACAACATGCCATTTCAAATCGTTTGAATGCCATACCCTTTCCTCCGTACTGCCGAAATACTATACAAAATTATCCTATTCCCCGGTTTTTTGAATGTCAACAGATTTGATTGTCTCCGGGTACAGACGGTAGTACATCAGCATCAGGTATAATGCAGCACCGATCCATGCACCGATCTCGGCAATGAAGATACCGAGAGAGCCGATCATACGGGGAAGTGTAAATACAAGAATGATCCTGGCAGCCAGTTCAACGATGCCGCTGATCATAGACTGTACGGTCAGGCCAAGTCCCTGCAGCATGCTTTTATAAAGATGCAGCATATACAGCATCAGCAGCGCATAGGACATGACGGAAAGATACTGATATGCGGTATCGATGATCATGTCATAATTCATCGCTGTGCGTTCTACAAACAAAGACATGATCGTTCTGCCGAACACAAGCATGCAGAAGGATATGAATCCGGATACGATCACACTGAATATAAGACCCGCACGGACTCCTTCCGGGATCCGCTCCGTCTTTCCTGCCCCGAGATTCTGCGCGGTATAGGAGGCCGCCCCGTAACCGAAGGCAATTCCGGCAGATTCCAGTATTCCGAACATTTTATTGGCCGCAGTATAGCCCGCGACAAAGACAGACCCGTATTGATTTACGGCATTCTGCAGGGCAAGTCCACCCGTCGCAATGATGACCACCTGAAATGCCAGAGGCAGACCCAGTTTGATCAGATGTATTGCTGTATCCATATTAAATTTCATGCACAGCGGCAGACGGACCTGTTTCATCAGTTTCACAACACAGATCACAGCAGCCGCGCCTTGTGCGATCACTGTAGCAGCTGCCGCACCGCCGATTCCCATATGAAACCGGTATACGAACAGCAGATCCAGGACGATATTGATCAGGGATGCCGCAGTCATCGCATACAGAGGTGTCCGGGAATCACCGAAACTCCTCAGCAAAGCCGCTGCCAGCTGATATACCGTGATGATGATACATGCCCCGTACAGGATCCCCAGGTATGTCATCGCTCCATCCATGATGTCTGCCGGTGTATTCAGCAGGGTCAGAGCCGGTTTCATCAGCAGGAGGGAAACAGCAGTCATCACTGCAGATATAACTCCTGCCAGCACAACAGAATGCCAGATTGCGCTGATAAGACGCTTTTCGTTTTCCTGGCCGTAAGCTGTAGCCGTCTCGATCGAGAAGCCCTGCATCATAGCCTGTATTGCGCCGATCACCATCCAAAGGATCCAGTCACCGGCACCGACTGCCGCAAGTGCCTGCGGACCGACGCCTCTGCCGATGATTGCAGCATCTGTGATCGTATAGAGCTGCTGAAAAACACTTCCTATGATCAGGGGAAGCGCAAAGCGGATCAGCAGTCCGAGCGGTCTGCCGGACGTCATTGAAGTACTGTGCTCATGCATACACGGTATTATATGACATTCCGGTGCTTTATTTCACCTGAGAAACTCCTGATATAGTATGATTTCCGAAAAGGCAGGTTATATCTATGACAGAACTTACATTCCGCTTTGCGGTAAAAGAAGATGTTTCCACGATTCTTTATTTCATCAGGCAGCTGGCTGAATATGAAAGAATGAGCAATGAGGTGGTTGCGACAGGAGAACTGCTGGCGGAGTGGATCTTCGAAAAACAGAAAGCGGAAGTTCTGTTTGCTGTAGCGGGCGGAAAAGAGATCGGCTTTGCCCTGTTCTTCCATAACTTCTCGACTTTTCTTGGCAGAGCAGGTATCTACCTCGAAGATCTGTTCGTACTTCCTGAATACCGCGGAAAAGGATACGGAAAAGCCATACTGTCGGAACTGGCAAAGATCACTGTAGAACGCGGATGCGGCAGATTGGAATGGTGCTGCCTGGACTGGAATCAGCCAAGCATCGATTTCTACCTGTCACTGAATGCGGTACCACTGAGTGATTGGACGATATACCGCTTAACAGGAAACAGCCTGCTGGAAATGGCAGGATGCACAGATGAAAAGATGCCCGGATGATTCCGGGCGTTATTTCTTACGTTATTCTTTTTTAGCGATCCATTTCCTGTGGGAAACAGTCCGGTAATTCCTGATCGCACGTTCTTCCCCCTCAAAACAGAAGGGATTTTTTCCTGTTTCCCTGAACGCAGCGATCACATCTTCTGCATCTTCTATATAGTCTTCCGCATTTACAAGGCCATACATACGGGTCGGGATCACATAAAACGGTTTTTCCGGATATTTCTCAGCCAGCTTTCCTGAAACATACTGCAGACGGGTCGAAAGAAATATGATGTCTGCCTCATCGATCCTGTCACAGTTTTTATATTGATCGTAAGGCTTGTACAAAAAGTGTACCTTATCGTCCAGCCCTTTTTCCTTCAGCTGTCTGTTCAGTACCGCAGATATATAACTGGAAGAAAAGCCTCCCCTGCATGTGATCATGATCGTCAGCATATTTCTACAAACAATTTCTATACGTGTTTATTATACTGCATCAGATTCATTGTCTCAGGCTTCCTGCATGACATTTTTAAAAGCACACGGACCATGTGATCCATGTGCTGTTTTTGATGTATTCAGGAAAACCTGTTCAGATGATCAGTCCAGATCTTCTCCGTTGGACTTATAGACCTTCTGCATGTAGTAGAAGGAATCCTTCTTCTTTCTGGAGAAGTCACCTGTACCGTCATCATATCTGTCGACAAAGATAAAGCCATAGCGCTTTCTCATTTCACCTGTACCTGCCGAAACAAGGTCAATATGGCCCCAAGGCTGATAGCCCCAGAGTTCAACGCCGTCCAGTTCGATCGCATCTTTCATTGCCTTGATGTGATCGCGCATGTAGTTGATACGATAGGTATCATGGATACTGCCGTCTTCTTCAACAACATCCAGCGCACCGAGACCGTTCTCAACGACCATCAGAGGAATATGATATCTTTCGTACATCTGGCAGAGGGAAATACGCAGGCCCATCGGGTCGATCTGCCAGCCCCATCTGGAAGCTTCCAGATACGGGTTCTTTCCTGCGGCTGTCTGGTTGCCTTCCGTCCTTGCAGCATTCGGGTCTGCGGAGGCAGTTCCGGACATGTAGTAGGAGAAGCCGATATAGTCGACAACGCCTGCTTTGATCAGATCAAGATCGCCGTCTTCCATCTCGATATTGACACCGAGACGCTCGAATTCCTTCAGCTGGTAGTTCGGATAGTATCCCTTTACCTGAACATCGATGTAGAATTCCTTCTTGCGCATTTCTTCGATAGACTTCATGACATCATCCGGGTGGCATGTCAGCGGATATACCGGTGCATAGGCGACCATCATGCCGATCTTGTTTTCCGGATCGATCTCGTGTCCGCGCAGAACTGCTTTTGCGGAAGCGACAAAAATATGGTGGTCTGCCTGATAGCGTACCTGCGGTTCAACACTGTGGATACCCAGCTGCATCCAGGATCTCAGGATGTTGATCTCATTGAATGTCATCCAGTAGCGTACTCTGCCCTTGAAGTGGGTAAAGAGGACCTCAGCGAAGTGGACGAAGTAATCGACCAGTTTTCTGCTGTGCCAGCCGTCCAGAGTATCTGCCAGATACATCGGAACATCGAAGTGTGCAATGGTAACGACCGGTTCAATACCGAACTTCAGGCATTCGTCAACGACTGCATCATAGAAAGCAAGTCCTTCTTCATTGACTTTTTCCACGCCGTCCGGAATGACTCTCGACCAGCTCATGGAGAAACGGAAGGAATTCATGCCCATTTCCGCAAACAGCGCGATATCTTCCTTATAGTGATGATAGAAATCGGTTGCCTGATGGGAAGGATAATAAATATCCGGGATAATATAGCCGACAGCGCCTTCCGGCAGTGATTTTTCACGCGGCAGTTCCAGGATCTCTCCTTCTTTTGTCTTTACTGTGTACATGCGGGGATGATCTTTGTCACCGCCCTTGATTGCATCGGATGTAGCGAGGCCTCTGCCGCCTTCCAGATAACCGCCTTCATACTGATTGGCAGCTGTAGCTCCGCCCCATAAAAAACCTTTCGGGAAACTCATATATGATTATCCTCCTGTAAATCTTCTGATTTCATTTTATTGGAATAATCACCATATTCCAATCTTTAGGACAAAAAAACATCACAGAATGTAAATTCTGTGATGCTGTAGGTTACTTCTGCCAGGGCTGTAGCACTTCCGGTTCTGTATCCAGGAGCGCCAGGTGCTTCTCTGTCAGATACTTTTTCTGAATGATCGCCTCGTAAACATATTCACGGAAATAGGATTCGCTGCACACAAAGATGCCGTTCTTTCCGAGATCCCCGCCCCAGGAGTTTTCGATCTTCCATCTGTCGGGTCTGCCAGACTCATCCAGATTGACGCCCACAAGGATCATGGCATGTGTTCCGGAACTGACTTTGTAATTCAGACGGTCCTCTTTGTTCATGGAGAACAGTACTCCGCCCATCAGTCCTTCATAGTCAAAGCTGTCCGGATCCCAGACACCGCACTGCCTGTCTCCATAGGCTCCGGCATCATTGGAGAACCATACCGGTTCCAGATCCTTCAGCTGCCTGATACAGAGGTCTTCGAGTTCTTCGATCGGAATATTCAGGAAACGGATATCACTGTCCGCCATGGAACCGATGTAATGGAACTGATGCAGGGTATCCATATGCTTATGTTCCGTCGGTTCACATGTAACCATGACATATTCGTCCAGGTTGTGATTCGTGTATTTCTCATAGAATTCCAGCGGTGTGATCTGCACATCACGATGGAATGTTCCCTGGGCAGTCCTGTATTCAAAATCAAATGAATTGACCGGTTCTCCAAATGCAATGCATTCCATCTTGTAGATCTCTGCCATCATTTCCCGTTTGACAGGCTGTGGGTCTTTTCCTTCAGAACAGACTTTGCGCAGAACGGATATATCTTTACGGACCAGATTATTCAGCAGACGCATGAACTGCTCCGTATGTTCCGACTGATATGTTTCAGGCATGACATGAGCAGGAACGATCCCGTATTTCTTCACGAGATCCACTGCCATATTCCAGTATCCCCCGTCATGAAAACCATTCAGAAGATATTCCATCATACGGTCATCCAGAGGTTTTTCCGCATTTGCAATGGCAAGTTCCAGCGCATTGTTTGCCTTTTCCAGTTTGTCGTAGAACGCAATATAATTTCCGGAAAGATAAAACTCCTTCATGCCTGTTTTTTCCGCGCACTGTTCACGCAGGATATTCAGTACGGCAAATGCCCAGCATCTGCCTGACTTCTGCTGCGCGGTGATCCCGTGCGTTTCGATCTCCACACTGAATGAACCATTCAGCTTCGCGGCAGACATCGGCAGAAAAGCAAGATCCTTGAGTTCCGTTCTTGCACAGGCTGCGGTATTTGTCACAGCTGTACGGTCATTTTCATAACCGTTCCGGAACGCCTTAAGCATTTCATTTGTAATTCCGTTCATGTCAGTTTTCTCAGAATCCGAACAGGATACCCGCGGCTGCAGCCGCGCATATGATAACGATCGGATGGATCTTCGGTTTGTACAGATAGAAAGCCAGCAGCACAGCAAACAGGCCGAGTGCTTTCCAGTTGAACAGATTCAGCATATTTCCTGTTGCATGCCAGAGATTCACATTGAGCAGGGAGCTGATGTAGATACTCATGACTGCCGCAATGATCAGCCCGCAAACCGCCGGACGGAGACCTTCAAAGACACCGTTGACGATCGGTGAACTGCGGAATTTTTCCAGTATCTTCGCGACAATACAGATAACGATAATACTGGGTGCTACCAGCGAGAGCGTTGCTGCAAGACCGCCGGCAATACCGAACATATGATAGCCGACATAAGTGGCCATATTGACGCCGATCGGACCGGGTGTCGATTCACTGACAGCGATCATGGTCGTCAGATCCTCGATCGTAAACCATCCGTATTTGACAGCCATTTCCTTCAGGAACGGGATCGAAGCCAGGCCGCCGCCTATAGCGAACAGACCGGTTTTGAAGAATTCAATACATAATCTGATGAAGTCACTCATTGTTCAGCACCGCCTTTCCTGCGGACTGTACTCAGGACGTACCCGACAGCCCCGGCTATGATCACCAGGATCATTGTTGAGATATCTGTAAAGTATGACAGTGCAAACATACACAGGCAGATGAGCAGCCCGGCTGTTCCTTTGACACCCTTTTTGAACAGGTTTTTAATAGCCACAAACATCAGGACACATACTGCGACCTGAATGCCGCGCAGTGCATGCTGAACGACTTCCAGTTCAGAGAAGTTGGAGATCAGTCCGGCAATGACAGAGATAATAATGATTGACGGTGAAACGACACCGAAGGTCGATACGATGCCGCCGATCACACCTTTGATCTTATAGCCGACAAACGTAGCAGTGTTGACTGCGATGATACCAGGCGTTACCTGGCCGATCGCGTAGTAATCCATGATTTCATCTTCTGTCGCCCAGTGATGTTTCTCGATGACTTCCTTCTGTATCATCGGCAGCATTGCGTATCCGCCGCCGAAAGTAAACATACCCATCTTGAACCAGGAGACATACAGATCCCATAATACCTTCATCAGGATTCCCCCCTTTTATACTTAGAAAAAGTTTAGCATCACGGATGCCTTCTGTAAAACAGAACGTACCGTTGGAACAGACCGGCACATTCTGCCGGAAGACAGTGTTCTTTTTGAATCATAAATACAATTTGAATTATCTCTGTCTCATGCGTATAATTTTTTCATCTTTCAGAGGCAGAAATTATGACAGATATGAAACAAAACAGAACAGGATACGGTACACTGTTGGTCCTGTGCGCCTCCATATTGTTTGCGACAGGCGGAGCTGTGCTGAAACTGATCCCGTGGTCCGCACTTGCCATTAACGGCGCCAGGAATATGATCGCAGCTGCCGTCCTTGCAGTATACATGGCATATACAAAACATCAGATCCGTTTCAACCGGACTGTATTGACAGGAGCAGTCTCGTTTATCGGTGTTACAAGCCTCTTTGTTATCGCAAACAAGATGACAACTGCAGCAAACGCGATCATCCTGCAGTATACGTGTCCTGTCTGGATCATTATCATCATGGCGCTGCTGTTCCATGAAAAGCCGAAGCGCAGAGATGTGCTGACCGTTATGACCGTCTTTGCCGGGATCCTGTGTTTCTTCTATGACAGCCTTCAGTCCGGTCATATTGCCGGAGACCTGATCGCGATACTGTCGGGTATTTTCTACGCAGGCGTATTCATGCTGAATACATTTGAGGACGGAGATGCTTTTTCATCCATATTGATCGGAGAAGCTGTCAGCGGCATTCTCTTTACCCCGCTCCTGATCAAAGAAACTGTTTTCACCCCAGTCATATGGGCTGCAGTCATATTCCTGGGTGTATTCCAGGTGGCAGTGGCATATATCTGCCTGGCTATCGGAACCAGATACACTTCCGCGATCGCAGCTTCGATCATCGGAAGCATCGAACCGATCCTGAGTCCTGTTCTTGTGGCACTCATATGGCATGAGATCGTGCCCCCGGTATCATTGGTGGGGGCAGCGATCGTTATCATTGCCGTGGCTGTCTATAACATACTGAAGCACAATGACGAAAAACAGCGCTGAAGGAGGGGCAATGCCTCTCTTTTTTGTTGTTTCCGGTATCAGAAGCACGATATATTGGAGTCTGTTCTGCTTTCCGTACCTCCGACCAGGGTTCCGTTGTCCAGTCTGCGGATAAACTGGCCTCTGCCGAATGAAGTGCCATCCAATGCAGTTGTAATAATATGTCCTTTTGCGGCAAGCTGCTGTGCGATCTGATTGTTGAATGTCGGTTCAACAGAGAACTGTTTGCCGCCCATCCACTGCCATCTCGGCGCATCCAGTGCCATCTGCGGATTCATGTTGAAATCGACCGTATTCATGACGACCTGAACATGTCCCTGCGGCTGCATGTATCCTCCCATGACGCCGAACGGTCCGACTGCTTTTCCGTCTTTCGTCATGAATCCGGGGATGATCGTATGATAGGACTTCTTGCCCGGTTCCAGAACGTTTGCGGCTTCCGGATCCAAGGAGAACTCCTTGCCCCTGTTCTGCAAAGCGACGCCGTATCCTTCCAGGACAATGCCGGAACCGAATCCTTTATAGTTGGACTGGATCAGTGATACCATGTTCCCTTCCCCGTCTGCTGTGCACATGTACACAGTTCCGCTTTTCGGCGGTACAGCAAATGTCGGTTCACCGGCAATACCGGTGATCTCTTTTGCCCTGGAGGCACCATATTCCGGTCTCAGGAGATCATGATAGTCCAAAGCCATCTTTGTCGGATCCGTCACATAGTGGAAGCCGTCCGCAAACGCGATCTTCATCGCTTCCATCTGTTTGTGGTATGTATCAACGCATTCCTTTTCCTTAAATTCGAATTCTTTCAGGATATTGAGTGCCATCAGCGCAACGATACCCTGTCCGTTGGGCGGGATCTCCCATACGTCATATCCCCTGTAATTCACTGAGATCGGATCCACCCATTTCGATTCATATCCTGCCAGATCACTCAGCTGGAAATAGCCGCCGTCACGGCTTGACTGTCTGACCAGCTGTTCTGCGATCTCTCCTTTATAGAAAGCATCGCCGTTTGTCTCAGCGATCAGCCTCAATGTCCTCGCATGATTCGGAAGCCTGACGATATCTCCGAAGTGCCAGGACTCCCCGTTATTTGTAAATGTTCTGAACCATTCATCGAACTCATGTTTTCCGTCCATATTCTTATGAAAGATCTGGACAGAACGTTCCCACATTTTTCCAAGTACCGGTCCGATCGGATATCCCTCTTCTGCATATCTGATCGCAGGTGCCAGATCTTCTTTCAGGGAAAGCTTTCCAAATCTGCCTACTAATGTTGCCCATGATTTGACAGCACCGGGAACCATGACAGGCAGCCATCCGTAATCAGGAATTTTACCGTCCGGACAGTCCTTCAGAACAGCCTCACGGCTGATTCCCTGAGGTGAATAACCGGATGAATTCAGGCCGTACAGTTTGTCTTTCATCCAGACGAGCGCAAATGAATCAGCACCCAGACCGTTGGCTGTCGGTTCGACGACTGTCAGGGCTGCCGCTGTAGCTACTGCTGCGTCTACTGCATTACCGCCTTTCAACAGAACTTCAAGTCCTGCAGCACTGGCAAGATTTGATCCTGTTGCGACCATTCCGTTTTTGGCTGTAATACAGTAGCGGTTGCTGGCATATGGCTGATAAAGTGCATCAAACATAATCAAAAACCTCCTGATATGTGATATACATTGCCTTTCTCACTGCAAACCATAGAATAGAACCATCCTCTACTGGTTCATCAGTTTCGAGTTTCAGCGGTTCAAAACCAACATTTTTGATGATCCGGGCATTCAGAAGCCGTACCGGCTCATCCTTCATACTGTAGATATATGGAACATCGATCTTATCCGGTCCGTAACATGCAATATCCGGATCCAGTGAGATCACTGAATAAAGACTGACTGATTCTTTTGACTGTACAGCAAAGGACTCCATTCCGCTGATCATACGGCGGAACAATCCCTGTCTGCGGTATGCTTTTGTCGTATATGCGTTCGTATACACAAGCATTTCCGCTGTTTCTTCTTTGCCTGTCTCAGCTTTCAGGATCTCTGTTTCCCAATACAGCCAGTCACTTTCTTCTTCCAGAGCAGCACAGACACTGCTGTCTTTCAGTTCACTCATACTGAGAAGATATGCCGCGCAGTCCGCAACTACCGTATCTCCTTCATATACCAATTGTATCGGCCGTCTGAGCCCGTTTTCCCTGATCGTAAAGATCACGCTGACATAACCGTCTTTATCTTCAACCCGGTATAATGTCCGGTCTTTCTCATATTCAGGCATCCATTGTTCCAAAGCACCCGGGATCCACACTTCGATCGTACGAAGCGCTTTTTCCAGATACTCACGTTCCTGATTCCCCATAACATCATTGTAGCAAACCTCATGCCTCCCGGTATGCGATGTGCTTGAATCATATGTACAATCGTAATACACTCATTTTATTGACGGAGACTATTTTTTATGCAGTCAAAACAGACACCCGATCTCGTAAACGGGCCTTTGCTTTACAACATGATCATGTTTGCTGTTCCATTGATGCTGGCGACAGCACTGCAGATGTGCTTCAATGCGGCTGATACGATCGTTGTCGGCAAATTTGCCGGACAGCAGGCACTGGCAGGAGTCGGAGCGACCGGTTCCCTGATCTTTCTTCTGACATCCCTGTTCAACGGACTGAGTATCGGCACAAATGTTATGGCTGCCAGATACATCGGCGCGCAGGATCATGAAATGCTGTCTAAGACGGTACATACAGCGTACTGCATGGCAGCGGCAGGCGGTCTGTTTCTGACAACACTCGGCTCGTTCGCATCGAGACCTTTGCTGGAGCTCATGAATACACCGGCATCCATCATTGATCTCAGCGAACGATATATGCGCATCTACTTCCTCGGGTCACTGCCGATGCTGACATACAATTTCGGTGCTGTCATACTCCGTTCCAAAGGAGACACAAAGCGGCCGCTGGTATTCCTTGCGATCAGCGGAGTTGTAAATGTGATTCTGAACCTGATCTTTGTCATCGCGTTTCATATGAGTACTGCCGGTGTTGCGACAGCCACTGTTATTTCACAGCTGCTTGCGTCATTCATGGTTACATATGTCCTGATGCATGAAGATGACGCAACCAGGCTGACGCTTTCCAACCTGAAACCGGAGATGGCTCTTGTCATAGAGATCCTGCGTATTGGAATTCCTGCGGGTATTTCCGGTATGATGTTCTCCATATCCAATGTTGTCGTACAGTCATCACTCAATTCATTCAATTCATCAGTGATCGTTGCGGGCAATTCCGCTGCAGCAAATATAGAAAACTTCGTATATATCGGAATGGGTGCTTTTTCACAGGCTTCCATAACATTCGTCTCACAGAGTATGGGCGCGGAACGTTATGATAACCTGCTGAAGATCGTGAAAATGACCCTGCTGTTAAGCATGAGCTCCGCGTTCCTGCTCAGCTCGCTTGCGCGTTTTAACGGCAATGTTCTGCTTGGCCTTTACACAGATGATCCTGCGGTCATTGAAGCTGGTATCGTAAGACTGAAATATGTCGCATTCTGGCTGATGCTGAACGCGTCCCTGGATGTATTCGTCAATGCAGTAAGGGGCATGGGAAATTCCACGATGCCGACCATGATCATGATGATCGGTATATGCGGTGTCCGCCTGCTCTGGTTATGGACGGTTTTCCCGATGTACCACACACTGGAAATGATCTATATATGTTTCCCGATCAGCTGGACGGTCACTACGATTCTGGAAGGTATTCTCTGGTATCACGATTATAAAAAACTGCCGGAATTCACAGCAGCATAACATCCGAAGCACTCTGCCTGCTTCGGTTTTTTCTGTCCGGCAATTGATTCATTTGTTTTTCCGCAATTTATCTCTAAGAAAAAAGCCACGCAATTCATTCCTGCATGGCTTCATTTGTTTCTGTTATCTGCTGTATGTATCAGAACAGACCGGCTGCTTTGGGAGGTGATACTTTGATCGTAAAGTCAAAGTCCTCCAGTTTCAGCTCATCCATCCGGCTGTCAGGATTGCGTACAAGACGGCGTGACTGTCTGAGGATCGCATCTTCGACAACATTTCTTGCAAGTCTGCCGTTTCCTGCTTCAGCAGCGTTGATCGACTGTACTTCATTGAAGTAATCTGTCAGTCTTTCTTCCACTTCATCAGCAATCACATATCCCTTGGACTTTGCCTGGATCTTGGCGATCTGATACAGTTCATCTCCGGTATAGTCCTTGAATTCGATCGTATTCGGGAATCTGGACTTCAGACCGCTGTTGGATTCCAGGAATGTAGCCATTTCACGGCTGTATCCTGCCAGGATCACGATCAGGTCATCACGGTTGTCTTCCATTGCCTTGACGATCGTATCGATGCATTCCAGACCGAATGAGTCATCTTTTCCTCTGTACAGGGAATAAGCTTCATCGATGAAGAGAACACCGCCGAGCGCAGACTTGATAACGGACATTGTCAGCGGAGCTGTCTGTCCGACATACTGCGCAACGAGGTCTGCTCTCGTTACTTCAACAAGCTGGCCTCTGCTCAATGCGCCGATCGCTTTCATATATCTGGAGATCAGACGTGCGATCGTTGTCTTACCTGTACCGGGGTTGCCGGTAAAGATCATATGCTTGGAGATCTCGCTGACCTTCATACCCTGCTGTCTGCGGAGTTCCTGCATCTGGATATGGGACTCCAGGGAACGGATATATTCCTTGACCATCTCAAGACCGACGATCTGATCAAGTTCTTCATTGACTGCCTTGATTTCTTCCGCGCTTGTCTTGGAGCGGATCAGTGATACGTATTCGTCAACGATCTTTGCGCTTGCAATGTCATCATGAACGACCAGTTCGGCGACCGTTTCTGCACCGAGTCCCTTTTCCAGAACTTCCTGGCTGAGGCAGATATAGAAGTTATCAAATATCTGTGTGATCGCATCCGCGCCTTTTGTCTTGTCATAATGTCCGACGATCCAGTCTTTCAGTTCCTGTGTCATCCGGACATCAAGCTTCAGATTGGACGCAGAACGTTCGATCAGATCTCTTGTCTTATGGTCGATCACTTCCCTGATGTTTTCTTCTGTCAGAGCTTTCAGCTTGATCGTATCCAGTACATGGTAAAGGAAATCAGCACCAAAGGCATCCTGGACTGCGGATGTACCCTTTGTTGTCATGAAGACAAGATATTTGCCTTCAGCACTCAAGGAGTCAACAGCTTCCTTAACAAGACCGGTCTGGTTTTCAACCAGAATACCCTTGTTCAGGACATAGCGTCTGCTCAGTACGACCTTTCCGTCACATACCAGTGAATCGATCATACGAAGGAATGACGGGAATCCGACTTCAAAGTTTTCAAATACGATGATGGATCCCTTGCCTGACAGATCGCGATAAAGGTCCTGCAGGAAAATCTGCTCCTGCGAACCTGACTGATACAGACTCAGGTCGATCGTATATACTTCATCACTCGCAAATACTTTGCGCTGATAAAGACTCTTTGCCATCTGGGCGATGATCGCATGCTTGCCGGAACCGTTGGGACCAGTCAGAAGAATGACATTCTTTGCCTTTCCCGGACTCTGACCCATGACATACGGTCTTCTGAACGCATTGCAGACTTCTCTGAGCTGGTCATCCTGACCGACGATATTGTCTTCCAGATCACGCAGTACGCTTTCAAACAGTGCGCCGCTGTCTGTCGGTTCGATCACAACAGGTGTTTCCACAGCAGCCGGCATATCAGGGATCTTGACCTCAGCAGTACTGATGCCATAGTCTCTGGCGATCTCTTCCTGCAGAGCCTTCATATCATCGATATTCGGTGTCAGGTCTACCTGTTCCACTTTGGAAAGGTTGTCCAGATCCTTCTGCTGGCGCTTCAGAACATCCTTCAGCGCATTCAAAGTATCATCAGCGGCTTTCATGATATCGTCTGCCATTTTCGGAGACTTCTGATGATTGATAATGCCATCTGTTGTCAGTTCAATATCACTGTTTGTATCAAACTTTTTGCGGGCTTTGTTGTAAAGTATTTCCCGCATCAGACGTTCTTTTTCTGTTTCTTTGGACACGGTTACCACCTCTTCCCACTCATCATCTGGCTGATATCACTGTCTCCGGTCAGACCGTCTTTCTGAAGCACAGCTTCCAGAGTCGACATATCTGCAGAAAGATTAATAAAGTCGTTGTCAGTCATGCTGGATATGATCGTCTGCATAGCCTGATTGATCAGGTTGATCGTCTTCTTCAGATCCGCATAGGTCGACTCATAGCTGGGATCAGTCTTGGCGACCTGCAGCAGCGTATACTGCTTCAGGATCCTTGTAAGGATCGGCAGATAATGCGTATACAGCTTATCCAGTTTGTTATGGCTGTCCGGGAATTTCTCTTCAAAATACTTGATCTGTTTCAGCAGAGTCGTCGTTTCATAAAGGCTTGTCGAGATCTCGTCATCCGGAATATCATCATTCAGATCACTGATCACCTGAATATAATAATCCGCACCCGGTTTCGTATCTTCTTTCTTGACTTCCTGTACCGGTTTGACCTCTTCCTTCTTATTGACCACTTCTGCATCAACAACTTCCTGTGCCACTGTGTTTGCCGCAGCCATGGAAACAAGCGTATCCAGGATCTGGTCATACATATCGCTGTAGCGTCTCCGGAACTCACTCAGCGTACCGACACGTCTGCCGTTGCGGTAGACGTCCAGGTTGCTGAGCGTCTTATAAGACTTGGTTCTGAGCACCAGATCAATGTTATTAGGCATGTCCAGGATTCTCTTTTTGGAAAAATGCCTGCGCAGATATTCGTAAACCTGAGCTAGTTCTTCACTGGTGTGAGATTCATTCCTTGCCGGTCTCGCATGACTGTATGTATAACTCTGTTCTTCTTTTTCTCTACCGGCACCTACAGCTTTCATCATGAAGAAAGCAAGAGCTGCCGTAATGAATACCAAAGGAAGCACTCCATCCGAGGCAAAGAATATAAATAAAAGGAAAAAAATCCAGAAATTTCCACCTGATCTTCTGTATCTCATTCTTCACCCTCCTGCCTGTATGATTATATCATGCAAAGGCCTGCAATATGCAGGCCTTTGATCATTCATCTGTTCAGATTTATTAACTTTCCTGTTCGGGTTCCTCTTCTGCAGGTGCGGTCAATCTCCACATCTCGCTGAAACTAAGGAATCCGATCTCGTCAGCATTTGTTTTTGCCTGATTTCTCTGTTTCTTGATGTTGCCTTCATGGACAGTATTCAGGATGTTTTTGTTGACCATGTACTGTACATAGAGGACTTTTTTCAGAAGGAACCAGTTGATCACATATCTGTAGATCTGAGCTGTCCTGTCTTCCAGTGCAGTCAGAACTGCAGGAGCTTCTTCCTTCTGCTTGTTGGCTGCTTCCACAGCCAGAGCCTTGAGCTCGTCATAGTTTTTGAAATAATCCCTGTCGATGGATCTCTGCAGTGCGCCTGCCTTCATTGTGAACAGTTTGCTGTATGCATCCGTGATTCTGGAAGCCTTGTCACTTGTGACTGCAACGATCTCATTTTTGCAGTCAATGAAAGGACTTCCCGGTTCTGTCATGCAGTAATAATATCCTTTTGCATAAATGAAGCTGTATTTTGAATACGGAACAACCAATAAAGCGCGATCTTCCGTATCACCCGCAACATACAAAATGTACGGATATTCAATGGGCTTTCCAGCCAGTTTAAAAATATCCTTGTAACGAATAATCTGATTGGAGATCGCATTTCTGTTGACTTCCGCCTTCAGGTTCACACAGATCTTGACGTTTTCGTCTTTTGCAAGAATCTCTGTGAAAGATTCTCTCAGCACTTCATCCAGATCATCTGTCAAATTCAGATAATCCTCTAAGTAACCGTTGAAGCTGCAGTCTTCACCATTTCTGCGCTGGTCAAGCTGCTGATCGAGAATACTACTGATTGCCATTACTACCCCTCCGCTGATTCTTAAGATCATATAAATCATATTTGTAAAGCATGAAAAACACAAGCAAAATCGTCTTTTTCACTTTATCAGCAGACATTACATGACTAGTACACTTACATTTTTCATTTTGCTGTTAATAAAGTCGGAAATGTACATGTATGGTAAAATCAGACATATGAACAATAAAAGAACGATCATTTGCGGAGAATATCAAAAAGAGCGTATCTACCATACCCTTTCTGCGGACAGTCGTTCTGCTTCCCTCACCGGAACAGAACTGCTCAGCCCGGGTGCACTTCTGCACAGTGACGCGGAAGAAGATAAATATGCTTCGATGATGATGTTCGCGCAGCGCCTGAAAGACATCGCAGGCAGCCTGACAGTTTACAGGGATATGCTGAAATATCCCGCTTTCATCAGCGAGATCCTTTCTTTTGCCAGGGAGTGCGCCTTATTCGGGATCACAGAAGAAATGTTTCCCCGTGATACGCAAAGCGAACAGGAACTTGCTCTGATCCTTGGCGAAGCACTCCGTATGCCTCTGGAAGAGCTGTATGTTTACCGGAATTATGATGAACTGCTCCGAAAAGCCATAGAAAAAAAACCGGTTTTCTCCATATTGTTTGAAACAGACATCTTCCGCAGACGTTTTCTCGATAAAGTCATTTCCGGGACCGGAAATACGGCAGTTATCAGTGCTGCTGTCCCGGCGGAAACAGAACAAATGCGTTATGCGCTGAGCACACGGCAGGAAATTGAAGCTGCCGCCCAGGAGATCTGCAGAAATGAAAAACCATGCAATATCATCCTGACAGATCCGCAGGCACAGCTCCCAGTACTGGAACAGGTTTTCGAAAGATACGGTATCCCGTTCTGCCCGGTCGAAGAACACGCATATCCCCAGGCGGTTCTCATATACATCTCACTGGCAGAGTTCGCTCTTCACAAAGATGCCGATACTCTGATCCGGATCATGAGAACGGGCGGCTTCTCAAAGACAGCCGGAAGCGAACTGATCCCCTTTGCGCAGAGGATCCTGTCCGGCATATCCATTGATCCGGATATGTATCAGCAGATCAGACATGAAGACTTCGAACAGGAAGCGAAAAAAACAAGAGATCTGTGCCGCAGTCTCGCCGAACATCTGGAGTCAGTCAAAGATGAGACCGAAGTGCTTCTCAGTTCTGAAGATCCTGCTTCGGCATTGAAAAACGCATACCGGCTGCTGCAGGTACATCCCAGGATGACCGACAGTGCCCAGCTCAAGGCCGGCACCGCGATCAGAACGATCCTTTCGCAGGCGCTCGGATATGTCCACAGTGAAGAAGATGCTGATCTTGTTCTCAGCATGATCAACAATATTCAGGTCAGTACCGATACACTTACAACCGATTTCTGCACGGTGACCGATCTGACGCATCCCGTGGACGCGAAAGAAACCGCGTATATTCTTGGATGTACGGCAAGAAGCTATCCCGGGATCCCTGTCAGAAAAGGACTTTTTGACGAGATCTATACAGCCAAGATCCCTGCTTTTCCTTCTCTGGAAGAGCGCCATGAAAGCTATATGAAACAGCTCTCCTGGATCCGCAGCAGCGGCAGAACGCTGATCTGGTCCTATGCTACAAATGACTACCAGGGAAGAAATATCGAACCCGCGTTTGAGGTCACAAACAGACTCGGGAATTCAGGCGTTCCATGGAAACCGGACTCTCTGAAACCGGCCCGTACTCCTCAGCATGTCCTGGATGAAGATACTGCGAAGGAATTATTCCTGAAGGATGACGGAAAGATCCATGGTTCGATCAGCAGATTTGAACGCTGGTATCAGTGTCCGTATTCCTACTTTATCGAATCCGGTCTTTCTGTCCGTAAATTTGATACGCCTTCACTGGACAGCGCAACGATCGGAACGATCCAGCATGCGTTCATGGAGAAAATGGTAAATACTTACGGGAAAGATTATGCTTCCATAACGGAACAGGAGATCCATGCATTTCTGAAGCCCTGGTTCGATGACCTGAAAGTCATGAACCCGCATGATACATGGCAGATCGATCTGACCATGGAACGGATGTGCAAAGGGCTGCTGAGGTCGCTGATGTTCCTGACTGAAGCAGAAAAGAATACGATCTACAGACCTTTCGATCAGGAAAAGAAGTTCCGGTTTGACATTGTCGACGGTATCCGGCTGAACGGCATCATTGACCGGATCGATACATCCGGTGATTTCTTCCGTATCATTGACTACAAATCCTCCGTACATAAACTGTCCGAGACAAGCGTAAAGGCAGGTGTCCAGCTGCAGCTGCTTTCCTATGTGTTCGCTGCTGAACAGATATTCGGAAAGACCCCTTCAGGCGCATGTTATTTCTCCATGCAGTCTAAGGCTGCGTCGGAAAAAGCCGCTTCCTTCAAGACAAAAGGGATCGTTCCGGAGGAAGATCTCACAGATGAAACATATCTGAAGGATCTGTCTGACGCTGAACGCAGATTCAGCGGATGGTCGTTTGCAAACGATGAATCAGATGAGAACTTCAGACAGTATTTCAGCATGCCTTCGTATGACCTTGAGAAAGTCAGACAATGCTTCAAAGAACTGTATGAATACTTCCGCACACACCTGCTGGCAGGAGAAATACAGGTCGATCCTTTGGACAATGCATGTATGTTCTGTCTGAACGCTGCTGTATGCCGCAACACAAACGGAACCCGCAAGGCTTCTCCTGTCGTAATGGCAGATGACAAACTGAAGGCCGGAAAGGGGGATGCGTCATGAACATGGATGTTTATCAGGAAAAAGCAGTACGCAGTACCGGACAGAACATTCTCGTCTCTGCGTCTGCCGGTGCCGGCAAAACACGTGTCCTTGTTGAGCGTCTGATCAAGCGCTGTCTGGAAGACCATGTCAGTATGGATGAAATCCTGGCAGTTACTTTTACTGCGGCTGCGGCTGCGGAAATGAAAAACCGTGCTGCCAAAACCATGCAGGAACGCCTGGCATCCGCCGGTGATCCGGAACAGGCTGAGTGGATCCGGAAACAGATGATCCTGCTGGACAGTGCGGACATTACGACCATTGACGCGTTCTGCCTGACCATCATACAGAAATACTGCAGCGTGATCGGGCTCGATCCCGCCACTGCAGCCCAGGTCATGGATGACGCTTCGGTCAGGAAATACCAGAAGGACGCCTTCTTCCGGGCACTTCAGATCTATGATGAAGAACATCATGACATGATCATTTCCCTGGCAGAAATGTTCTCACCGCGCAGTGAAGATTATGAAACACTCCAGGACATGATCAATACGATCATCAAACATGCGGAAAACAGTTTTGATCCGGAACAATGGATCGCCAATGCCCGTGAATATGCGGCACCTGTCAAACGTCTCAGCCAGCTTCCGGATGACATGCAGAAATACTTTTATGCGTCTTATCAGCTGATGCTGGATACGATCCTGTTCCACTACGGGGACATGCTGAAATACGCTCCGGACAGTGACAAGGTGATGAAAAAGATCGATGACCTTGCAAATACCGGAAACCAGCTCAGAAACTGCAGACAGTATCTTGAAAGCAGAAATTATGATATGTTCCGCCAGAGCTTCTGTACATTCGGGGAAATGTATGCAGTGACTCCTGCAGACACCAAAAACATCCCCTACAAAAATGCTCGTGATGCGTTTTACAAAGCATGCGACAAGCTCAGCGGTTATCTGTTTGATTCATCCATCCTGATCAGTGATCACAATCGGTCAAGTGATTTCATCAATGCGCTCTGTGATCTCGCATCGCTCACCCGCAGACAGTTTATGGAAGCGAAACAGCAGGATGCGTGTATGGACTTCAGTGACATGGAACGCTACGCGCTGGATATCCTGAATGCAAATGATCAGGCGGTATCAAAGCTTTACCGTTCACGTCTGAAGGAAGTCATGGTCGATGAATTCCAGGATACTTCCGTTCTGCAGAACGAGATCATCAAGCTGCTTGCTGTCCCCGGAACGATCTTCCGTGTCGGTGATGTCAAACAGTCCATATATCGTTTCCGCCAGGCAAAGCCTTCACTGATGCGGTCCCTCATGAATGATCCGGACACGCTGCAGATCACGCTGGAACATAACTATCGTTCTACGGACACGATCGTAAACTACTGCAATACGCTGTTCAGAAAACTCATGAACACAGAGGGCTGCCAGGACAGCTATCTGGAACGTGATACTGTCAGTATCGGTACCGAAAAACAGAAAGCTGCTGACGGGATCCCTGTACGCTTTGTTCTGATCAACGATCAGGAAGATGCGGCAGAGGAAGAATCACCGCAGAAAAAAGAACTGAAAGCCATGTGGATCGCAGGTGAAATGAAACGGATGACTGAGGAGGAAGGAAGAAACTGGAAAGACTTTGCCGTCCTTGTCAGGAGCCATCATGACAAACCTGTTCTGCGCAGTGTGTTCGACCGTTTCAGCATTCCATATGACATCGATGCACGGGAAGGTTTCTACAATTCCATTCTCTGCTCTACGATACGCAGTATGCTGGAATGGATGCAGGACCGTACCAATATGACAGCCGGACTGGCTGTACTGACCTCCTCCTTCTGCGGACTGGATGACACCGATCTTGCACGCCTGAAGACAGGATATAAAGACATGCTGAGAGGAATGACAGATCTGTATCCCGGTATCCTGGATGAAATGGATGAACTGTGGTCGATCGCGTGTACTTATGGGATTACAGCCTTCCTGACACAGATCGCCCTGAGGCATCATTTCTACGACACTCTGCCTGCGAAAGAAAAAGCCAATTTTGACTTCCTCTTTGAAACAGCGGTCATTCTGGAACAAAATCAGGGAACCGTATATGATCTGCTTGAACGGATGCAGGCAGGAACGGATGAAAAAAGCAGTGATGCAGTATCAAGAGGCAAAGATGATCAGGTCGTAACTGTTACCACGATCCACCAGTCCAAAGGACTGCAGTATCCTGTCGTATTCCTCTGGAGTACCGAACAGGCAAAATTCTCGGATGGTTCATCAGCGCTCCTCGCTGATGATGACCTGTATCTGAGTATCGATCACTATGATATGCCCTGGCGTGTCAAACGGCCTTCCATCGCAAGGATCGCCGCAGCGCATAAAAACAATCTTGAAGACATTGAGGAATATTCCCGTCTGCTGTACGTCGCGCTGACCCGTGCCGAAAAACAGCTGGTCATTGTGGACGCGGTCAAAAAAGAGCAGGAATACAGAGAACAGATGACGCTCCCGGTACTGGCCGCCAGAAAAGGAATGAGCGGACTGATCATGAGTGCGCTGCAAGATATCTCCGGTCTGTTCCGGATCGAACACCTGGATGCGGAAAATGTATCCCAGCCTGTACAGAGATACAGTGATTATGTTTCCGAGCTGCCTCATTTCAAAGGAAAAGCAGGTTTCTTCGCGCCTGTCATGACACCAAGCCAGACAGAGTTTACTTCCCTGCCCGATCTGGAAATGAGCCGGCGCAGGAATAATATTGCCTTTGGTACGAGAGTACATGAAATCATTTCCGGTCTGCCAAACAGACCATGGACAGCAGAAGACATCGATCCGGAAGGACTCACACAGGAAGACATCAGTCACATTCTTGCTTTCTCAGACTCGGAACTCTATCGAAAAGCTCTGTCCATGGATATCTACAAGGAGTATCCCTTCTACATTGAAAATGAGACGATCAGGATGCACGGTGTGATCGACTTTTATGGCTTGAACGAAACAGAGGTCCTGCTGATCGACTTCAAGACAGACCACACAGGCATGAATATTCTTGTGTCCAGATACAGCGCACAGCTGAACGCATACCGCAGCGCATTGGAGCAGATCTATCCCGGTCATACGGTAAAGGCTTTTATCTGGAGTCTGCAGAATGACTCTGCTGTTGAAATACCTAAATCCCGATAAACAGTAAATGCCGGACATTTCCGGCATTTGTTGTTTATGATTCGTACATCAGCCTGCAAAGCAGTTCATAATCCTGCATCCGGTCCATGGTAAACGCCAGGCCGTTCGCATGCAGTATCCTTGCGATCCTTTCACCGATATAAGAAGTGCGTTCCAGCCTTCTGCCGGCAACGTTGTATATGATGATGGCAGAGATCAGCTGATCATTTTCCTTATATGGCCTTTTCATGATGACCACCTTCAGGAAATCCCGGCCGATCACATCTCTTCCCGTATTCAGGATCATCAGCTGATTCTGACGGAATGGTGTATAGACGTGATAATGGTTCTGCATTTCTTTGATGAACAGGTCCGCGTCCTCTTCAGGAAGCAGTATCTCTTCCCGGATCAGATCTTCGATCGACGCCATATTTCTGATCTTGTCCGCATAGATAACATCATCAGGCGTGAAGATCTCAGAGCGGAATTTTTCTCTCGGCATGTTGATCCTTCTGGTAACTTCATTGATCTGCTCAGTTGTTCTGAAATAATGAACGCCGACAACGAGCTTATCGGGGAACTCCTGCTGCAGACCTTCAATATCTGTTGCGATGCAGTCGATCTCACCAAGATCAAAATTCCTGATATTGAGATACTCACAGGGGATCCATTCGATCGTTTCACCGGATTTATTCATACGCGTCAGCTGGTACGCCAGTGCGCGTGATGAATACATGCCGTATCTTGAAACGACAAGTACCCGTTTGCGGAAATAGATATCCCTGGTTTTTGAGAAATACGAGAACACATAATATACACTCAGGATATCCCGTTCATCACAGATAATATCCGTGTTCTCCCTGATCCATTGATACAGAAGCGTACAGTAATCCAATGATATCAGTCCGTCCCGGCGGAAGTTCGCAACATCAGAATACGATGTATGCATGTTCAGGATACCTTTTCTCTTCAGCATCAGCAGATTGCACGCCAGATCCAGCCTGAGTCCTTTTGTATCGATATCTTCCAGGTCCATAGCGGCTTCCAGTTCCTTCAGGAAACCATCGGCATATGCCAGTGCTTCTTCTTTTTCATCTTCATGATCCAGTCTGGCATGTGTCAGGATCCTGCTTGCCTTCATATAGGATGCCAGTGAAGCAATTTCACATACTGACAGCGAGACCTGCTGGACCGTCCTGATCTTCGCAAGAATCTGACGGATGATCTCCTGTTCCAATGCGGCATCCAGTTTTTCAAACTTTTCCTGATCGATGAGCAGACTGTCCAGAAACTTCTGCCGGGTGATCGTCAGCACCATCAGATTATTAAAATCTCTGATGGAATTGTAAGACAGCGGATAATGGAACTGCTGCAGGACAGACCTTACCGACTTTTCAATATTTGACCTGGCTGCCGTTCCTTCCAGCATCAGGCGTTCAAACGAATCTTCCTGGAAATGATAGGCGCTCTCAAAGTCCTGATAGATATGATATTCATCCACAAAAGCAAGCCTCAGGTTCCATTCGCTGCCTTCCAGTTTCATGCCGCGATTTGTATGATTGACGATCTTCAGACCTTTTCGTTCCAGACGTGTCTTGACTGCCCGCATGTCGCGGTTGATCGTTGAGACAGAGCAGAAGCACTCATCCGCGATATCATCTACAAACAGGCTGTCATTTGACAGCATATGCCGGATGATAAAATGTACCCTGTCTGTCTGTGAATCACGGAAAAACAGGTTCCGGTAGAACCGGGACTGGATCTGTCTGCGGTACGGAAAGAACTTGCTTCTGTCTGTAATGCTGATCTCGTATCCGCTGCCTGTTTTGGAAAGTATTTCAAAACCAAAACCGCTGCAGTTATGGTTCAGATCATCGATCTCCTTTTTCAGCGTATTCAGGCTGAGTCCGCTTTTCTGAGAAAGTACCACACCGCTTACCGGTTCTCTGGCATTGAACAGCGTTACCAAAATTATGACCTGTCTGCGAAACAACTCCATGCGGCACCTCCGAAGCAAATCCGATATTGCCATTATAATATAAGGTTTTTCTCTTCGCAAAAGTCCGAGGCAGAAGAACCGGCCGGTATCTTACATAATGCCCGGAAATGTATCATGTCATGATATCCTGTAAACGGGCAAATTATTTATATCGTACATTATGATCAGAGGTAATGATATGCGTTTATTTATCGCGATCATGCTCACCGGACAATGCCGGAGAGCACTGGCGGATACACTTGAGCAGATGAAGCAGGATGGGATCACAGGCCGTTTTGTGCCGGAAGAAAACCTGCATATAACACTTGCGTTCATCGGGAAAACCGGTTCTCCGGAGCCTGTGATCAATGCGCTCCGCAGGATCTCTTTTCATCCGTTTGAAATCAGACTGAACGGAACCGGAATGTTCGGAGATACGCTGTGGGCGGGAGTAAAAGAAAATGACAAACTTACAGCATTAGCTGAGCAGGTCCGACAGGAACTGTCTGCCTCCGGGGTCTCCTATGACCGGAAGGATTTTGTTCCGCATATTACGCTTGTCCGCAGGATGAAAGGATCCATGAAAGAATGCTATGTTCCGGACTGTCATATGACTGTCAGCAGGATATCCCTGATGAACTCGGATCTGAGCAGCGGCAATCCGCTTTATCTTGAAGTTTCTTCATTCGGAAATGTTGATTGAGCTGAGCTGATTCGTGGCAAAATGTTTCGGCAGATGTCTGATAAGATGGATAAAAACACGGAGGTCTTATGATTAAGATTTTGATCAGTGATATGGACGGTACGCTGTTTGCGGGTCATGGCAAAACAGTCTTTGATCTGACACAGCGTAACAATGAAGCACTTGAGCGCATTAAACAGTCTGAAATGAAATTCTATGTTGCCAGCGGCAGGATGATCGGCTTCGGTATAAAACTTCTGAAGGATCACGGATTCACGGATATCAGAGCAGGCGGATTCAACGGGGCTGTCGTATATGACAACGGTGAATTCCCGGTCAGCCATTCTCTCCGGAAAGAACTGATCCGGGAGATCGTGCATATCCTGGATACAGATTTTCCTGACTATGATCTGATCCAGGTTCAGGGAATGAATTCTGAACGTGTCTTCAACAACTTTGATCATCCATCTGTTCTGAAGTACAGGGAACAGATCGCTGAGACAGGTATCGGGGTGATCCCGGATTTCACGATCAATGATTTTCTTGAACATGAAACCGGTACGGTATGCGGCAAACTGTCAATCGTTCTGAAAGACAAGAAACAATGTGAACTGGCAAAGGTGCGTATCGAAGAAGCAGCCGGGAAAGACTGCTTTGTTGCACGCAGCGGAGACAGACTTCTGGAAGTCGGCAATGCGCACGCTTCAAAAGGAGTCTTCGCGGCATATCTGAAAGAAGCGCTGCATCTGGAAAAAGAGGAGATCGCCTGCATCGGTGATGAACTGAATGACGCGGAGATGTACCCGTACGCAGGAGTGAAATTCGCTATGGAAAGCGGCCGGGACGCTGTCAAGGAAATGTCCGACTATGTCGTGCAGGATGTAGCGGAAGCGATCGACATCTGTTTGAAACTCAACAGCCGATAAAAGCAGGAGTCAACGAAGCTCCTGCTTTCCTTTTCTCTTTATTTTTTCTTTTTTGATATAAAACCGAATCCCTTGAAATTGCTCTGAATCACTTTTATTTCACTCTTTTCAGCCATCAGTTTTTTCAGCAGCCTGTTGGCTTTTGACACCTGGTAGCTTTGGGCAACATGGATATCCCCGCCCTGGAGCACAACGGATATTTCATAGCTTGAGTCTTTATTGACGGTCCATTTATATACCTGATCAGGCGTATAGCGGATCCCTGCGGAAGCATCGGCTGGATCAAGGAAAATGACTGCGTCATCATACACATCCATCACAGGATGATCCTTCACATAAAACTGTACAAAGACCGCGCCTGCCAGACAGATCAGCGCCATGATGATACCGAACAAATGGCCGATCAGCAGAAACAGTGCTGCTGCGATAACCAGTACATAAACCGATCCGACCGGTTTATATCCGACTCTTCCCAGAAGTGTTCCTGTTTCGTTCAGTTCATTCAGATCCCTGAAATCATATCCGCGTCTGTTTCTTTTCTGACTCATATACCGTCCTCAAATCACGTTCCAATTATATCAAATACTGACTTTTCTGTATCCTGCACTTACTGTCATAATCCAACTTGATCATAGTTGGTATTCTGAATAACAATTTCTTAACGATTCTCCTATAATGGCAATAGAGGAGATATTTTTATTATGACAATACAGGAAGTTATAGATGCTGTAAAAGCCTACAGCAAAGGCGAAAGACAAGGCAAAAAGATCGATGATGCTACAACAAGAGATAAAGTCCTTTACGGTAATACCGATGTTGAATGCACGGGTATCGTCACAACCTGCTTTGCCAGCACAAAAGTCATCCGCGAAGCTCATAAACTTGGCTGCAACCTGATCATTCCTCATGAAGCTCTGTTCTGGAACCACGGTGATCATCAGGACTGGCTTCAGGACAACCGTACTTACCAGGCAAAGAAAGCGCTTCTGGACAAATACGGTATCACGGTCTGGAGAGATCATGACTATATTCATTCCGGTGTTCCCGTACATATCCGTCAGTATGTTGACGGCATCTTCTACGGATTTGCCAAAGAACTCGGATGGGATAAACAGATCATCTGTGATCCTGTACGTCCGATGGATTATTCGTTTGACGGTGTTCCTGCAAAACAGATTGCAAAAGAACTCATTGAAAAGCTGCACCTCAACGGCACAAGGATCGTCGGCGATCCCGAAACACTGGTCCATAAGCTCCGGATCGTCGGACATATTGACGGAAGAGCTGACAATGAAGTCCTGACAGCATTTGAAAAAGAAGACTTCGACTGCGCGATCACGCTTGAGTGCACAGACTATACATTCAATGAATATATCCGTGACAGTGCAGAACTGGGCATCCCCAAAGCACTCATTCTGCTGGGACACTTCAACTCAGAAGAACCCGGTATGAAGTTCATGGCTGAAACATGGCTTCCGAAAGTCGTCGGCAAGATCCCTGTACACTTTGTACAGTCCGGCGACGGCTTCCAGTATATTCACTGATCTTCCCGCTGAACCTGCATGGCATGTGCCTGCAGGTTTTTCTTTTGTTCTGAAGCACAGGAAACACGTGGATGGTATCCTGTCATACCGGCCGCTGTGATACAATACTTTCAGGAAATGATCATCTGAGGAGTACTGTTATGCGGATCGGATTGGTTTCGTACCGGTGTGAAAACAAAAATATTTCATTTAATATGAGCCAGATCGAACTTGCGATGAAACGCTCTATAGGAAAAGCAGATCTTCTTTGTTTCTCAGAAGCGTTTCTGCAGGGCTTTGATTCTCTTTGCTGGAACTATGATACAGATCAGACGATCGCACGGGAAGTTTCCTCAGAAACATTTCAGCAGCTGAAGCGCTGGACGGTGCAGTACGGCATCGCTCTGCTCATAGGATATATTGAAAAAGATCGGGAAAAACTGTTTTCATCCTGCGCTGTCATATCGGGCGGAGAGCTCATTCATAACTACCGGCGTATCTCGAAAGGCTGGAAAGAGTACTCCGTTACTGATGATCATTACTGTGAAGGAACTGAAACCGGAACTTTTCAGCTGAACGGGATGTCTATGGATCTTGCCCTTTGCGGAGATCTTTGGGAATTCCCGGAAAAGTTCAGAACAGAGCATCTCCTCATCTGGCCCGTATATGTCAACTACACACTTGAAGAATGGAACAGCGGAGCCCTGGATGAGTATGCTGCCCAGGCAGCTTCCGTAGCGTACCGGGTCCTGATGATCAATCCGATCGACAAAGATCCTGTCAATCACGGCGGCTCCTTCTTCTTCCAAACAGGCAAAACAGCCGCAGGTATCCCGTTCGATACAGAAGATATCCTGATCGTTGATATTTCTTAGTATCAGAGTCGAAACAGGAATGACCATCAGCAGTCATTCCTGTTTTTGTATCTGATCATGGATCTTATTGTAAAAGGATCAGGGCGATCTGCTGTTCTTCCGCAAACACGACGGAAAGAACACCGGTGATCGACATCAACAGCATCCATTTCTGCAGTTTTTGTCTTGTGACCGGAACATCTGTCTGAAACCGGATATTGATCTTCCGGCTGCTGTTCATCCTTGCCTTGATCACTGCCGATGAAAACTGGAAGAATGATGCGACCGTCAGCTGATAATGGTCAAAATAATCATCAGCCTGCGTACATGCAGGATACGCGGAATGATCCCAGACATGGTCTTTGGAGAACACCTCATCATTTCTGCAGAACAGGACATGGGCGGGATGACCTGCTGTCTCACGGATCTTGAGATCTGCTGTCATATCAACATGATACCAATGCCCTTCCAGCCTGATCAGATTCCATGCATGTCCCTCTCCGCCTGATGTGCCCTGGATCAGGATACAGTCCAGACCGCAGCACCCGCACAGATACTGGTACATTTTGGAAATGCCGTCACAGACTGCGGTATTTTCAGTCAGGAAACCCTTGATCGTATGTTCCGTGATCCCGTCAATAAAACCGTATCTGATCATTGAACCGAGCGTATCATATATCACAGACGCTTTATCCCAGTCATCCATATCATCACTCACAACAGACTTGAAGAGTTCCTTCATCTGTTCCAGCTTCTTCACTGATGCGCTGTCATACTCCGTGTAAGTCATACGGAAATACTTTTTCAGGTACAGATCTACATACTGAAAACTCCGGAAATCAACATCCATCAGTTCCGGGTGATCCGCGATAATACCCTGCATCAGATCTGTCGGGACCAGTTTTGTATAAGGAACATCGATCACACTCTGACGGTACCTCAGTCCATTCAGCAGCTGGTCGTATGCCTTCTGATCCTGCGGGGAGAGTCTGTTCCGGTAATACGTATAAGTCATGGCTATATATTACTGATTTTCAGAAATTCAGTCCATATTCATACTGTTTAAGATATTTCCCGCTGATCTGATATGATTACAATATTCAGGGGGTATCTCAACATGAAACTGCCTAAACTGATCGCTGCAGACATCGACGGCACACTGGTCAACGATGACGGTGAGATGCTGGAACTGACCCGCAGCGCACTGAAAATACTGCATCAGCATGGTGTTCTTCTAGGCATTGCGAGCGGCAGAAGTTACGATGCGTCGATCATAGAGAAACTGAAAAAATGGGATTTTGAAGACCCGGGATTTGATATGATGATCGGCCTGAACGGCGGGCAGATCTTTGACAGGGCCTCCGGCAATATACATCAGTTCAATGAACTTGAGTCTGATACGATCAGGGAGATCATTCTGATGATGGAACCTCTCGATCTGAATCCGTTTCTGTACAGGAACGGAACACAATTTGTTAAAAGAATCGATGAGAGCGTCCTGGCATCATCCGCCAGAAATCATCAGGCTGTGATCGCGGCAGCCGACATTTCCGAGATGTGGGCCGAGAAATGCCCCAAGGTCATGTTCCGCGTACCGGCCGAACGCATGCCGGAAGTGGAGAGATGGGCCTTTGCCCACCAAACACCTGCATGGAAGGCGTTCAAAACACAAACGACTATGCTGGAATTCTGTGATCCTCAGATCAACAAAGGATTCGGCCTGAAGGAATATGAAAAACGATACGGCATTCACACGGAAGATGTTATGGCGTTCGGAGATATGACCAATGACAATGAACTGCTGG
Organism: Solobacterium sp.; assembly: GCA_017432325.1. Taxonomy (GTDB): domain Bacteria; phylum Bacillota_I; class Bacilli_A; order Erysipelotrichales; family Erysipelotrichaceae; genus Bulleidia. Next base: position 12,848 of record JAFRJJ010000085.1, on the reverse strand, counting down.
AAACAGCCGGCTGGGGCGTCTGTCTGAAAAACGGCGCCGATGACACCAAAGCATGTGCGGACGCTGTGACTGAATATTCAAACAACGAAGACGGAATGGGTCATTACCTTTATGACCACGTACTGCCGCTTCTGGAGGAACGATGAAACTGAACGGAAGAACATGTTATTTTGCCGGAGCCACAGGCAATATCGGTCAGGGAGCTGTTAAAGCACTTGCGTCACAGGGCATGAATGTCATTATGGCCACACATGATCCCGACCGGGCTGCCGGCATCATCAGTGCCTGCGAAGGAATGGAAGGAATTGTAACTGCTGTTTCCAATCATCAGCCGCTGGAAGAAGTCCTCAGCCAGGCAGCAGAGCGATTCGGTTCCGTGGATGTTTATATCAGCACGACAGGTTCATTAAGCGTGCCGAAACCGTTCGGCAGCTTTACGGAAGAAGAGATGATGAAGAAACTTTCTCATCATATTGCAGATCCGTTCCTGGAACTGCAGACATTCCTGCCCTATCTGAAACAAAGCAGATACCCCAGAATCATACTGTGTTCCTCCGCAGGAGCTTCAACGGGGATACCGCAGGAAAACATACTCGACTCCATCGCCAGAGGCGGTGTGATATCCATGACATACTGTCTTGCAAGGGAACTGATGCCCTACGGCATTACCGTGAACTGTATCGCCCGCAGCGGTATGGTCAACGATCATGACAACCATTCCCCTGCCACACTGGATGCCTCAGTCATACTGGCTGATATCCCTATGAAGCGCAATGGAACGCCTGAGGAGTTCGGAGCTCTTGCGGCTTACATCGCGTCAGAGGAATCGTCATTTATCACCGGTCAGGTCTTCCATCTTGACGGCGGTCTTTCCATCGGCGTCTGAGCATGCATGTATTTTGGAAGATTCTGAAACCGCTACCATTTCTCTGTTTTTCCAGTCATCCAATGAAGAGCATTAAATCCGCATAAATAAGCAATGAAATCACAGAAAAACCAATCTATTTTTCAGTGACCCGTTATTTTGTTATACATTTTTGTTATAAAAACTCTTTTCTTTACAACTCGGTTGTATATAATAACAGCATTGGAGGTTGTATGTTGAGGATTGCTATTTGCTGCGGTGAAGGCTTTGCATCAGGTTTTCTCGCTAAAAGACTGGATGCACAGGCAGCGAAACAGGGATTAAAAGGCAAATGTTCCTTTGTTTTCATCCCGTTCGTTCAGCTATATGGCCGCCAGAATGAAGCTGACATTGCCTTTCTGATGGCACATGTTGAAGCTGCCGCTAAGGCTGATAAGAGGGAATATTCAATTCCGCTGTATGTTATGCCCTATAAGGTGGCTGCTGCAACACCGCCTACTGTATACTTTGAAGATGCTGAAGATCTGATGGAAATGGCGAATGGGAAAGGCGGATTGATCTGCTTCCCGGGTGAAGAAATGTCAGCCATTGTCAACCGGAATAAGTCACATCGTTCCACTGTCAAGAAATAAGATGCTCCGGCATCTTTTTTTCTTTTTATATCTTTTATTAAATTGTCAAAAGATATTTTGTTCTTTCTTTCATTCACATTCTTTTTTTTGTATGATTTGGATAGGAGGATCAAATCATATGATCTATGTTACAGGCGATATTCACGGCTATAGCGGGGATATCAAAAAGCTGACAGCGAAGAATGTAACCAGTAAGCTCACGAAGAATGATTACCTTATAATTTGCGGTGATTTCGGGCTGATCTGGGATACAAAGCATGAAACGATGAAGGAAAAAATGTGGATCAAATGGCTGCAGGACCAGGCATGGACAACACTGTTTGTAGACGGCAACCATGAATGCTTCCCGAGACTGTATACATATCCCGAGAAGGATTGGAAGGGCGGCAAAGTACACGAGATCAGAAGCAAGATTCTTCATCTTGAGCGTGGTTATGTCTTCGAACTGGAAGGAAAAAAGATTTTCACATTAGGCGGGGCAACTTCTCATGACAGAGGACCGGCAACCGGTGATATGGCCAGTGTAGGCAAATACTGGTGGCCTGAAGAACTCCCGAACGCAGAAGAATTTGCCAGAGCCACAGCTTCTCTTGATGCATGCGGACGCAAGGTAGACTATATCATTACACACTGCCTTCCCACAAAGCTTCAGGACATTATTTCAAACAATGAATACTTCAACGATGCATTGACGGATTATCTTCAGGGTCTTGTTGATACGGTCGAATATGACCACTGGTACTGCGGTCACTACCATGTTGACCGTTCTATGACAGACAAGATCACAGTCCTGTTCAACAGTGTGCTGGAGATCGGTTCCAAACTGCAGGAAGTTACACGTGAACTGGGCGTTCCTATTTATAAAAAAGGAAAAACCGTTCGCTTCATGTACAACGGCAGTGAAGAAAAAGGCCAGATCGTCAGAGTCATGCCGTGGGGCAACCCTGCTAAAAAGGGAGAACCGTGCTACAACATTCAGTTCCTGAATTCCGCAAAGCAGGCACTGATGGTAAAAGAATCAGACATCATCGACGTTGCTTAACAAACACATTCTTTCAGCAAAAAGCCAGGCGCGTGCCCGGCTTTTTATATCCTCCATTAAAAAATGGAGATCATGTGATCCCCATCTCATGGATTTCTTAGTGAAGTTTTGTGCCGCACTGCGGGCAGAATACTTCATCACCGTCGAGTTCAGCACCGCATACCGGGCAGAATGTCTTTTCCTTTTCCAGTTTCTCACCGCAGTTCTTGCAGAAGACCGAGCCGATCCTGTTTTCTGATCCGCAATGAGGGCAGATCATGACTTCAGGCGCGCTCTTTGTTACTTCAGGTGCCTCGGGAGTTACAGGAGTTTCAGATACAGGTACTGTATGCAGGTATTCTTCAACAAATGCATAAATATCTGCAGGAAGTGTCATGGAACGGAGTGCACCGATCCCTGTCGTGATCAGCAGCGGCTGGAAGAAGATTCCCAGCAGCGCTGTTCCGGCCTTTTCAGCCCACTTTTCTGTTGTAATCGCCACTGTCAGACGGTCATCTTTCTGTTCCAGTGTTACAGATACTGCTGCGTCCATGCCAAGATACTTTGTCCATTCAGCAGATACATCACCTTTGCACTGAACCATGTATCCGTTTCTGGTTCTCATCGTCTGTGTGATCATATTCTTTTTTCTGTCCAGGTATTCCTGCAGTGCATACGCAACAGACTGAGCAGATTCTTCTTTGTTTAAAATGTAGGTTCTTGATAATTCGTTGTTGAGTTCCATACGATTATTCTCCTTTGCTATGCAACATAACTATATCACATTTTGACCGCCGGTCAAATCAACTTCACCGGATTATGAACAGATCTTAATAAACTGTATATCACCTCCTCGGGAACAGCTTCCTGCTCGGAATGATGATCAGCAGGCAGGCTGCAGCTGCCGCAAAGAACACGCCGGCAACAGGCAGGCTGACTGTTTCACCGTATTCATTGATATATGTTCCCGCATTGGAAGCGTGAATGATCATATCTCCGATATTCGGCCCGATGATCATCGGAATGAGTACATACGCCAGCAGACGGATGCCCTGGAACATACCGACATGTTCCATTGGAGTATGATCACGGATAGTAGACATGAGTATGATCGAGATCATAACGAATCCGCCCATCATGACTGAACCGATGATTGTAAACAGGACAGGACTCTTCACGATGCCTGCGAGCAGCAGACCGCAGGCATATACCGCTGTAGAAAGATAGATCATCTTCCTTCTGCCCATAAGGTCGACTTTCCCTCCCAGTACGATCGCGAAGACGCTTGCCGTCAGAACAACGATCGCCATGACTAGAGAGTATGTCAGTGTATCAAATCCCAATGTTTTGTTCAGGTATATAAACAGATACGGCATAAAGATCTGGGTCGCTGTGTTGTAGAGACACAATGCGGCCAGTGCTGTATAAAACATCGGATGGCTCCGGATGACAGACGGCCGGAATCCGTAAGCCAGTGATTTCAGGAATGGTTCCTCCTCTGCCTGTATCGTTTCTGTTTCTTCAACAAAGAACAGTCCGGCGATCCCGCACAGGATCACCAGGATGCCGACCGCTATAAAATATGCCGGCCAGCCTGTCTGTTCAATGATGATATTCGAAGCTCCTACCACTATCAGCATGCTCAGCAGCGGAAACGCATTCAGCACCCCTTCCACCTTAGTCCTGTTTGTTTCATCTGTGCTTTCCGTGACCCAGGAATTGAATGACGCATCATTGGCGGTTGAACCAAAGAACGTCATTACACAGTCCATTATGATCACAAGCATCGCCGCGGCTGATACCGCTCTTTCAGCAGATACAAACTTTGCAACGTTATCCCTCGATATCCAGGCAAATGCCATGACAGACAGTCCCCACAGGATATAACCAACGCATAAAAAGAGTTTCCTGTGCCTCAGCCTGTCGGATACCGTTCCCATAACAAGTGTTGTGACCGTTGCCGCGCCTGCCGACCAGGCAACCATACGGGCAATATCCGTTGTTGTTCCGCCAATGTAATTGAACAGGAAGAGATTAAATTCGTTATTTTCGATTGCCCAGGCGATCTGACCGATCAGTCCGAATATGATGATCGTCGCCCAGCTTTTCCGTGACAGCTGATTCATATGCATATGTCCTTTTTCTTAATTATAGCCACATGATCTGCAGATAAAACAAGTGGATATCATCTGCCATCTGCGTATCAGTTGATCAGCAGGAGGCAGAATCGTATGCTGTCGATCCAGGACACTGCGTTGAAGAATATCTTCGGATGTGCAAAAATGAAGGTATCTTATCAGAGTACTTTCACAAATTTGAGGAGGAAGTCAAAATCCTCAGATGGATCACACAGGAAGAAGCTGAAAGAATGCGCGATCGTGCTCATGCAAGAGAACTAAGAGAATTGATTGAGACCATTGCGGCCGACAAGGAAATAATTGCAAAAAAAGAGGTTGAAATCGCTGAAACCGAGAGTAAAATCGCAGGAAAAGATCGTGAAATCGAGAAACTGAAGAAACTTCTTGCGGAACATAATATTCCTTCTGTTTCAGCAGAATAAAATTGATATACAGTCAATTTATCAGTATTTCGAATTGAGTATTGGAGGGAACTGGTCATGGCAGCACTGCCTGTTTGGTCTGTATATCTGACAGACATCATCGTTTTACTGGTATTTGTATGGTTCTTTTTCTCAGGACTCAGAAAAGGTATTTTCAGTGTCGGGGCTGATGTCCTGACAAGTCTTCTGGCTATCATCGTTTCATCATACGCAGCTTCTTTCATTACAAAGAAGTTTGTCTTCTGGCCTCTGGCATGGACACCTTTGAACACTGAACCCTACGCACAATCCATCAGGGCATGCATCAACTGGACGGTCTGTTTTATCATACTCGTTGCCGTGATGCAGAAACTGCTCCGGCCTCTGTACAAAAAGGCTGTTGAATATCAGAAACAGCGGAAGACAGTACAGGATTTCGGCAGATATGCAGGAGGCGTACTCGGACTGGTATATGCCGTATTCCTGGTCAATGTCATAAGCATCATGATCCTGACAATGTATCCGCATGTCCTGCAGAACGGAAAAGAACTGTATGAAAAAACATTTCTTTCTGCCATATGCTCTGTATCGGGAGACAAAATTGCAGAGTCTGTCGGCAGCAGGACTGATCTTGATTTTGTACGCAATCTGTTCAGGGACGGCCTGACTATGGAAGTCAGCGATCATGATTACCAGGTCATTCAAAACATGGTATACGGATCAGAGTACATACCGGATGAACTGAAATAAGATCAAAACACTTTATTCATATTCAAACAAAAACCTTATCAAGTAAGGTTTTTGTCGTTTTATTCAGAAATGATATTATAAAAAACAGTGCACTTGTCCGTGAGAAACTATCCGTTCAGACCAAATTCTTTCAAAAGCTGTTCGTATCGTACCTTTTCCTTATCCTTGACGGGCTTGGACGGATCATTAAAACAGTGATGTATAACATCCGCATCCTTCAGCACTTCATCATACGGCTGACCGACTGCTGCTTTGTCATCATGATGATAGATCATGGAACAGATCATGTCTGTTTCTTCCGGAGTGGTCTCCCCCAGTTCCTGCAGGAATGTCCTGGCAAGTTCCGCTCCTTTGTGGGCATGATCCTCATAGGAACCTGTAAGATATGCGTTCATATCGTGCATCATTGCGGCCATTGCCGGAAGTTCAGGATCCAAGCCGCGCCGTTTGGCAATCAATACAGCCGCCAGGGATACACCATAAAGGTGATTGGCTGCAGAGATTCGTTTTTCATTATCTTCTACTTTCAGAAGTTCGCGGTCGATGATCGCTCTGAGATCTTTAAGTCTGCTCATAATATGATCCTTCTTTCTGTATCTCATTATACTATGCATAGACCGGTCTGATCTCTGATCAAAAAAACCATCCTGCGGTAGGATGGATCTTTTTCAGACTTTGATGCGTTTCCATGTACCTCTTGCATAGAAATACATGATCAGCAGTGTTCTGACGACCTGGTCCAGCGCGATCGCAGCCCAGGCACCGATCAGACCCCACTTCAGGATCTTGATAAACAGTTCACCCGCCAGCGGTCTGAGGATCAGCACACATACAAGAGTTACAACTGCGGTAGCCTTTGTAGCACCTGCACCTCTGAGAGAACCTGACAGTATAAACTGCGGTGTCTGGATCGGCTGCAGGACACCGAGGATCGCCATGACCGGGATCGATGCCGCAATGACTGCTTCGGTATCGCTGTAAAGCGCAACGATGTACTTTCCGTAGAACCCGAATAACGCTCCGAGGAAGAGTGAGATCACAAGACCGCGATACGTACATCTCCTCGAATAGTGCTCTGCCATATCAGTTCTGAGTTTGCCAAGCGACTGACCGACCAGTGTAGTGGAACTGACAGCCATTGCCTGACCTAACATAAATGATAATGACTGGATGTTCATACAGATCTGGTGTGTTGCGTAACCGGGCTGTCCCAACGTAGCGACCTGTCTGGAAAACAGGATAATACCGACCCTCATGATCAGCTGTTCGATCAGGGAAGGTATACCTACCTTGACGATCCTGCCGATAATCGGGAACTCGATCCGGAAACCGTGAAGGAAATCAGTCGGTTTGATCGTGAAGTAGTATTTCCCTAAATTGGCAGTCCGGATCGCCATGATCAGCGCAACTGCCTGTCCCATTACGGTTGCGATCGAAGCACCGGCAACACCCCATGCAGGAAACCCGAAGTGTCCGTTGATCAGAAGATAATTGAAGACAATATTCACGATATTGGCAGTCACATTATAGATCATGGGTATTCTGGAGTTGCCCGTACCGCGGAAAGCAGCGGTAAATGTCGCTGTAATACCCATCGTCAGGAAGCCTGTCATCTGGATCCTCAGATACGTCACGGACATTGCGATGATATCTTCGGAAAGACTTCCGTTAGCCATGAACCTGACCAAAGGCTCAGCAAAAATATAGCCCATGAGGGAACCGAAAACACAAACAAACAATGACATGACAAGACCCTGCCTCATCGTGTCATTTGCTTTTTCATGCTGTTCAGCACCTCTGTCACGGGCAACTGCCGCAGTTACACCGACATTCAGCGCAATGATCAGAGACACAAAAATAAACTTCGGCTGGTTCGCCAGGCTGACAGCAGATATGGCATCATCACCGTTTGTCATAGAGCCGACCATGATCATGTCTGCCATACTGACCAGACTCGTCAGCATCAGTTCTACCAGTGAAGGCCATGCGATCCTCATGATATCTTTGTAAAGAACGGAGCTTTTGCAGCCTTCAGGAAGCTGTCTGCGTTCCCTGCCGGACTTCTGCTGTTCCAATTCTATATCTTCTTCTGTTCCCCACGGTATCTCATCAAGATACGTTTTTACCATCTTCTGATTAGCCATGTGACTACCTCACGTTCAAAAAAGACATGCTCTGCATGTCTATTTTATTAGCTAATGATTGTATTATGCAACATTCCTGCTCAGGCTTCTGCCTCATCTTCCGGGAGAGTCCGGAAGAAACGGATCAGGTAAGGCATCGTGATAATGGCTGCGATCACTTCAGATACCGCCCTTGATGTTTCTACACCCAGCAGACCGAACAGTCTGTTGCTGATAAGGAGTACCGGGATCAGGACAAGACCGCTTCTCAGAGCAGCCAGCCACAGAGCAGTCCTGGACTGACCGATAGACTGGAACAGCATATTGCCGTATAAAGTGACCGGCATCAGGAACAATGACACCGACTGCCATCTGAGCGCAGTCGTACCGATCCGTATGACTTCAGGATCGTCGCGGAAGAATGCAATGAACGCTTCAGCATTTATGAACGATATCACACCCATGACCATCATCAGAATCAGTCCGAGTTTGAAGGCTACCCAGAATCCGTCCTTAACCCTGCTGTAGATCTTCGCGCCATAGTTGAACGCGCTGACCGGCTGGAATCCCTGTCCGATACCGATCGCTACACAGAACAGGAAGTTTACGATCTTGTTGACGATCGACATTGCCGCAACAGCCGCGTCACCATACGCTCCTGCTGTTGCATTCATTACGATCGTTGATACGGAGTTAAGTCCCTGTCTGGCAAGTGACGGGCTTCCGACAGTCACAATATTCTTTATGACCTCATACTCTTTCGTAAAGTATTTCGGTGAGATCCTTGACTGTGTCTGTCCTCTGAGATACGGGATGATCAGAATACATGCGCCGACATACTGTGAAATGCATGTTGCAAGACCTGCCCCGCCGATCCCCATCTGCAGGACAAACACCATCAGATAATCCAGGAAGATATTGAGAATTCCGCCTGAAGTCAGGCCGACCATGGCAAAGAACGCTTTTCCTTCATATCTCAGAATATTGTTCATGACACAGGAAGTCGTCATTGCCGGACCGGCGATCAGGATCCAGAACGCATAGTCTCTTGCGAACGGCAGGATCGTTTCCGTTGACCCCATCATTCTCAGCATTGGATCCATCAGCAGAATTCCCCCGGTCAGGATCAGGGCACCTGTCGCAAAAGCCGCAAAGAAGCTCGTTGACGCGTATTCTCTGGCACTCCCAACATCATGCGCACCGAGTTTGCGTGAAATATTCGAGCCCGCACCATGTCCGAACATGAATCCGAAAGCCTGCAGGATCGCTGAAAGTCCGAACACGACTCCGGTCGCACCGGACGCACTCGTTCCGATCGTTCCGACAAAATAGGTATCGGCCATATTGTAGATGTTTGTCACCAGCATCGAAATGATCGTTGGTATGCCAAGTCTCAAAATCAGCTCGGTAACCGGAGTCTCCGTCATCTTCCGATACTGTTCTTCATTTGTTTCGTTTCTACCTGCCATATTCTTACCTGCCGTACAGCTATATCATACATGACCAGACTGACAACTTGTCTCTAACAGTCAGTATATCAATACTCATGTTTCTGCTTAACAGTTATGACTGAAACACTCTTTCTCCAGAAGTTCCTTTTCGGTTATCATATAGGTAAGGAATTAGAATTAGGAGGATCATAATAACATGACAACACGTTTGCCTGATGGTTTCCTTTGGGGAGGCGCTACAGCTGACTTCCAGTTTGAAGGCGGATTCGGTGAAGGCGGAAGAGGTCTTCTTTCACATGACTACGAAACAAACGGAAACCAGGAAATTCCCAGACATCATACACTGCGTATGCCTGACGGGACGATCGTAAAACCCGCAAGCAGCTTCTTTATCGCTGACCCGGTCCCTGCAGAAGCGGTACCGGTGTTCCTTGATGATGAATTTTATCCCAGCCACAAAGCGGTCGACTTCTATCATCATTACAAAGAAGACATCGCTTTAATGGCAGGTATGGGCTTCAATGTATTCCGTTTCTCGATCTGCTGGAGCAGGATCTATCCGACCGGTGATGAAGATACACCGAATGAAGAAGGTCTGAAGTTCTATGAAGACGTGATCACAGAGATGGAAAAATACAATATGGAGCCTCTGATCACCATCTGCCACGATGAGCTTCCGATGGAACTCGTACTGAAATATGACGGCTGGAGTTCCAGACATGTGATCGACTGCTATCTGAGATACTGCAAAACGTTATTTGAACGTTACGGCAAGCGCTGCAGATACTGGCTGACTTTCAATGAGATCAATGCAGTCAAAGGCTTCGGTCCCTGCGGAACCAGAAATACGGATTCACAGACACATTACCAGGCAGTCCATCATATGTTCGTAGCCAGCGCAAAAGCAGTTGTGATGGGACATGAAATGATGCCGGGTTCCATGTTCGGCGCAATGTACGCAATGAGTGAACTGTATCCCGCTACATGTAAGCCTGAAGATATGTTCCGCCATATGCAGGTCAGAAGAGAAAACTTCTTCTTCATCGACTCGATGGCAAGAGGATATTATCCCAGTTACGCAAAAGATCTCTGGACACGCAGAGGTGTTAAAGAGATCAAAACGGAACCGGGTGATGCGGAAATCATGAAAGAAGGACAGCTGGACTACGTATCATTCAGCTATTACCGTTCAGCTACCGTTAAGGCAGGAGATCCCTCCTTCTGCGTAGGCGGAAGTCCGAACCCATATCTGAAAAATACGGAATGGGGTTGGCCGATCGATCCGCTCGGACTGCGTTACTGCATGAATGAGATCTATGACAGGATCCAGAAACCGATCTTCATCGTTGAAAACGGTCTTGGCGCGGTTGATCAAGCTGATGAAAACGGATATGTTGAGGATGACTACAGAATCGCATATCTGAAAGACCACCTGACGGAAATGGCAAATGCCATCAATCAGGATGGCGTTGACTGCCTGGGCTACACAATGTGGGGCCCGATCGACCTGGTTTCCCTGTCTACCGGAGAAATGAAAAAGCGCTATGGATTTATCTATGTAGATATGGATGATCTGGGCAATGGAACACTGAAGCGTTCCAAGAAAAAGTCCTATGACTGGATGAAGCATATCATCGAAACAAACGGAGAAGCATTAAGCGAATAATCAGATCTGATCTGTCTCAAAGAAAATGGCCGCACATGCGGTCATTACACTTCTGCAAGGGCTGCGCCGTCTGCCCGGGGATCACTTCCCCCCAGACGCACACCGTCTTCACGGATCTGGATCACCTGGGAAGCACCGGAGCCGGCAAACGGTTTCATGGGAACTGTTTCATGTCCCATCGCCCGGAGCTTTTCAATCTCTTCAGCACCGATCTGTTCCTCGATCCTGAGAACATGTTTTCCTTTTTCACGGTCTGTGGCATCATGCCATTTTGCATGTTCCAGAGCTGTCTGCACATCCAGTTTGAAATCCACCAGATTGACGATCGTCTGCATGTTCCACTGAGGCTGACGGTCACCTCCGGGTGTATTACCGACAAAGCAGAGCCTTCCGTCCGCATCACGCATCATCCAGGTATTCAGCGTATGCATGACCCTTCCCGACGGCCTGAGACAATTAGGATGTCCGGGTTCCAGTTTTGCGCCGGGTGCTCTGTTGTTCAGCAGCATTCCAGTTCCGTCCACCATTTCACCAGAGCCCCACACACCGGATATGGATGTGATGAATGAGCAGGCATTTCCGTAACGGTCTACCGCGATCATGCTTGTTGTATGTCCCATATCAGGTTCATTCAGGTCAATGTCTTCCAGTGAGCGGTCCATGCGGATCATTTCCGCCAGTTCTTTGATACGTTCAGGATCAAAGATCACAGGATTTGTTACAAATTCGGGATCTCCGAAATAATGCTCGGCATCATGGAATGCCAGTTTTTTTGCTTCGACCATCAGATGCACAGCTTCCGCGCTGTCCGGTCCGTACTGTGCCAGATCAAAATGATCAAGGATCGCCATTTCTTCCAGATGTTCGATTCCAAGTGAAACAGGAGGTGTCTGATATACCTTATAGCCTCTGTAATTCACACTGATGGGCTCTGTGATTACCGTACTGTGCTCCGCAAAATCCTCAAGTTCCAACAGTCCGTCATGCCTGTGGGAATAATCCACGATCTGTTCAGCGATAGATCCTTTATAGAATTCATCTCTGCCTTTTTCTCCGATCTCTTCCAGGAAATCAGCGTATTCCGGCAGCCGGACAACATCACCGAATCCGTATGAACTTCCGTTGTTCAGCCAGGCAGCTGCCAGGTTCTCATGTCTCAGCATCATCGGAAGCGTTCCATGGCAATGACGGATCACCTTTTCAGCCATCGGCACACCTTCTCTTGCCAGCTTCACGGCATCGTGTGCTGCTTCCGCGAAAGTGATCGTCCCGAACTTCTCAAGTGCAGTGAAATACATGTCGACTGCTCCGGGTACCGTTACCGACAGCATGCCTTCATTCGGTACCTTCTGATATCCTCGTTTTGTGTATTCCTCAACAGTTGCCCGCTTCGGCAGTCTGCCGGAACCGTTGAGCGCTGTGATGTGATCTGACGCGGCGTCATAATAGAGTGCGAACGCATCTCCGCCCGGTCCGCACATATCCGGAAGAACGATCCCGGCAGTCAGTGCCATCGCTACGCAGGCGTCCATGGCATTGCCGCCTTTTTCAAGTGTTCTTAGTCCGGAAACGGAGATCAGGTTGTGGGCAGAAGAAACCATTCCTTTGGTTCCTGCCGCAATTCCCCTGTGCTTAACAAAATCATTTCTCATAATGAGGTACCGTCGAGTAGGCATGCTCGACACTCCTTTCATAAACATTGTGTAAGTGAAAGGCCTGCCTGCCGCCCCTCACAGAACCGTACGTGCGGTTTTCCCGCATACGGCTCTTCAAGCAACCATTTGATTCCAGCCCCAGATAT
>JAFRJJ010000084.1 GCA_017432325.1 Solobacterium sp. | reverse complement strand
TTCCATTATCAGGAACACAAAAGAACATTCGAAATAATTTACGCAATATCGCCGCAAAACTAAAACACGGGAAATGTCGCATATTTATCGCACTTTCTCGTGTTTTCTATCTTATTCAACTGTCAAAGACAGGATTATAGCGCATCATCACCTGACTGATGTCCTGCGGATCATATAGTTGAGACAGCCTCTGAATGCCTTTAATAGTTTTGTCAGAGATATGTTCAATCCTGTGCATTTCGATATTCTGCATGCATCGGTAACACGCCTGAATGGCTCAGGAGTGAATTGAACTGTACACCGGAACAGTCTGCCCTTCCACAGTACCGGTTTATGCTGCTGAGGGCTCCCTGCGGTATCAAAGGAGTGTTCTCATCTGCTTTGTATTCAGCTTCGGTATTCCGCAGACTTACTTCTGCTTCATTTTACGGTACTGAAGCGGAGTCATGTTTTCTTTCTGCTTGAACAGCCGTGAAAAGTAATTGGGATCGGGAATACCGCATTCCATAGCGATCTCCAGGACCGGCAGACTGCTGTTTTCCAGCAGGTACCTGGCATGGTCGATCCGGATATCGCTCAGATATCCGGAAAAGGTCCGGCCGGTCTCCTTCCGGAACAGACCGGAAAGGTACCCTGCGCTGATATTCAGGTCATGGGCTGTTTCCTCCAGGGTGATATTCTGTCCGAAGTCGGAATGTATATGATCGACAGCACTCTGCACGATCGAAGAATATGGTTTTTCCGAGGCTTCACGTGCGAGACGGCAGTATTCCCTGAGGCTTTCTTCCCGCAGAGAGATCAGTTCTGGCATGGAACTGATATTTTCGATCTGGACTGAATAAAAGCGGGATAATTCGTCGACCTTCCAGGCAGGAGCTCCGCTCTCACTGACCGCAAGACGGCAAAGCGTATTGAATACGATCCCGTAGTTCTTGTCATTCCGCAGTGTACTGGCAGCCCTGGATTCAGCTCCTTGCCGTTCCAGTTTTTTGATTGCTGCTTCAGCTCCCTTATAATTCCCTTCCCTGATACAGGCAAGCATCTGCTTTTCGATTGCATATGTACGTTCACTGAAGTCACGCTGAAATCTATAGCCGGCAGGCTTATCAGAAACAGGACGGACATGATGCTTCCCGGGAATGATCTCCTCATAGAATATTTCAAAACCATCCGGACCATAAACATCAACACAGTGCGCATGCAGGATCGTATACATCAGGTTCTCATCACGGATCACCGGAAGCGAATGATAATATAGTCTCAGATAGTTCATATCCGGATAACTGATGCCGTTTTTCACAAGAATATGGTTGATCTCGGCGATCGTAAGTGTTTTATGCACATAAGGACCGACCAGGTAGATATGGGCCCGTTCCGGATCCGATCCGAAGAAATAATGACAGCGGAACTGATCACGCAGCAGAATGATGGGCTGTTTTTTCACTGTCAGTTCCATGTCCGGAAGTCTGTCTGTAAACGGTGCGTCAGGTCCGAACAATGTGCTTCTAAGACCCAGATCAGGAAACATCCGATTGACTGTTATGGGCAGGCTGATCCTGGAAGTTGCGATATTAAGGTCAGAGATGATCTTATTGAATAACGATTCCTTCTTTTCCATACGCTTCTCCAATATTGGATTTATATAATAAAAATAGCATACATTTAATATTTGGAATAATATTAATGTTGTTTATGCTATATCATATGCTGTTTGTGCTATTTCTTATGCTGTTTATTTCCTACAATGACCTCAGTAAGCGGTTATATAAGAACCGAACAGGAGGAAAACATGAGTACAAACAACGTTACTTACCGCAGTGCCAAGGGGTGGCAGCTCGCACTCGCTGTCATGTCCCAGGTAGTACCGACAGCTCTTGTCATTCTGATGACATTCGCATCCTACGTCGCCGTCGGTGTGTACGGCGCTACCAGCATCCTTGCCGGAACGATCATCACCGGCACACGTGTCTTCGACGCCATTACCGACCCTGTCTGCGGATTCCTGACAGACCGGCTGAACACGAAATTCGGCCGTGTCCGCCCGCTGCTTCTGCTTGGCTGGTTCATCGTTGCTCTTGCAATCACACTGATGTTCATCACCTGCCCGGGCAAGGGCCAGATCGGTGTGTTCATCGGTATCTATATTCTCTATATCATCGGCTACACGGTATTCAACACCGGTGACGGCATGGTTGCGGCAGTCATCACAAATGATCCGAAACAGCGTCCGATGGTCGGCCGCTGGGCAGCAGTATTCAAGTCCATCTTCAGCGGAACTTTCTCAATGATCCTTGCGGCTACATTAATGCCGAAACACAATTTCCAGTACGGCCTGCCGCTGTTCAAAGATCTTGCGCTCCTGATCATTGGAATCACCGGCATTCTGACATTCCTGGCGATCTTTGCGATCTCCGCTTCCGGAAACGATGTTCCGGAAACATATAAAGGCTCTGCGAAAGAATCGATCAAAATCTCTGAAATGTTCAGGATGATTGCTTCCAGCCGTCCTCTCCAGATGTTCACGATCGCCGCAGCTTCCGATGCCCTGGCAATGCAGACAGCGTCACAGAGTGCGATCAACGTCATGATCTTCGGTATCTGTATCGGCAACTATCGTTTCTCCGGTCAGATCTCCCTGTATATGACAGCGCTGACAGTCGCCATGCTGTTCCTGACAGCCGGACTGGCAAAGCGCAACGGCACAAAGAAAACACTTGTTCAGTGGACGATCCTTTCCCTGGCTGCTTATGCTGCAATGTACATCTTCATGATGACTGTTGACACACTGCAGATCACAAAAGTCACAGGCCTGATGATCGGATTCATCGTTCTTCGCTGCCTGATGAATGCGACCCAGATGATCGTTTCATCCTGCACATTCCCGATGATCGCTGATATCACAGACTATGAACTTTCCAACAGCGGACACTTCTCTCCGTCTGTCGTAGCGATGACATATTCCTTCGTCCAGAAGCTGATCTCTTCACTCGGTGCTACGATCGTCGGTCTGGCTGTCGCATCGATCGGTTACGTCGAGGCAATGCCGCAGGCAACTGACGCATTCTCCCGTCCGATCCTCAACATCGCGCTGTTCCTCTGGCTCGGCATGCCGATACTCGGATATCTCTGCACACTGGCTGCCATGAAGTTCTATAAACTTGACAGAGAAGAAATGGAAAGGATCCAGATCAAGAACGCAGAATTGAAAAACAAAAATGACTGAAAAAACGGAGGGCTCTGACAATGAGAACGATCACAGGTTTTAATGAAGGATGGCGCTTTGCCAAAACAGCCTCCCTCACCAGCTCAAACATCATCTGGGAAGATGTGACCCTGCCGCATACCTGGAACGCGGAAGACGGCCAGGATGGAGGCAATGATTACTGGCGGGGAACTGCAAGCTATATCAAAACTTTCTGCCGCCCTTCATATCCTGAGGGAAGCCGTATCTTCCTTGAGATCAACGGTGCCGCAATGCATGCAGAAGTATTGCTCAACGGCTCAGAGCTTACTGTCCATGACGGCGGTTACTCTACCTTCCGGACAGACCTGACAGATCATCTGGAAGAAGAGAATACTTTGTGGATCAAAGTGGACAACAGTGAAAATGACCGTATCTATCCCCAGAAAGCAGATTTCACATTCTACGGCGGTCTTTACCGGGATGTCAGCCTGATCATCGTTCCGGAAACACACTTCGAACTCGAGAAGGACGGAACGCCGGGCATCAAAGTAACACCGGTCGTTGATCTTGTGACAAATACTGCAGAAGTAACAGTTGAGACCTGGCAGAACGGCGGTACCGTGACCTTTACGACCGCCGGTCAGACAAAAACAGCCGTCAGTCATAACGGAACAGCAGCAGCCGTCTTCACGATCGAAAATGTACGGTTATGGGATGGTCTCAACGATCCGTATCTGTATGAAATGCATGCCGCACTGGACAGCGGTGACGCTGTATCCGCACGGTATGGCTGCAGGACTATGGAATTCGATGCAGACAAAGGCTTCCTCCTGAACGGTAAGACATATCCCCTTCGCGGCGTATCACGCCATCAGGACCGTATCGGGATCGGCAATGCCCTCAGCCGGGCAGAGCACCTGGAGGATATGGAACTGATCAGGGAGATCGGCGCCAATACGATCAGGCTCGCGCATTACCAGCACAGCCAGTATTTCCTGGACCTATGCGATAAATACGGCATGGTTGCCTGGACGGAGATTCCGTATATCACAGAACACATGCCTGCCGGCAGACAGAACACTGTCGACCAGATGCGGGAGCTGATCACGCAGTGCTATAACCATCCCTGTATTGCCTGCTGGGGTCTGTCCAATGAGGTAGCAGTCCACGGTGTTACCGATGATCTGCTGGAGAACCATCAGATCCTCAATGATCTGTGCCACCGCATGGACCCGACAAGACCCACATCAATGGCTCATGCGTTTATGCTGGAGTTTGACAGCCCGCTCGTCAACCTGCCCGACATCGCAAGCTACAACCTGTATTTCGGATGGTATCTCGGTGATCTGAAGCAGAATGATTCATTCTTTGATGAGTACCATGAGAAATATCCGGACCGTGTGATGGGCTTTTCCGAATACGGAGCGGACGCCAATCCTGCATTCCAGTCTTCCAGACCGGAACAGGGTGACTATTCTGAACAGTATCAGGCCTTGTACCATGAATATATACTAGGCTGTATCGAACGGCATCCCTGGCTCTGGGCGACTCATGTGTGGAACATGTTTGACTTTGCAGCTGATGGAAGAGACGAAGGCGGCAAAAAAGGTCAGAACCAGAAAGGCCTTGTAACCTTCGACAGAAAGACAAAAAAGGATGCCTTCTATCTCTATAAAGCAGCCTGGAATCAGAATGAGCCGTTCGTTCATCTGTGCGGCAGACGTTATATCAACCGTGCGGAAGATGAAACGGAGATCAAGGTCTATTCAAACCAGCCGGAAGTGACATTGTATGCCGATGGAAAAATGATCGGTTCACAGACAGGAAAAACTGTATTTGTCTTCCGCCTGCCGATCAGCAGTGAACATACCGTAACTGCGCAGGCAGGTGCATGCACGGATACGATCGTGATCCGCCATACTGACAAGCCTGATGAAAGCTACCGTTTCGGCTCAGCAGGCGCTGTCGCCAACTGGTTTGACGAGTCAGGTTTTGATTCCAGCTGTTTCTCCATCCGCGATTCATTCGGTGCATTGATGGCACATCCTGAAGCAGGAAAACTGGTTGGTGCAGTGATGCAGAAAATGATCGAAAGCCGCGGTGATGTTGCAAAATCAGCCAACAGCAACGCTAACCTTCAGAGGATGATGGCCGGCATGAGCTTTGAATCCCTCTTGAAAAAAGCAGGTGATGCTGTTCCGCAGGAATTATCAAAACAGCTGAACGAACAGCTTCAGAAGATCAGAAAATAGCGTGATATGCTAAAACGGGAACTGTTGAAAAGCAGTTCCCTTTCTTATCTTCATATCACCGGCACAATGCTGGCAGCACCTGCTGGCGTTATTTCAGAATACCCATTCTTTTGCAATACCGAACACTTCTCTTAATACGGATACCGGAAACAGCCACCAGGTGGTCTTTGCCGGAACAGACGTGCTGGAGTACCCCTGCTTACGGGCGATCATGGCAGCCCGGCAGGAATGGAAATTATTAGTAACGATGATGATCTTTTCCGGCAGGTCATTTTCCGCAATAACTGCTTTGGAGAAGCTGAGGTTTTCAAAGGTTGACGCTGACCGGTCTTCCATGAAGATCCGTTCCCCGGAAATACCGTGGTCCGTGAGCCAGTTCTTCATGCATTGCGCCTCTGACATGATCTCATCGCTCCCCTGTCCTCCGGAAACGATGACCGGAATATCGGGATGCTGTTCAAGATAACTTTGTGCGGCAGTGAGTCTGCGCCACAGCATCTGGCTTGGCCGTTCTCCTTCCAGCCCGCATCCAAGCACGATCATAGTCTGATCTGTTTCTTCCGTGGGAAGATTCCGTGTTTCACGATACATCTGCAGGCAGGCAAATGCCGCGACAGCAAGAAACAATATATACCCTGCCTGAATGATATACAGAAGGATACGGAATGCAGTATTCCCGGCTGCCATTGCCTGCAGACGCGGCTCAAAGAAACAGCCGGCAAACAGACATGCGGAAAGCAGCGTACCGGCAAGTACACCGAAGTTGAAAATCCCGGCCAATACCGGGAAGAAGAATATTACGATGCCGGCAGCTCCGGCGATCATTCCTGCGGTTCTCAGCATATCTGCATTATCCCACATCAGAGGAATGAATGGACCGGATGGAGGCAATCTTAATAATTGAAATGAGGCTTCTTTTTCTGTCCGTCTGTACTCTCTTTGTGCAATAATACATGCATTGGATACAATTCCTGAAAGGAGCACAGGATGAATATACCCTCACCGGCAGCCCTCGCAATGGCTGTCTTATGCACAGCGTCACTGACATTGCTGATGCGCCTGTTCAGTGCAAACCAGTCGAACCGGTACGGCATGATCCTGGGAAACTATCTGACATGTTCCCTGATCGGTTTCCTGCTGATCCCTCAGAAGGCAATGCTGTTTGCCGCGCATCCTGCAACAGTTGCCTGCGGGATCGCCGGCGGCGTTCTGTTCGTGCTTTCACTTGTTTGCATGCAGACATCGATCTCTGTCAGCGGCGCGATCCTGACCTCAGCCTTTTCCAAGCTCGGGCTGATCGTTCCCATCGCCCTCAGCATCTTCCTGTTTCATGAAATGCCGACACTGCTGCAGGGAGCGGGACTGCTGATTGTGCTGTGCGCGTTCCTTGTCATGAACCGTTCCTCCGGTCCGGACAGACCGCAGGAATTTCACCTGATGAGCCTGCTGATCGTTCTGCTGACCGGCGGAATGGCGGATGCCATGGCAAAGGTCTACAGCACTTATCAGCTTCCGGAGGAAGAACCGGTCTATATGTTTATACTGTTTGTCTGTGCTTCTGTGCTGACGACGTTCCTGCTGTTATGGGAGATGCAAAAAACAGGAAAGACAGCATCCCTCAGGGATCTTGCCTCGGGGATCGCGATCGGGATCCCGAATTACTTCTCTTCCCTGTTCATGCTGGCTGCCCTGCGTACGATCCCTTCATTTATCGTATATCCGGTATTCTCGGCCGGAGGGATCCTGCTAGTGACTGCTGCAGGCATCCTGCTGTTCCATGAGCGTCTCAGCAGGAACCAGTCACTGGGACTGCTGATGATACTGGTCTCACTGGTATTGCTGAATATCTGATGAACTGCATACGAAAGGACGGAATAATGATCCGTCCCTTTTTCATATGCTGTTTCCGGTATCCGGTAATTACTTCACATACGGTATGACCGAGATGCCCTGCGGGATCACGGTGATCGTATACTTCTCTTTATTCAGCAGATCCCCGGCAATGGCAAGTGCTTCTGCCATCGTATGGGCAGGGATCATATGGAAGTCCCTGATGATGTTATCATCGACCCCGCTGATGAAGATGACCTTGTGCTTCTCCAGAATACGGGCAAAGATCTGTGACTGCCACTGATCTGTTATGGTTTCTTCCGGCGGTGTATTCCGGAATTCCTCAAGCAGTGCCGATACATCACTGCAGTCCCTGAATGTCCGGTAGAAACTGTCTCCGCCGATGCCGTCACGGCATTCGCCTGCCGCAATGATCACGCCGCCGTCACGGCATGCGGCTTCTGCCGTACAGATCCCCTTTACCATCTGGTAGACATTCTGGTCCAGCGGATATCCGTTGTTTGTAGTGAGTACCAGGTCGGATGGTACAGCATCAGCACCCATGAGTTTCTTTACAAACTCTGTTCCTTTCAGGTGTGCCTGATTGCTGTCACCGGCAAACGCGCCGATGACCCTCTTTTCTTCATCGATCACGACATTGACGATATATTCAAGCTTTGCGGCCTTTGCGGCATACAGCATATCCCTGTGGATCGGATTGTCTTCCAGGATGCCCATGCGGGAATGCGGGTCATCGATAAAAGCAGCATTGTGATTGTAGTGCACACAGGTGCGGGAAGCGATCCCGGGCAGGATGCTTTTTCTGCCGCCGGAGAAACCGGCAAAGAAATGCGGCTCAATGAATCCCTCGGCACAGACAAGGTCAGCTTCCGCTGCCAGTCTGTTGATGACCAGTTCTCCCCCGGAAGGAAGCGTACCGATCCGTACCAGGTTTGCTTCATCTTCACAGTCATGGATGGCGATCGTTTCCTTTGAGACGATCTCTTCTCCGAACTTACTGATTAGTTCTGTCTCCAGCATGGAACGATGACATCCGGTCGCAATCAGCAAAGTTATCTGTGCTTCCGGACTGCCTTTGCGGATCTCTCTGAGCATTTCCGGAATGATCAGCCTGCTCGGTACGGGACGCGTATGGTCGGAACAGATCAGGACGACGTTCTGTTTTCCTTCCGCAAGTTCGGAAAGCCGGGGACTTCCGATGGGGTGTTCCATCGCATAGCGTATCAGTTCAGCTTCACTCATCTCCGGTCTGTATGATTGCAGTTTTCCTTCCAGGATATGGATCTCCTGCTCATCGGGAAGTTCAGCGGTGAGATGTGTCTCACCATACGGCAGTTCAACAAGCATCATAATTCTCCTTTTAAATCAAAAACAGTGTTATCAACAATTGGACAATGTTCGTTTTCTGCTGCGGCAGAACCGGAAAAACCGTTCTGCAGGTGTTCTTTCAGTTTCATTGTATCTTCTTTAGGACAAAGTGCCACAGATATACATCTTTTCCCGGCTGTCTGATATCTGGCCGTACTGTATACAGAAACAGTACTGTCGCAGTGACAAAAGCAGGAAGCACTGATGCGTGTTTCCTGCCGTAATTATCGTTATATCACTCAGGCATCATCTTCTGAGAGAATTGTGAATGTAACATTGTCCGGTCCGGTGAATTTGAGCATTCTTCCTCCGGTATATGCATCGGTCTCATAGATGCCGTCATCCAGTCCGTGCTCCAGCAGACGCTTCCGGATCGCCGGGAGATCACTGCAGGAGAATGTCAGATACTGCGGAGGGAATTCCTCCTTCCGGTTGAGACATTTGATCTCGATCTGTGTATGGGCAGCTTCCAGAAGGAACGCTGTTTCATTTGAATTCTCGGGCACCAGCTGTTTGCGGACACGGAATCCCAGTGTTTTGACATAGAAGTCCCAGATGGCTGTTTCATCTGCCGCATACAGTGTTGTGCGGGATACACTGATCTTCCGCATGAACGGGTACAGCACAGCCTTTCTGGCATTGTGCTTCCATCTTCTGTACTGTTTCAGGTCTTTCTTCCAGTCAGGATGCGTCAGCACATATGCCACAGCAATGTACATCATCTGACCGATCCATCCGCCGAAGGTGTTCGTTACAAGATCGTCTGCGTCATAAAGACCGCGCTTTGTCATCAGCTGGACATTTTCGATCAGGAATGATGTGATGAACGCCGCCATGACCGGGCGGATCATCACGCGTCTGCGGAACCAGCTGAACATATACGGCAGAAGGTATCCCATCGGCACCAGCAGCGCGATGTTCATATATACCTGTGTCAGGCCGGAGATCCTGATGACGCGGATATGGGACAGCGCTGAGGGGATCCCTTCGGTAAACATGATCTTCAGGATATCCATCAGTCCGATATCTGATCTGACTGAATTTGCCGCATCCTGGAACAGGTCGACATGGACCTGGAAATCCGATCCGGCATTTCTGGAAAGCAGTGTCAGATAAAGCACCGCGAATATATAGATGGCGAACATCAGATAGAGCACCAGCTGTCTGAGTTTCAGCAGACGGTCTGCCTGTGCGTTCTCACTGACTTTTCCGCTGAGATCGATCCCCAGTTTTCCGCATACCCGTCTGTCGATAGCGGGCAGCACAAAGATCATCATGACCACCATGATCGTTACAAGTATATTCACCGTTATACTGTTGGGATTGATCAGCATATTCATTCACCTCTTCAATGGCTGTTGATTGACTTTCCTGATATTGAGTATAACTCAGATATCCCATTCTCCTGAAGCGATCAGATGACATTTCCCGCCCACTTCGATCGTCCATTCATCATGGATATGTGAGGCGTGGACCTGAAGTACGGACTTCCTGCCCATATCTTCTCCCTGGATTACGGTCCATGACACGTCATCAGTGTCAAACCATCTGTGTTCGATCAGGTAGCCTGCCAGGTCCCCGTTGGCGCTTCCTGTAGCGGGGTCCTCCCGGTAATCCTCGGACATGCATCTGGCCTCCAGAAGCCTGTCACCCGTCTCAACAAAGAAGAAATGCGTGCAGAAATGGTTCGGGTACTGTTTCAGATAGGCCTGAAACAGGTCCGGATCGGTATGTACTCTTGTTAATGCATCCCTGCTTTTGAGCGGTACTGCGACTGTCGGAAGTCCGGTGCTGACATGCCGGACCGGATAGTCATCCCGTATATCTTCCGGTTCCAGATGGAATACGGGAGCGATCTCCTCTTTCGGTACGCAGTCTCCGAATACAGGTGCTTTCTGTGACATGGTCAGAACATCACCATTAAAGGCAACGGGGATCTGGCCGACCTTGAGATTCAGGATCACCTGATCTGATGTTCCGTTTTCCAGATACTTCTGAATAACATATGCTGTACCGAGGGTAGGATGTCCGGCAAACGGTGCCTCACCGATGCCGGGCATGCGGATCGTTACATCATATCCCCCGTTCTCCTGTTTTCCGGAACAGATAAAAGCTGTTTCCGAAAAATTGATCTCATCGGTGATCTTCTGCTGTTCTTCATCACTGAGCTTTCTGTCTTCAATGATGACCAGCAGCTGGTTGCCCTGGTACGGTTCTTCTGCAAAGCAGTCAACGATATAAAACTTCATAACTTCTCCATATACTTCTTCAGCCGGATACACTACAGCCGGCGGTAAAGGTCTTTCGGTGTGATGCCGTTTTTCCTGGCTGTCCTGTTCCAGTTCGTGTTGGCGATACGGATATACAGGGAACGCGGGAACATAAACGGCTCTGCGTAAATATCCGTGACTGTCTCTCCCTGTTCCACGGCGGAGACCAGTTTTTTCATACCCTGATATGCCTTGGAGGAAGGTCCCAGCCATGCCGGCAGGATATCCATCAATACCCCCAGCAGTTCCCCTGCACTGACGCCGAGTCCCCCGCAATAGGCAAACCCCATGACGGAGCACCATTGCTTGACGGCACTGAACAGATTCGCCAGCTGACTGCTCTCATACAGTCCCATGTTGGCAGAGACATAGATCCTCTTTGAGCCGCCTGTATAGTCTTTTTCAAATGTTTCCATGAGCCGGATGACCTGTGAGGGAAGCCCGTCTACATACAGCGGCAGACAGAGAATGATCGTTTCCGCAGTTTCAAGCTCCTGCACCAGCGCAGGCAGATCATTCAGGTACGGCTTCAGGTCTATGATCTCTGACTCTTTTGTCATCAGTTTTCTGAGCAGCCGCGCGATCTTTGCAGAGTTGCCGTTCACACTGCGCATACTGCCGTTCAGCAGGACATTCCTGCCAGTACGCACCGGCTCAGACAACGTTCTGACCGGATGTTTCCCGAAGCTCTCATCCTGACGGAATTCTACACCCTTGACATAGCCTCTGATATTGGTACATACCGCCTGAACATATCGTCTGGCAGCGTCTTTCTGTTCATTGTTAAGTTCATCGCCGTAGAAAATGAACGTAAACGGCTTATTTTCGTCATAGCGCTTCATGTGGTGTGTCTCTCCGTTGATCACTTCAAACTGGGGAAGAACGTATCCCAGGCATCTGTCGAATATATTCTTGACTGAGCCTGAGAATCCGCCATAGGTATACCTGCTGATCACCGTCACCTCTTCAGCATGGTGGATCAGGTATCCCATATTCTCATAGCCGTCCTTGACCGCGCATACTCCGGGATCCCTGTTCCAGCAGGAAAAACAGCCGATGCACGGATGTTTTACACCGTTGGCGGCAACGATATACCATCCTTCATAAGCATCGCTGACTGTATGCCATTGTTCATCATTCAGATCATGTATCAGCAGATTCATAAATACCTTTTTTTACCTTACACTTTTTCTGTTTTTCATTTCTTTCTTCGTCTGTGTTCCTGATATCCGGAACTCAGACAATGGATGCCCTGTGGTAATCAGTCAGGTCAGAGCCTAACTTTTGATAGATGTCCATGACTGTACCGACCGTAGACAGTGTCTTCAGTTCTGCATCCGTCATGCCGATCAGTTCCAGGAATTCCACATGTCCGTTGGGCGTATCGATCGGTTCGACAGAGGGATCGGATACCGTGATGAATCCGGTCAGGTTTGACTTCTGCTGTGCATCGATGCCCTGTGTCTGTCCGGTGTAGATAAATTCATACGGCAGGAAGATCTCTCCCTTTGTGAATGTGAGCCTTGCGATCATCTGCATGATCCCGATGATGTTTTTCAGTTCTCCCTCTTCATCTTCAAACGGATACTTCTTCAGTTTGAGCGTCAGTTCATATCCGTATCCGCTGACATCCGGATCATCGGATTCCTTGTTGTACAGTTCCGTCAGTCCGTAGGAAACAAAATGCCAGTAGTCTCCCCCATCATAGATGGAAACACCGTCCAGCGGATCATTTCCGCCAAGGATCCACTTAATGATCGTGGCATAGTGCTTCGGTTTCGTCTGGCCGGGATAGACCCGCTCAAACTCTGCAGTGATGGCATCCCAGCCGAGCGGCCGTACGTCCGGTTCCCTTACGGGTCTTTCTTCCTTCACAGGTTTCTTTTTCAGTATGTCAAACAATCCCATGTGATCCTCCTATTCGGCAGGATAAGCGAAATACAGCTTGTCGTATGTTTTTCCTTCCGCTTCCAGACCGTTCTTTTCCGTATGTGTCAGTTTCATGCCTGCCTTCAGCATCGTCTTCATGGATCCGGTGTTTTCGGAAGCGCACCATGCGGTTACGGTATGGATGCCTTCCTGTTCCGTCAAGTATAAGAGCACACACCGCAGTGCTTCCGCGGCAAATCCTCTGCCCCAGAAACTGCGGGCAATGCTGTAGCCGGTCTCGATCTGACCTCTCCCGGCATCATAGTCATAAGCGCCGATCGTACCAACCAGTTCTCCCCGGTACACGACCGCCCAGCCGTAAAAGTCTGTTTTTTCATAGTTTCCGATGAAATCCTGTATCGTCATTTCTGCCATCTGTACTGATGCATACGGGTTCCATCCGGAGTACCGGTACAT
This sequence comes from Solobacterium sp., assembly GCA_017432325.1. Taxonomy (GTDB): domain Bacteria; phylum Bacillota_I; class Bacilli_A; order Erysipelotrichales; family Erysipelotrichaceae; genus Bulleidia. The sequence goes on along the minus strand of JAFRJJ010000084.1, from coordinate 48,924 downwards.
CTCCGGGTCACTCCCGAATTTCTCGTACAGTTCCACTGCATCTTCCATCCGGTACCTGCGCAGTACAAGACGTTCTGTTTTCAGTTCTCTTGTTCCTTCCATTCTGTTCACTCCTGCCGAGTACAGATACCCGGCATGAATACCGCAGCAATTCTGCTGAACTGTTTCATCATCATTCTCCGCTCCGGTCATTTCTTTTCTGTTACATGATACCACGTATCCGTTCTCTCATGAAAAATGAGGGCAAGCTGTCATGCGGACAGGTCACCCTCATGGTTTGAATATCCTCTCAGAACGGATGCTGTCCGCCCTGTTTCGGTTCTTCCAGACGTGTTATGCACCACGGGAACAAGTATGCGATATAGAACATCTGCAGGAAGCAGGTGACGACCGTTACTGCCGCACCGGGGATCACATTTTTGATCAGGGGCATGCATATCAGACTGATGACATAGAAGCCAAGCAGTCCGACTGCGCAGCGGGTAATCCTTGTCATCATGGGAATATCCGTTGAGAAAACGACATACCGTTTCTCAAGGACCCATCCTGTCAGGAAGCCGATGCACCAGCCGACACCTTTAAACGTATCGTTGGCCATTTTATGCCCGTCTACCAGCAGCTTGCCGGCAGCGTCATAGTCCATGGGATACGGCTTGAGCGCCGCATATACCGCCACCAGGGAAGCAGCTGCGATACCCGCCAGCATGACCATCGTGTCTTTCTCCGGATGGTCTTTGAGCCATTTCATCAGTTCCACTGTCAGCCGCATGACGGTCAGTCCGGCAATGATTCCGATCAGGATATCCTGGGGTGTATGGACACCAAGGAAAATACGGCTGAAGGCGACCAGGAAAACAGTTATGCCTAAGGCAATGCGCAGTACAGGTGAGAAGTCCTTGCGGACTGCTCCCCCGCCGTACAGTGATGAAGCGTTCATACTGTGCCCGCTGGGGAACGAGTAGCCTGTAGCTGTCGTCATTGAATTGCCGTAAGGTATGATCCTGGCGTCCCTGATCCAGGGACGGTAAGCACAGGCCGTTACCTTCAGGAAACCGTTGACGATACGGTTGCCGCTCCAGCCCATCAGCAGATAGGTTCCGGCATTTTTGCTGAGGCACCAGTAGATGACCGCCATGATGACCAGTACCGTGTTGATCTCACCAAGGAATGTCATTTTTGTCATGAATTCCGCAAGGAAGGCTCCGATGCCGTTCCTGAATGCCTGGAGCCACAAGAGGATCGTAATGTCCATTTCTTTACTCCCCTTCTGCTGTATTTGTTATGTTCTTTGTTACAGCTTTACTGTAATTATTTCCGTTCTTTTTTCAGATATGTGAAGGCAGCCGCATTGACCAGTATCCAGAGTGCCGCAAAGATGAGTAGTCTGTATACAGATATGTCCGGCATCGGATACGGTGCCGGTATCCCGGAAACGGTCATCGTGAATAACAGCGAGCCGATGAAGAAGCTCATTGCCGGAAAGGATACCATGAAGAACCGGTTCATGGCACTTTCGTCAGCCAGTCCGTTCATGACAGCGATCCTGATCACGACATACCCGCCGATCATCCAGATGAACCCGTTCATGATGGCATAGCTGTTCTGGTTCTCATACCAGAATACACAGGATGTGATCAGTCCGATCCATACCATGTACGGCGCCATGACAGACATTGCATTGCCTGCTTTTTTCTCAGTGCTGCGCGATACGGGTTCGATCCCTTTCAGCAGGTAGTCTGTTGTCGTACCGAAGTACTCGCTCATCAGGATGATCTTATCAATGTCAGGTGTGCTTTGTTCGCTCTCCCATTTGGATACTGCCTGTCTGCTTACCCCAAGCTTGTCTGCCAGTTCCTCCTGGGATATTCCCTTCTGTCTTCTCAATTCCAGAATACGGTCTGATAATTTCATGTTTGTTTTCCTCCTCAGATGGCTTCAGCATAACTTTTCAGCCGGTTGCGGGGCCACCATCCAGGGTTTGAAGTTTGTCAACCGGTGGTTGCAGGTACATTTCAGGTCAGTCCTTTTTCAGCTGCAGAACGATCTGCCTGTCCGGTACCGTGTCCGGTTCGGTAGTGCACTCGATCGAGGTGACAGCGTTCTGAATGATCGCCGCTGACAGTCTGTTCTCAGATGTTTCAAGGTCTAAGGTCTCTCCGTCATGCAGGACGGTCACCACGGCATTCTCTTCTGTCTCGGAATACTCCGTGATAAACCTGATATGACTGATGCCGGCATCCGGCATCAGGATCTGCCGTACCAGTTCCTCGAATACCTGCTGGATGCGCAGGGTCGTTTTCGGAGAGATCCTGTTCCTGCTGCAGTAGTCAGTAATGGAACTGATCGCTCCCGGGAAGTCCAGGAGACCATCCATGATCTCGATCTCCAGTACCCTCAGGTCTCTGATAAACTGTCTGGTCAGTTCCTTCTGAGGGTGCTCAAAGATCTCTTCCGGGGTACCTTCTTCATATATAACACCGTTATTCATAAAGAATACACGGTTTGCGATCGTTCTGGCAAAGTGCATGTCGTGGGTAACGATCATCATGGTCCTGCCGTTCTCGGCAAGATCCCTGATGACTGCCTGTACTTCTCCCCTCATTGCCGGATCTAACGCACTGGTAGGTTCGTCAAACAGGATGTATTCCGGGTCCATGGCCAAAGCCCTGGCAATGGCGACACGCTGTTTCTGTCCGCCGGAAAGCTCATCCGGATATTTGAGCGTCTTGTCCGCAAGACCTACTTTTCCAAGCAGCTCCACACTGCGCTCATAGGCTTCCTGCCTGGACCTTCCAAGCAGGTCGATCTGCGGACGCATGATGTTTTCGACTGCTGTGAGATGGTCAAACAGATAGAAGGACTGGAAGATCATACCGACCTTGCGGCGTATCGCTGATACGTCCGCAGAGGCGGAGAGAATCTCCTCACCGTCGATCCTGATACTGCCTGATGTAGGACGTTCCAGGAGGTTGATGCAGCGCAGAAGCGTTGATTTGCCGGTCCCTGAAGGTCCGATCACGGCGATCACATCCCCGTCATGGATATCCGCGTTGACATCCTTGAGCGGTGTGGCCTCTTCATATTTCTTCTCCAGATTACGGATCTCAATCATGGGTCTTCACCCCCTTCAGGATCTCTTCCTGTGTACGCTGTTTCGGATCGATCCTGCGTGTCAGGATGTCCGTGATCTTTGTCAGCAGTCCTGACAGGATGAAATAGATGACCGTGACTGCGATCAGCGGGAAGAACGGTTCATAGGTACGGCTTCTGACGATATCTCCCATCTTGGTGAGATCCAGTACCGTCACATAACCGACGACTGCTGTAGCCTTCAGCAGGGCTGTGATCTGGCTCTTATACGAAGGCAGGAAGTGGATCGCTGCCTGGGGCAGGATGATCCTGAAGAATGCGTCCCTGTCCTTGTAGCCAAGGGCATAGGCTGCTTCGGTCTGTCCCTTGTCCACCGCATCTACACCGGAGCAGATCATTCCGTACATTGAGGTACCGAAGATCATGGAGAAAGCGATGATGGCAACGGTCTGTCCGCTGATGCCGGAACTTGAGAAAATGATGTAATACAGGATCATCAGCAGGACGATCGCAGGCATGCCTGCGATCAGCCATGTCAGGGCATGTACGAACCATATACCGATGCGGTTTCCGCCGCGTACGAGCAGGTATGCGCCGAATCCCAGCAATGTACCGAATATAACAGATAAGACCGTGATCAGCACGGTATTCCAGGCGCCCCTGACAAACAGCTTCCATCTGTTTTCCCTGATGAATGTTTTCTCAAAGCTTTCCCTGATCGAAGAAACGATGTTTTTCTGTCCGGAAATGCCTGTACCTTTCAGGACAGCCATGACAGAATAGCTTTCCATGGTGAATTCCGAATAATAGAATGTCTCCGCACGTTCTGCGGTATATGCGATACCGCCGCAGGCAAATTCACATTTACCGGTCAGGACAGCAGGCAGGATGGCAGGAAAGTCCATCTGCACGATCTCAAGCCTGTAGCCGTATTCCCTGCAGAAATGGGCAGCGAGGTCGATATCGATACCGACGGCTTTTCCGTCTTTCACATATGCAAAAGGAACTGCAGAAGTGAATACTGCCATGTGCAGCGTACCGTTGGGTCCCGGAAGACTGTCCGGATCTTCTACAACACGGAGATCCTCGTCATCCCCGTACCATATCTGCAGGATCTCGTCATACGTACCGTTTTCCTTGATCTTCCTGAGGTATTCACTGTACTCATCACAATACTTTCTGCCCTTGTCATTCTTCGGGAAGATCGCTCCCACCTGCATGGGACTGCCAAGCTTTTCATCCAGGTATGTGACTTCCGGATATTCACCCAGCATGATCTTCAGCAGTGCTTCAGCCTCGGCAAATGCGTCGACCTTGCCTGCTTTCAGTGCCTCAAGCATGTCAACAGTGGTGGAATAATGCAGGATCTCTGCATCAGGAAACATCTGTTCAACAAGGATCGCCTGGACACTCCCGGTCGTTACACCGATCCGTTTCTCTGTCAGCTGCGATAGTTCCGTGTATCCTGCAGGTACATCATCTTTCTTTGCACTGCAGCCGCACAGAAAAACCAGCAGGACTGCAGTTATCATCAGGTATTTTCGGACGATGGATCTCATACTTTTATACTCACTTCATGCAAAACGTTTCTTCTGCGATTTTATCACAGGGCAGTACATGCAGACAATAAAGCTCGGAAGAAGACCATGATATTGCTCATGATATCTGCTGTGCAGTCCATGAATCTTTTTTCATAACATCTGTTTTTTCCCTGTTCATTGTATTCCGTCTGTGCTGTTCAGCAGGAATCTGATCATTCCCCTATGGTACAATTTCAGTAATATCGGAGGCTTAAACCATGAGAAAAGAAATAACGGAACTCTCTGAGAAATACAGGGACATATTCGAGAAATGTTCGGATGAGATCTGGGCTACACCGGAGATCAACTTTACCGAATACAGATCACACGAAACAGCCATGAACTGCATGAAGGAACTCGGCTTTGAGATCAGTACACTCCCGGATATGGATACGGCATTCATCGCGACAGCCGGGCATGGTACTCCTGTCATCGGTATTCTCGGTGAACTGGATGCCCTGCCCAACCTGAGCCAAAAAGCAGACACTGACCATCCGGACCCGCTGGTATACGGCGCACCCGGACACGGATGCGGTCACAACCTGCTTGGCTGCGGCGGTATGGAATGCGCCTATATCCTGAAGAAATACTTTGAAGAACACAATATTGAAGGCACCATCAAATACTTCTCCTGCCCTGCGGAAGAAGGCGGTGTCGGCAAGGTATACATGATCCACAGAGGCGCGTTTGACGATGTGGATTTCTGCGTCAACTGGCATCCCAGTACAAGCTTCGGGATCGTTCATGACGGCAAGTCCATCCTGCTGCAGAACTACCGTTTCCACGGGATCGCATCCCATGCGGCAGGCGCTCCGGAAATGGGCAGATCCGCACTGGATGCGCTGGAACTGTTTAACATCGGCATCCAGTTTATCCGTGAGCATATGTCAAAGGAAACCTATATCCAATATGCCATTACGAATGCCGGCGGCAACGCCGCCAACATCGTCCAGGTATATGCGGAAGGACAGTATGTCATCCGTGCAAAGGACAATACGGAACTGAAGAAGATGCAGGCCAGAGTCGATAAGATCGCCAGAGGCGCTGCCATGATGACGGAAACAGAAGTAGAAGAGCCTGAGATCGTTTCGGCATTCTCCTCATTCATTGACAATCCGACACTTGCGGATGTGGCAAGAAAACACATCCAGGAATGCATACCGATGCAGTACACTGATGAAGAAAAGGCATATCTGGAGAAGTTCATTGCCTGCGGTTCCAAAGCAGGCAGCACTGAACTGATCGATGATGAGATCCATGAGGACCATAAAACAAGCTCGGATGTCTCGGATGTCAGCTGGATCGTACCGACCTGCATGATCAATGTACCGACATGGGCGATCGGCACATCCGCTCATACCTGGTCTGCGACTGCCCAGGGGAAGAGCTCCCCTGCCCATAAGGGAATGAACCTGGCTGCCCAGATCATGGCAAACATTGCCCTGGATATGGTCGAGGATCCTGCGCTGATCGAACAGGCCAAGGAAGAACTGAAGAAAAACCTGCATGGCAGAGTATATGAGCAGGAATGCTTCATTGCCAAAGACAGGAAACCTGTACCGATCTATTAAAAAACAAGATATCATCTGCACATAAACACAGTAAGCGCCGGTCAGTGACCGGCGCATTGTATTGAGCGATGTATTGTATAAAAGTTCAGATGCAGAGATACCCTCTCCATCCCCGTACGGAGTAATAGGATTCAGCTCCGTTGTGGAAGGTAAATACAGTTCCGTATCTCCGTTCACAGAACAGAGCGCCTCCCAGCGTTCTGATACTGTCGGGTGTGGCGATCCAGCTGGATGTCTTTGTATCAAACTGTCCGAGTTCCTGCAGTCTGCGGTACAGTTCTTCTGTCATCAGCTGTACACCTATCTCTTCTGCCTGGTGCACTGCGCTTCCTGAAGGCGGATTGTTTTTGCGCTTGCGCAGAGCTTCGTCATCATAGCAAAGGCTTCTGCGTCCTTTCGGAGTTTCAGTACTGCAGTCACAGAAGATCAGCTTTCCGGTATTCTCATCAACACCGATCGTGTCCGGTTCCCCTCCGGTCTCTTCCATACGTTTCAGTATTTCCAGCTGTTCCGGGTGTTCTTTCAGACGTTGTTCAACAAGCGTCCATACCAGATCCGGGTGACGGTTCTGATTTTCTTCAAATCTCTTTTTCAGTACTTCAAGCATATCTGTTCCTCAATGATCGTTTCTGTGTTCTGATGATGTGCTTATGCACAATACGTAAAGGATGATCAGGCTTTGAATCAGCTGATCCTGGTCAGCAAGTCAGCATCTCAATGTTACAGGAATACAGACTTATCCTTTCATTTTCGAACCGCATCTCGGGCAGACAGGTCTCTCTCTGTTTGCATGGAAACCGCAGTTGCTGCAAACACAGGAAGGAAGACGCTGAATGCCTCCAAAATAGGCCGGATTCTCTACCTTGTCATGGATCCATCTTGGCATATTGGAGTCTGCAGAATCGTCTTCTGTGTTGTCGGTGTTCTGGAGTTCTGTTTTCAGTTCTTCTGTAGTCGCCATATTTCCTTCCTCGATCTTACCTTTCTCATTACTTATATTATAAGAAACAATAAGAGACCTGTTCGTAGTCAAAAAAGACTAAAAGAATTGTTTACGTAAGAGCAAACCACCTATACTGATCCATTAAAAAACCAGATATCATATGAACATATCCTACACAGCAAGCATTGGTCATTAACTGTCATTTTGCATATGTGTATACAAGAACAGTTTATTCTCTCTCTCGAAACACTACATTGATCTCCATTTCATAATTGTCAGGATATAACTGTTGCACAAAATTGGTCATTAATTGCTCCGCAGAATTTTTGGCACTCTTTAAAAATTGTGCATTACTTAAGAAATAGTCATAAACAGCAATATATCCGTTTTGAATTTGTCTTTGGGCTAAGTTTTCACCTTCACTATATGAACCATCACCGATGAATCTGCTATCTTCATAAAGAATACAATCTCCATTACGCAACCTGCAATAGGTTAGTTCTGGATAAGGCAGTATGATCGTAATTGTGTCTCGTGTAGCATCATAAAGATATTCTGCTACTTTGAGATCAACAGTAAATGAACCCTCTCCTTCGACTTGTAACCATGATGTAATATTTCCTTTTTCATCAGTTTCATCTGTGATGAATTCTACATCTCTTACAGTTAATACCTCTAGTTTTGCATCTTCAATTAAACTTTCAATTTCAACAGAAATGCGATTGCTTACATGATTGTTCTGTTCGGCCATATTATATGCTTCAATATTCATATAATCTGAAACTTCTTTTACGGTATCATCATAGTTTTGTTTAGCTTTTGATGCAGCAACCTTAATTGAAATACCAACGACAAACGGAGTAATAACTATTACCAAAATAGAGAGTACCCAACAAATCACTGAAATATTTATTTTTTTGGAGGATTTGGAATCAATTTTGTCAATCATTCTGTTTCCTCCTTGTATTGAACATTAACTCTCATTTCTTTTCCGCAAATAGATTTGACTAAAGATTCTACTTCTCTTATCCCTGCCTCTTTTGACAACTCTACCAATGAATCATAATTACTAATACTGTTTTCAATTTCTTGTTTTGATTTAGTCCATGAATTTAAATAAGCAAAATATCCATCTTTAGAGCTACCGGTCCATGAGTGTTTTTGCCACTCTGCTATTTTCTCTGTAGAATCTTCATCTACATATATTTGTACTTCGGGTTCATTCATGGTTATATTAATCTCTGACTCACTATTACTGACTTGAAGGCCAGTTAGATCAACAGAAAAAACGGCATAACCTTTGGATACATATAACCCTTTATACTTTTCGCCTAACTCATTTAGGTTCGTTATTTTCACACCTGAAACCAATACATCTAATTTCCCCACTTTATGCAATTCGTTTCCAATATAAGCCTTTGTGTCTTCCGCAGATAAACCAGCTAATTTTCCTTTTTCATAACTTACTGGAATAGAAAATGCTCCTTTGATGACTCCAACAACATTTCCAGATAGAGTTGAAGCAGCTTCAGATGCCTTTTTTACTGCAGTATAAGTTGAAACACCTACGATTGAAGCTATTAATAGAAGAGCACAAAGGACTATGACAGAAACCAAATCCTTGGTTTTTTTCGAAGATTTTTTATACTCTTTTATGCTATCGTTAGCAATATCAACCAAATTGTCTAACAACTTTTGAGTTTTTTCTTCGCTCATATCACTTTTTCCTTTCTACTTCTATTCCAAAGAAAGATCTATCCAAAACTCTTGTATTATTTCCTTCCACTTTTTTCTTAACTGTCTTATTCGTTTTTTCGGATGGAAGCCATTGATCTTTAATCTGATAACTATTATTGGTAATGGTGTATTCAAGTGTAATTTCTTCACCTTCATTTATTTTGGAGAAACCGGTCATTATACTTCCATCCGCCCTTTTATATATACATTTTCCATATTCATCATCGGCTAATAAAACTGATATTTGCTGTTTTATAGGATGCGTATTTATATAGTTATCAACTTCATTTAAATACTTCGAATATGAAATGTCATTTTTAACAAATGTACCAGCAGTCGTATTAGACACGAAATATCCTTCATCAGCTTTAATCCTGACATTAACTTTTTCATTCGGATCTATCAGATCTCCATTATTGATAGTTTTTCTTTCACCAGTCGCTAAAGTCACTATAACTTTTGCATGCTTTAATGAAATTTCTTTATGCGCAACTACATTGCAAAGTTCAGCCTTTATTTCTACATTATCAATTAATCTAGAAGGATTAGAGATTTCATACTCCGAATATACTTCAACTGATACAGTACTCGGTAGTTGTGTAATGTATCTCGTTTCAGTAATAGTATCTTTACCGCTTTTTTTCTGTATTATCAGTTTTATAGCTTCTTCTATAAGGGAATACTTTTCAGAATGTATCCTAAGTTTGATGGGAGAAGCTGTTCCTATTTTCTTTCCATTAATTGCAAACTGATCCCATATTCCATTTTTACCGTTATTATATTCATAATTAATAACAGGATCTATGCCAGGTGCTGTAAAGTCAAATAGTATTCCTTTTTGTTTCAAAGACTCCCCCACCTTTACTGTAAGCGTCGGCTTCCTATTATCAGTTTCCACAAATAAAACATCGTCACTAATAAGCTTCCCTTCCTCCATAAATGAGACAGTTTGATTGGGTTCTTCGCCCACTTTATATATCAAATCCAACTCTTTTGTTGTTGGATTCCACCCCTTCCAAGGGATCAAATGCATTTGTATAGTTTTTCCACTCAAAATTGATACTGTATCATAATAAATTTTCTTGCCGTCAATATAGTATTCGATGTTCCCTCCAACAACTTCTTTTTTCAATTTTACATTAACTGTAGTCTTGGGGTAGAACCTAATTGCTTTTATTAGTTTTTCTGTTTCAGGTCCATTAACTGTAAATGAACCGTTTGGCAAATAATAACCAGGATCCTCATTTTCCGAATGATACATAACTGTCGTGCCATTAATCAAGTTTTCTTTTTCAGTTATAATGTGATCATTTCGCATAAACACGACTTTTCCATGTTTAAAATCATAAGACGATGGATCAAAAGTAAAATATTTATTTTTCCCTGCAACAAATCGATATATGTAATGATCACCATCAACATCTGGCTTAAGAAGCACATCATTTACTTTAATATCGTAGTTCTTTTTAGTTGTAATAGTTATTTCTGTACCTTCCTTTACCTTATACAGCACCATTTCCTTTTTTAGTATCTGCTCTTTCTCTCCTTGGATTTTAAGGGCTCCTTGAATATCCTTATCATTTCCATTAACTATCATGTTAACAGTTTGATATTCACCTAACTGAACTTTAAATGCTTCAACACCCTTATTTGGCTCAGTTATTTCAAAAACCACTTTGCCATTTAAATCTGAATTAGCAATAGGAAGTGGGGATGCATTTAAAAAATAATACCTTTGAGAGTCATATTCATAAGAAACTGAGTAAGGTCGAATTGAGTCAATAGTATAAGTATCTTCTTGCGTTAATTGACTATTAATTATCCAACTACCATTTATGTTCTGTATCTTTCCAAAACCATCAACATAATAATCATCCAATGTAAGTGTTCTAGTGCCATAATTTCCAATAGGAGAGATCTGAATTTCTGTTCCTGAGAAATCCTCTGGTATTTTAATAACCAAGCCGTCTTCGTCTGATTTCCAATCCAGCACTTTATTTGTGTGTTCGGAATAATCACTAATATTGAATCCTGAAAACTCATATCTATCGCTATCCGATTTATCTGCAGACACCTCGTAATATAGCTCATCACCCGGATTCAAATAACACGAAGGCATTTCAACTTTATTTACTTTAGCTGCATCATAATAATAATCGATTTTAATCTTTGCATTTGAAGCAAATGTCACTCTTATTGGAGCAGTTCGTTCTTCTGTATCCCCGATACGTTTCTGATATTCCCTAAACGTATCAGTTTCTTCAATTTGGGACTTTTCAATAACCTCATTTTGTATCTGATCTGTAAGCCTACTGCATCCAGTAAAAAAAACAATTGTTGATAATAGAATACTTTTAATCAATATTGTCATTTTATTATTGCTCATTGTATTGTGCCTCCAGAAATCAATAAATCAGAAATGAATAATACACATATTTCATTTTTTCATAACTGTCTATTTTTAAATTTGAATAGCCAAGCGTAATAAATAATGTAAACGCGTAATTCACTTGGCGTACACTTCTACAAACTTGTATTTACTTATTAAACCTCAGTTTATCCTATATTATTAATTGCTTTACTAAAAACTCATCTATATTACTGTCATCTGCTTTTCATAATAGTATTCCAATTATCTGAAATAATCTCCCTGTTGAAAATTACTTGTTCTATGCTTTTATCCCTAATTTGATACCTTAAGTTAACAATTGAATTTTGTATTAATGAAATCCATTCTGAAATATTCAGTGCCGTTATATTTCCCATGGTCGGAGGTATAAAAAATTTCAGTACATTGCCTCCGCAACACACAGCGTCAGACATTAGTCGTAGTTTATATCTGTATATTTCGTTTTTATTATTAATTATTTCTTTTTCAGCAAGTGTTAATATTACTTCGTTATTATATCGGAGTAAGGATAAATATATTTCTATCACTAAATTTTTCACAAGCACAGGCGTACTCATTGAGGCCAAGTGTCTTAAATCATAGCCATCTCTATACATCTGTTCTGCGATAGCCGCAACACTTGAATCATCTTCTCCGGCAAAGAATTGAGTAAGAACGAAACCAGGGATTGGCAATCCTCTTGCAGTACATACATCAGATAATAAATGGCCAAAATAGTAAATGAGCGCAAGAACCTTCTCGTTTTGAGGATAATCTTTTGGATTCACAACAATTCTCAAGTTGCCTTTATTATCTACAAAAGTCCCAGTACCCATGATGATATCAACAATTGCAAAAAGCATCCCGATTAATGGGTCATGCGCGAAATTTCTTAGTCGATGATTATTTGGAATAACAACGCCTTTTTTTGCTGAAATATCATATGGAACTTTACACTTTTCACAACACCAATCGAGCATTCCAGATAAAGTATCATCACCTTGTCCAAGAGAACGTATCGCTTTTGTTAAAATGCTCCCATCAAAATTTTCGCCGCCTTTATATATTTTCACCACCTCTGGTGTACCTACAAATACAATGTCAATTACTGAAGCTACGATACCAGAGACAACACTCACAATTAAGTCTATTACTGTTAAAGATACATCTCCACCGAACTTGGAATGATCAATATCTTTAATCACATAATTTAATTCAGAAATCTCCTTTGTAATATTGTCTTCCGTTACTACCAAAGATTTTTTTGCTATCCCTAGATGCAAAAGTCTTTCCTGAAGTTCAGCCAATGAATCTGATGTACTTTCAATATCGTCCAAAAGAATTTCAGACTTATTTTCGACATGACTAACACTTTCTCTTAGTTCTGTTAATTCTTTATCCAAATCAATCACTTTGTTCTTATTCATGTTTTCATTGTTCCGTCTGTAAACCGATATCAAAGGCCGAAGTAAACTTACTCATATCTTCATAAGATTTTTTCAGATATTTGAGACAAGTTCTGATATTTTGTATTTCTTTTTTGTTTTTTTCGTTTTGTAATTCCATTTTTGTGAGCTCTTTTGTTAGTTCCACAATCTGCTCCTGATATTGAGCAATTATTTTCTGAGCTGTCACTACATCTTTTTGTGCATTAAGAATAACTTCCTTAAGAATCGTTTCCAATTTTGCGGCCTGTGTAAGTGTATACTCAGGAACTGAAAGGAGTAGAGCGGATGTAACGCATACAGCTGTTCCACCACTTGCAAATCCCAAAAGTGCTCCACCACCAGCAATCACAAGAATTCCCCCTTGTATTCCAAGGCCTCCTGCAGCAATAGCTCCTCCACCCGCCATAGCAAGACAAGCACTTGTTAATGCTGCTCCAGATAATCCTGCAAACTCACTACCAAACAGGGCAACTGCAATAGGTCCCGCAAAAGCCGCAGCTAGTGCAGCAGCAACAGCAGTTATTGCAATAACTATGGCTACTTTTGTTATTATTTTTCCTACTTTACCAGATATTTTTGACAAACTTTTTGTATATGTCTTATCTAGTCTGTCAATCTTATCCTCTGAAAGATACTCATGGCTGACTATAAAATTTCTAATATAATAGTAGTTTTTATCAACATCAAACCTAAGTTTACTATATGCTTTGTCGTTTTGTGTCCCAAGTGATGTGTATGGCACATATTCAATGAGTTCTAAAACAACTATGTAATACCATGTCTTGTTAGCAGATTTGTTGATTTCCTCAAGAAATGCCTTCCTAAGATCCTCTTCAGATTCAATTAATTCTGATTTATCATTTTCATTCACAGCATCCAGATATGTAATAATTGATTTTTTCCATTCTTCAAGCCAGGTTCTTTTGACAATTGCTTTTTCCAAGTTCTTTGTTATAGAAATATCATATTCAGTCACTTGTTTTTGTGCTGAAAACAGAAGCTTGGTTTGATGATATGTCAACCCAAACATTTCAATAATTTCTTCATTCTTCATATGAGTATTCTCCCAATTCAGCATATATTACTATTTATTTTATAATTAAAATTAATCCCATTTTTGCCGCCATGTCTGGTAATCGTTTTTTATATTATCATTCCTTCCATATATGTCTCTCAGCCTTTTATTATCATACAATCGTTTCCCAAGGGGACGTAAGCCAGTAACACTTATATTATGTAGAAATATTAAATTCTGTGCTAACTGTACAGCAATTATCAATAATTCACATTTTTCATCTGGCCTTGATAAAACTCATCAAAATCAATTGATTTGATTTTCTCTGAAACTTCATCAAGAGAATTTCTCACACAATGATAAACATTCAGCATGTATGCTTCCAGAGAAGATTTCACTTGCTTTTTTATTTCTTTAGCATCTGCAAAAGAAGTCTTAAAATCAATCAAAAATGATTTGAACGAGTTTTCAATATTCTTATTTTCCAGTAATTTATCAATAATCCCCACCTGTTTCCGCAATTTCTCAATGTCTATTATGATCTGTTTTTCAATTTCTGAATTAGCTTTATACCTAAAATCAATTTGGTTGATTGAATTCTCTATAATATCGCCTGTGCTGATTACACTATATTTTCTGCATAAAGCCCCATAATAATTAAACGCGTCAATAATCATCGTATTAATGTCCGAAGAGATGTCAATCACAAAATTCCTACAGCGTTCATTGATTCTTTCTTCAAATTTGTGGATATTTTGAGTGCGGTTAAAAAAGAGGTTCAAGCGTTCTACGTCTTTCATCATCTCATCATGGCTTTTTTTGTACGCTTCCTCCAGACGCTGTTTAGCAAGATACGGTACTTTTACTCTGAAGGAATTCCAAACATTGTGGATGATAACCGCAAATACATCTTCTTTCCCGAATTGTTCCACCGAACCGGTAAGCAGTTTCCTTTGCACATTACTCACAAAAACAAAATCATTTTCTTTAATCGTGTCAATTCCTTCATCATGAAGTCTACTAATCATGGCACTGCGCAAAGTTTTCGCCTTTTCATCATCTTTTGACTGACAGTGAGTTATTACGATTGAAACTTGATTTTTCTCGCTAACAAGTCCCTTAATGATGTCGACCTCAAAATCTTCAACGCGATCCGAATTTCTAGAAAGGCAAAATATAATTGTATTAAACCAATCCTTAATGTTTTTTCTATCTTGCCTATGTACTTCTTCTAGAATCGTTTTTTTCCAAGCTGCCGCCCTGTCTGCTCCGGGTTCCAATCCCCATGTATCATAAATACGAATACAAAAATTCTCATCATATTTATAATCAAAACAATTCAGTTCCGCTTTTGTAACAGGAGCACCAGTACCAACTGGCTGTATTTCTTCCCCAAACATATAGTTCAGAAGAGAACTTTTCCCAACACCTGATTTACCCATTATAAGAACATTAGTTCTGTCCAATTCATTTGTGATTGATGCATTCGTCATTCAGTCACCTTTTTCGATTCATCACTAATATAAGCATTAAGTTTGAATGTCGATGGGTTAGCTGCTACATACTGCATTGCCTCTTTTAAACGCTCTGCTGTGAAGAAGTCAGCAAACGGAAGATTTTTAGCTCCATTGGCATTAACACATGCTCGCAAATATGCTTCGCATACTACTGTCATAGCTGCGCCAAAAATGGCTGTAACACTGCCTGCCACCCCTGTGTTTACTGCAGCTTTAATGAACTTACCAGCAAAGGGAAGTACTCCGAGCAGCTGTGCCGCCAAAGTTCTGCCAATATAGGTCGTAAAAGAAGTTCCTATCAATTCAGATACGACTCCCTGTGCTTCTGTATCGATGCCATACTCTTTTAAGATAATCATCGCCATTCTGAGCTGAATACCCATGAGCGGTACTGAATCAGAAAATGGAACATTAACAAAACTCATTCCGCTTGCTGCAGCAATTGCATAGCCCGCATATTGAGGGATTATTTTCGCCAGTATTTCATTTCTCTTCTTTTCTATAGACCCTCTTACTGCAGGCAGGAAACCTCTGCGAAGAGCATCGCTTAAATTGTTTAATGCCCAGTCTGTGATTTCATCCTTCTGAACGTATTTTTTATAAATCTCTTCATCTTGTTTCATTTCTTCAGAAATTGAATACGTGAAAACAGGAAGGTCTTCCATAAAATCGCGTATGACAGATCTCATATCCGAAATATCTTTTTCACTCACAAGATCAACTTTTGTAAGAATCACCATAACAGGTACATTAAACTTTTCAATGATGGTCTGGATAAGATCTTTATCTGCTGTATAAAATCGTTTGTTTGCTGCAGAAACGCAGTACCAGACTTCATGAATATGATTGGAAATATTCCCAGGATCATCTTTCTGTCTATCTTCAATTGTACCAATAATATCACGGCTGTAGATTTTGGCACTTTCACCAAAAACATATCCAGCGCTATCATAGAGTATAACTGTAGAATTCTCGGGAGAATAACGATGAACACTTGTTGTTTTTGCTCTTCCGTCATCGCCTATTTCTGGAGCATTAGGTCCTTCCATTTGAAAATAGTCTTTGATCAATGAGCTCTTACCAACACCTGTTGCACCGCAGACAAGAATATTCGGCTTTTGTATTTCTTCCTCAATATCTTTAAAAACTTTTTCATAATCAAAATCTTCATAATTAAATTTCTTCATACAACGTTCCTCCCGAATCTTTTTTCCCGGAAAATATAATTCTCCTGCCTTTAAGAAAGCGCCAAGCTGTTCGCTGGCACATTGATATCCATCTTCGATCCATTCATCAGTTTTCTCACGATTGATACTAATTGTTTTATCAAATCCTTTCGTCGATATAGACGGATAAACATGAAATATTTCGGTATTCCCTTGTCTTTCCGTTAATGGATTCCTAGCGTTCCGATTATTCAGATGTATTACTATCAGTTTCTTAAATCCAGCTTTTTTTAACGGATATATCGGAAGATTATCCCTGCATCCACCGTCACAATAGTTAAAGCCTCCAAAGGATCGCGCGGGATACACAAACGGCAGGCATGCTGAAGCCAAAACCAAATTCGTTTGATCAGTCGATTCCAACCCGTTCAGGCAATAATAATCAGCCTCAAAAAATTTCTGATAGATTGCTTCAGTCGGTTTAGCTTTCGAGGCATTCAAAGAAACTCTTGCGGTACTGACAAATACAATTTTTTTCTCGGTGAATTCTTTTTTCAGCATTTTCGCAGCAATATCTTCAAGTTTTTCCTGTGTGAATACCGGTTCAGAAAAATGAACAATGAGTTTAGCTATCAATATTTTCGGTATCTGTTTAGTTCCGACTCCAGGCATCATTTTAATAACGTCAGTTATAATCCTCACATACTCTTCATATTCAGATGATGTAAAATCACCCTTTTTTATTCTTTCCAAAAAAGCATTTATGTATTCTCCGTCACGAAAATACGTCATGTCATTCTGGCGGATGCTTTCCCAGATTGTTTTTGCTTCTTCGTAATTGCTTTGTACAAACAAAATGCTGTTCAAAGCACCTACAGACGTCCCGGCGATGCCTGTAATCTTATTGACAAAACCGTTTTCAGCCAGCCATCTCAAAACTCCGATTTCAAAAGCCCCTTTAGCCCCACCGCCAGCCATAACAAGGCCATATTCTTTAGATGGTATTTTCTTCAATACAGTTTTTACCCTTACTGCATTTAAAAGCAAAGTACTGATCTGTTCTGTACTCCCATATGCCCTGCATCTTTCATTTTCATCATATATGAAACATACATCTTTTTTTCTATGATCCAGTACGCTCCACCCATCAGATAAGCGACGTTTCCGATAATCCTTTTCTTTTGCTTCTGACAAAACTGGAACTATAGCCCAGGTTGTTTGTTCTTTACTACTATCTTCAGAAGCGAAAACACTTGAATCCCAATGTGAACAGAATTCAATTAGTTCGTCTCTATTCAGTTTTCTGATTTGAATAATGTCTGCATCTTTAAACACGTTTCATTACCGGTCCATGCTAATAAATCACTGTCTTCGAATCAATAAGTATAAATAGCCGTATTTCTCTTAAAAAGTATTGTAGTCATATATCTGACATTTTGTTGTATTACGCTTAGAAATCTTATCAGTTATATTTTATACATTCCAATCAAATTGTTGCACGATTGTTTATCGGAATTTTGATTTTCTATCAAATAATCAAATGAATCATTTCAGAAACAGCAAAGTCTAATATAGTATATACCAGTACCCTGTACTTAAAATATTCCTACATAACAAACATATGATCCTAAATTTCTCTTCTCATAAACTTGCTATAATAAACAAAAGAAGTTTAGCAATACCGGAGTATCAGGATAATGAATCATTCTAGTTCTAAAATCAATGATCTTAATTCCATGGACATTAGTCTCAAGGAAATCATGTATTTTATTACTGTCGTAGAAAACGGCAGTATTACTAAGGCTGCCCAGAAGCTGTTTATAGCACAGCCATACCTTACAAAAGTGATCCAGGGAATTGAGAACCGAATCGGTGTTCAGTTGTTTGAGAGAAAAGGTAAATCTCTTTTTCTGACACAAGCAGGAACAGTGTTCTATCATCAGATGTCCCAGGCAGTGGGAACCATTTCTGAAGGTATCAATCTCACAAAGAGCACAGGCAATATGTCTGAGACAGTACTGAATACAGCTGTTTCATATGATCTGGATCCGGTTAAACTGAGCAGTCATATCCACTCAGTACAGGAACTCATGAAGTGCTCAAATGTCCAGTGCATGAATTTCCATGACATTCTGGATCGAATAGATATGGGACTGCTTGACTGTGCTGTTGTATTCCGTGATTATGTAGGATTCTTCCCTGATTGTCATTCCATAGAGATCAGTAAAATACAGACAAAAGCAATTGTTTCCGATATGCATCGGTTTGCTTTACAGGAAACAATCAGCAGTTCTGATCTGCATAACGAGAGGATCTGTTTCTATATCGAAAGGAACATTGAGAATAAACTGCTCCAAAGCTCATTAACAAATTACTGCAAGGAAATAAATGTAGATCCCGCGGAGGCACATATTGCGGATAATTACCTGTCTGCCCTGTATTACGTTACCCGTGAGAATGCGGTAGTCATTGGAAATGAATACTCGTTAATTCCCAACAATTCCAGGATCGTATCAATACCAATCTCAGACAGTTCCCAGACACTGTTCCTCATATACTCAAAGAAACTGCCTCAGTATAAAGCTGACATTATCCGGAATATCTTTTATTCCGTAAACGTATAAACAGATTCCAAATAAGTATTTATTGCATGCTGCTTCTTTAAGCTATGTTTGATTCAGGAGGATCATACTATGTTTAAAGATAAAGTAGTCATCGTCACCGGTGCTGCCGGCGCTAATGCCGGAGGAAGCGGCCGTATTACAGCCTACAAATTTGTTGAACAGGGAGCCAAGGTCGTTCTGGTAGACATCAATGACCAGGTTGGTAAAGCAGTAGAAGAAGATATGCTCTCAAAGGGATTTGATGCAATGTTTGTTCATTGTGATCTGTCCCAGGAAGAAGATATCAAGAATGTTATTTCCGAAACCATTAATAAATATGGCAAACTGGATATCCTGGTAAACTCCGCTTACTTCTCTATTCAGGAAGGCAATGTAGCAGATATCGCTACGAATGACCTGGACAGGATCTTTGCAATCAACGCAAGAGGTCACTTCCTGTTCTGCAAATACGCAATTCCCGAACTGATCAAACAGGAACATTCTGCAATTGTTAACCTGAGTTCTATTTCTGCTATTACAGGTGAACTCGGATATGCTGCATATGGTGCAGCGAAATCTGCTGTTCTCTCCTTAACCAGATCTGTCGCTACACAGTATGGCAGATGCGGTCTGCGCTGCAATACAGTTATCCCCGGCCTCATCCTTTCCGATGAAATGCTGAATGCGATCATTCAGCAGATGCCTGAAATGAAAGCAAACTTCGATATGCTGGATAAACATATCCTTCTGAACAGGCATGGAAACGGCAATGATGTAGCGAATGCAATTCTGTTCTTCGCAAGTGATAATGCTTCATATATTACAGGACAGACACTTGTTGTAGATGGCGGCATCACAAAGCACAATCCTACATGGGCTGACCAGATGGGACTCTGATCCGGTTCAATATCAGCGACTTAAAAACGACTTCATCTGAAGTCGTTTTTGATCTTATTGATGTGAGCGGTAATATGGTTCACATTTCCCTTTTCTATCCGAGATAATACTTTTCCATGAATTCCGGATTGAACGGGATCTTTTCTTTTGTCGAGTCAAATACGTTGCGGCCTTCGACCCATGTCGAGATGACATTGAAGTCATCATCGATGACGACAGCGTCAAAGTAATTCCCGACAACCAGTTCACCGTGGCCTTCAAACCCGTACTTCACAGACTGATTGTAGCTGCTCATTCGGACAACTTCTTCCAGCGGCATGTGGAGCTTCTTGACAAGGTTCCTGATACCGTAGATGACCGGCAGGCTCGACCCGCTCAGACGTCCTGTCTTGCTCAGGACGTAGCCTTCCGGTGTCTTTTCAATGACCGCACGGTCGGAATCAGGCGAATTGCCCATCTTTACACCGTCGTATTTTCCTACCGGTGCCCCGGCATAGGCAACGTTGTCTGACACCATCATGATCTTGCTGTGATCCTTCATACGTAAAGCAAGTTCTACCATAGGCAGGCATACGTGCAGACCGTCACAAATCAGTTCGCACCATACCTCATCCCTGAGCAGTGACGCGCCGGCTGTACCGACATCACGGTGATGAAGTCCGGTCATGACATTGAACAGATGGGTTGCGACAGTAACGCCGTGGTCGATGGCAAGGTTGGCTTCAGCATATGTCGCATTGGTATGGTAGTTCGAGACTGTTACACCGTTGCTGACAAAGAAGTCGATCGCTTCCAGCGCTCCCGGAACTTCCGGCGCAATGTCAAACAGGACTAAATGCCCGTCGCCTTTTTCCAGGTATACCTTCGCCAGTTCCATGTCGACTGAAGGATAGCCGAGATTGATGCCCTTTTCACCGACACGGGAACCCCACGGGCCTTCCGAATGGATACCGAGCACTCTGGCACCGGCATTGTCTTCTTTCATCAGACTGACAAGGTCCGGATAGTTTTTGTAATTTGCTGTGGTCGGCAGGATGCCGGTGACACCGAGGGCGGCCTCGCCTTTCAGGCATTCCCGCATCCCGTCGATGTCAGCCGTGTCAAAACGATAGCCGACAGCTCCGTGGTTATGGGTATCGATGATGCCCGGGATGATCGTCAGTTCCCCATAGTCGATATCGGCCGGGGCTGTATTTTCAAGGATCCTTACGATCCTTCCCTCTTCATTGAATTCGATAGTTCCGGTAATGCTTTTTCCCGGGAGAACGATCCTGCCAGCTCTTATTTTCATATCTCTTCAATACTCCTTGATGCTTTGATCAATACAGGTCATAGTAAGTGATCAGTTCGATGTTGTTCTCACTGATCCAGTTTTTGATCCATTCCGATGTATCCATCTCATGGTCCCTGACCCTTTCCAGGGACAGTGTCGTCAGACCGAGCAGTTCAGCATCTACGAAACCGGGATGGCCGCCGATGCAGACATATTCCTGGCTGGCCAGTAATTCAGCATTATCCTGGACGAGCTTCAGCGGGTTCTTGTTCAGCTGGTCTGCCGCATCGAACACTTTGTTTTTCGAAGCTTTATCGCTTGTCTTCAGGGTACGGAAATTAAAGAACCCGTACTTCTCCTGAATGTCAGTGGAAAAAGGCACACCTTCTGCTTCGCTGATCCGGCGGATCGCCTCACGATAATGTTCATGGGAGATGGAGTGTCCGTGCAGATAGCCGGGTTTTCTGCCGGTCAGCTGGACGAACCGGTTGTACTGTGCCCTGATCTCGCGGTAGGTCTCTTCCCACGGGAACATCTCACGCCGGCCTGCTTCCGTCTGCCAGCGCGGATCATGGATCCTGACACCGGAACGGATGAATTGTCCGTTTTCGTCTACAAGGCTCGGAATATCTGCGGGGTCAGAGCAGCTCGGACCGGAAACAAGATTAAAATCGATTCCAAAGCACGCTTCCGGACGGTCTTTCATGAAAGACACAGCAAGCAGTGCGGAAGGCATGTTTGCAAAAAGTCCGGTATTTCTCAGGATACCGTTGTCAATGGCATCGACGATGCCGTAAGTGACTGCCTTCGTGAATCCGAAGTCATCACCCTGTACTAGTAATTTCATATCATTTCCCTTTTCTTCTGCTGAGCAGAGACGCGAAAAAGCGCCGCTGCAGCGTCGTCGTATCTTTGCCCGGCAGGACCTTTCTGAGATAATTATATGCCTGCCTGGAATAATAGCATTCTTCTGTATACTGACGGCCGTCCTTCAGTCTGATATAGATCGCATACATCACTGTTTTGTTGACATTCCATTCCGCGACATCAGCGACCGGTACAGAAACGCCGTAAGCGCTGTTGACGGGATCATAAAAGATCAGCTGGTCAGTATACACATCCATGACCGGATGATCCCTGACCATAAACTGTCCGGCCAGCACGATCGCAACAAGCAGGACGCCGAGGATGATCCCGTACTTGTTCCTGGTCAGAAACATCAGCGCAGCGATTGCCGCGACGATCAGGATATTGAGTTTCGGCCGGTACATGATACGGCCGATAAACTCTCCGTTTTTTTCCATGCTTTCTACCGCACGGACACCTTGATCACTCATAGATCCTCCTGAAGATTAAAGAAGGGCATGCAGTTCATGCATGCCCTTTGTTTTTGAATCTTAGAATACGCCGATCAGGGCAAGCAATACACAGCAGATCATAATACCGAAGATGAGCTGTGTCGGTGTTCTGCCCTTCTGGAGCTGTTTGAATACTGCCCACCAGAGGACCAGTGACAGGACGCCCGGCATAATGCCGTCGAAGATGGACTGCAGTTCGAAAGATGCACCGTTGATAACAGGAGCTGCCGTGATGTTTACCTTGACTGTTGAAGCAATCAGAGCACCGATCATGATAGCACCCAATGTTGAGCAGGCTTCCATGATCAGCGGGATGATGCCGTTTTCAAATGCTTCATTGACGAAGTCAACACCCTTGACATATCCGAACAGAACCAGATAGTACTTTGTGACCAGCAGGGATCCGCCGTAAAGCAGCAGGAAGAGCAGCGGTGCAAGGATATTGCCGTTAGCACCGATACCGATGCAGATACCGGCAACGATGACACGTACGCAGTTGAAGAAGAAGGAGTCACCGATACCGGCTGTCGGTCCCATAAGGGATGCTTTGATACCGGAGATCGCGCCGCCGTCGATCGTTCCTTTTTCAGCTCTTTCTTTTTCCATCGCGGCTGCAATGCCTGTGATCAGGCCCATCATGACCTGATGCGTGTTGAAAAACTCTGTGGATTCACGTTCGAACGCTTCTCTCTTTTCTTCGTCTGTCTGATAGAATTTGTCGATTGCAGGCCATACCGACATACCGAAGGAATAACCTTCCATAACGACATGGTTGAAGCACATAAATGTATTCAGTGAGTAGTAATAGCACTTTTTCAGCATTGACTTTTCGTCAGCTGTTAATGTTGAAAACATATTAGCCATAGAAATCATCTCCTCCTGAGGCAACTACGCCTTCAGCAAGTTTACGTTCGATGTCGTTCAGCTTCTTATTGCGGTTGTAAAGGACATAAGAAATGATCAGACCGATGATTGCGATCGGAAGGACCGGAAGATTGAGATACTTGAACAGAACGAAGCCGAGAAGAACCCAGAATACTGTGGAAGAATTGTAGATCGCCTGAGTCGTAAGGCACAGACCGACAACTACCAGCATGCCGCTGGATGCGCTGAGACCTCTTGTAATGAAGCCGGGAACCGTATTGATCAGGTTTGCGACTGCGTCAGCACCAAGCAGGACTGAGAAGAAGATGATCAGTGAGTTGACTGTGTGACGGATCACAAGCAGCGTGAACCACTGGAATCTGCGGAATGCCTTGACATTGCCTTCGTGAGCGAGCCTTGTGTAGACCGGATGAGTCGCCATCTGGATCGCGTTGACGAACGGTGTAACAGCATTCATCAGCGCACCGACAGTAACTGCCAGGGCAACGCCTTCTTCCATGCCGATACCGGTCAGGATCGTCAGACCGACAGCCATGACGGTACTTGTACGGAAGTCTGCTGCGATCGCTCCGCCGATTGCCGAAACGCCCATGTAGATCGCTTCAAGTGAAGTGCCCATCATAACACCGGTCTTGAGGTCGCCGCAGAGCAGACCGGTAACAGTACCGAGTATGATCGGTCTTGTCAGGGTCTGGAATCCGATGAAGCCATCAAGTACCTGCATCAGATAATAAGAAAGTGCAATAAGAAATGCCTGTCCCATAAATGAAAAACCCTCCTTTCAGCCATTGCTTATTTTCCCCTTTAGAAAAGCTGTAGTCAGATCCGCCCGAAAACAGATCTTGTTAATCTCAGTTTATGTATCTGACAGCGCTTTCACAACGGTTTGAATCGGCCTTCTTTTTGCACTTGATATGGGTCGCAAATCAATCCTAACCGCATAGTTCTTCCTGCTGTTATGATTAAAAAAAACAAAAGGAGATGCACATTATGATCGGTATTATTCTGGCCAGCCACGGACCTATGGCAGAGGGTCTACTTCATACTTCAGAATGGTTTTTTCAGGATCAGAAGCAGCTGGAAGCACTTTGTCTGACGCCTGATACATCACCGGAAATGTTTACCGAACGTCTGGCAGAGGCAATCAGCAGAGTTGATTCCGGCGACGGCGTTCTGGTATTGTGCGACCTTCTTTACGGTTCTCCCTGCAGCTGTACCGCGAACCTGCTTTCAGAGAATGTCGGAATGATCACCGGGATGAACCTCGGCATCCTGCTGGAACTGCTTGGTTCAAGGGAAAGCGGAATCCCGGATATCGCTGCGCTTGTCGAGACAGGCAGGAACGGGATCGTAGATTTCAAAGAACTCCTGGCAGGTCAGGCAGAAGATTCCCCGGAAGAAGACTTCTTCTGAGACCGGTCATTTCATCATTGATCAACGACACGGCTGATGCCGTGTTTTTTACGTGAAAAGACAGCCCTCTGTCAGGCTGTCTCAAGTATTCAATATCCCCTTCTGATCAGTTTCAGCAGGCCGTCATTCCCGGCGGAATGTTTCAGCTCTTGCATATTTTCCTCCAGATAGACCAGTCTTGTGATCTCATCGATCACTTTCAGGACGACTGCGGATCTCCGTGCTGAGACCTGCAGGAAGATCACCCGGCTGAAAACACGGTTTTCCCACATATACCCCCGGTCATACTCCCACATGCCCATGCGATTGTCTTCACCTTCCTGTGCAGGGATGATCAGGAAGAGCATCTTGTTCCAGATCGCGATACTTCTGGTCTGCCGGATCTTCTCTGTCAATCCGCTGACCTTGTCCGGATCTGACGCCAGTATCCCGGCTGCCGCCTGGGCAAAAGCATCCTGATTTTTAAACGGCGGCGCTTCCGGAGTGATCATATGCAGATCAAGTGCCTGCAGAGCGTCAAGGATCAGGTATTTGCGCATGATCAATTCCTCATGGATCCTGTACAGTTCTTTTGAACTCGGCAGCGCACTGACCTTTATATACGGAAGGTCATAATGAAAGTACATTTCATCATAATTGGCAATCATACAGTCATACTGCGAAAGATCGACCGTCCGTCCTTCATACAGTTCAATAAAATCGATCTTTCCGAACGTTCCTTTCCCGAACGCAGAAACCAGTGTATGTTTAAGCGCCTGGGCTCCTGCGCTCCCCATCCGGTTACCGATCAGCAGATTGATCTGACGTGCCGGGTATTCTGTTTTCTGGACCGGCAGGAAGACTGCGGCTCCGAGATACAGAACGGCAAACCTTGAGATCCGGCAGCCGTATGCTTCGCTGACCGTATTCAGGAATGTATAGGCAAGGGCTATGCAGAAAGGTGATGAACTGTTTTCATTATTCTCAACTTCCTTGCCGACAAACGAATAACCGATCTCCGGGAAAAGCAGCTGGGCATAGACCGGCAGAAACGATTTCCGCAGCCGCTGCTCATAGGTCCGGCGGAAATCTTCCGGCAGGTCCCATGTACTGATCATTCCCCCGACGCCTGTACGTACGATCGGGATGATCCGTTTCAGCAGTAATGCAAAATCCTGCGGGAATCCTTCATAAGCGATCGGATCCAGGAAAACAAGCAGCAGGTATTCCACTGCCAGCGCTTCATCTTCATCCTGAGGCATATCCGGGAAGACTGTCTTCATCTCGGAAAGCAGTTTTTTTGCGACCGTAAGCAGCGGCAGCGGCAGCAGCAGTTCCCGGACACTCTCCGGCATCATGGCGTGATAGCCGCTCCGGCTGCGGAAACATGCCAGCGGCATGTAACGGATCAGCCTGTGGGTCATCTGGTCACGGATACTGAAACCGGACCCGCGCAGTACATCCAGTACTGTCTTGCGGACCGTCTTGGCTGTTTCCTTATCCATATCCAGGAAATCCCTGAACTCACGGTTGCCGATCATTGAACTGGTACGGGTATCATGATTCAGGTAAAGTTCCAGCATGCAGAAGCGCTTGCTGACCTCCAGCCCTTCCAGTTTCAGCCCGTACGATGGCTTTGAGATCAGGTTCAGTTTGAACTTTTCGGCAAGCTTCCTGACTTCCCCGATGAACGGTTTGATCGTGCTTCGGGCCAGCCACAGTTCATCCGCCAGCATCTGGGCGGTAACGTATTCCTCGCTGACCAGGAGACGGCGCGTAAAAACGTTGACTTTATTTTCATATTCCGAAGTATAGGTGTAATTTGAAAACTGATACCCAAGCTGTTCTTTGACGACTCTGAACGCTTCCGTGTCCGTTGCTTCCAGCCAGAATCCGGTTCCTTTTTTACTGCGGAGTTCTGCCCCGCTGGCTGCGGCCAGGTCTGCAAGTTCCTGAGCGTCCCCCTTGACCGTACGGACACTGATTCCGCACAGCTTCGCCAGGTCTGCCGAACGGAGAGGTTTATCACTCTCCGACAGATAATAAAGCATCTGCAGCAGTCGCTTCTTTTCCTTCATTTACTTCCCTCGATAAATAATTGAAAGAGGCTTTGCCAGCCTCTTCTGCAGAACAGGTTTTAGTTATTCACTTAACGGTTTTGCGTTCGCCACAAGTGTTTTGAAATCGCTTCGTGCATACGAAGGGATCAGCTGGGTGAAGACATTGTTATGGGCTTCTGCGATCTGCTTGAAGATCTCCAGGTCCTCGGGATCAGCCTGTGTATACTGGCTGATAACGACTTTGCCGGAAGACTTTTTATGGACGTAGTTGGCCACATTGACTGCTTCGATATTGGGGGCATTCCGGATGATCTCAAGCATATCTTTCGGATTATTGACGATCATCAGGATACGCATCTTGTCAGCTCTGGGATCGGAAACGAGCTTGATCGCTTCCTTGACCGGCTTGACAAATACTTTCATCCCCGGAGGAGCTGTCATAAGAAGAAGTTTTGTACGCATCGGGTCTGCCGCTGCCGCGTCATTTGCGACAAGGATCGTCCCGATCTGAAGTGCTTTTGACCATGCGGTCACGATCTGTCCGTGAATAAGTCTTTCATCAAGACGAAGCTGAATGATCATTTCTGAACTCCCTTTCTCATGCCAGGCATGTGTATTCTCATCAATTTCAGAGTACAACAGCAGGCAATGTTACGGAAGGTGTTATATGTGGTTTCTTTTTGCACCAGCGCAAGTGCAGAAACAGAATGAATCATTTCAGTCAGCCGGTGATCTGTTTATCCGGGAATTTCAGCAGGCCATAACCTTTGTATCGTTCGTATATGTCCAGGATCTCAAGGAAATCATCCATCGTTAACGCATGATTTCCGATAACAGGACCCGACAATGTATTCACGCCGATCGTTCCGACAAACATAAATCTGGTGTTGATATTTGCGTAGAACCATGGTCCTCTCGGCAGGCTGCCGGCTCCGACAGGGATCCCTTTAAAACCATATTGTGAATGAAGCTGCTTCATGCATTCACTTGTTCTGTCGTTGTTTCCGCAGTAGATCAAAAAGTACTGGTCGTTCAGTTCTACTCCCTGCTCTTCAGAATACTGTTTCCATGTCTTACTCATTGTTTACTCCTTATCCAGCAAACATGCTGTTCTTGTCGGGTTTCAGCCATACAGCATTCTGCTGAACCCTTTCAACAGCATTATCACCTATGACTTCAGCATTTTTTATGCCAGCGGGCCCGTATTTCACGCATACAGATTCCCAAGGTCAAAGAAAAAGGTATGCCTCTTCCATTCAGAAGTACATACCCCTCATATCATTCATCGTCCGGACATTTCAGCCGGTGATACTGTTGTTTATATACTGAATACCCATGGATCCTGCAGATCAGCGATCAGCTGGGCATACAGGTTGTACCAGCTGATGCATTCATTGATCACGATCGAGTCACCGGAGATCACATATTCATGGTTCATCAGTTCAGTGTCTGCGTTTCTTACCATCTGGATATCTATGGGAAAACTGAGTCTTTCGGCTGTATCCGCTATATGCTGTTTGAGTCTTCCGGAGTTGGATACCGGCGCATCGATCCACCAGACAGCTTCCTTTACGGAATGTTCCTGCAGTTTCCTGATGATATGTTCAATGGCCGGGTCTGTATTCTCAATAATGGCATATGTGCCGGCAAGACCGCTGAGGTCCCGGTAGCAGCCGTCTCTTCCCGCTAGAAGCATACTTCCCGATAACGCTGTTTCCATCAGTACGACCGCATTGAAGGCGTCGATATGCACGATGCAGTCCTTTGGGAGTTCAGACAGCTGTTTCTGTTTACGTACCTTCAGCATCTCATCGGATACGCAGATGCGCATCAGAGCATTCCGCTGTCTTTCTGCCAGCAGATAATGGTTCCCGACGAAGGTAATTGCCGACTTGTACGGATAACCCCTGTTCAGAAGATATGTGATATCATCCGCGCATACCGAAAGGACTGCTCGTGCTTCTTCGCCGAACAGTTTGCTGTCTTCTTCGTGATATCCTCTTCTGACGCTTTTCATGACCTTCGTATCGTTTGTTACCTGATGAAGTTTGTGGACTTCCTCACTTCTTCCTCTTTCGGATACGGAACGCCTGCCTTCTCCCCTGCTTCCTTCAGTTTCAGGAACCATGCCATATTCCTTGCCAGCACTCTCATGATCTGCAGGCCTTCTTCATCCTGAAGCACTTCTTCAGCATTATTGCCATGTACCATGTTCCAGTAACGTGAAGAGATGATCGGCATCTGCTGATGCAGGAAGTACTTGTTGATCTGGTCGATTGCAGAAGTCGTTCCTGCACGTCTGGCGGAAACGACTGCTGCGGCAGGCTTGTAGCGGAACGGATGCGGGTCTTTCCTTCCGGATGAGAAGAATACCCTGTCCATAAAGCTCATCAGGGTGCCGTTCATACCGGAGTAGTAAACCGGGGATCCGAAGATGAAACCGTCAAACTCCAGGGCTTTTTTCGTAAACGCATTGACGATATCGTCAAAGACGCATTCCCCTGTCTTTGAACAGCTGCGGCAGGCAATGCAGCCGCTGATAGGCTGTGTACCGAGCCAGAATATCTCGGATTCAATGCCTTCTTCTTTCAATGTTTCTTTGATCTCACTAAGTGCCGTATAGGTACAACCCTTTTCATGCGGACTGCCGTTGACCAGTAATACTCTGCTCATGTCATAAACCTCCTGATGATGCAATGTCATTATCTCATGTTTTGTATACTGCCTTACGCAAACAGAAGAATTCCCGGTTATTTCAGTTCAGCAAACGCGTATGCTTCCCTGATCCATGTGATCATTTCATCATCCAGTTCCTCTTTCCTGCTGATGACGAAATGATGTGTCCAGCGCCCGGGATACGGTTCTGATCTGACTGCCAGGCGTTCTGAATACAGCGGGTACGGGAGACCCAGCGTCAGCACCAGATAGCCTTCCGGCAGTTCCGCTTTCCTCTTTACTCTTGCAAAAGAGACACAGGCAAAAACATGTTTATTGAAGAACGTGATCTGTGTCTTCTGTACCCGTTTGTTCACAACCTGAAAGATGTCATACAGCAGTTCTTCCAGAGCCCGGTACAATTCAACAGCATTCTGATGTTCCCAGAAGAACATCTGTGTATCCATATCCAGTTCTCTCATGACTCCCCGCTTTCTTTTGCCTGTATGATGACATGGATCATGTCACCATCGGTCTTATTCAGCGCTTTGCGAATCGACTTCAGGACACCGATCACATAACAGACTGTACCGTCTTCATTCTTCAGTCCCATATTGACTACGCTTCCTTCATACGGTATACCGTCAAATTCTGCAAGGACCTTGATACGTCCCCTTCCGAATTCCTGACGGGTATTCAAAAAAGCCTTACTTATCAGGGCACATATTCCGGCAGCTCCTCGAACGAATAGAACTCATAAACTCTGCCTATACCACTGTTGCCGTTTATGTTTGAGTGAAAGTCAAGCACTAACCTGTCGGATTCTACCATTCCCTGAAAGTCAATGGTTCCAGATTCATCTACAGTTGTCAGCACAATATCATTCTCAGTCAATGTATATGTCCCAATCAGGTTTTCATAGCGAGGAGACTCTCTGCGGAACCAGTCTCCTTTAGGAAAATATGAGGATGTCTCCGAAGCTTGTATACTTGCAATGATCACACCACCATCCTCATAAAATCTGAGTATACTGCTGGTCTTATAGTCTGCATTGTCTTCAAAAATATAACAGTAAAGCCCGTCATACCGCAGATACCTTTCGGCCGTTACAGCAGTACTCTCCTCCGCTCCGGGTGATTCCGCTGCCTTCGGTGTTTGCGCCTTTGAGCATCCTGCTGCCATCATGCAAAACAAACATATTACGTATATCCATAATTTCTTCATGGGATAATTATAACTTCTCCTGGTAATTTGCCCAAACCGTTTTCCGTCACATCAGTTCTTCCGTCTCACCATCCTTCTGCCGGATAACTTTCATCTCCTTTGCCGCCTTCTCCGGTATCAGCAAATCTCAGGGCATTGTCATGTACAGCAGGTTCTCCACGCTGTATGTAGATTTCTGTGCATGTACTCCTGTTTTTATGCATGATTGCTATAGGGAGTTTAAAACAGCATGACATACAAATACAGAAAAATGACAACGATCGTCTTATCATCCTTCCTGCTCTTTTCACAGACTGCCTGCGGCTCAAAGACTTCTCCGGGAGAAAAGCCGGGTGAACAGCCTGCGGAACAGCCGGCAGAGAAAACAGCCGAAACGCACCAGGGATATGTCTACACTACACCTGAAAAGCTTAGGACAGATCTGGAAGACGCTGCCAAGAAAGCGTTGTCCGGTCTTGATGCGAAGAAAGCCGAGATTATCGGAACCTTCGGTTCATCATTGGAAGAATATCAGAAAAACCACGACAAGGTTATTGAATGGTACGATGAAGAAATCAGGGTTTCAACACAGCTGTACAACACTTATGAATCTATTCTGCGGGATGTTTACCGCAGTATTGCGGATACTGCCATAAAAAGCGGCGAAATCCCCGAGGATCTGTATGAAGCACACAAGGTAATCGATGATGTTTCTTACGATTATTATTATGATATCCTTGATTCTTATGCGGAAATCATTACAGCTGCGCAGGAAGCACAGGATAAACTTCTGAAAGACGGTGCAATTAATATCGAACAGTATGAAGATATTAGTGACGTAAGTTATGAATACTATGAAACAGTGCGGGACATTAGTACGAAAGCCTCAACTAAATTCTATCAGCTCGTGTACTATTCCTACGATGAAATGAACACGCTGATCGAAAATAAAGATACGGATACTGACGCAATGCTGAGCAGGATCAAACAGCAGGTAAACGCTGAGGTGGAAAAGGAGTACTTAGATTCCGGTACAGAAGATGAAACATCCGTACCCGTCAATGATGAAATCTCAGCACACGATTATTCCCCGTACACTATTCTCCATAATATTAACGGGGACTGCTTCTACATGTATGACGAAATTCTGGAGACAGATATTCATTCGTTGGAAGTTCCTGAAGAACAGTCTTATGAAGAGATCTATGATAAATATGCTGACCTGGTCAGGGAGAAAAGCGAAGAGGCGTATAACGAATACCTGACAGAATCTGCAGGCATTACCGACCCCATGGAACTCGCCCTTCTGGATGAAGAAAAGATCACTGAAGTCGCGGAGATCGTAAAAGAGGCAAACCGCTTGCTATGTATGTTCTGTTTTACCAAGGATGCAGCAAACTTTAATAACTTCAACGATGTCCTGGACTGGGGAACAAGGCTGGAAGGATTTTATTACGACGAAACAGATAAGATCTATCAGGAGTTCGTGACACAGGCCGGTCTGTAATGATACGGCACAGGATCTTGCATGAAAAACAACTGGTTTCAGTGCTGATCCCCTGCTTCAGCATGTGACTGAAAACCCGGGATGCAGCCTGACTTCAGACCATCATACCGTACGAAAAACATGGAGCGTTTGCCCCATGTTTTTGCGTTAACACTTTGAGAACCATCAGGATAAAAAATCAGTATACTTCTTACTTCTTCTTTCCATCACTCCAGAACTCATTTCCGTTATCGTCATACCAGGTACTTGAACCATTATTTCCCTGTTCGAGATAACCACTGTCGATTGCTTCCTGAAGATCTTCCTCCAGAATGTTTCCATCTTCATCATGTCTGATATACGGCATTATATTCTCCTTTCCGCAGCATCCATGTCTGCTGTATGTAAAGCCGTTGGAATGTCATCTTACATAAGATGAGTTAATTGTTTTCTTCAGCCAATCATACTCAAGGAATATCATTTTCTTCTGACCGGTCAGTATCCTGTCTGGCTGTGTCTGAATCATAATTCGATTCTGAGTACAGATCATTCCCTGAAACAGGAACTTTTCGGGAACAATCCGGAACAATTCAATATTGTTTCCGGTCATTTACACCTCAACGACCCGTAAAGCCAGTTTGCCCGGAAGAACAGTAATATACATATCTTTTCTCAGGATAAATCCCTGCCCGAACCGGCATTGGAAGGATTGATCACGATAACGGATCTGCCATGTCATATTTGTCTGATTGACTGCTGCCAGTTCATCTGCAGAGTGTTTATACAGGAACTTAATCCAGTTCTTTGGAAGCCCCGGATAGATTCCGCACGCAACAGACTTGTTTTTTGTCACCTCAAGAACAATTGGTTTTGAACTGATGTCCCGTACGATATGAAACACCGCTTTTCTGGTTTCTGCTTTGTCCGAAGGATCAACTGGGTCTTTTCTTTCGTGTGACTGTTTACCGGTTATTTGTGTATCTGTTAGATCCTTTTCCAGCCCCTGGGTATCGGGTAAACTGCCCTCTTTCAAAAGAGGCAGTCTGGATCCGCAGTAGATACATGTTTGATTGCCTTCATGAACAGCAAAGTTGACTCTCCGGCATGCGCGGTTACGGCATCTGACAGTATCCGCAAGAAGGCTGTCGAATACATGGATCCACTCTTCATCCGAGGCACGTTTCTTCGGATCCTTCAGCCCTGCAGAGAATGTTTTGAAAAACAATGCTTTCATGCGGGATGGTACCCGTTCCCAGTTTTTGATCTGTATTTCGTAAAGATGAGGATTGGCTGGATCCTTACATCCCTTAAGAGAATTGGAAGTATCTTTCGGGTCGAAGGCAAAAAGCGCCATATCTTTGCCGTATATGATGTCTGCTGCCTCCTGCTCGCTGAATCCGTTATCCAGTAAGTATTTTTCTGTTTTTTTTCCATAAAGCGGATTTCCGCCGACAAAAAGGAAATAGAATAACACGGCAATCTGATAATAATCGCTGAATGTATCGGGGCTGCCGGTCTGATAGACTTCCGGTGCGATAAAACCGAACGTTCCGTCAATGGTTTTTTCCGGACGGTCTGAGATATTATCGCAGTCAATGATTCTGATATCGCCGGTTTCCGGATCAATAAACACATTTTGATTGTTCAGATCCCTGTATGCCATGCCCTTCTTATGAATGCAGTAAAAGATATACGCTATTTTTTTACAGGCAGTAAGCATAACATCAATGTCCGGATAAGCGTCTTTGGAGCTTCTCAGTTTTGATATCTTTTTGTATTTTTCCGTATCTACCGGGTTCATGATATAAGCAAAGCTTCGTGATGCCGGCAATGGTATAAAGCTGTCCTTGTCCAGCGGACCGATCAGTTCATTTAATGGGGATCCGTCGGGACGCGTCACCGGTTTCTTTATCAGATCAAGTATGTTTTTCCTGATGGACTTGTGGACCTTCAGCTTTAAGGCATCCGGTTCAAACACTTTAATCACACAGGGGTTTCCATTATCGATCCGTACAGCACGGTAACAACAGGCAAGACCGCCTCTTCCGATACTTTTTCCGACCGCATAGGATACACCTGTGGAAGATACCACGATTTTCTCTTTATCTTTCTTACCGTCTGCAGTCATTCTTTCTTTCAGAACATAATCTCCGGGTTTCATAAGAATTCTCCTATTCTGTCAAAAGCCGCTAACGGGATGTATATAAACTCGAGTCTCCTGACAGAGTCCTCTTCATTCCCGGCTGCGGCGGATAAGACAAATGTCCTGGGAGTTCTTTCTCCTGCGCTTCCTATTCCGCAAGCTGTACTGCCAAGAAAGACGGACTCATCGAACCTGTCTGTATGAACATGATCCATGGACCCGCAGGTACTCTGGTTTTTCAGGTAAAAGCAGTTGTTCTGACGATAAACCATGAGAGTCAATGATGCATTCTCCCTGTATAAATGAAGCACGATCTTTCTTCCTTTTTCACGGTATCCCGGGCGGAAGACAGGGAGGATGAACTGATTGAATACGATCACTCCCAGCAGATGAGAGAAACAGCTGCTGTACAGATCAGATCCATGATTATGGAATATTTTCCTGACTGTAATTGCTTCTGATCGTACATGAAGTGTTTTGTTTTTGATTTCATAACCGATATTGATCAAGGCTGATGAATTAAGACTCAGACCCTGTCTGTAAAGCTCATTCTGAAGCAATACAAGGTTGGTCAGCAGATCAAGTGTCAGACATTTATCTGTATTGTTATCCGGCAGAACATTGTTTCCTTTCAGCATTCCAGTATCCAGAAGATACCGGAGCGGAAGAATCCCTTCATTGTGTTCATAAGCATTGTACGTATACCTGCCGTATTCCCAGGTTTCAGAAGGAGTATCAAGACAGGCAGACTCCAGGACAAGACTGCATTTTTCAAGTCTTCTGTTTCTGCGGGTATATGAGACTGTAACATCACTGTAGGACCTTTCCGAAGGATTCGAAGCAGTTGTCCTTTCTTCAGGCAATCTTATCGATTTTTCAGTCCTTGTAAAATAAACTCTGCAGTCACGGGAATACCCCTTTAACAAAGCAGCATTTCTGTGCTGAGCAATACTGATCCGGTCTGACGAAAACGCTTTTGCAGGGCATTCTGTCAGGCTTTTCGCGATCACAACCGTACAGTCGTCCTGTGTGTTTGTTCTGGAAAAGTCTTTATAGGATTCACCTTTTTCCGTATAGCAGAACGCCTGGTAAGGTGCTTTGTTTTTCAT
Organism: Solobacterium sp.; assembly: GCA_017432325.1. Classification (GTDB taxonomy): domain Bacteria; phylum Bacillota_I; class Bacilli_A; order Erysipelotrichales; family Erysipelotrichaceae; genus Bulleidia. Next base: position 13,404 of record JAFRJJ010000084.1, on the reverse strand, counting down.
GAAGCGAAGGCATGCTTCAAGCGTATACCGGTAGAGATGACTGCCGGGTGACAGAGAGTCATAGAGTCCGTCCGTCGTCAGGATCACAGTATCGAAATCCTTTCTGCTGAAAGACTGTATGGTGAAGTCTTCTCCGGTACATTGAGGATCTGCAAGTGACCGCACTTCCGATGTGTTTTTTTTCTCATGCATTCTGACTTTCAATCCGGCGGTCTGATTCAGTACCATGATCTGACCGTCTCCGAGAATGCATGTAACCATATTGTGTCTGGTTATGACAGCAAACATCACGGTTGAAGCAAAGTCCGTAATATCCGCCCTGCTGTATGCCGGATCCGTTTTGATCAGACGCTCAGCAGCTTTCAGCCAGCCGGACACAATAGATTCTCTGAACGCCGGACACATCAGGCCTTTGATCAGTCTGTTCTCTCCTCTTCTGTTTCGTCTCAGTAATTCTTCCGCGGCATCGATCACTGCATGGCATGCAAGTCTTGAACCGGTATCTGAATACCGGCATGAGCCGACACCGTCAGCAGCTGTAAGAACCAGGCACCCTGCCAGGGATCTGCTGATGCAGAAATCCTGGCATGGAGTACCGTTGGTTTTATGAAATGTTCCTTTCCGCCGTGCCATCCAGACATTCATTTTGTGTTTTGTATCTGTGAAGCTTTCATAGGTCTCATAGGACTCACTGCAGGCAGCCTCTTCAAGCTGCTTCTGTATTTTTGCCTGATATTTGTTGATGCCGGAGATACCGTCAGAACGGTCCGGGCGGCAATCAATCATGTTACTGTCCATGATCTCTCCTTTCACCTCCAGTGAAGGTACAGAACACGGCTGCTCTCTGCAAACCAGTATTCCTTGAGATTGCAGTAAGCTGCAATGTCAAGCTCGGGGATTTCATAATCGATCACATGCATCAGTTTCTCTCTTGTAAGTTCCCTGCTGACGCGCACTTCAGAGTATGAATGATAGCATTTGCTTTCACTGATGAAAAACGCCAGCAGTTCGGAAGGACTGTGAACAGTTTCCAGCCTGTTTTTCGTCTGGTCGCAGTAAGGAAGGACAAAAAACGGGTGGAACTTATGATCCCTGAGAATCTCTTTCGTGGAAAGCAGATAATAAGCTTTGGAACAGTATCTGTCGTCAATACACTGCTCCAATGTTGCGTCGATGTGATAGCACCGGTTATTGATCCTGATGATATTCCAGGCATGCCCTTCTTCTGTACCGTTCGGACCGATTGCGTTTCCCACAGCCACAATACAGCGCAGCCGCATAAGGTCCGCCAGATACTTATATGTTTTTGCGATCCCTTCACACACGGCGGTATGGTTAAGCAGAACACCGATAATGCTGTAGGAAGCATTCGCGAACCGGTCGCAGTCCCCGTATGTGCAGTTGAAGACAAGCCAGTCGTGTATTTTCAGACAGATATCCTCTTTCTCCTGATCGAGCAAAGGCACAAGAATTTCAGCTGCAGCTTTCTGAAGCATACGGTCATATTTCTTTCTTTCCGCTGCTTTACAGTAATAACGCATCTGAAATGCGGCGGAGATCTTTGATTTCAGTATCCGGATATCCGTCAGATCCGCGTAATACAGCTCAGGATTGTCATAATCCACAGCAAAGACAACTTTCTCGATATCTTCTTCACTCCAGTCTCCGGGAATGACTATTTCAGTGCTTTCATTTTGAATTCCTTTTAGCAGTTCATCGTACAGTTTCTTCTGTGCCGTAAGAAGTTTGTAACGGTAATATCTTGAGTAACTCATAATCTTTATCTTTCTATATTGTATTTTTTAGTCATCGCAGTCCTGTTTTCTTTTGATGCTTCTGGAGATACTGCCCATCATGATCTCTTCAAAGTGATCTTTGACACCGATCAGCTCAGGATCCGGCGGATCATCATCTGACAGACTCTCCTCCAGCTCATCAATGATCTCATCGCAAAGCCAGGTAAGCCGCATTTCCGCATGATTCTGCAGCTGCAGCAGTACTTTTCCTGCTGAATACCTGGGGGCTTCCAGCTCATCAAGAAAGACACAGTATCTGTTCTGCGTCTCCGCATACATTCTCATCGGAATACCGTAAGGAATTTCCTCCCTGCTTAACCAGTTGAGCGGTTCATACATATCGGAAAGCAGATCATGATCATTCGTCCAGTCATCCTGCATGACGTATTTCCAGGCATGTTCCTCAGTCAGCAGATGCTTCACATTCAGTTCAGTGCTTTTCAGCAATTCTTCTAGTCTGCTTTCCAGAGCGTTCGAATCATCGCTGATCATATAAAATACACAGTAGTAAACATTGAGTTTCTGCCAGTACTCTACGAAGCTGCGCCGTCCGGGACTCTTCTCTGCGGAAACATAGCCTTCTCTGTAATTTGGCGGCGCTACCCACTCCATCAGCTGGCTTGACCGGTTCATGATCATAAGGATCTCCTTATTGTATTTCACCCAGTCATCATGATGCGCTTTCAGCGGAAACAGACAGCATTCAAATACTGTGTCGATCCATTTGATGACATCAAATGGAGTTGTATCGAACACAAATGAGTCGCATTCGTATAAGTGGCTGATCAGGTATTTCAGTGCCGGACCAGTGGCATAGTGATGATGAATGCTGTTCAGTTCAGCAATACACATGTACCTGAGATCAGGCGGCAGTCCATCCCAGTAGTTGCTGTCATCATCAAGTTTCATAATTCACCTGCTTGCAAGCATCATCTGAAGATGACCGAATGGATCTTCTCGAATTCATTGACATCCTCAAACAGCTTATGAAGATAAGACTGCAGTTCAGGAAGACCGTCTGACATTGCCATAAAAGCAAACGCATCTGACAGGTTTTCCGCTGCCGATCCGTTCTGCTCTGCGAATGTTCTGATAAACAGGATCACTTTCTGGGAAAGTGCTTCTGCATAAAGCCTTTCCTGACTGCCTGATACCATTTCATCGGCGTTCATGAGATCAAAAAGAATATCATCCAGCATTGTTTCAATGGAAATATCTACCATTTCATTATCATTGCCGGCAAACTGCAGTCTGCACAATTCATTGAGCTTACGGACCTGGTTCATCCAGTTCATGACAATACAGGCAAGTTCATTGAAATTTAGGTGGTTTTCATTGTCACAGAAAAGTGAATTCACAAATCTGTTCATCATCGTATCGGACATATATTGATTCCTCTGTTTCTGTTATCACGCGAATGGCAAAGAATCATCATCTTCTTCATCAGGGATATATGTACGTGACAGCCAGTCGATCCCGGCAGTAAAATCACATAAGTTTTCCCTTAGACACTCCTGTGTATTCAATACCTTATTGCTTTCTACCATCTGTTTTACTGTTTCGGAGCTGTGACCCGTATAATGCTTTAAGAGCTCGCATATGGTTTCCGTATGATCGAATGGCTGCTCAGGAGCAGCATTACCTGCAGTGATCGTTCCGGGAACATTTACCCTGTTTTCACCGAAGGAAATAAATGCATTCGGCAGCATAAGCCTGATGTTTCCTCCGCATTCAAACAGGACACCTGCAATTCCGTACGCTCTTCCAATGCAGAACATACGGATCGGTGCAGGACTGGTCATGAGTGCGTCGTACATCATCAATCCCGGTCTGATATCTCCATCTGCAGAACCGGGTGAGTCAATGACAACATCAATGACCTTTTTGTCATCCTGAATGTTTAACAGCAGGAGCTTCTTAATAAATATGTCTGCTTCGCTGTAATCAATACAGCCTTCAATGAAAATCTTTCTGTTTTTGAACAGTTCCTGATCTGTCCGAATCACATCGATTCCGTTATTGCTGTTAACCCTGATGTTCATCGTTTTTATCCCTTTCATGCTCAATTTCATGAGCATCAGCTGCTTCCTTCACCTGAGATCCGGGGAATTCCGGATGATCCGGCCGGCTTCCTGCAATACAGGCTTCCATTGCGGTGAGTTCTCCTATCAAATCACCGGGCTCAATAAATCTGCCAATCCTTTCAATACAACAGAGGGTTTCCGCGGGATCGGGATCCATGATGATACGGACGAGCGTTTCAGCGAATTTCTGCAGCATAGCTGCCGGGTAATCCAGACTCTCTTCAATCGTTTCAGGGGATACCTCCCTGCTGCAGCCGACAAAGTATTTGTATGTGATTGTTCCGTCCGGATCGATCATCCAGGTACCGGGTGTCGACTTCAGGGCACCGTTCAGCACATGCAAATATTTTGACGCCAGATGATGCCTGTCATATTCCTCCCTGCAGATACCTAACGGGAAGCTGGCGTAGACTGTATAAACACTCTCATCAATACTGATGTAATAAGATACATACTTCAGGATGCCGCAGTCAGGTGCTGTGACGAACCTGAAATCATTGAATTCACTGCTGTAGACATAATTCCATGTTCTTGCATCCATGACCCTTTTCAATGCCTCAGCAATTTCATCTGTATATTTATCTGTCATATTCTTTCTCCTGCATTTTGTTTTTCATCAATTAATTATTGTTTCTGTATTTATCGGGGATTTATGATCCTGCATGGCATAAAGCCATGCAGGATCCAGGGAGAAAATATCACACGCTGAATTCATCCCAGTCCGGTCCATCCGGTTCGTCTTCCAGGAAGAGTCTGGTCGTGTCATCATCACGGCTATCGTCAATCAACTGGCTGTAGATTGAGGTCTCTGTAAGATTCTTCAGAAGTCCCCTCAATGCAGAAATTTCATCACAGTGGAAGACAAACGGTACATTCTCTTCCACAGTTCCATCGCTGTGTACAATCGTTCCTCTGGAAGCAAAGGCTTTCAGTTCCTCCTCATTTGCTCCTTTTACGCCCAAAGCGATACGAATCATCTTATTGTCTGCTCCGGATCTTGACGGGAGTGTTTTCTTAAAACTTTCAATAGATTCGAAAGTCTTTCCGGGATCATTGCTGTAACCGTCTGTAATGAGGATAAAGACCGGTTTCAGAGACCTCTCTCCGAGAATCTCAGGATGGCAGATGGTTGCGGCAAGATCAATTGCGGCTGCTGTATTGGTCAACCCGCCAGCTACTAAAGGTTCAAACGAGTCCAGCCTATCAACACCATTTTTCTGATCACCAACGGCCCATCTTGCCTGATTGGAGTATTCAATAATTCTCAAAATGAGATCAATGTCTTTTTCCTCCGCAGTTTCCGATGCCATGACTGCCGACTCCTGAATCGCGTGGTTCAGCTGGTCAATCTTCTCACCTTTCATTGACTTGCTTTTGTCGGTCAGTAATACCAGAGACAAGGTAGGCTTACTGGTTCCGGCATCAAATTCATCAATATTCTGTGTCATGAATTTTCCTCTTTTCTTCAACTCATTTACTGTCTCGGTCTTGCGACACCGATAATCGTGTAACTGACGCCATATACCGGAGCTTTCACTGTGACTGTTCTGCTGCGGACAGTACCGCTGTCTTTCCACTGTTCGGCAATGGTATATTCGCTGCCTTTTACTGCGATCACGATTGCGGCATGTCCTTTATCCGGATGAACAGAGCTGTGATAACTGACGATGTCTCCTACTTTCGGCTGAAAGCCAGCGTAATATGTGATCTTCTGGAACTTATTAGGATATGTATTGGCAATACCGCTGTAAAGTGTGTTGCCGTTTCCCAGGCCGAGTGCTTTACAGCTTGTTTTGAAATACTGATCGATATAGTACTTCGGAAGTTCAACGCACTGAGTTCCAGAGCCGCCTCCCCATTCCTTGGCTGTTGTACCAACCAGGCTGTTGACATAAGCGGCCAATGAAGTGTTATTGGTATTATTTGCAGAGCTGCTGGAATTGCTGCCATTGGCATCAGATCTCAGTTTTGCGAAAGTCTGTGACCCTGCAATGCCGTCTACTGTAAGATTTCTTGAGGACTGATAACTGCGGATGGCCGATACAGTATTTGCGCCGGCGATACCGTCCACAGTAAGACCGGCTTTCATCACCTTGTTCAGCAAGGTCTGAAGTTCCTTGACAAGAACACCAACACTTCCCTTGCGGACAATACCGTTAACCGTATCGTTATAGTCCTGCGTAAGATGTGACCAGGTCGTGGATCCTGCGATACCATCTGCAGTGATTCCTTCAGCTTTCTGATAATTCTTGATGGCTGCGACTGTTGCACTGCCGGCAATGGAGTCTTCTGCGAGTCCGGCGCCCATGACAACATTAAGCCTGTGCTGGAGTGTCTTGACATCGCTGCCGCGGCTGCCGTTTTTGACAGTCATATACTGCGAAGTATGAGAAACTCCAATGCGGGAAGTAATCAGGGATGTTCCTGCCGCATCATTCTGATAGCTGGATTCTGCCAGGGGAGTTACGGGAGCAGCAATCATAGAGACTGCAGCGATGATTGTGATGAATCCTTTCTTTACTTCAAACATAATTTCCTCCTTCCGGACACACTGTCCGTTACATTTGCATCAGCAGCAGGTAAGCTGTTGGAGAACTTTATTCCTCTCCAGCCTTTTCCTGCCCTATCTGATTGCAACTTCAGACTAGCTTATGTTTTTTGATAAATGGACCCTGAAAATCCGGACACTTCCGGACACACTTTTTTCCGCTGAAAAAGGATATTAAATACGTTTCCCAAGGTGCTAATATGTCATTAGCAAAAGCATATATGCATCACATCGTTTATATTCGGATTCCCTTATAGACTGAAAATAGTGCATTAAGTTATGAAAGCAGGATGATAGAAATGAGAAGAAAAGAATATATATTATCAAATGAAAAGGGAAACAAAATCTACTTATCATTTCAACAAGATAAATCTGGCGATCAAGCTTTCATCAGGACAGTCAGCTTTTATGAAAGAAAGCTCGAGGATGTATATTTAACTATCAACAACGGTATGCAAATAGAAATACTGAAAGAGTTGGCAAAAAGATATCCCGTACCTTTTGCATTTGATAATGATTCCAAAAATGAACCACGTGATTACCAAAGAAGAATCTCTGAATTGAACATTGAATTACTAAAGTTTTTAAATATAGACAGTGACAATATTGAAAACGATAATGTCAAAAACAAATATTATTTTATTGGCAATACACGAGGAATCGGATATTTCTTTAAAAGCTGTGTTATTAATGATCATTTATATGATTCGATAAAAGATAAGATAGCACTGTTGAAAAAGTCGAGCATCAACAGATTTCAGTTCATTGCAGAAAATGGTTCTACCTTTAGCGGAAGAACTGCAGAACTCCATTATCTGACGGAAATGTGCGAAAACACAGATGCTCCGTTTTGTTGGACAGCTGTCTGTGGAAAAGGAGGCATAGGAAAATCAAGACTCGCGCTTGAACTTTGTGAACGATTATCCAAAGAAGGATGGATCGTGTATCCCCCTGCTCACGCAAGAATAAAAGCTGAACAGATAAAAACCGATATTGAAAAAACAGATACAGACATGGTCATTTGTTTTGATGATGTAAATTCAGACATTGAGAATGTGCTGAATTTTATGAATTACTGTATTGAAACACCATTTAAACAAAGCCAGAAAATAAGGCTGATCTTAATCGATAGAGATTTTGATTTTGAGTATTCCCCGCTCATATCATCACTTATATACAGATATCAGGGTGATACAGCAATTATTCCTGAAGTTGAATTAGTTGATGGTTCACTTATGCTGAAAAAGCCTTCAGCAGATGAAACTTTCGAGATTATGCACAGCTTCACTAGCAATTATTATAAAAAGGATTTACTGCGCTCGACTTTTGATAAAATGCTTTATCCTACGCTTCAGCAAATAGACAAAGATAATGAACGACCGCTTTTTGCCCTGCTGATTGCGGATGCCTGGGGAAGCGGAATGAACGAGCGCTTAGGATACACACTCCAAAAAGATGTTCTTGACATGCTCTATGAGCAAGAACTTGGCAGAATCTGGAAATTAATTGAGATAGAGTATAAGCCTTCTGAACAAAAAAAAGCTAAGGAAGCTGCTAAATGTTTTATTACTCTTTCTTCGTTCCTAAATGAATCGTGGGCCGACATTCATAAGAAAATCATAAATAAAATCGCTCATTTTGATATGGACGATAGTTTTTACTGGGTCATGGAACAAGCAGGATTCATGAAAGATGGTATGCTGATTAATCCATTCCCGGATATTTTGGCGGAGTATTTCAGTCTGTTATATATCAATTCTATTGATATTAAGAATAAAGATTATTTAATTTCGCTGATTGAGTATCTGTTGAAAGTAGGGAGAACGAGAACTCTCAATTTTGCCGCGCAGATTTGTGATGATTATGCGGATATTCTCACCCCGCCATCAAACATGAGCGTATTTCAGTATTTGTCTAAGTTGAACAAAAAAATAAGTGATGAACAATGGTCTTTTTTAACTAGTGTAGATGTTCAGCATCATCATACAGATGAGTCTGTATTTAATTCTTTTATGCACAAGAAAAGCAAGCAATTCTCAACACCTGTATATAGTTGGATCGATGATTCTATAAAATCTTCCCATCCTTTCATTATTTCAGCTTTTCACCATATCCACCCTGAATTGAGAAAACAGCTTTCCAGGTATCCAGATAATATAATGGCAGATTTTGTTAGCACATCTGTCGAACTTATCATAAGTTTTTTCGAGCAGAATAAAGATAAAATCTTTATCAATACTGATGATCCGGTATTAAACAGTGCTTTATCGTCATCAAATTATAATGGGCAGATCCTTTTTGACACACGGTGTGGACAGGGTATATATAAAACACCCGACGGTAGTACTTATGAAGGTCACTGGAACATGAACTGTGCTAATGGATCTGGTATAGAAAAAAGTGCGGAAGGTACATATGATGGTTCATGGGAAGACGGCGAGAAAAGTGGTAATGGCACAATGGAATACTTTGATAGAACCAAATATGAAGGCAAATGGTGGTTAGATATGCCATATGGGCACGGCATTATAACCCGACCTGATAATGTGACATATGAATGTGAATGGGCTAAAGGACAGCCTTTAGGTACTGTCACTATGATATTTCCAAACAAAAAAACAATACAAGGTGAATGGCATAATGGAACTATTGTAAAAGAATATAACCTAGATGCTGGTAGAGTGAATCACAAAAAAAAGAAAATCACTTGGCCGGATGGCACAATATATGAAGGTGACATAAAAGAATCTTTACCTGATGGTGAAGGAAAACTGACTTTGTTTGATAAAACGACCTATAGCGGACATTTTAAAAACGGAATCCTGGATGGTGAAGTTACGATCACATGGTATCAATGGTTGCTGCAGCCCAGGAAAGAATATCATGGAGCATGGAAAGATGGTAAATGCCATGGAAAAGGCATCATGATCTATGCTGATAGGTCTGTATATGATGGGCAGTGGGAGAATGATGAACGTTCCGGCACGGGTGAAATGAGTTATCCTGATGGCCGAAAATATTATGGCGGATGGAAACACGATATAAAATTCGGGATTGGCAAATGGACATATCCTGATGGAAGTGTATGTGCTGTTTATAGTGATGAAGTGGGAACACTATCTGAAGATGGGGAAACTGTAACCGAAGATGGGCGTATAATTACAACTTTTCCGTTTTAGACTGACAGAACAAAAAGAAGCCAAGATAAACTAGTTCATATCTGTTTAGAAACTAAAAATACCAAAAACATACGGCATCTTATAATGATGGCAGAAATACACCCATAAATGTATATTTCACATATAGAAAGGAAATCTGAAATGAAACTCTCATCATTAGATTTGGGGGATAAAAAGTTTTTTGAAAAGGAAAGAACTGCACTTGAGCAGCTTCCCAGAAATGAACAGGGAAAAGCAGAACTTCTGGACCACCTGAAATGGATCGATAGTCTGGAGGGATATCTGGTACTTTATCATGACTTTCTTCCCCTTTTGACAGAAGAAGAAAGAAAGTGGGCAGACACAAGAGTGAAAAAGATTTTTGATCCGGAGATTCTGCAACTCTTTAACTGTTTTGATGACAATGCTGCTTCCGAATGATCAGACTCTAAAGCAATCTTTCTCCAGCCAGAGTTAATGGAAACACAAACTCTGTTTACAATACGGTACGGTTGATATGCTGATCATAGACGACTTCCTGCTGCCGTTACCACTGCCAATGAGCAAAAGGTTCTTAAGGAGATCCCTGAATACCTGGGAAAAGGTATATTGCCGGTCCTGTTTTCCAGTTCTCCGGAATTGTGGTACATCAAGCAATGTTGCCAATGCGATCTTAGACCGTATTACCAATAACTCATACACCTTTGAATTCCAGGATGATTCGCTGCATAGAACGCAGCAGTTAAACAGTCCGTCGGGTACAGAATGAAGCCCGGCGGACTGATATTTTTCTATTCAATTATGCATATTGTGCTAATTGTACATATCCACGGTTTTTTGGGGGTTGCAGCGTTTTATGATGTTCTTGCATTGATCAACAGGGGTGGCCATCCGGATAAGCAATGCATGAAAAGTGAATATTTAGAAAGGACAGTGTAAATATGTACACTAATGAAATAGTTGAAGAATTCTCTTCCAATGAGCTGAATGAATATGAGCAGCTTGTCTGCAGACTCCCCAAGATCGATCCTGAACGTATTCTGAGCCATGACGAAACATGGACCGATGATGCTGCAAACACCAGAAAAAAGAATGTCTCCCGGAATTTCCAGGATAAACTGTACAGAGAATACAAGGACTTTGAGACTTTCCGTGAACAGGCAGTTCTGATCAGTGAAAGAAAACGTTATGCACTGATCAATAGGCTTGCAAGAGCTATGTTATGCAGAATGCCATTGGATCCGGGCGACCTGTATTACGGCGTTGAATTCCTGTCTGACAGCGAACATGATTACGCGCTTCAAATGATCACATCTATGCATAATACCTGGCTGGACAAAGAAGATATATCTTTACCAATCCCACCTGCTCTTTCTTCCGAACATAAGAAGATCATTGAAAGCTATTCACAGACGATCTCTTCATTGAATCTGGAAGACGAATCTGAAGGAACCATGGCATACTTGCTGTACGATTACTGTTATGCCATGATCGCTTTTGACGGAGCATTGCAGGCCACTTGTGGTGCTGATCTGGAAGATCTGGAAAAAGGCTACGGCAAATACGGCAGATGCGCATTCGATTACTATGAACAAATGATCGATGAACAGTCGGGAAGCAGCTATCCCAGTCTTCCGGAATATATCATTTGACAAAAGATATCTCCTGACAGTCTCCCTGAAATATCTCCAATTTCCAATGACTGCCATACTTCTCCTTCTGAACCGGTTCTGAGATGGACCGGTCCTTTCATATGTCAGAAGATCAGTTTCACCAATGTACTATCTTTCAGAACACCATCTTATTCAGTTTCTGAGAAGTGTTCTTACCTGTACGGTGATCACTGGGTGTCTTGGAAATGATGACCTGTTATCTGTCGTCACCATAGTATGTCAGTTTGTAGTGTTTCCCGTCTTCGGTGATGATAAAGCCTATATCCTCCAGTGCCTGTCTTAAGGGACCTGTCATACCATCGTAGCTCTTCAGCAGTTTCTTGATCTCTTCTGCTTTCTGGTCACTGGTCTTCTTATAGTCATTGGAACGGATAATATCCTTTACGACATCTGATCTTCTTGTCTTCTCCTGTATGTTGGATACCGATTCGGATAATACCAGGAGTACCAGATCCTTGATCTCTCCCGGATAGAATTCAAACTCATCTCCCATGTACAGTACCGGTATCTCATTGACGGAATCCAGTTTGGCTTTCATACCCTGGTTTTCATACTGCAGGATCTCATTTGCCTTTGTCAGTTCTTCTACCTGTTTCTGCAGGTACTGCAGGTCATTGTCAAATCCATCCAGTATCTTATTGGCTTCAATGCGTGCTTCCTCAGCAGCATTCTTCCTGATCCTGTCTTCCTCTTCTTCCAGGGAATTCAGAAGCTGGTTCATTTCTTCTTCAGCTTTCTTTCTGGCAGCTTCCGCTTCCAATCTTTCTTTTCTCTGGATGGTCATTCTTTCCATCAGCAGCGCATTATTGACACCCTGCCATGTATACAAAGGTTCTGTCATCTGTCCGTTGCAGTACTGTATGACTGTACGCAGTACCTTTTCCATTAAGAAAACATCATATCCTGTACCGGAATGGGACAGGTATCTTTTATGCCCGTATGCAGCATTGGGAAAGTAGATACCTACAGCACCGTTATACTCATTATTGCTGTGGCATAAGTCACGGATGGTATATCCCACAGAAGTATTTTCCTGTACCAGTACATGAGCAGCACCTTTTAACCTGGCAGCCAGTCTCCTGACATCTACCGGCTCTTCATCTTCAAATGTTCTGGATATAAAGACTACAGGAAGTTTGTATTGATTTTTTCCATTGATCACATCACATAACAGAGAAACATTCTCTTCATTGATGAATATTGGTTCCCTTGTAACAGGAAGATCTCCGTCTGCTTTCAGGTATCCCTTCTGTTCCAGCAATGTAATAAAATGAGGTGTAGAGAACTTAGGGTCAAAGGACAATGCATCTGCTGTATAGCTTCTGTCCAGTCTGACAGACATCTTCATGTCTTCAAAGTTCATGACATAGTCTGTATCCCAGATACTGCCGTCATCCTCTTTCTTCTCATAACGTACTGCTATGATCTGTTTCTTATATTCCTGTACAGATAACCAGAGGTCATCTGTACCGGTACGGAAGCTATATGTACCGGTCCATTTCAGGTCAGGAATGATGTTTCTCTCATATGTACTGCTCTTATTCCATTCAATAACAAGCTTAACAAATGACTCTCTGGTCATTGTCTTATTGATATCAAGGATGGCTGAAAATAGAAGCATATAGGTACCTCCTGAATACAAATCTTTGTTTCTATGGAAGAATAATCGTATATATGTAAAGTTTAGATTCATTACCGCTGTTCTCGGTAGCAACAATGATGTTACTTTATTGATAGTTTTTCATTTAAGCAGACTGTTAATAACTATTAACGTTTGATGTTTTTTCCATCAACTTTATGTTTTATATCTATCTTTTCGTTTTGAATATGATCTATGCCAGTCTCCATTGTGAAATTACTAGGTCATGTCCCCTATGCATCTGGATAACCATGCTCAAATAACTGATCCCTCAATTTTGTTAAGATCGCATGATCAAAAAAAATACCGAGTTTTTTACAACAATAAACTGAACCCTGTAAAACGGACAGAAGAAAAAAAGTACTTCTGACCCATTACAGGGTTTTCTTCTGGCTGTTACACTGATGATGAGGTAACAGATATGGCGCTAAAGCATTTCACGCTCGAACAAATCAAGGAATTAAACGGCAATCCATACGTGAAGAACGCAACGGAGAAATATATCA
>JAFRJJ010000002.1 GCA_017432325.1 Solobacterium sp. | reverse complement strand
GTGCGCATGTATTGTAATAAACCGGCTGATCAGCTGATACAAATAATCAGAAAACAGATTGTTCATCTGCCCCACCACAAGAAAAGAGGATGTAATCCCCTTGAGCAGTATTTCAAACTACTCAACTGTTACATCCTCTTTCTTTTTTGCCGGTTCATATGATGATATGATTACAGCATGAAAAAGCTCAGTGACTCATGGATGATGAAAGCGGTGATCCCTTACCTGATCCTGGCAGTGATCATCATTTCGGCGGCGTTCGGAATCGTTTCTTTCATGCGGCTGAATGAAGTCGTGGAACGGGCCGACCAAAGTATTACCGAGACCGGTGAACTGCTCTCAACCAATCCTCTGATCGTTGAAGCACTGGAAAAAGGATACGCAGATGATGAACTGACGGAATACCTTGATGAACTGATCATAACGAATGAGTATGTGGACTTCGTGGTGCTGGTAGACAATGAAAATATCAGGATCTATCATCCGGCACATGAACTGATCGGGGGACTTTTCACCAGCGGTGACGAACAGGCGGTCCGGGAGGGATCTGACCCTTATATTTCAGAACACATGGGAAGGAATGAATCACAGAGAAGGTATTTTGAGGCTGTGTATGATCATGATGACCGGCAGGCCGGATACCTGATGGTCAGCTGTTTTACCAGGTCTATCCAAACGATGCGTGCGGAAGCGGTCAGAGATCTTGCCCGGATCTTTTCGGTATCGCTGCTGCTGATCCTGCTGGCAGGGGCGCTTGTGTCGATGCGCGTCCGCAGGATCCTGCTTGGTTATGAACCGTATCAGATGGCGGAAATGTTTCACCGGAGAGAGGAAGTGCTTGGTACGCTCAAGGAAGGGCTGATCCTGGTCAACGGGACATGGGACGTCGAGTATTACAGCCCGTCAGCAGCCAGACTGATCGGCTCGGACGGACAAACTGATGAATCCATCAGGAGTTTCCTGGATCAGGTGCTCCGTCCCCTGATCATGGATCATTCCGACAGGATCCACAACCGGGAGATCAGCTATAAAGACTCCGTGTTCCTGGTGGATATCCTGCCGATCCATGAGAATGATCGATATACAGGAAGTCTGATCCTGCTCATTGACCGTACGGAAATGATCCGCATGGCAGAGGAACTGACAGGCGTCAAGCACATCGTAGAAGCGCTCAGGGCTGCGACTCATGAACAGAAGAACAAGCTCCATGTCATTCTCGGTTTGCTGCAGATTGGTGAAACGGAGCAGGCAGAAGAATATATCACGGATATTGCCGGAGAACGTGAAACAGACAGCAGGATCCTCTCGGCTGTTGAAGACCGTACCGTCGCGGCGCTGCTGCTTGGCAAGAAGAGCAGGGCAAAGGAACTGGGTATTCATTTTGACCTCATGAAGGGAAGCCATCTTGGGACGGACAACGGCTATCTCAAGACAGAGGAACTGATCACTGTCAACGGCAATCTTCTGGAAAACGCGTTTGACGCGCTGGAAGATCAGACCGGCGAACGCAGTGTCTCACTGTATGTCAGTGATGAAAATGATGTCCTGATGATCGAATGTGATGATAACGGCAACGGTATGAGTGAAGAAGTCAGGCAGAAGCTCCTGTCCGGAAAATATACGACCAAGGGAGAAGGCCGCGGTACGGGCCTCGTACTTGTCCGGCAGATCCTGGACAAATGCCATGGCAGCCTTGAGATCGAGACCGAAGAAGGTGAAGGAAGCAGCTTTACCGTGACAGTTACGGAGAAAATATCGGAAAGGAGAGCTGTATGACCAAAGTGATCAATACTGTGATCGTAGAAGACGATCCGATGGTTGCGCAGATCAACCGGAAATATGCTGAGATGACAGATGATGTCATCGTACGGAGGGTATGTGCCGGTCCGAAAGAAACGCTGGAATATATGAAGAAACATTCCGTTGATCTGCTGATCGTAGATGAATACATGCCGGGAATGAATGGACTGGATCTTCTGGAGGAGATCAAACGCGCCGGATATCAATGCGGATCGATCATGGTGACAGCCGCCAATGACAAAGCGACGGTAGAACGCGCACTGAAACTCGGTGTGATCGATTATCTAGTAAAGCCGTTTACGTATGAGCGGTTCTCCCGGGCAATGGACAGGTTCCGCCATAGACATGAACTGCTGAATTCAGAAGAAAGTTTTACCCAGAAACAGATCGATTCACTGATCTCCGCTGAGCAGACCAGGCAGGAAGCGTATACGAAAGGCATCAATACCGAGACGCTCAGAAAGCTGGAAGAGTACCTGATACGCATCGGACCGGAATCCATGTCCAGTGACGAGATCGCCCAGGCTACCGGTTTTTCCAACGTTACGGTCAGGAGATACATGAATTATTTGGTGGAAAAAGGCAAGGCAGAGTGTGTTACGGACTATAAAACAGGCGGCAGGCCCCGTCTGCACTATAAAGCTTTATAATATAACTGAGCAGAAAGAATACAGTATTCAAAGGAGCAGCAATTATGGCAAAAGATTTCAATTCATTATCACTGGAACTTCACGAAAAGAATCACGGAAAAATAGAAGTTGTATCAAAAGCATCCGTTAAGACAAGGGATGATCTGTCCATGGTATACACACCAGGTGTAGCCGAGCCGTGCAGAAAGATCGCTGAAAATCCCGAAGATGTATACAAATACACTGCCAAAAGGAATCTGGTAGCCGTCGTCACAGACGGTACGGCGGTACTTGGACTCGGTGACATCGGCCCGAAGGCAGGAATGCCTGTCATGGAAGGCAAATGCGTTCTGTTCAAGCAGTTCGCGGATGTCGATGCATTCCCGATCTGCCTGGACACGAAGGATGTCGATGAGATCGTTGATACGATCTGCCGGATCGCCCCGACATTCGGAGGAATCAATCTGGAAGATATCAGCGCGCCGAGATGTTTTGAGATCGAAGAGAAACTGAAGGAGCGCCTGGATATACCGGTATTCCATGATGACCAGCACGGTACGGCGATCGTACTGCTTGCGGCACTGATCAACGCATTGAAGGTCGTCAATAAAAAAGCAGAGAATATCAGGATCGTCATCTCCGGAGCAGGTTCCGCCGGAACAGCGATCGGAAAGCTGCTTCTGAGATACGGGATCAGACATCTGACATTCTGCGACAGATTCGGTATCCTGAGCAGACGCACAGCATTCAATGAAGCGCAGCTTGCACTGTGCGAGGTTACGAACCTGAATGACAGGGACGGAACGATCGCCGACGCCCTGCGCGGGGCAGATGTATTCATCGGCGTATCAGCTCCCGGTATCGTTACGGAAGAAATGATCCGCTCCATGGGAGTAGACCCGATCGTATTCCCGATGGCAAATCCGACACCTGAGATCATGCCCGAACTGGCAAAGGCTGCCGGCGCAAGGATCGTCGGTACAGGAAGGTCCGACTATCCCAACCAGATCAATAATGTCCTCGTATTCCCCGGTGTCTTCAGGGGCGCGCTGGATGTCAGGGCGGAAGGCATTACGGAAAACATGAAGCTGTCCGCTGCCAAAGCGATCGCTTCCCTGATCCCGGATGAGGAACTGAATGAAGAAAACATCATTCCGGATGTATTTGATCCCCGTGTCGCTCCGGCAGTTGCCAGAGAAGTCGCAGAAGAAGCCAGACGTGCAGGCATCGCGCACGCATAACCCTAAAGAAAAGCAGTCCGTGAACTGCTTTTACTTTGTCTGTATTTGTACGACAGCAGCGGCGATCCCGCCGTCATGGGAGATACTGACATCGATCTCCGGATGGTCTTTGACATACGGCCTGCCGGACGGCCCGTGCAGAATGGAATATCTGAGATAATCCCTGTCCTGCGAAGCTTTGAAGATCGCTTCCTTGGCCGCAAACCTGCCGGCGATGTATTCTTTTTTCCGGCTTTCCGCGGAATACAGGGCAAGCTCCTGCCGTTCTTCTTCCGTCAGGATCATTTCAATAAATCTGCTGTTGGTCAGGTCGATCCGTTCAACGGACACCACATCAATTCCGATCATGAGATCATATTAACAAAGATCTGTTTTTGATGAAACCTGCTGTGTATCAGAGGATCGGGATGCGGATCGTGCATTCAGTCAGCGGATAAGCGGAACATGCATGGACGAAGCCGAATTCCTTATCGGCCATACGTCTGCCGTCACCTTCTGCCGGGACGAATACATCTCCGTCCAGCAGCTGGCATCTGCAGTATCCGCAGGCACCGCTTCTGCATCTGGTGCGGTTCTTGATGCCTGCGCGCTCCAGCGCGACAGCGAACGGTTCCAGTGAATTCGCTTCAATGATATCTTCCTGGATGCCTCTCATAACATGGAGCCTGAATGTCTGCGGTCTGAAGTCCTGCGGGTATCCTTCGGCTGCTGTGATATCCCTCGGCGCTCCGAATACTTCCATACGGACGCGCTTTGCCGGAACACCCAGCTGATCCAGTTCACCTTTGACAAAGTGATACATTGCCAGGGGACCGCATACAAAGTATGTCGTATCTCCTTTGGAATACTTTTTGATCAGTTCTGCTGTCAGGAAGCCTTTTTCTCCGTCATATGCCTCATCACCGGAGATGACATTGATGAAACGTACTTTATCTGATCTGATCGCCTTCAGCTGTTTTTCCAGGATGATATCCTGTGTGGAAACGGAGCCGTACAGGATCGTCAGATCGATATCCAGCGTACCGTGTACGATCTCTTTTGCCATGGAATAGAAGGGCGTGATCCCGCTTCCGCCGGCAAGTGCGACAATATTCCGGCTGTCACGCAGCGGTTCGTAATAGAAATGTCCGAAGGGCAGATGCGCTGTGAACGTATCGCCTTCCCTGACATTCTCATAGAACCAGCAGGATACATAGCCGGTCCCCGGTTTTCCGTTTCTGACAGTGATCTCGAAGAACGGGTGTTCGCCAGTACGCGCCTCAAACGGAGCGCTGCAGATCGAATAGGGACGGGTCGTCAGCGTATCGCCGATCCTGAGATCAATGGAAACATACTGACCGCACTGGAAGGGCGGAAGGATATCTCCCCGGTCTGCTTCGAATGTATATTTTCTGGCTGTGGGAGAAACATCTTCCACTTTTGTGACTTTGACATGGGTGACATCCGGATGAAGCTCACGTGCGACATCATTGATCGGATCGCGGAAGACAGCTGTTTCAGAACCGCTCTTGATGAGCTCGCGGCGTGCCTTGACAACACGGGAGGAACCGAGAACATCTTTCAGAAAACCATTGATCTTCATGTTATTTTGCCTCCTTCTTCATCTCTTCCAGGATCATTTTCGCGGCGATCTTACCGTTGTTGATGTTGCAGGCCATGCCGTCACCGACCAGCTGATGGCTGGCGCATCCGACCAGGCCTTTGATCCACATTTCCTTTTCAACATCCTCGAGTCTGGCAACGACGGAGTTGTTCATGGAATGCTGGTATCCGTAGATGCCGCCGCGGTATGCTTTCGCGTAATGGGCGACTGTCATCGGTGATTCGATCTCGATCTCCTCGATATGTTCCAGCAGGTCGACACCGAGATATTCCGAGACCTGTTCGATCATCTGTTTCGCAATACGGCGCTTCATGTCCTGATAGTCATCGGCTGTAATATCCATGAACGCCTCGGAAAGCGGCAGGAATGTGATGGAAAGCGATGTCTTTCCTTCCGGTACCGCATCGGGATTTGCGTAGTTCAGGCAGATGGTGGTCAGGTTGGACCAGTTTCCAAGCTGTCTTCCCTGTTTCCAGAACACATCCGTATCAAAGGGGATGTTGCTGGAGAAGACAGAGTAATCATTGATATTGAGTTCTTCCGGCCGCTTGTCCAGCTGCATGACCACGCTGAACGTCGTAACGCCCAGCGGCATCGCGTCAGCGTATTTCCTTGCCATGACAGGGACTTCCGACTGCGGCTCGATCATCTTAGCGTAAACGACATTCGGATACGGTGCGCTGGCAACGTAGTCGCAGTGGATCTCATCCCCGCGCTTTGTCCTGACGCCGTATACGTGATTGTTTCTGACCAGGATCTTTTCGACATCCTGGCAGTATTCAAACTGAACACCAAGCTCCTCGCATCTGTGCGCCATTGCGGCGGACATTTCATGCGAGAATCCCTTCGCGACAAAGCTGCCGCCGAGCAGGTAGTCAGCCATCAGGAAGGAATAGATCGTGAACGGAAGCGTGCTGATCGGCTGTCCGACATAGATCCAGTAAGCGGAAAGGATATGCTTGACGTCATCGGATAGATGGAATGCCTTGTCCATGACCTCCTGCGCGCTGTAGCCGGCTGTCTTTGTCAGCGGTTCATGCTTCAGCAGAAGCGTCAGCTTGGAGGCGGTATGTTCGTTCAGAAAAAGAACGGATTCATAAACGCTCTTGCATGTTTCCAGCAGACGGTTGACTTCATCTTTTGAACCCAGATACTGCGCTTCGATCTCGTCGGCAGCGATCCATGTGCCGTCGTCCCTTCTGCCGGGATGGATGATGATATCGATATTGTCTTTGGGTGAGAGCAGCCTGTAAGCTTCAGGCACTCTCAGCCAGTTGATCCTGACGCCCATCTCATCCAGGTATTCACGGATGAAGAGGGGACGTTCCTCCGGCCCGATGGACATCATTTCATGCAGCGTCGCTTCCATTTCAATGCCGCTTCGCACGAAAGACGTCGCCAGACCGCCGGGCAGATTATGCCGCTCAAGGATCAGGACGGATTTTCCTTCTGATGCCAGCTTCATGGCACAGCTCATTCCGGCCAGAGCTCCGCCGATGACGATGACATCGTACTTGTCTTTGTAGAAAGCCATTATAACCTCCAGATACAGTGATATTGGTTTAACCACCAATATTATAGGAGAGCCCGGTCATCCGGGTCAATCATGCTGATTGAACAGAAAGTGCAGTTATGGTACTCTTTTTTATATTGTTGAGGAGGTGTCAAATGGATATCGGAGTCATTAAAACACCAACCGTCAGGAATCTTCTTGTCGAGAAAATAGCAGATATGATCATCAGGGGAGAACTGATGCCCGGTGACAGGCTGCCTACGGAACGCGAACTGGCCGCACAGACAAAAGTCTCCAAGTCTGCCGTACATCTGGCTATGGCTGATCTGGAGCGCATGGGCTTTGTGGAAACCAATCAGAGACACGGTACATTTGTGGCCGACTTCTCAAGAACAGGCAATATCGAAACGCTCAATATGATCATCCGGATCAGCGGTGAAAGCTTCGGCAGCAGGCGTATCCAGGATATGCTGGAAATGCGCACGGCACTGGAGGGGAAGGCATTTGAACTGCTCGCTGAGCGGAGTGACTGTGACCTGTCTGAACTCAGGGAGATCACAGCCCAGGCGGATGCCTATGTGAAGGGTGAGCGCGTCATACCGAATCAGCTGGCGAAGATCTTCTTCCGGTTCCATCACCAGGTCTGCGTCAGTTCCGGAAACTTTATCCTGCCGCTGCTGTTCAACTCGTTTGAGTACGTGACACTGACATTCTGGGAACGGGCGATCCGCAGTCTCGGACCGGAGGCATGTACGGAGCTTCTGCACGGCATGCTCGAAACGCTGGAACAGCGTGACGCGGAATCCAGCAAGCTTTATATGCAGAAGGAATTTGAACAATTCCTGAAAATCGAATAACCGATATAACAAAACACAGGATGCCATCCGGCAGCCTGTGTTCGTTGTGGAGTCAGATCAGAAGAAACGGTCTACGAGTTCTCTGGAGTACTCAGCTGTTTCATCCATGTCGCCGAAGGACATGACTTCACCGGCATAATATGTATCATATTTGCCCTGCATCGCTTCGACTTTGTCATACCAGCCGTCAGCGTAGTCTTTCGAGAAGACATGAGGGAAGTAATACCAGGACTTCTCATTGACAACTGCGGAAGCGGGGTTGCCCATATCCTGCAGGTCGCACAGTACAGTCTCTTTGCACTGTTCATAAGGGATCTCGGGCTTGTCCTTATGCTTTCTCAGGGCATATGTCGTGATGACCTGGTTGACCTCGTCTCTCCATCTTCTGTAATAGACCATCAGGTGACCGACGCGTTCCGGCGTCATATTGTCGAATACATAGTAGGAGATCTCCGGATGGTCTTCCGGTTTTGTTTCGACTGCGAGTACATCATAGCGCTCATAGTCGATTTTTGAGAAGAAGTCTTTCTCGTCTTCACGGGCATCCGCGTAGTCGGGGAAGTACTGCAGCGGAGCTGTCACGATCAGCTTGTCATATTCTTCAACTGTTCCGTTGACAGTGATATAAACCTTGCCGTCTTTGCGCTCAACCTTTGTGATGTCGCTGTTGAGACGCGCATGGTTCTTCAGTTTTGCATTCAGGGATTCCCAGATGAACTGTGTTCCTTCCTTCCATGTCCAGAGGTTGATGTTGACGAAGTTCATCGTCGTCTGGAAGTCGAGGTATTTCAGAACATAAGCTGCCGGGATCTCATCAAAGTAGCCGTAACCGAATGATGTGAAGGGTCCGATCCAGATCTCCTGGACGAGGTCGACGCCGTTGAGTTTGCAGAACTCTTTGAACGGAAGCGCCAGGTCTTTCAGGTTCGGGTTTTCGCCGGACACCTTTTCACGTCCCGGTGTAACAGCGTAGCCGTCATAACGACCCTGGGCAACGCCTCTGTGTCCGTTGACATCATATCCCTTGTATTTTGTTTCAAGGAGCTCGGCAAACTTCTTCATCTGATTCTTCATCTTCAGAAGATGAGGAGCTCTCAGGATGTTGGCCTTCGGATTGAACGGTTCGATGACCTTGCCGTGCTTGTCCTTGTAGTTGCGGTTCAGCTTCGGTCCGTCATGTGTGATGCCGCAGAATTCTTCAACGTCATGTACGGCATAGTAGGAAGGCACGCCCATGATAGCGCCCATCTCATAACGTCTTCCGTTATAGTGAGGGGAATGGCATTTGCCTCCGACATGATCGTTTCTTTCCAGGATCGTGTAGTTTTCATATCCCTTCTGCTCGAGATACATGCCTGCTGAAAGGCCTGCAGGGCCTGCACCGATAATGGCGATCTTGATGTTTTTATCCATTATTATTTTTCCTCCCAATAAATTGGTTAAACCACCAAGAAGATTATAGAACAGTTTGTTAAATTTTGCACGAATATGTTATCATCAATTCAGAGTGCGCCAGTTCGGCGTCAGTAATATAGCAGGGTGAAACTCCCTGTCCGGCAAAGCCGCAGCGGGCAGCCGGTACTCAGTCTTGGAGCCGAAGTCGTGAGACGAGGTTTAAGCGTAGACAGAGAAGCACATAGACCG
>JAFRJJ010000083.1 GCA_017432325.1 Solobacterium sp. | reverse complement strand
TGATTGCCATCACAAGGAATTACTCCGTTATACGGATATTGTATGTATATCTCTTCATCCAACATAACCAAATTATAAAAGAAGCAGACACTTTCGTATCTGCTCACTCTGATTTGGTCACCGCAGGTGGCCTTTTTTTATTTCCTGCTGATCTCTTCACTGTTTTGATAGTTTTCGGATAAGTAAAAATTGTGGGCGGCTGTTGTAATTTGATATACTTTTTTCAGAAGATGTTCCATCTGGAGAGGAATCATAATATGCGTGAGTGGACGAGAGAAGAAAAATACCGCTATCTGAAGGATCCGCAGGAACTTTCAGAACTGTATCAGAAAGTCTCCTCTTCAGTCTGGCGGCAGACTTATCATAACCAGGCTGTTACCGGACTGATGAACGATCCCAACGGCTTTGTATGGCACGATAACCGCTGGCACCTGTTTTATCAGTGGTGTCCGTGGGGTGCCGTGCACGGACTGAAGTACTGGTACCATATCGTATCGAAGGATCTGGTGACATGGAAGAACCTCGGAATATGCCTGATGCCGGATGAAGCAGACGGCTACGACAATAAAGGTGCGTATTCGGGTTCGGCAATGCCTATCGGAGATAAGATATATCTTTACTACACCGGCAACCACCGCGATGAGAACTGGGTCCGCCGCGCCTATACATGCCTTGCCCGTCTTGGAAATGACGGCTGGCCGGAAAAATACCCGCTTCCTTTATTCGGTCCGCACCCGGATTATACAGAGCACCAGCGTGATCCGAAGATCATCAAGGCACCTGACAGTGACCTGTGGTATCTGCTCATCGGTGCCCAGACAAAGTCAAAAGACGGATGTGCGCTCGTATATGCATCGGATGACCTCCAGCATGGCTGGGAATTCAAAGGGGAACTGAAAGTACCGGGATATGAACATTTCGGTGACATGTGGGAATGTCCTTCGATCGAACAATTCGGTCACCAGGATGTCCTGCTCTTCTGTCCCCAGCATCTGACGCTTCCCGGAAGAGGCGGAAGCCGCAACCACAACGGTTATATCCTTGGAACAATGAACTGGGATACCCTGACATTTACACCGGACGGACAGTTCCATGTGCTCGACTTCGGGTTTGACTCCTATGCAGCTGCCTGCGCGAACAACCTGCAGGAAGCTGATAAAGCGATCCTGATCGGCTGGATGGGAGTTCCTGATGTGTCCTATCCGACGGATGAGGAAGACTGGGCAGGCTGCCTGACACTTCCAAGAGAACTGACAGTCCGCGGCAGACGTCTGGTCCAAAGACCGCTGCCGGAGCTGAAAAAACTGCGTGACGAAAGGATCATCATGAAAGCCGGGGACGGCGGATGCTACAGACTGCCGAAAGCGGCAGAGATCGAACTGGATTGCAGACCGGGTGACGTTGAACTTGACTTCTTTACAGACAGTAACGGCAATGGAGGCGTTACGATCCGCTATGATGAAGAAAATAAAGAGATCGTTGTGGACCGTTCCGGCATGAAGCTGACGTTTAACGAAGAAGAAGGCTTCTCCCGTACCCGCCCGCTGGAGGCTGGGCTGAACCATCTGCGTATCTTTGTCGACGCCAGTTCGATCGAGATCTTCGTAAATGACGGAGACGCGGTATTTACTTCCCGTGTTTTCCCGACAGAGGAAGAACATCATTTCCGTATCAAGGGTGATGTGTTCCCGCGCCTGTGGACGCTGAAACCGGCTGTACGGGATCATTTCCTGATCTGAATCAAAAAAAGCGATGGTGATCGGTTAGATCACCATCGTTTTCAGATACGCTTCTTCTGCCTGCGCATATCGTACAGGGCAAGGAACAGCAGGTACAGCAGGATCGTCAGGATCATGATACCGCTCAGATAATAAGGTGCGTTGTAAACCTGACCATATCTGCCGGCCAGTACCAGCAGAAGGCTGACCGTAAAACAGAACGGCAGGGCAGTGAGTTTCAGGATGGTTTCCCTGTACCGGGTCCGGCGCAAAATGAATAAGATCAGCAGACCAATGAGTGTGAAGCCGGCACCGAATACTGTCCATGCGTTGTATACGAGTCTTGGCAGAGTCCAGACACCATCGTACGGGTTCTTTCCGTCGGGTGTATACAGGAGCCTGTCTCCGTTCTGGCCGGGATAATACCATACTTCATTCAGCTCTTCCTGATCTCCCAGCAGGATCATCTGGCTCTTTGCCCGTCCTGTGAGCCGGTCATAAAGAGTCTCATAGCAGCTCAGGAAGGTCTGATCGCCGCTCTCCGGGAAATTGACTCTGTCCATGTTCCATCCTGACACCGGCTGGTTGATGATCGCAATCACCCGTCCGTCAGACAGGACCTCCGCTTTCAGCGCGTCACCTGGATCTTCGACATAGATCGGACAGTTCAGGTGTACGACTGCCAGAACGAACAGGATCAGGCTGACCAGGAATCCGGTCAGGATGTTACGGGTCGTTCTTTTATGGAGCAGTTCTTTTGCCAGGGTCAGGCTGTCGTCTGCCAGAAGCCGGACGTCTTCCCCGCTGAGGGCAGCCGGGATACGTTCTCCTTTCAGGATCTCTGCCGTACTGATGTCCAGAGCAGCAGCGATGTCCTCCAGGCTGCTGATATCCGGGAAGCCCCGGCCTGTCTCCCAGCGGGAGACCGCCTTGTCCGATACGTTCAGCATATCCGCCAGCTGTTTCTGGGTAAGGTTCTTTTCTTTCCGCAGGTCCGCGATGAACCTGCCTGTTTTTTCCTGATTGATCATAATTCCTCCTGCTTTCAAGGTAGGACGACAGTCTTCACAAGTCACCCTATGGAACGTAGAATGCCGCTTTCTGAATATTTTTCAGGTATATGCAGACTTGAACAGTCAGTTTTCCTGTGTTCTGCTGTCATAAAAAGAGAATTTTATCCCTATACGTTATAATACATACAGGAAAAGAGGGTTTTACAAGTATGAATCAAGAAAGAGCATGGAATCTGCTGAAAGAGATCAGCTTTGTACGTGTATCCGGTACACCAGAAGAAAAAAGAGCGGCTGAAATTTTCCTGAAAGCTGCTCAGGATGCCGGAGTAGACGCTGTCATTGAGGAATTTGAGACAGAGAACGCAAAGGTATATGAGGCATCCCTGGAAGTACTGGAGCCTGAGTACAGGAAATATCCGGTGATCGGGATCGGGAAAACAGCTGCTACGACTGATGAAGGTGTCTGCGGCGGATTCAAATATATTGAAAACGGGCTGGATGCGAACCTGACGGATATTGCCGGGAAGATCGTCCTGGTACAGGGCAGGGTCATGCCTGAACTGGCGAAGAAACTGAAGGAAAAAGGAGCGCTTGCCTATATTCTGCTGGCAGGGAATATCTACGAGGAAGACAGCATCCGAAATGAACTGAGACCTTCAAATGCCTTCGGAGCTTCTCATGAGATCCCGGGCGTCAAGCTCCATATGTGTGACGGGGAGGAACTCGTGCGCTCAAAACCGGAAAAAGTCAGGGTCGTGCTGAAGACGGAAGAAGTGAAACAGCCTTCCTGGAACGTTGTCGCGACGATCGAGGGAACCGACCTGAAACATGAAGTACTTGTTTACAGCGCGCATTATGACTCCGTTCCGTATTCTCCGGGATCCTGGGACAACGGTACCGGTTCGGTCACTGTATGGGAGCTGATGCATTACTTCAATGAACACAGACCGAGAAGGACGATCCGGTTCCTGCTCTGCGGCAGTGAGGAGATCGGTCTGGTCGGATCGAAAAAGTACTGTGAAGCGCATAAAGAAGAGCTGAAGGACATTATTTTCAATATCAACTTTGATATGACCGGCGTCACGCTTGGCTACGAACATGTGCGCTGTTCCTGCAGTGAGGACACGATGCATGCGATCGAGCATCTGGCAAGTGTAGAAGGTTTCCCGCTTGACGCAAAGCTGGGCATGTATTCCTCTGACTCCAGCAGCTTCGCGGAAGCAGGCGTACCGGCCTGCACATTCGCAAGGCTTGCTCCGCGCGGCGGTGCCGAGATCCATAACCACCACGACACGATGGACAGGCTGGATCCGGATTCCTTTATGACGACACTTTGCTTCACAGCGAAATTCGGTGAACAGATCGCCAACGCAGCTGTCAATCCCATCCCCAGAAAATTCGCCCAGAAGGTGACTGAGGAGATGGAAGAACGGGCAAAGATGCGCGGAACCGATAAAAAAGATAAAACCGCTGACAAGCAGGAAGAAAAGAAGGACTGAGTACAAACTTTTCAACCAGTTGCGGACAGATATCAAACACAGACCTTGCATGTACAATGTGAGGTCTTTTCATGCACTGCGGTCCTGTACTGCCAGGGAACGATTATGAAAAGTTGGTGAAATAATTCACAGAATACTATACTATCTGCAGATGATACTGTATACTGGAACCACATTGAGGGAGTAACCGGTGTAAAACCGGACAGATCGTCAGCACGGCGCAAGCCCGGTCTGTTCTGAAAGGTGAGACTCATGCACGGAGATGCGCATGGGGATCGTGAATACAAAATCCTGTGCAGCCGCTCCGCTGCACTTTTTTACAGGAGAAAGATTATGCTGAAAGTAAACCACATGACAAAACACTACGGCAGAACAGCCGCCTGTTCTGATCTGACATTTACGCTGGATCAGGGCAGTGTTACGGTGCTTCTGGGACCGAACGGAGCGGGAAAAAGCACACTGATGAAATCTGTGATCGGTCTGCTCAGGTTTGAAGGAGAGATAACCGTGAACGGTTTTTCTCCCGACCAGTCTGAAGCACGCAGAATGCTCGGATATATTCCTGAACTTCCTGCGCTCTATCCAAATCTGACCGTATGGGAGCACATGGAATTTCTTGCCAGAGCATACCGCCTGAAGGATTATAAAGAACGCAGTGAAGCGCTCCTCAAGCGCTTTGAACTGTATGAACACAGAAAGAAGTTCGGTGATGAGCTTTCCAAGGGTATGCAGCAGAAGCTGAATATCTGCCTCGGCCTTCTGAGTGACCCCGAAGTACTGCTTCTGGATGAACCGATGATCGGCCTGGATCCCCATGCCATCAAGGAAGTCCGGAGTATGATCCATGAACAGAGGGATCTGGGAAAAACCATGCTGATAAGTACACATATTATCGACAGTGTGTCTGATTTCTTTGACCGTGCCCTGATCATGCAGAAAGGCGTGATCAAAGCGGATGTGACAAGGGAACAGCTGGAAGAGAACGGACAGACCCTCGAAGAACTGTTCTTCGCCGTGACCGAAGGGATCGGCAGGGATGAAGTTACTGGGGAGGAATTCGCAAAATGAAGCTGTTTCTGTATTACAGTCTGCATGCCTTCCTGAACCAGCTGAGAAAGCTCATGAAAACATGGGTGCTCGTGCTGATCCTTGCCTGCGGACTGATCGGCGGACTGATCGGATACGGAGCAGCTACACTTGTTGAGGTTTCGGAAGAGACCTACGCGGAAGTACCGCAGGAAATCACCCCGGACCTGATCCAGGAACTGCCGGAAGGCATTACGGTAGGAGATATTACGGAACTGATCGCGGGCGGCGTGGTCGCAGGCGTGCTCCTGTTCGAGATCGCCACGGCACAGAAGAACGGTGCTTCACTGTTTCTGCCGGCGGATGCCGCGCTGCTGTTTACGTCTCCGATGAGACCGCAGTCTGTTCTGATGTTCCGCATCGCTACACAGCTTGCGACTGCGCTGGCCGGAAGTATCTACATGCTGTTCCAGATACCGAACCTGGTACTGAATGTCGGTATGTCAGTACCGGGTGCGTTGTCCCTGATCCTTGCTTGGGCATTTCTGATCATGACAGGAAAACTGTTCCAGCTGCTGATCTATCTGCTGTCTTACCACAGCGGATTTGTAAAAAAACATACCGTGAACGCAGTAGCAGTGTTTACTGCCGGATGCGCCTTGCTGTTCGGCTTGTTTTATCTGCGCAGTTCCAAAGACCTGCTTTCTGCGGCAGTCGGTTTCTTCAATGCGCCGGCATCGTATTACATACCGGTATTCGGCTGGCTGAAAGGAATGGTCCGCGCTGCGCAGGAGGGAAATACGCTGCGTGCACTTCTGTTTATCCTTGCCCAGACGGTGTTCTGTCTCCTCATGGTCTTAGCCATCTACGGGATCAAAGCTGACTTCTATGAAGATGCTCTGAAGAAAACAGAAGAACTGGCAGCCCGTATGGAAGAAGTGAATGAAGGCAGGGTCCGTACCAGAAAACGGAAAGAAACAAAGAAGGAAGTTTCCGATCGCAGTATACGCGGGTACGGTGCATCGGTGTATTTCTTCAAGACACTGCATATACGTTTCCGCGATATCAGGCGTGGTATCCTGTCAAAGACCGCACTGACATATCTGCTGTGTGCCGGCGGTGTATCCGCTTTTGTCAGACTCGTTCTCCAGAAGAATTCGCTGCTGCCGGCAGTACTTGTGCTCGGTGTACTCGTCTTCTACAGGTCGCTTGGCAATCCGATGAATGATGACGCAGCGAAACCGTTCTTTGTCCTGATCCCGGAAAACGCCTGGAAAAAACTGTTCTATTCAACTGCCGGAGGATGTGTCTGCTGTCTGCTGGACCTGATCCCCGCATTGATATTCTGCACAGTGTTCCTGAATGCTGATCTTATCGAGGCACTTGCCTGGACACCGGTACTGGTATCGGTCGATTTCTACGCGACTTCCGCAAGGACCTTCCTGGATCTGTCACTTCCGGAATCACTTTCCAAAAACATCCGCCAGACGCTGCTGATCCTGTTCCTGTATTTCGGACTTCTTCCGGATATTGCGGTCATTGCGATGGGATATGCCTACAACCGGATCGGAAGAGCCGGCATTGCCGTCGCATTGCTGAATCTGTTTTTCGGCAGCCTGTTCTTCGGACTGGCCGGAATGTACCGTGATCCGGTACAGGGAAAACAGGTCAGGCTCACCTGCAGCAGGGGAAATGCGGCTGCCGCAAAACAGATCTTCAGCAGGCTCGGGTTCTCGCTGAGCGCTCTGCTGGCTTCCAGTGTGATCCTGCAGCTCTGCACTGCCGGACTGAAAACAGAAAATGCATTCCTTCGCTGGAGCATGGTGTTCCTGCCGATCTGGTGCAGCGGATTACTGCTGCTGCCGGCCGCAAGGGCGATCCCGTCATCCGGAAAGGCATCCGGAAAACTGACTGTGAAGGATGCTGTCGACAGTTTCCTGATCAGCCTGTTCCTGATGTATTCGGCAAATGTGTTTGGACTGCTTCTAACCAATGCGCTGAACCGTTTCCTGCATATTGTCTCCCAGAACAATGTACAGTCATTGCTGATGGAAGATAATATACCGCTGAAAATGCTGTTTGCCGTGATCCTCGGACCGCTGTTTGAGGAAACGGTATTCCGTAAATTCCTGATCGACAGGACAAAACGTTTCGGCGGCAGGACTGCAGTTATTCTCAGTGCTGTGGCGTTCGGCCTGTTCCATGGCAATCTGAACCAGTTCTTCTATGCGGCGATGCTGGGTCTGGTATTCGGATATGTATATCTGAATACAGGAAAACTCAGGTATTCGGTCGTACTGCATATGCTGATCAATCTGATGGGAGGCATTATCGCTCCGTATCTGGTAACTCATATGCCGGACTTTATTTCCGATAACGTATCACTGAAGCTGATCCTGGGAGCTGCGTATTTCCTGATCCTGTTTGCGGCATATCTGCTGGGATTTGTACGCCTGTGCATAAGGGCGAGAACTGTCAGATTTGCTGATGAACCGGATGAACTGCTCCTGCGCGAAGGCAGAAAGGCTTCCTGGCTGAATCCGGGCATGATCACATTCACAGTTATGTGTATCGGTATGTTTGTCGTATCCATGATCTGAGATTATAGTCTGAGGAGGACCGGAGAGGTCCTCCTTTTCCGAGCTGTGTGATCGAATATTTTCCTCAGCGGATTTCTGATATACTTTTCTTAAAGATCATCAGAAACACCTTCCGAATAATCATCTGCAATCTCATATCATTATGAGGATCAATACTGCGCATGGGGGGTAAAGAATCATGAAATATGCTGCGGCAGTCGATATCGGCGGGACAAACACAAGAATTGCACTCGTTAACGAAAACTACGAAATCGAAAAACGTATTCAGTTCCCGACAGACGCAGAAAATCCCTGGACTGTACTGAAAAAGATCAGTGAAACGATCAACGGTTTTGATCAACACGTGATCGGGACCGGACTTTCCTGTCCGGGACCGCTAGATCTGATCGGCGGCAAGGTCCTGACTTCGCCGAATCTGCATGGAGCGTGGCATTATCTGGACATTGCGGATGAACTGGAACTGCTCATGCGTATGCCCGTATATCTGGAAAATGATGCCAATTTGGCAGCGCTTGCCGAAGCTGTGCTTGGCGCGGGAAAGAATTATCGGATCGTGCAGTATCTGACCGTATCAACGGGACTTGGCGCAGGTCTTGTGATTGATAAAAAGATCTATCGGGGTGCTCATGGATTTGCGAATGAGGTAGCCAATACGATCCTGTTCCCCAACGGACCGCAGCACGGAGAACTGTTTGCCGGCGCACTGGAAGCGATCAGTTCCGGTACAGCGATCGGTCATCGCGCAGTTATAGCAGGCTTGTCGATCAGGCATGCCGGGGATGTAAACGATCTGGCACGTTCCGGAAATCCTGTCGCAAAGCTGATCATGACTGAAGCAAAACAGTATCTTGCGAACTATATTGCCGGTGTCATCGGCTATGCAGATCCGGATATTATCATTCTCGGCGGATCAGTCGCGCTGAAGATCGACGGATTTGTACAGGAAGTGGAAGAACTTGTAAAAACAAAGGTCTATTCGGTCGTAAGGCCGTATGTAAATATCCGGAAAGCATCCCTGAATGAAGACTG
The DNA here is from genome assembly GCA_017432325.1 of Solobacterium sp. Taxonomy (GTDB): domain Bacteria; phylum Bacillota_I; class Bacilli_A; order Erysipelotrichales; family Erysipelotrichaceae; genus Bulleidia. Next base: position 107,744 of record JAFRJJ010000083.1, on the reverse strand, counting down.
CGGACTTCTGGGTGCTGCCTGTCTCGTGTTTGAAAACAACTGAGGTAATACCATGACGATCCTGAAACTGAAGCCTGCCTGCAAGGATTATCTCTGGGGCGGGCAGAGACTGAAAAATGAATTCAATGTGGAATATGACGGCGATGTGCTTGCGGAAGCGTGGGAGCTTTCCTGTCATCCGGACGGTCCCTCGATAATCGAAAACGGTCCGAATGCCGGTAAGAGCCTGAAGGAATACATTGATGAAAACGGCATGGAAGTGCTCGGCACCCACTGCCGCAGATTTCGGGAATTCCCGATCCTGACAAAGTTCATTGACGCAAAGGATAATCTGTCTGTCCAGGTCCATCCTTCCAATGGCTATGCTCTGCAGAACGAAGGACAGTACGGAAAAACAGAGATGTGGTATGTCCTTGACGCGGAACCGGGAGCCTATCTTTATTACGGTTTTAAGAACGAGATCTCCATTGAAGAGTTCTCAGAACGGATCCGTACCAATACGCTTCTGGAAGTGCTCAATCCGGTCGAAGTGCGTAAAGGGGATACCCTGTTTATTGAGTCAGGCACACTGCATGCGATCGGCAAAGGCATCCTGATAGCGGAGATCCAGCAGAACTCCAACGTGACTTACCGTGTATATGATTACGGAAGAGTCGGAAAAGACGGCCGTAAGAGGGACCTGCATATTGAAAAGGCACTGGCAGTCACCAACCGGGTGCCGATCGTTCAGCATGGTGAGAATTATCCGCATATTGCGGACTGTGATTACTTTACGGTAGACAAACTGGACCTGGACGGCAGGCTGACCTACCGCATGCAGGGGAATGTTGATGAAACATCATTCCTTTCGATACTGATCCTTGACGGGGAAGGAACGATCCATAACCGCGGAGAAAAGATCGGCTACCGGAAGGGTGACAGTCTGCTGCTCACAGCAGGCAGCGGTGACTATACGATCGAAGGAAAGTGCGATGCGCTTCTGACGACCATCCGGGAAAAGGCCAATCCGATCCGCGCCGGTATTATTATCGGCTCGGCAAAGATCCAGATGGGACTGGTCAATGACCAGAATGAACTGATCGCAGTCAGGGAATATGCGACCGACAGGAAAAAGACTGCCGGTGAGATCGTGGATGAAGTGGCTGAAAAGACATTGGTTCTGCTGGAGGAAAATAAAGTGCCTCTGGATCAGTGCATCGGCGTCGGTGTCGGTGTACCCGGAACGATCGACCGCCGGAACGGCAGGGTGATCTATTCCAACAACCTTCGCTGGGAAGATGTCAGTCTTCAGGAGATCCTCGGCAAAGTGATCCCATGCCCGGTAAGGATTGCGAATGACGCGGACTGCGCAGCGCTCGGAGAAGCGGTTGCCGGTGCCGGCAAGGAATACAGCGATGTCATGATGTTTACGCTCGGCAATGGTGTCGGCGGCGGTATTATCCTGAACGGGGAAGTGTTTGAAGGCGGCATTATGGGCGGCAGTGAGGTCGGACATATGGTCGTCCGCCAGGCAGGCAGACAGTGCACCTGCGGAAGAAAAGGATGTCTGGAAGCGTATGCTTCGGTTCCATCATTGCTGAAGGCCGCAAGACAGCGGAAAAACAGGGAGGTATCCCTGCAGGAGATCTTCAGCAGCCTGGATGATATCGACATGGAAGAAGTCGTGGAACAGTACCGTGAAATGCTCGGAACAGGCATCGTGAATATCGTAAATCTGTTCCGCCCCCAGCTGATCCTGCTGGGCGGCGCACTGTCTCCCTATGTCAGGCAGATGATTCCCGATCTGAAGACCATGATGGAGGAAGACTGCTTCGGCGGAGTATACGGAACGATTCCGGAACTGAGTGTTGCCCAGCTGGGCGACACTGCCGGTATGATCGGTGCTGCAAATCTCTGATCAGAAAACCAGGAAAACGGGCGGAGTGAAATCAGGCAGAAGAGAATGGACTGAAAAGAATCCGGAAGACGATCTCCGGATTCTTTTCAGCAGACAGTTATTCGATTTTCCACTGCTTACGATACTGTGCAGGGGACATGCCGGTAATATCACGGAATACCTGTATAAAGTAATTGGGAGTATTGAAGGCAAGCATATCAGCGATCTCATGGATGGGAAGCCCGGTTGTCTTCAGCAGAGTCTTTGCCCGTTCGATTTTTGCGGTACGGATAAAAGAGGAGACGGACTGACCTGTCTCTTTTTTGAATTTTTCTGTCAGGTAATATTCTGTGTATCCGGCCAGTGCCGCAAGATCTGCCGTATGAATTTTACGGTCCAGACTGAGATTGATATAATCACAGCACTTCTGAATAGCATGGGAATAGCTGGGGTTGCTGTGGAGATAATGAACACGATAGACAAAATCATGATACATCGCATGAGCCAGTGCATTCAGTTCACCGGAATCACGGCAGTCTTCCACAGACTGGATATAAGAATCACCGAGGTCATAAGCGATATCCGGAGACAGTCCGCCCTCCATGGCTGCCCGGCAGACCAGAGTGGTAAATACGACGATGCTGGTCTTGATCTGACGAAGAGGTTCCTGTCCTTTTACAGGCACGCCTGAACTCATTTCCATACTGTTCTGTAAGGCATCCATATAATCAATGTCACCGCGCCTGACTGTATCAAGCATTGCTTTTTCGGAAACATAGATCTTATATCTGTCATGACCGGAAGCAGTGGAAGTTTTCCTGTTCAGGTCTGCGCCTGTCTTTTTGTGAAATGTCTGCAGATCCAGCTTCTGCCCGGTCAGTGTGTTGTGGATGATCAGGACATATCGGATGAATACAGAGTAGGACATGACCGAGAGTTCTCCGAGCAGTCCGCAGAGTGAATCCGACCAGGAAGATCTTTGCGGGTTGCGGATATAGGGGATCAGTGCATTGCGGATCTGTTTTTCATCCGGCGGGGTATAGAATACCGGACCGATAACAAAGATCAGGCCTCTGTTGCGTTCGGATTCATAACTCAGTGCCCATTGCATGCCGATCGGAGAACCGATCATTTCCGGATATGTTTTCGCTGTATCCCTGGCATAAGCCGTCAGTTTCTCAAGGCCGCCGAATATATAGAAGGTCTGGTCAAGCAGGGTCTGCTCTTCCTGCGGACAGGAAGAAGCTATAAATCCGCCGTCTTTGTCATAGCACCAGACATACAGTTTTTCGCTTGTCGGGATCAGGCTTTGAAACAATACAAGATTTTGTTCTCCCCGAGTCATTTCAGACGCCATAAAATATACCCCCCTGATACTGAAAAATACCGATTTACTATTATTATGCGCTGTTTTGATGCTTAATAATAATGAATTTTTGTAATTTTGGCCTTAGTTTCTGACTGTTGTGAGAAAACGCTTACACTTACAATAAAAATGCGTGGTGCATAGAAGAAATACTGCACCGGATTCAAAAAAGGAGAATACTCATGGAAAAGGAAACACTTACTCAGACGACGGCTGGTACTGTTGAATACCGCCGCGCAAAGCTCTGGCAGATCATTCTGGTCGCCTTCAACGCATTTAACGGCATGGCTGTCTATTTCCTGATCGGTCTTGCAAGCTATTCCGCAAGCATCGGTTACGGAATCGCAACACTTGTGGTCGGCGGACTGCTCACATTTACACGTATCTTTGACGCGATCACGGATCCGATCCTGGCATTCCTCTATGACCGTGTTATGACACCGTTCGGCAAAGTACGTCCATTGATGTTACTGGGCTGGGTGATCCAGTGCGCCGGCCTGCTCTGCATGTTCAACTTCTTCTCCAGCAAGGGACACGGGGTTGCGACATTCCTTGGATTCTATATGCTGTATGTCATCGGTTATACGATCATCAATATGACTGCGCAGACACTTCCTGCGCTGATGACAAATGATCCGAAACAGCGTCCGACAGTCGGTGTTTGGCAGACAGCACTGAACTATATTACACCGATGGCACTGAATATCATTGTCTATACAAAACTGATGCCGGCATTCGGCGGAAGCTTCAATCAGGAATTCCTGAACATCGTAACATGGCTGTGCGTAACGATCTCCTTTGTCGGTGTAGTACTGGTCTGCATCGGTATCTCTGCTTATGATAAACCGGAAAACTTCGAAGGCATCGGCAAGACAGAACATCTGAAGCTGAGTGATATGGTGGACGTACTCAAGAGCAACAAACCCCTTCAGAGCTACATCATCTCTGCTTCCTCCGATAAGATCGCCCAGCAGGCTTCCTCTGCATCCATCGTCAGCACGATGCTGAACGGTATCCTGATCGGAAATATGGGTCTTGCGACAACTCTCAGCATGATCGGTATGCTGCCGTCGATCCTGTTTGCAATCTATGGGGCACGCTACGCCGGCAAACACGGCAACAAAGAATCCATTGTTACCTGGACACGCAATTCACTGATCGCCAATGCAGTTATGATCCTCTTCTTCATCATCGTCCGCTTTACAGCAGGAACACAGTCCATCGCCCATATGGGGATTACAATGATCGTGTTCGTGGTTCTGACCTTTGTCGTCAACGGATTCTCAATGTGTGTTACAACAGCCAATACAGGATTCATGGCTGATATCATTGACTATGAACTTGACCGTTCCGGCAAATATATTCCGGCAGTTGTCACAGGTACTTACAGCCTGGTAGATAAGATCGTTTCATCCTTCTCTGCTGCGATCGCAACAGGATGCGTTGCCCTGATCGGCTATACATCCACTATGCCGCAGCCCGGAGATCCTTCCACAAACGGCGTCTTCTTCATGACAATGTTCCTGCGTTACGGTCTGGCGATCCTCGGTTTCCTCTGCACGCTGTGGGCAATGAAGAGCTGCGGACTTGACAGAAAAGAAATGGAAAGGGTGCAGAAAGACATCGCGGACAGAAAAGGAGAAGCACAGAAAGCTCTGTTTGAAGAAGAACTGCATAAAGGAGATCCGGTAAATGCGTAAGATCACAGTACTGAAAGACGGATGGAAATTCCTGAAAGCCGATATTCCCTGCGAAACAGCAATGGAATATGCTGCACAGGGTGAATCAGTTTCATTGCCGCATACATGGAATGCTGTTGACGGACAGGACGGCGGAAATGATTACCACCGCGGAACATGCTGGTATGTACGTGAACTGAGCAGAGAAGAAACAGAAGGAGAACGTCTGTTTCTGGAATTTGCCGGGGCGGCAATGAGCGCGGATGTATATCTGAACGGAAAACATCTCGTGCATCATGACGGCGGTTATTCCGCATTCCGTACGGAACTGAGCGGCAAGCTGGAAGAAACAAATATTCTGGCAGTATCCGTCAATAATGCGGACAGCCGTACAGTATATCCGCAGAAAGCAGACTTTACCTTCTATGGCGGTCTCTACAGACTGGTCAGTCTGATCGCGGTTCCTGAAGAACACTTTGAACTGCTGAAAGACGGAACGCCGGGTATCAAAGTGACGCCTGTCGTAGATCTTGAGAAGAAATGCGCGCATGTCACTGTTGAGACATGGCATAACGGAAACAGTGTTGAGATCACTGTCAACGGGGAAACAAAAACCTGTGAAAAGAAAGCAGAATTCGTCATTGAAAATGTCCATCTTTGGGACGGTATGGATGATCCGTTCCTCTATACAGCATCCGCAAAACTGGCTTCCGGTGATGAAATCAGCACAAGATTCGGCTGCAGGGTATTTGCCTGCGACCCGCAGAAGGGCTTCTTCCTGAACGGACGCAGCTACCCGCTGCGCGGAGTCAGCCGCCATCAGGACCTGAAAGGCAAAGGAAACGCTGTCTGCAGAGAAGACCTGGAAGCGGATATGGCGATCATCCGTGAACTCGGTGCCAATACACTTCGTCTTGCTCATTACCAGCATGCTCAGGAATTCTATGATCTGTGCGATGAAAACGGCATCGTTGTCTGGGCAGAGATCCCGTATATCACGATGCATATGAGTGAAGGCAGGGAAAACACACTGAGTCAGATGAAAGAACTGATCACCCAGTGCTATAACCATCCGTGCATTGCGGTATGGGGTCTGTCCAATGAGATCACCGCTGCCAGCGCTGTCAATGAAGATCTGCTGGAAAACCACAGACTGCTGAATGAACTGTGCCACAGAATGGATCCGACACGTCTGACGACCATGGCGAATGTATTCATGCTGGAAACAGACAGCCCGATCCTGGAGATCCCGGATATCAACAGCTACAACCTGTACTTCGGATGGTATCTCGGTGATCTGGAACAGAACGATGAGTTCTTCGATGAATACCACGAAAAATATCCGGACAGAGTAATCGGATTCTCCGAATACGGCGCTGATGCCAATCCGGCATTCCATTCATCTCATCCGGAGAAGGGTGACTATACGGAAGAGTATCAGGCACTGTATCATGAACATATGCTGAAGTTGATCGAAGATCGTCCGTATCTCTGGGCAACGCATGTATGGAATCTGTTTGATTTTGCGGCAGATGGAAGAGATGAAGGCGGAAAGCACGGTGAAAACCAGAAAGGACTGGTGACATTCGACCGTCAGACCCGCAAGGATGCATTCTGGCTGTACAAAGCTGCCTGGAATCATAAAGAACCGTTTGTACATCTGTGCGGAAAGAGATATGTGAACCGCTGCGAAGATGAAACAGAGATCAAAGTATATTCCAATCAGAATGAAGTCCGTCTGTATGTTGACGGTACACTGATTGGGACGGAAACAGGTAAGACTGTATTCCGCTTCCGGATCCCGCTGATGGGCAATCATGTGATCCGTGCGGAAGCCGGAAATGTGTCTGACACGATGTGCATCAACAGAGTCAGCGAACCGGAAGAAAGCTATATCTTCAATAAAGCAGCAGCTTCCGTTACCAACTGGTTTGATGCAGATGAGATCGATCCTTCCTGCTTCTCCATTCAGGATACGCTGGGTGCGATCCGTGAAAATCCGCAGGCAGGAGCGATCATCGATGCAATGATGGCAAAAGGCGCGTCTGAGCGCGGTGATGTAGCAGACGCGGTCAAAGATAATCCAGGCCTTCAGAGAATGATGGCCAGAATGACATTAATGTCCCTGCTCAAGCAGAGCGGAGCGGATGAAGAAAGCATCAAGCAGCTCAACCGTGTTCTGCAGGGAATCAGAAAAGCATAAATGAAAGGAAAAGGGTGGATCATATGAGAAAAGGTGTACAGCAGATCATGCTGGGAACTGTAACTAAAAACAGAGAACAGGCAGTGAATGCACTGGTAAGGATCAGGAATGCCGGCTATGACGGGATCGAACTGAACCGCTTTATGATCCACCCCAGTTCCCTGATGGTAAGAGCACTCACAAAAGCAGCAGGCATGCCGACGGGAAACGGCGGGAAGCTGGACTGGCATGAGATGATCAGCACCTCCGGACTGTCCGTGATCAGCCTGCATGCAGATCTCGGATCCCTGGAAAGGGAAACGGATGAAGTGATAAAGGAAGCGAAGAGTTTCAATACGGATACAGTGGTCATAACAGGGATGTACCGGTTTGATTATTCCGATGAGTCGTCAGTAAAAGATCTGGCAGGACGTCTGGACCAGACAGGAAAAACGCTGAAGGAAAATGGTCTGCATCTGCTTTATCATAATCACAATGTGGAACTGCTGCAGGTCAAGCCGGGTGTACGCGCATACGACATCCTGCTTGGCGAAACAGATCCGGAATATGTGAACTTTGAGTTTGACAGCTACTGGTTTACGGACGGAGGAGCCGATGCGGCAGGCTGGATGGAAAAGCTTGGTTCACACATGAAGCTCTGGCATATCAATGACCGGGGAAGCAGGCAGAAAGGTCCGGCAATGACGCCGATCCTGAAAGCAGACAGTATGGAGCTTGGGACAGGAAACATGGATCTCGACCGACTGAAGGATATTGCTGTGGGCAATGGCATAGAAGCTGTCGTACTGGAAAGTCATAAGAACTGGATCGATAAAGATCCGCTGAAGAGTATTGAACTGAGTGCCGCATGGCTGAATGAGAGGTTCTGATATGGAAAAGAATCGTTATTACGGAACACTTCCTGCAGTCTGGCAGGCAAAATGGATCGATCCGGAACTGCCGCATGATCCGTCTGTAAAGCAGCCTGCTTCAGTACTGCGCAAACAGTTTGAGGCAGGAACGATCAGGTCTGCAGTGCTTTATATGACATGCCATGGTCTTTATGAAGCATATCTGAACGGACAGCGTGTCGGAAACTTTGTGCTGGCACCGGGAACCGGTGACTATCGGAAACGTCTTTGTGTTCAGGCATATGATGTCTGTGATCTTCTGAAAACAGGAACAAATGAACTGATCGTAACACTTGGAGACGGATGGTATCGCGGAAGTGTCGGTATTGACGGTCTGCGCAATTATTACGGTGAAGACATCGCGCTGCTCTGTCAGCTGGAAGCGGATGGCAAGGCGGTCTGTTTCAGTGATGAGACCTGGGAAGCTTCCCAACAGGGACCGGTCAGGGTGAATGATCTTCAGCAGGGAGAGATGTATGATGCCCGGAAGGAAGAGATCATAGACTGGCACCATGTGACTGTCGGGGATTTTGCATACAGCAGCCTGAAAGCTGATCATGGCGTAACGGTCAGAGAACAGGAACGCTTTGCAGGAAAGATCATCAGAACACCAAACGGGGAAACGGTGATCGACTTCGGGCAGAACCTTGCCGGTTATACTGAGATCAGGGTCCATGCGGAAGCAGGACAGAAGATCACATTATGGCACGGGGAAACACTGGATGAAAACGGTAATTTCACCCAGAGCAACTTTGACCCGGGGGACCGCAATCAAAACGGAGGCATTCCTCAGAAGACAGAGTATATCTGCAAAGACGGGGAAAATGTTTATCATCCCTCTTTCTGCATGTTCGGCTTCCGTTATGCGAAAGTTGAAACAGACATCGATCTTTCCGACGCGCAGTTTACAGCCATTGCTGTATATTCCGAAATGCCGCAGACAGGCTTCTTTACATGCGGGAATGAAGATGTGAACAGGCTGTTTCTAAACAGCCTCTGGTCCATGCGTTCCAATTTCGTGGACATCCCGACCGACTGTCCGACAAGAGAAAGAGCAGGATGGACCGGTGATGCCGGTGTATTTGCACCGACTGCCGTATACCTGGCTGACTGCTATCCTGTGCTGAAAAAATGGCTGGAAGAATGCCGCATTGCACAGCATGACGACGGTCTTGTAGAGAATATCGCACCGGTGAACAACAGCGGCAGTGTGATCTCGAACATGCTGCAGGGCTCTGCCGGATGGGGAGACGCCTGCATTCTGGTGCCCTGGGCTTTATATAAAGCATATGGAAAGAAAGAGATCCTGTCCGAGAATTACCGTATGATGAAAGGCTGGATGGCTTTCTGTGAAAAGCGCGCATCAAAAACACGGCTCGGAAACATGAAAAACCCTTATAAGAAATATCTGGTGGACGAAGGTTTCCATTTCGGAGAATGGTGTCAGCCGGATGTGGACAATACGGAAGTGATGAAGCAGACCATGATGCACGGCAATCCTGAAGTTGCGACAGCATATTATTTCCGTTCTGCATCATTGATGAAACAGATCGCAGAGATACTCGGGAAAAACACAGACGCAAGGAAATACGCTGAGATCGCGGAGAATGCGAAACTGGCATATCGGTATACCTGCACAAAGAACGGCAGGATCGAATCTGAGCGGCAGTGTGAATATGTCCGTCCGCTTGCCTTCGGACTGCTGGATGGGGATGAAGCGATCGATGCTGCAGAAGCATTAAATGAACTTGTGAAAAAGAACGGTTATCACCTGAATACCGGATTCCTTTCCACACCGGATCTCTGCCGGGTACTGGCAGATCACGGATACACGGATACTGCTTACCGGCTGCTTCTGCAGGAAGAATGTCCCGGATGGCTGTATGCCGTCAGAAAAGGAGCGACTACGATCTGGGAAACATGGGACGGGATCCGTGAAGACGGTACCGTACACGATTCCCTGAATCACTATTCCTATGGAGCGATCAGCGGCTGGCTGTTCAGCGGAGTATGCGGTATTCATCTGGATGCCGGCAGGATCACGATCAAACCGCAGCCTTCAGAGCTGCTGGGATATGCAAAGGCCCGCTGGAATTCTCCTGTCGGAACGATCGAAAGCAATTGGAAATACGGGTCAGGAAAGCTGATCCTGGATATCACTGTACCGCTTGAAGCAGAGATCGAACTGCCAGATGGCAGAAAGGAGTCTGCAGAGAAAGGAGCACACCACTATGAAATACTTCTGTAATCCTCTGAATATAAATTATCGTTATCAGTTCAATGCGGACCCGAGAAAGCACGGTCAACTTCAGATCTGCAGAGAAGCCGCAGATCCTTCAATGATCTGTTTTCAGGGAAGATACTGGATCTTTGCGTCCATGACGCTGGGTGTCTGGGTATCGGATGATCTGGTGAGCTGGGAGAATCACCGTCTGCCGGCAGAACTGCCCTTATATGATTACGCGCCGGATGTACGGGTGATCGGAGACTTTGTATATTACTGTGCTTCCAACCGGGAACATGCCTGTGATTATTACCGGACAAAGGATATCCTGAACGGTCCTTATGAGAAGATCGAAGGAACATTCCCGTTCTGGGATCCCAACCTGTTCCGGGATGATGACGGCAGAATGTATTTCTACTGGGGCTGTTCCAATACGACACCGGTATACGGTGTGGAAGTTGATCCGGAAACACTGAGGCCTGTCACCGAAAAGAAAGAACTGCTCTTTGGTGATCCTCATCATATCGGATATGAAAGGATCGGTGAAAATAACACGACTCTTCCTGCATCAGAGGAAGAAGTTGAGGCAAAATATCAGGCTTTCCTGAAACACAGCGGGGTGCCGGAGGACCGTCTGCCGCCGGGTGTGGCACCGCTGATCAGGGGCATGTTTACCAACCGCCCGTATATTGAAGGCGCATGGATGACAAAGCACTGCGGGAAATACCATCTGCAGTATGCGGCGCCTGGTACGCAGTACAACACGTATTCCGATGCTGTGTATGTTGGAGAAACACCGCTCGGACCGTTCGTCCTGGCGGAAAACAGTCCGTACTCCTACAAACCGGGCGGATTTATTCCCGGTGCAGGACATGGTTCCACAATGCAGGATGACCAGGGCAACTGGTGGCATACTTCCACAATGCGTATTTCCGTAAACCATGATTTTGAACGCAGGGTCGGTCTCTGGCCGGCAGGCTTTGATAAAGACGGGGAGCTTTACTGCAATCAGCGCTACGGTGACTGGCCGATGAGCTGCTCGGGCTTCCGTCAGGATGCCTGGAGAGATCCGGAGTGGATGCTGTTAAGCGTAAAGAAAACAATGAGTGCATCATCCTTTGCCGAAAGGAATGAACCATCAAAAGCTGCCGAAGAAAATGTTCAGACCTGGTGGAGAGCAGAGACAAACAGCAGAGATGAATGGCTCTGTATGGATCTTGGCAAGGTATTCTCAGTCCATGCCGTACAGGTAAACTTTGCGGACGATCATATCGATATTCCGTGTCCCGGAGAGATCCGTCCCGGATCACAGGCACGCTATATCGAAGAACGTAATCTGAAGACACAATGGAAACTGGAAGGATCTTCTGACGGAACAAATTGGTTCGTCATAGAGGACAAGAGTAATGCGGATACCGATCTCTCCCATGACCTGATCGTCAGGGAAGAAGGTCTGCAGATCCGTTATCTGCGTTTAAGGGACATTGCTGTTCCGTATGAACAGAACCCCTGTGTTTCCGGTCTGCGGGTATTCGGACTGGGCGAGGGAGAAAAGCCGGGTGCTCCGGTTTATGCCGCAAAGCGTTCCGGGAGTCTGGATATGCTGGTGAACATCGAACCGCAGGAAGATACCCTTGGATACAATATCCTGTTCGGTTCATCGGAAGAAAAACTGTATCACAGTATGATGGTATTTGAACCGGGAGAACACCGGATCGGTGCCTTGATCGATGGAAGAAACTATGCTGTAAGAGTGGATGCTTTTAATGAAAATGGCATCACAGAAGGCATATGCAGGAAACTGGAGGATAAATAATATGACATTTCCCAAGGGATTTCTGATCGGTGCCGCAACTGCTGCGCACCAGGTAGAAGGAAACAATATTCACAGTGATTACTGGGCACAGGAACATATGCCCCATACCAGTTTTACCGAACCTAGCGGTGAAGCCTGTGATCATTACAACCGTTATGAAGAAGATATTCAGCTGATGGCAGATGCAGGACTGAATGCTTACCGCTTCTCAGTGGAATGGGCAAGGATCGAACCGGAAGAAGGAAAGTTCGATGAAAATGAGATCGAACATTACCGGAAGGTCATAGCCTGCTGCAGGGAAAACAATATTGAGCCCATTGTTACATTGATGCATTTCACCAGTCCGGTATGGCTGATCAGAAAAGGCGGATGGGAAGCAGAAAGCACAGTGGAATATTTCCGAAGATATGCGTCATATGTAACGCAGAAGCTCGGGGCTGATCTGAATTACATCTGCACGATCAATGAAGCAAATATGGGACTCCAGCTGGCTGCGATTGCAAAGCGGTTCCGTCTGATGGCAGAACAGGCGTCTAAAAACGCAAAGAAAGCTGAAGGAACTGTCCAGGTCGGCATGAACTTCGAAAAAATGATGGAAAACATGAAGTATGCGGCGATGGAAAATGCTGAGATATTCGGCACACCGCAGCCTCAGATCTTCGTCAGTTCCCGCACACCGGAAGGGGATCTTCTGGTCATGAGAGCACATCAGGCCGCAAAACAGGCAATCAAAGCACTGTATCCTGAAATCAAAGTCGGAATTACTCTGTCCATGCATGACCTGCAGGCACTGCCTGGCGGAGAGCAGTTTGAACAGGCTGCCTGGGAAGAAGAGTTTACACATTATCTTCCTTATCTGGAAGGGGATGACTTCCTAGGTGTACAGAACTATACCAGAACCCAATACGGTCCGGAAGGACAGCTGCCGTGTCCGGAAGGCGCGGAGCTGACCCAGATGGATTATGAGTTCTATCCGGAAGCATTGGAACATGTGATCCGCCGCGTTCATGAAGATTTCAAAGGAGACCTGATCGTAACGGAGAACGGTACCGCAATGTCGGATGATTCCAGAAGAGTGGAATTTATCCGCAGAGCTCTGCAGGGTGTGAAAAACTGCATGGATGACGGTATCCCCGTAAAGGGATACTGCCACTGGAGTCTGATGGATAACTTTGAATGGCAGAAGGGTTTTGGCATGACATTCGGCCTGATCGCGGTCGACAGAAGCACACAGACAAGAATTCCGAAAGAAAGTCTGAAATATCTCGGAAGCTTTGCAGGATAATTAAGGAAAATACGGAAAAGGGATGAGCGCAGCAGCTCATCCTTTTCTGTTCCTGCGGGGGAACACATAAAAAGAGATCCGTGATCAGATCAGGATCTCTGAATATCTTATTTCTGATGTTCTAGATTCTTCATGTGATGAAGCACATACGGTACTTCAAATAACAGCATGGCTGCCCAGCCGATGCCGCTCGCGGCTGCGATACCTTTGATGCCGATCCTGCCTGCAAGCAGGAATGTACCGATGGTGCGCAGGGAGATCTGAATGAATGTGCACAGGATCGTAATGGGGATCTTCCCGACACCTCTGCAGTATCCCTGGAAACCATTGGTAAAGCCGGGAAGTGTATAGATCCACGCCATGACGGAAAGGTATGCAGTCCCTTCACGGATGACTTCCGCGGTACCGTTTCCTTTGATAAACAGGGCAACGATATGGCTTCCGAATGCCATAGCTGCAATGCCGATCAGGATGCCGTAGCAGAATTCCATGGTAATGCCGGTCAGGAATCCTTTCCTGATCCTGTCAGGCTTATTGGCGCCGCGGTTCTGAGCGATGCATGTTGAGATGGCTGAGGCGATTCCCTGTTCCGGGATCAGTGCGAAGCTGTCCACACGGCTGACTGCGTTGAATGCGGCGATCGTGCTGACGCCGAGCAGGTTGACCTGTGACTGTATCAGGAGCTTGCCGATCGGCTGTACAGCCTGCTGTAGAGCAGAGGGCAGACCGTAATTCATGACACGTTTCAACAATGCCGTATCTGTTCTCCATTCTTCATCATGCGGGATCAGGTCCGGCATTTCCTTTATCATGCATCTGGCCGCAAGGAACGCGGAGAAGACCTGGGCAAATACCGTTGTCAGCGCACTGGTCGTAATACCCAGATGGAATACGCCCAGCAGGATCAGGTCCAGGATAATGTTCAGGACCGAACAGATCGCAAGGAAACGGAGCGGTCGTTTGGAATCACCGACACTTTTCATAGCGGAAGCCAGGGCATTGTATATAAAGGTAAACGGTACGCCGATAAAGGTGATCCGCTGATAGATCGTCGTAATGCGGAAGATCTCTTCCGGTACTGCCAGCATCCGCAGGATCAGCGGTGTGAGCAGTAATCCGGGTACCGCAATGAACAGGCTCAGGATAATGCCGGCTTTCAGGACAGCTGACAGGGATTTCCGGAAGGAAGCCATATCATTTGCGCCAAAGCGTTCGCTCATGAAGATGCCAGCTCCGATGCACAGTCCTGAAATGGCTAGAATGACCAGATTCATGACCGGTGCGGCAATTCCTTCCGCAGCAAGGGCATCCTGCCCGATGAATCTTCCGGCGATCATGGAGTCTGCCGCGTTATAAGCAAGCTGGAGCCAGTTTGCCAGCAGTAAAGGCACGGCATAGCGCCATAAATGGGAAAACAGGGATCCTTCGGTCATGTTCTGCATAATTTAAATCCTCATGTGTACGTTCAACATCTAATCATGAAATGTCAGGGAAAGCAAATCAAAAGACCCCGCAGCTTTCACTGCAGGGATCTTTGAAGGGGTTGGTTTATGAATTACACGCCGGAGTAAGCGGAGAATCCGCCGTCGATCGGGAGTGTTACACCGGTAATGAAGCTTGCTGCATCATTGTTCAGCAGGAACAGGACTGCACCGGCAAGTTCTTTTTCGCTGTCGCCGAATCTTCCCATCGGTGTAGCAACCAGGATCTTTCCTGTACGTGCTGTAGGTGTTCCGTCTGCGTTCCACAGCAGGGCTGCATTCTGCTTTGTGGAGAAGAAGCCGGGTGCGATCGCATTGACACGGATGCCTGCTTTGGAGAAGTGAACTGCCAGCCACTGTGTGAAGTTGGTAACAGCAGCTTTCGCTCCGGAGTAAGCAGGAATCTTTGTCAGCGGTGTATACGCGTTCATGGAGGAGATGTTCAGGATGTTGCATCCTTCACGTCCGACCATCTGTCTTGCGAATGCCTGTGTCGGGATCAGTGTTCCGATGAAGTTCAGGTTGAAGACGAATTCAACGCCGCTCTTATCAAGATCGAAGAAGCTCTTTGTGTCTGCTTCGATGTCGCCTGCTTCGAAATATTCTTTGTCAGTTGTAGCGCGGGGATTGTTTCCGCCTGCACCGTTGAGCAGAATGTCGCAGGGACCGAGATCCTTCAGGACTTCGTCTGCAACCGCATAGCAGATATCCTTGTCCAGGACGTCGCATGCATAAGCCTTAGCGCAGCCGCCTTCAGCATTGATCTCTTCAGCGAACCTGTTTGCATTGTCGAAATTTCTGTCAAGCAGAGCAACCTTTGCGCCTGCTCTTGCAAGAACCTTAGCAAATGCTGAGCACAGAACTCCGCCAGCACCCGTAACAACAGCGACCTTTCCTGTCAGGTCAGTATTCAGTACATTCTTTTCCATCATTAGAATCCTCTCGTTTCTGCTTTCTCAATTGCTTCCCAAAGACCTTCGATATAGCATGCGCCTAATGCTCTGTCATACAGACCATAGCCGGGCATTGCGACTTCACCCCAGATCATTCTGCCGTGGTCGGGTCTGATCGGTCCGTTGAATCCTGTTTCATACAGCGCTCTGACGATCTCGTACATATCGAATGTTCCGTCACTTGACAGATGGCATGCTTCTTCGAAGTCATCCGGTGTGTTGAACTTCAGGTTGCGTACATGTGCGAAGTGTACTCTTCCTTTCAGTGCTCTGATCATGTGAGGCAGATCATTCTTCAGGCTTGTTCCATAGCTTCCTGCGCAGAATGTGACACCGTTGTGAACATCATCTACTGCGTTCATCAGACGAAGGATCTTTTCTTCGCTTCTGATGATTCTCGGCAGACCGAATACAGGCCATGCAGGATCATCCGGATGGATCGCCATCTTGATGTCATATTCATTGCATACCGGCATGATCGCCTTCAGGAAGTAAACCAGGTTGTTGAACAGTGTTTCTTCATCAATGTTCTTGTACAGTTCAAACAGTTCCTTGACCTTTGCCATTCTTTCAGGCTCCCAGCCGGGCATCATTGTGCCGTTCATATCTGAAGCAATGCTGTCAAACATCTTTTCAGGTACGAGGTTGTCGACTGCTTCCTGTGTGTATGCAAGTACTGTGGAGCCGTCAGCTCTCTTTCTTGCCAGTTCTGTTCTTGTCCAGTCAAATACAGGCATGAAATTATAGCAGACAAGATGAATGTCTTCTTTGCCGAGGTTTCTGAGGCATTCGATATAAGTCGCGATATCCTTGTCTCTGTCGGCTGTTCCTGCTTTGATGGCGTCGGAAACATTGACGGATTCGATACCGGCAATGTGAAGTCCGGCTGCTTCAACTTCTTCTTTTAATGCGTGGATCTCTTCCTGTGTCCAGAGGTCGCCGGGCTGCTTGTCATACAGCATTGTGATAACTCCGGTCACACCGGGGATCTGTCTGATCTGTTCGAGTGTTACTGTGTCGTGTTTGGATCCATACCAGCGTAATGTCATTTCCATGAGGTTTACCATCCTTTCTTTCTTTGTTCCTTACGATTACATTTTCGTTGATTTTTGACACGATTTATATTGTGCAAATTGGTTAATACATTGTAAATATTGTGCTATCATAAAACTATGAAAAAGAACTATCGTTCGGAGTTCAACCGGCTCCAGAAAATGACAAAGGAAAACTATGAGATCTACTATTATAGTGACTCTCATTTTCAGAGCGTTTCACCGCATGTGCATGACTATTATGAATTCTATTTCCCGGTCGCCGGGAAGATCGAAATGGAGATCGAAGGGAAATACACCCCGCTCAGCAGCCGCAGTGTCGTGATCGTTCCGCCCGGGACGGTCCACCGCGCAGTCACCGAAAATGATGAGAGATCCTACTGCCGCTATGTTTTCTGGATCTCTGCATCCTATTACCGCAGACTGAGCGCACAGTCCGAGGAACTGTCTTATATCGTCAGACGTGTGGAAACAGACGGGAAATATATATACCATTTCAAAGAACATGAGTATGCCCTGATCCAGTCAAAGATCCTGAGACTGATCGAAGAGGAAAGCATGGACAGATACGGAAGAAGCGTATTTGCCGGAATCATGATCTCTGACCTGATCATGACGTTAAGCAGACTTGCTTATGAACAGGATCATCCGAAGCACAAAGAAAAAGAGATCGATCTGATCCAGGCGATGATCGGATATATCGACCGTCATCTCGACGAAGATCTTTCCCTGGAAACGTTAGGAGAACAGTTCTATATTTCCAAGTATTACGCGGCACATGAGTTCAAGGAGAGGACCGGCATGTCTGTGCATCAGTACATCGTCAAAAAGCGGCTGGAACGGTGCGCTGACGAAATAAAGACAGGAAAAGCGGTCAGCCGTATCTACGCAGACTACGGGTTCACGGACTATTCCGCGTTTTACAGGGCGTTTAAGAAAGAATTTCATCTGTCTCCGAAGGATTATCAGAAAGTCTATCTGCATGATCCGATGTATCCGGGAAGACAGAAGGATGCTCACGGAAATGACTGAGCCGCAACGAGACCCGTGCTCTTCGTCTACAGCATAAAACAGCAATGATGGCTGATGTGCATCACGCATGAACCATCATTTTTTTTCTGCTGTGAAAGACCAGATGTTCAAATAAAAACCTGTACCGCTGCCGGTACAGGCTTTGAAAATGTTAATTGTTGACGATATGGACCTTGAATCCGCCTACAGGCTCTTTGAAATAAGCAAGCCTGACATAGCCGCGTTCATCGCATGCAATGGAAGACTCGTCAAATTCATAACCGAGTCCGCGGTAGAATGCCAGTGCGCGTTCTGCCGAACTGACACCGATCGCGATATGTCCTTTTTCGCCGATCGTCCCGTCAGGTACGACCTCAACAAATTCACTGCCGAAGAATGCGGTGGGAGCTACCCTGACGCTTCCCTGGAAAAGGTCTGCATATCTGTCAGCTGCTTCTCTTGCCTGGGCAGAAGGGATGTTGACGCCGACATGCTTCAGCCTGATCTGCAGCATGTTCAGGACTGCTTCCCGTGTCAGCTTTTCGATCTCATCGAATTTCCCGTTTTTAATCAGTTCTCCTTTTACCATCCATGTTCCGCCGACAGCGAAGATCTTCGGATCATTCAGATAACTGTTCATATTGCCGGGATTGACGCCGCCTGTCGGCAAGAATGTCATATTTCTGTAAGGGCCGCACAGTGCTTTGATGGTCTTAATGCCGCCAAGCTGTTCGGCAGGGAAGAATTTGACGGTCGTCAGACCGAGGGAGATCGCCTGTTCGATCTCGGAAGCGGTTGAAACACCCGGGATCACGGGAACGCCTTTCTGCTGGCAGTAGCGTACGACTTCCGGATTCAGTCCGGGTGCTACGATAAATTCAGCGCCGGCATCCAGAGCGGAGTCGACCTGTTCTGTCGTAAGGACGGTACCGGCACCTACGATCAGTTCCGGGCGGCGTTCTTTCATTGCTTTCATGGCATCGTGCGCGCAGTCTGTGCGGTAGGTCACTTCGGCTGCCGGAAGGCCTCCTTTGCAGAGGGCATCTGCCAGCGGGGCTGCATCCTCAACACGGTCCAGTACGATCGCGGGAATGATCCCGATCCCGTATAAGCGTCTCATCACTGTTTCATGATTCATACAAACAAATCCTCCTTTCGATTGTTTTGCTGTTGGGTTTAACAGATTGTTTTGACTTTTTTTGGTTATTTACAATATGATCCGCTCATGAAAAAGTTTTTGTCATCGATATGATGATGAACAGAAATCACATGAAAACAGAAACGGTTTTATGTTGAAAATTACCATATTTTTACATTTTTTCTGAAATCGGTTACATTCGACATCGGGACATGAACAAAATATGGATCAGATATGCTTTGCCCACGGTACTCTTCCTGCTACAGGGGGGCCCTCATAGAAGCGTGCCGTACGGTCACGGTCTGTGTCATTCCATTTGTCAAAGCCGAGCGGATGAATATGCGGGCCGTATGTACAGTCTTCAAATACAGCAAGTCCGTAGTCCCTCCATGGCCTTGCAAGATAGATGCTGGCATCTGAGACAGAGTCTTCAGCAGTGAACCTGCATCTGCGGAAGTGAATGCCTTCCGTTTGTGAAAGGGCATGTGCAGGAGCTGCTGCATAGCCGACATCTCTTGCGTCATATACGGAACGGATCTCGCAGTTCTCAAACAGGGCGTCACCGCATCCGAAGATGAAATCCACTGTTCCTTCGATCAGACAGTCCCTGAAATACTGTCTGCAGTACTTGTCAGCACGCAAATCATCGGTTAAAAAGCCATTATAGCGCTCAATCAGGTCATCTGGGAGCGGTCCGAGGAAGATCGTATCCTGTGTAGATGTGAGCCGGCAGCGGTTCATATGGAAGTCATCGCCGTAAACTGTCAGGGCGACCTCCTGGCCTTTCAGCTCCGGATGTCCTGCATCATTGATGATCGAAAGATCTTCGATGGTCACATGGTCACTGACAACAGCGACTGTCCAGGTACGGAAGGTGTTGAATTCTTTGCCGTCAGACGCAATTTTCTTTGCATAATCATCCCAGATGATTTTAGTGCGGTCAGCGCCTGCACCGCGGATCGTAAGGCCGGGTGTATGAATTTTGCATTTGATCCGATAGGTTCCTTCTGCCAATTCCAACACATCGCCCTCGTTTGTTTGATTAAGCACTTCCTGCAGATCAGAATCGTTTGTAATCCTCATATTTCTCTCCAATTCTTACAATTGAAGTATATCCAAATATGGAGAAAATGAACTAACATTACAGTAACAAAGTTGAAAATTGCCATATTTTGAATTGTTTTTTCCATGTACTTTAAAGGCGCTGATTTCCATAATTTAAGTAAGGTCAGTCAAGGAGGACATAGTGAATTCAGCCGTGATCAGGAAAACGATGTTTTTTTGACCCGTTGAATGAAAGCGTTTTCTCCTTCAATGACCTGCAGTAAAAAGAGAGGCAGATGCGGTAATGGGAAAGCAACGGACATTTCAGGAATACAGAATGATCGATCTGACGATTCTGGGAGTGGTCCTTGCTGTGTGTGAGTTTCTGACTGTGAAAGCGGCGAATTCCTGGTTTCCCGCACAGCCATATACTGTCAGCATCGTCGCAGCGGTGACAACGATCGTCTATATGCGATGGGGCTGGTGGGGTATGTTTCACGCATTCCTGGGCGGTACGGTATTCTGTGCTGCATCAGGAGCACAGCTGTTCTCTTATTTTATTTACTGCTTCGGAAATCTGTTTTCCTGCCTTGCAGTACCGGTCCTGCTGAAGGTCGGCAAGGAAAATGCACGCACAGGGTGGTTCGGAATGGCCTTCCCGATCCTGGTGCTGCTTCTGATGCAGGGTGGAAGAGCGGTCATCGCAATGCTGATGGGAGCGTCAGCTGCAGCCGCAGCAGGTTTCTTCACTACGGACAGCATCTCAATGCTGTTCACGATCGTGGTAATCTGGATAGCCTCACGGCTTGACGGAATATACGAAGATCAAAAGCACTACTTGCTTCGCCTTTCTTCTAAGGAGAAAGCAGAAAAGGAGGGTACACTATGAAGGCTAAGGCGGCAGATTTTCTCATTTTAGACAAAGAAACAGGGGTGTACAAGGTCGATCCGGAACAGGCAGTACGCGACGATGTAGAGAAGCACTACTGGCGTCACGTAATGCTGACGATTGCCAAGGACTGGCGTTTGTATCTGATGCTGGTACCTATGATCCTTGTATTCCTGTTTTGGCGTTACTTCCCGATGTATGAGCTTCTGGGATGCTTCAAGGTATCGGACAACGTGCTTCCGGTATCACAGCAGCTTTTCTCAGGATTCTCATACTTCAAACGACTGCTGTTTGCAGGTGATGGTCTCTCAACAGATTTCTGGAGAGCTATGAGAAACACATTCCTGCTCAGCTTCTACGGACTGTGCTTCGGATTCCCGATTCCGATCATCCTGGCATTGTTCTTCAATGAGGTACGCTCCAATATTGCAAGAAGCGTATTCCAGGTCCTGACGTATCTGCCGAAGTTCATGTCGACCGTTGTCATGGCATCACTCGTTATGATGCTTGTCAAACAGGGTTCCCTGACGACCGGTATGGGTATCGTCAGCAGATTCCTTTCCAATATCGGCCTGATCGGTAAAGACGTCGCAAATGCAGGTCTTCTGAACAATCCTGCATACTTCCGTTCTATCTATCAGATCAGCGGTATCTGGGAAGGTGCGGGTTACGATTCCATCGTATTCTTTGCGGCGATCATTGCAATCTCGCCGACAAGCTACGAAGCAGCTCAGATCGACGGCGCCGACAAATGGGCACAGATGCGTTACGTTGTACTGCCCAGTATCCTGTCTACGATCGTCATCATGCTGATCACGAGAATCGGTTCACTTCTGAATGTCGGATATGAAAAGGTATTGCTGCTCTACAATACCAAGACATATATGACAGCAGATGTCGTATCAACATTCGCTCACCGTAATGGTATGGGCTCCGGTGCAGGTACCGGAATCGCTGCAGCAGCAGAAATGATGAACAACGTTGTCGGAATGCTTCTGGTCATCGGTGCAAATACGATCGCCCGCAAGGCTTCCAATACGTCGCTCTATTAATGGGGGATTTCAATGAAAAGGAAACTTGAAATTTCGGAACTGATCTTTAAGATCCTGAGCTACACGATGCTCTGCATCTTCGCTCTGTGCTGCCTCTATCCGTTCGTATATGCGATCAGTGCTTCGATCAGCGGACGCCAGGCAGTTGAGTACGGCTCGGTAGTTCTGTTCCCGAAGGACATCCAGTTTGATGCCTTCAAGAGAATGTTCAATGACAACATGTTCTGGAACGCTTATTCCAATACGCTGTTCCTGACATTGTTCGGAACACTCTGGTCAATGCTCGTTGCAATTCTGGGCGCATACGCATTATCCAAGAAGAGACTTCTGTTCAGAAAGTTCTTCAACTTCTTCCTGGTATTCACGATGTGGTTCTCTGCAGGTATCGTTCCTCAGTATCTGAACTACCTGGCTACCAAGGATGTATTCAACGGTATGGGTATTATGGATGACAAGTGGCTGGTCGTAATCGCAATGGGTATGGCTGCCATGAACATCATCCTTCTGAGAAATGCGTTTGAAGGTGTGCCTTCTGAAATTGAAGAAGCTGCCATCGTCGACGGCGCTACGGAAATGCAGGTCCTGAAGCAGGTCTACCTGCCGATGACCAAATCAACAATCGCTACAGTCGCACTGTTCTTCGGAATTTCCAGATGGAACGGTTACTTCTGGGCAAGACAGATGATCTCAAATCAGAATGAGCATCCGCTGCAGGTATTTATCAGACTTCGTCTGGAACAGTACACCGACCCGGAAACGATGGCCGGCTGGAATGAAACATATGCTTCAGACTCAGTGATCTATGCTCTGATCGTATGCTCGATCGTACCGATCCTGATCATCTATCCGTTTATTCAGAAATATTTTGCAAAAGGCGTCAACGTGGGCGGTGTCAAGGAGTAATTCCCTGCAGTCTGCGTAAATAAAAAAAATAAAGAGGAAAGGAATTAAATAATGAAAAACTTCAAAAAATTCTCGACATTATTCGTTTCTTCACTGCTTGGACTGACACTTCTGACAGGATGCGGCCCCAGCATTGAGGTACAGCCGTCGGGCGGCGGATCAGCATCCAATAATGGCGGCGGATCTGCATCAACAGACACTAATACAGAAACATCCGGTGGCGAACTGACATACGCTGAAGGCACAGTTCTCCGCATGGCTACAGGATACAACTCCACAAAGACAGGTCTCAGCTTCGATGCTGAAACAGCAGGAAACGGTATCACACTGCCTGATGGCAACACATACAACACAGGCGACCTGAAACCGACCTGGCAGGAAGTTGAAAAAGTTCTCGGCATTAAGATCGATGACAAATACCAGGGCAACGGCGCTACGAAAGAATTCGAATACTGGAAAGAACGCCTTGGTGAAGTTGATATGGTTTCCGGTACAGCTGCCCTCCTTACTGAAAACGGTGAAGCTGGAAGCTTAGTCAACATTGCTGAATATCTTGATCGTATGCCTCACTTCAAGGCATACCTGGATGCTAACCCGATCGTTCGTCTGTCAATCACAGGCAACACAGATACAGGCGCATTCTACTTCAGCCCTTACTTCGACGGCGTAAACGATATTGAAAAGATGCCTCTGATGCGTGTTGACTGGGTACAGAAGCTCCTCGACGGTGAAGGCGAATTCACAGCTGCTGCTTCCAAACAGCTCGCTGCTGCAGTTTATGAACCTTACATGCCTACTTCCGGAAAAGTTGAAGTTGATGTTGTAAAAGCTGACGGTTCCGCTGCTGAAAAAGTCACAAAAGACTATGACACAGCCGGAAACATCGTTGCCAACATGAACGCAGCTGGCAGCCTTGACGGTGTCGCAGCAGTCAACATGTTCCGTAAATATATCGATGAAGCATACGGCGGATACTATGGAACAGCACGTTCCGATCTGTTCGTCGGACAGAATGCAGCTTGGGATGCAGACGAACTCGTTGCTCTGCTCCGCTGCGTAGTTGCTAACCCTCAGACACTGAACGGCACAGATACGATCCAGGGTCTGTTCTCAAGAGAAGATGACAACACAGCACGCCGCGCCGATATGTTCCGTTTCGCAGGAATCCTCTTCGGTGTCCGCGGTCTTGAATCCAGACAGGATTACCTGTTTGTCGGCACAGATGGCCAGCTCCATGATGCAAGACAGGAACCTGAAACATACCAGGCTCTCGAACGTATGCATGCAATGGTTCAGGAAGGCCTGATCTCCAAAGCATATGTTGATATGTCCACAGAAAACTCCGGTACATATCTCGAAAACGACCTCGGCTTCATGCACTATGACTACAACCAGACACAGACAATTCTGAACGAAACAAAACTGCAGAAGGATCAGGGCGAAAAGTATATGGCAGTCATGATTCCGGTTGCTCGTTGGTTCGACGGAACAAATGCTGATGGTGTCTACATGCACTTCACAGAGTCCTGGCGTTCAGTTAAGACTGATGGTTGGGGAATCTCCAAAGCTGGTGTCGGCAGCGATGAAAACAAGCTGAATGCTGCACTTTCACTGATCGACTTCGCATACACAGATAAGGGTATGATCCTGCTGTCCTATGGTCCTGACGCATTCATCAAGACAAAGGCAGACGGAAGCTATGAAACATTCGACTTCAACGGAACACAGCAGCCTGTGATCGCAGACGCTACAAAAGAAGCTCTCTGGTCACTCGCTTCCGGCAACTATACAAACTTCGCAAGATTCTACCTCGGTTCCACACTCTCCTTTGTTAAGAACCAGGCATTCGAATACCAGTGCACAACAGATATCGGCCAGGAAGGTGCAGGACACATTTCCAGAGCGATCGCACTGGGCGTCATCAAGCATCCTGAACTCGCAGTTGCTTCCAACAGCTGGTACACATCCGTTCCTACAGTTCTTCCTACAACAAGCGTAGAAAACTCCACGATCAATGGATACACAGAACTGTCCGCAAGCAACTTCGGCACAGCTAAGGGCGATGACAACATGCTCATTAAGCTGATCGTCAGCGGCTACACAGATGCAGCTATGAGCGACGCAGCTAAGACAGCTGATACTGTCAAGACTACCTGGAAGGGTGCTCAGTACCTCTCAATCAAGGAAGGCGCTTGGCAGAGAGACGTTGATTACTACAACAGCAACCACTAATCAAATTGAATTAGTTCTTCTCCGGGACGGCTGATGCCGCTCCGGAGGAGATCATCAGAAAGATCACGGCTGAATCCCCCGGCCGGATCAATATAAAAAAAGGGGACGGAAAGGAGAGTATGAGTTATTGCCTGACGGCATAATCCTCATACATGGTCATCATGTACAAGAAACAGTTGACTGTGCAGCGCATCTTATGTCTTGCTGCTGTTATCGTAAGTGCGATCGTCTTTCTATATGCGCTTGGAATCATGACCGACCTTTATGACGCTCTGTATGATACAATGCGCAACCCGAACAATGTCTTCCAGACAGATGTTGCCGGATCGATCGTATATTACAACATGCAGGAGTTTAATAAAGTGTTCCTCAACTACAGCATTGTGCTGTTGATATTAGGCGCTTTTCTGTACGTCACAAACACGCATTCAAGAAGAAGATACTATATTGCAAACTATGTATCGATTGGACTGTTTACAGTATTCTCGGTATACCTGGCAATCTTTGCACACCGTTATATTGAGATCTTCAAACAGCAGTGGCTGCAGGTGGATTTTGCAGCTCTGAAGGCTCATTCTGAAATGTGGGGTACTCTCTACACAGAGTCTACATTCTGGTTCGATATCCACTATCTGGTATTTGCTCTTCTGCTGATCGTAGCATGTGCTCTTGTGGCAAATGCAGTCTGGAAGAATAAGCTGATGAAAGAAGAAGATCAGCTGGTCGAAGAAGGAAGGAGAGTTCTGCAATGACAACTCAGGATGAACGTTTCATTACACGTGACAGGATGAGATTTATCAAAAATTCGCAGTCATCCAACCTTTGCTATCTGGGAATACTGTTCGATGTCTTATACTTCGTAAATATTTACAGGTCTGATGTCGGCACTTACTACTACAACGTCAGTATCGGTATATCCATCGTCTACAATCTGATCTTCCTCTTGGCAGCCTTCCTGGCATCCGAGGGAGTCAAGAACTACAAAAAATCATATTCATATGCATTATTCGTGATCGGTGCAATTCAGTTCGCAAGGATCTTCTACATTCCGATGAAAGCGCACAGTGCTACAACAGTCGTCAATGATGTTGCTGTTAAAGTAATGGGCGACGGACAGTTTATGAAAGTTGTTGCTTACCTGGCTCTTTCCGGTGCAGCACTGCTGATCGCAGGCTTCATCAACATGAAAAAATGCAATGAACTTGAAGAACATCTGAAGTCGATCGGCGAGCAGGCCGCATAGGAGATTAAGTTATGGCAACGTTAAGCTTACAGCATATCGATAAAATATACGATAACAATGTACAGGCAGTCTATGACTTTAATCTGGATGTAAAAGACGGTGAGCTGATTGTTCTGGTCGGTCCTTCCGGATGCGGTAAATCTACAACGCTGCGTATGGTTGCCGGACTTGAAGATATTTCCAACGGAAAGCTCATTCTTGACGGCAAGGATATTACAAATGCACCGGCTAAGGACAGAGATATGGCAATGGTCTTCCAGAGCTATGCCCTGTACGGTCATATGACGATTTACGAAAACATGGCATTCTCCCTTACTCTTCGTAAAGAGAATCCGAACGTCATCCATAAGAAGGTTCTTGCAGCTGCGGAAGTCCTCGGACTTACAAGCCAGCTGAACAAGAAACCCGCACAGCTTTCCGGCGGACAGAGACAGCGTGTTGCGATGGGACGTTCCATCGTACGTAATCCGAAGGTCTTCCTGTTCGACGAACCTCTGTCAAACCTTGACGCAAAGCTCCGCGGTGCAACGCGCCGTGAGATCCTGCTCCTCCATAAGAGACTGCAGGCTACCATGATGTATGTTACCCACGACCAAACAGAAGCCCTGACCCTTGCGGACAGGATCGTATGTATGTCAATGGGCCATGTACAGCAGGTAGGTACACCGCTTGAACTGTATGATTCACCTGCAAACATCTTCGTAGCAAGCTTTATCGGTCTTCCTCCGATGAACTTCTTCGATACTGTTGTACAGGGTGACAAACTGATCGGTGAAGGATTCGAAGTAAGCCTGACTCCGGAAGAGAAGCATACTGTAGCAGCATACCAGGGCAAGCAGATCGTACTTGGCGTACGTCCTGAAAACATCGTTCTCGGAAATGATGTTCCGGCAACTGTCACCATGAATGAAAACCTGGGTATGAATACTCTGGTCCATGGCAATATCGGCAATACCGGAGTTAAGGTTACAGCGAAACTGAAGGGCTGGACAGACTATAAGAATGGCGATACAGCATCGTTCACATTCGATAGAAAGCACTTCTTTGACAAGGAAACGACCCAAGCTATTCGCGGAGGTGAATTATGAGCACTAAGAAACAGGGTGGCTTCAGTGAACTGAAGAGAAAATTCTTTGTAGCACTGAAACGCAAGCCGTTTATGATCCCGGAAGTGGCACTGGTAATCACATTCCTGTATTATGCAATGCATCTGACATATGTATCTGATACAACAGCCAAGATCCAGGGCACAGGAATGGGACTTGCAGGATTCTGCACAATGCTGTTCTCGATGCTTTCATTCATGTGCTTCATTAACACATTCCAGTATCGTAAGCCGGTCAATAAACCGATGTTCATTATTATGACAGCAATGTTTGCAATCATCGCGTTTGCTGACATCTATTATCTCAACCAGATCTATGCTGCGATTCAGCGTCCGGTCAATCCGATCGTTGTCACAATGAACACAGTATATATCGCTTATGCCGAATATTATCTGAGGATACATCTGATCCTTCTCGCAATCACATATGTTCTGATCCTGCTGCTTCCTGTTTATACAAAGATGCTGCGCAAGGTCAAGACATCGATTGAAGTTGAAGATAACGGCTCCCTCGGAACGATCGATATTTCCGGCGAAGCATAAGAGTCATCATGCAGCGGACAGACAGCATGGCTTTCTGTCCAATGCTGTGTGAGCAGGAGTATTCATGAGTAAAAAGAACAGAAAACAGGCAGTCAAGCCGGAAGTTGAAAAAGAAACAGATTACTATGATCTGAAAAAAGAAGCGGTCCAGGCTCTTGTAGAGGCTGATGAATCCAATTCACCGGAAGTTTCGGAAGAGGAGATCAGAAAGTATACATCGGCTACGAAGTATACGCTTCCGCAATGGGCAAAGATGCTGCTGATCAAGTTCTGGTTTGCCGGAGCGGTATGTTTCTTCTTTATCTGGGGATTAGGGATCTACATGGCAGATGTACTGGACATGCTGTTTGTCACAGGTATTGCCATGGGGGTCGTTACTGATCTTCTGACAAATAACGCGCTGCGTTTCATGGAAAAGACACGCGGTGAGAATGAACGCTTCATTATGGTAACGAAGCGGGGGTATGTCAGTTTTATATTAAACATCCTGTATTCCTGCTTTGTTCTGTTCTTTGTCTACACGCTTTACTCATTTATTAACGGTGCAATTGCATCAGCTACCAATCAGCCGGACCGGGTCGTACTCGGTGTAGAGCCGATCCTGTTCGGAGTCTTCTATCTTGCATTTGATCTTCTGTTCATTGAGATCAAGCATTTTATCACAGATAGATTTATCAACACAAAAAAAGCATGATGAGGTAACTGTATGATTAAAACTCTATACAAAGGAAGCAGTTCTGCCTGTTTCGAAATTCAGAATCATTCACCGTATTACAGTCCTGAGGAGTATTCCGTCAGACTGGCAGGGCGTGAAGTTTATCGCGGACATGAAAACGTGTTTTCGGTATTTGAACTGAAACCTGATACTGAATACGAGCTGAGTGTTTGTTTTTCCGAATCAGAGGAAACTGTCAGTTTCCGTACGGAATCTGAAAGCTGCTGCATCAATGTCCGCAGTTTCGGAGCTGTTGGCGACGGTGTTCATGAAGACACAATCGCGATCCAGACAGCGATCAACATGATTCCGGAAAAAGGACGTCTTTACTTCCCTGAGGGTACATATCTTACACTGCCCTTAACACTCAGAAGTCATATCACAATTGAACTGAGTGAAAAAGCTGTACTGCTCGGATCAACAGATCGTGAAAGGTATCCGATCATTCCGGCCATCATTAAAGATGAGAACGGAAAAGAAATACCTTTCGCAGGATTTGAAGGGATCGAACAGGACGCATATCAGTCATTAATCCAGGGATCTTATGTCAATGACATCCGCATCGTCGGCAAAGGCAGGATCGATGGAAACGGTCAGAACGGAGACTGGTGGAAAAACTTCAATGAATTCCCGGCAAAACGTCCCCGTGCGGTGTTCCTGAACCGCTGCCAGAATGTAACGCTTCACGGTGTTACAGTCGCCAACAGCGCGTCATGGCATATTCATCCTTATTTTTCACAGAATATCTCGCTGCTGGACTGCTCAGTCTCAGCACCGAAAGTATCACCCAATACAGATGCAATCGATCCGGAAAGCTGTGACTATGTCGATATCATCGGCTGCAAGTTCTCAGTAGGAGATGACTGCATTGCTGTCAAATCCGGCAAGATCGATATGGCAATGAAATATCATGTGCCGGCAGATCACCACACGATCAGAAACTGCCTGATGCAGTTCGGACATGGTGCGCTGACACTGGGAAGCGAACTGTCCGCAGGAATCAGGAATGTGTCCGTAACACAGTGCCTGTTCCGTGAAACAGACCGCGGCCTGCGCATCAAGTCCAGAAGGGGCAGAGGTAAGGAAAGCGTCATTACGGATGTCCTGTTTGACAATATCCGCATGGAGAAAGTCAAGACTCCGATCGTCATCAATATGTGGTACAACTGCGTGGACCCTGACAGATATACAGAGTATGTCTGGAGCAGGGAACATCTGCCGATCGATGACCGTACACCTCATCTGGGACTGTTTGAGTTCAAGAATATGGAGTGTGTCGATGCTGAAGTTGCCGCATGCTATATTGACGGATTGCCTGAAAGCCCGATCGACCGTGTCGAACTGGAAAATGTTTCTGTATCATTTGCTTCCGATGCAAAGCCGGGAGTACCTGCTATGCAGAACTTTGCGGAAGAACGCTGCCGTCTGGGTATCTACCTGGACAATGTCAGAGAGATCTCTGTAAAGAACGTCCGACTGAGCGGAGTTGTCGGTGAATCCCTGATAGCGGATCATTATGAAAAAATCACTACGGAGGGATTTGAATAATGGAAGACTATGGTAAGTTTGATGCCTTCGTTCTTCGCCTGGTTGAAGAATCCACACCTGAAAGAACGATGTGGAATCTCGAAAAACTGAGAGAAGGAAAAAAGGGCACCTGGAATTATATTGATGGCTGCATGCTCACGGCATTGATGGAAATGACAAGGATAACAGGTGATCCGCGTTATGCAGATTTTGCTGAAACAGTTGCAGACTATTATGTCCAGGAAGACGGATCGATCCTGACATTGGAGCCTGAAAAGGCAAACCTTGATGACATCAATGAAGGAAGAGTCCTGTTTGAACTTCACAGGAAAACAGGAAAAGAAAAATACCGTCTTGCGGCAGATCTGCTCCATAGGATGCTGGAAGCCCAGCCGAGAACATATGAAGGCAATTTCTGGCATAAGGCGATCTATCCGAATCAGGTCTGGCTTGACGGAATCTATATGGCTCAGCCGTTCTACGCTATGTATGAAAAATACTTCGGAACGGGTGACTACAGTGACATCGTTGATCAGATCAGGAATGTACATAAACGCATGTACTCTGAAGACAAGGGTTTGTATTTCCATGGGTATGATGCGTCGAAAAAAGCATTCTGGGCTGATCCTGAAACAGGATGTTCGAAGAACTTCTGGCTCAGATCACTTGGCTGGTTCATGGTTGCCCTGGCAGATCTTGCAGAGATCCTGCCGGACGGCGAACAGAAAGACCAGCTCATCCCGATCTTTAAAGAGCTGATGGAAAACATGCGCAGATATGCCGATGAAGAGACCGGCATGTACTGGCAGGTACCGGATCAGCCGGGAAGAGAAGGCAACTATCTTGAAACAAGCGGAAGTGCTATGGCTGCCTACGCTATGCTGAAGGGTGCCCGTCTCGGCATCCTGACGGAAGATTATGCTGAATCCGGTGAAAAGACATTCAACGGGATCGTGGATAAATATCTGACATTTACCGACACAGGCATTGATCTGGGAGGTATCTGTCTGGTAGCAGGTCTTGGACCTGAAAATAACCGGAGACGTGACGGTTCTTATGAATACTATATTTCAGAACCGGTCGTAGAAAACGATGCGAAAGGTGTCGCTCCGCTGATCCTTGCTTATACAGAGATCAAACACAAGCAGGCGTTATCGGAGAAAGAAGCATGAATGACATCATTTATGTCGGCAAGCATACTTTAACCTATAATGTCACGAAGCATATCCACAACAATTGGGAACTCATCTATTGTACAAGCGGAAAAGGAGAAATCATCTTTACCAACAGGGTGGTTCCGTATGAGGAAGACAGTATAGCGCTGATTCCTCCGAAGGAACCGCATATCAACTTCGGTGAAGAAGGATTTACCAATATTCATATGATTATTGATGATCCCTCATTCAATGTGACGGAAGGAACTGTGCTGTCCGGATTGAACAATGGTTTTCTCCGCGATGCATTTGCTGCAGCGTTCTACTATTATTCAACAACAGAGCCTAAAAGCAATGCGCTGCTGCCGATCTACGGGACTCTGATCGGTACGATGATCGAATCAATGGTATCGGTTGGAAATGAGCATAACAGTGTCGTCACAAAGATCGTTGATATCATCCTGAAAAACTATCCTGATGCGAACTTTGACTTAAACGCTTGCCTGGAGTCGTTCTCCTTCAGCACTGAATATCTGAAACGGGTATTCAAACAGGAACTCGGGATGACACCCAGACAGTACCTGATGGAGAGACGCCTTGAAAACGCCGCAAGGATCCTTGCGATCGGCGGTGAAAATCACAATATTTCACAGATCACAAGACAGTGCGGCTTCATTGATCCTCTGTATTTCTCAAAACTGTTTAAAAAAAGATACGGGGTTTCTCCGAAGAATTATTCGCAGAAACAGCCGTTGGTTGCTGATTCAGACAGCACAAAAATTTATCTGTAAAAGGGTTATTCCCTTTAGGTCATACATACATACGCTAGGAGGCGATATTCTATGGCATACATAACTCTGAAAAACATCAATAAGATTTATCCGAACGGTTATCATGCTGTTCATGATTTTAACCTGGAAATCGACAAGGGTGAATTCATCGTATTTGTCGGACCTTCCGGCTGCGGAAAGTCCACGACACTGCGAATGATCGCCGGCCTTGAAGATATTTCCAACGGTGACTTCCTGATCAACGGGAACCGTGCAAATGAACTCGGTCCGCGTGAACGTGAGGTAGCAATGGTATTCCAGAGCTATGCTCTGTATCCTCAGATGACAGTTTTCGATAATATCGCCTTTGGACTGACTCTGCAGGGTGTTGACGAGGAAGTGATCGAGGAGAAGGTTAAGAAGACAGCTGCGATCCTTGGTCTGACTGATTATCTGGATCGTCTGCCGAGAGCACTTTCAGGCGGACAGCGTCAGCGTGTTGCAATCGGACGTGCGATCATCCGTAAAGTAGGTATCTTCCTGATGGATGAACCTCTGTCAAACCTGGACGCAAAACAGCGTGTTACCATGCGTTCTGAAATTGCGCAGATCCACCGTGAAACAGGCGCAACAACGATCTACGTAACTCACGACCAGACAGAAGCTATGACGCTCGCTGACAGGATCGTTGTTATGAAAGACGGATATGTACAGCAGATCGGTACACCGTATGACCTGTATTTCAATCCCGTCAATGTATTCGTAGGCGGCTTTATCGGAGAACCTCCGATGAACTTCATCCGCGGTACAGTGGAAGGCGGAAAGATCAGCTTCGGCGACAACAAGATCGATCTTACAAAGAAGCTTGGTGCAGCTGCAGCAGATTATGAAGGAAAGGGAATCATTTTCGGTTTTCGTCCTGAATCCATTGAACTCGGCAAGAAAGACAACGCATATCAGGTCGTTGCAAACGTTGAACTGACAGAAATGCTTGGTGACAATACGAACATCTACATTACTGCCGAAGAAGACAAAGCGATTCTGAAGGTAGACCCGCACGATACACCGGAAATCGACGAAGATATCACATTCTCCATTCCGCTTGAAAATGTTTATCTGTTCGATGCTGAAACAGAACTCAGAATTAAGTAAAGGAGATATCTTATGGATATTCGTTATTCCGCAAGTCCGAATGATGTTAAGCGCTATACGACAGAAGAACTGAGAAAAGAATTCCTGATCACAGATCTTTATGTTCCGGATACGGTAAAGGCTACATATTCGCACGTTGACAGAATGGTGATTCTCGGAATCATGCCTGTTAACGAAAAAGTATCGATCGACAAAGGCATCGATATCTGGGCTAATTTCGGTACAGGTTATTTCCTGGAACGCCGTGAAGCCGGTGTGTTCAATCTCGGCGGCAAAGGTGCCATCACAGCGGATGGTGTCCGTTATGAAATGGTATATGAAGACTGCCTTTATATCTCCAAAGGAGTAAAAGAAGTCTACTTTGAGAGTGATGATCCGCAGAACCCTGCAAAATTCTATCTTGCATCGACACCTGCGCATAAAGAATGCAAAACAACATTCCTTTCATTTGAAAATGCAAATCACCGTCCGACCGGTGAGGAAAAATTTGCCAACAAGCGTGTCATCAATCAGTTCATCCATCCGGATGTACTGGAGACATGCCAGCTTTCCATGGGCCTGACACAGCTGGCAGAAGGCAGCGTATGGAATACGATGCCCAGCCATACTCATGAGCGCCGTATGGAAGTATACACATATTTCGAGATTCCCGAAGATCAAGCAGTTATTCATCTGATGGGTCAGCCGAAGGAAACAAGGCATATCGTTATGAACAACTTTGATGCTGTTATTTCTCCTTCATGGTCCATCCACAGCGGCTGCGGTACATCAAACTATACATTTATCTGGGCAATGGGCGGAGAAAACCTGGCCTTCGATGATATGGATAACTTAAAACCGAACGAGCTTTTATAGGAGATGATAGATATGGAAATGAATGCATTCCGCCTTGACGGCAAAGTTGCTCTGATCACAGGCGCAGTTTACGGAATCGGTTTTGCGATCGCTGAAGCATATGCTGCAGCAGGCGCAAAGATCATCTTTAACTGCCTGAATGATGAGACAAAAAATAAAGCACTGGATTCCTACCATGAAAAAGGTATTGATGCTGTCGGATATGTTGCTGATGTAACAAAAGAAGACGAGATCAATGCAATGGTAGCAGACATTGAAGAAAAGTACGGCGGAGTTGATATTCTCGTCAACAACGCAGGTATTATCAAGCGTATTCCGATGACTGAAATGTCAGCTGCAGATTTCCGTGCAGTCATTGACGTAGACCTGAACGCTCCGTTCATCGTTTCAAAGGCAGTCATTCCCGGAATGATCAAAAAAGGTCATGGAAAGATCATCAACATCTGCTCCATGATGAGCGAACTCGGAAGAGAAACAGTATCTGCATATGCAGCTGCAAAGGGCGGTCTGAAGATGCTGACAAGAAATATCTGCTCTGAATATGGTGAATACAATATCCAGTGCAACGGCATCGGCCCCGGCTATATCGCTACACCGCAGACAGCTCCGTTAAGAGAACGTCAGCCTGATGGATCCAGACATCCGTTTGACCAGTTCATCGTTGCCAA
Organism: Solobacterium sp.; assembly: GCA_017432325.1. GTDB lineage: Bacteria > Bacillota_I > Bacilli_A > Erysipelotrichales > Erysipelotrichaceae > Bulleidia. The sequence goes on along the minus strand of JAFRJJ010000083.1, from coordinate 72,918 downwards.
AACACCGGCTGCCAGATGGGGCACTCCGGAAGATCTGCAGGGTCCTGCAGTATTCCTTGCAAGTGACGCTTCCAACTTCGTAAACGGACATATCCTTTACGTTGATGGCGGTATTCTTGCATATATTGGAAAACAGCCGCAATGAAACTGATCAGCTTCCATGCAGGAGAAGCGGAAGTCCGCGGGATCCTGCAGGATGATTACGAAACGCTGAAAGCACATAAGGTCCGTCCGGCAGTTATCATCTGCCCGGGCGGAGCCTATCAGTGGCGTTCACCCCGTGAAAAAGATCCGGTAGCGCTTGAATTCCTGTCAATGGGTTATCAGGCGTTTATCCTGGAATATACATGCGGTGAAAAAGCTTCCGGTTTCCGTCCGCTGAGACAGCTGGCGGAAGCTGTTAAAACAGTCAGAAATCGTGCGGAAGAATGGCATATCGATCCTCAGAAGATCGCCGTACTGGGATTTTCCGCAGGCGGGCATCTCGCTGCAAGTCTTGGAACATTCTGGAATGATCCGGAACTCAACCTTGGCACTGACAGCAGGCCTGATGCGATGATCCTGTGCTATCCGGTGATCAGCACCAAAGAATTCGCACATGAAGAATCAGTCAGATGGGTAACAGGAAACGATCCTGCCATGAAAGAAAAAATGCATCTTCCGGACCATGTTACCTCTGATTTTCCGCCGACATTTATGTGGCACGGCGGCGAAGATGCAAGTGTTCCTGTTGAAAACAGTCTGATGCTGGCTGTCAGACTGAGGGAATGCAAAGTGCCGCTGGAGTATCATCTTTTTGAAACAGGCGTACATGGAATATCCACATGCACGCAGGAGGTTGAAACACCTGAAGAGTCATGTCGTCAATGGGTTTCCCTCTGCAGGATGTGGATCAACCGTCGATTTAATTACGTACCCTGAGCATGTGAGTGAAGGTACGTAAGTATCTTCACTTTTTCTGATATGAATGAACGGAAATGAAAGGAGAATTCTATCATGAATAAATTAAACTACGCAGTCCTGAAAGAATCCGGTTATGACGGATATATTCTGGAAAAAGCGCCGGAAAAGGTTCTGCAGTTCGGAGAAGGCAACTTCCTCCGCGCATTCGTCGATTACTGGTTTGATGTTTCAAACGAAAGAGTCGGCTGGAACGGTAAATGCGTTCTTGTCTGCCCGATCAAAGGCGGATTATCCAAACTGATCAATGAACAGGAAGGTCTGTATACTCTGTATCTGAGAGGACGTGAAAACGGCGAGAAAGTAGACAGAAAGAGAGTCATTTCCGTTGTTTCACGCTGCCTCAATCCGTACGAAGAGGATGACTTTGAAGCAATGATGGAAGTTGCACGTTCGGCAGATTTGGAATATGTCGCTTCCAACACAACAGAAGCAGGTATCGTATTTGATCCTGAATGCAAACTGGAAGACCGTCCGGCTTCTTCATTCCCCGGCAAACTGACACAGGTTCTGCTGGAACGCTTCAAGGCAGGTCAGAAGGGACTGATCATTCTTTCCTGCGAACTGATCGACAATAACGGTAAAGAACTTCAGAAGTGCGTCAACCAGTACATCGATCTGTGGGGATTGTCCGATGAATTCCGCAGATATGTCAATGAAGACTGCCTCTTCTGCTCAACACTGGTAGACCGTATCGTTCCGGGCCGTATCCGTGATGAAGAGGAAGTTGCACGTCTGGAACAGCTGCACGGCTATTCCGACCCGCTGCTTGATGTAGGTGAAGTATTCGGCGTCTGGAACATTGAAGGACCGGCATGGCTGGAAGACAAACTCCCGTTCAAGGCAGCAGGTCTGAACTGCCCTGTTGTACCGGATGTAACACCTTATAAGAAGCGTAAGGTCCGCATCCTGAACGGTGCTCATACAGGATTTGTTCTCGGTGCATATCTTGCGGGATTCGACATTGTACGTGACTGCATGCAGAATGAGACAGTTCTGAACTTCATGAATACAATGCTGTATGATGAAGTCATTCCGACACTTCCGCTCGATAAAGATGATCTTTATAACTTCGCTGGAGCTGTACAGGATCGTTTCAACAATCCGTTTGTCAACCATGAACTGATGAGCATTTCACTGAACTCCACTTCCAAGTGGAGGGCAAGAGATCTGCCCAGCCTTCTGGAATATGTTGAAGCTAAGGGAACACTGCCGAAGTGCCTGACAACAAGCTTCGCTGCTTATCTGGCATTCTATTCCAGTGACATCCAGGAACTGACAGATGCAGGTCTGGTATGCCGCCGTCCTGCAGGCAACACATATACTGTCAGCGATGACCGCTTCGTTCTGGAATTCTTCTATGATCACAGAAATGATGATGCAGCAGCACTGACACACGCTGTCATGAAGGATGAGCGTATGTGGGGCATGGACCTGACAACGATTGAAGGCTTCGAAGAAGCAGTTGTCAAGGCTCTGGAAGTCATCAGAAGCGAAGGTGCGCTGAAGGCTTATGCACTTGCTCTGGGAAAGGAGTAAGCTGCCATGCTTGATTTTATCAAGATCAATGAGAACGATAATGTCGCGGTAGCACTTCATCCGATCGAGGCCGGTACGGAATTTGATGGTGTAAAGATCATCGAGAATATTCCGCAGGGCCATAAGGCTGCCCTGAAGCCGATCGCTTCAGGTGAGATCGTCCGGAAATACGGACTGCCGATCGGACATGCAACCTCCGATATCAATCCCGGTCAGTGGGTCCATACACATAACATGGCGACCAACCTGTCCGGCGAAGTAGAATACAACTACTGTCCGACAAATCCGCAGGTCACACCTCTGGAACCGCGTACTTTTATGGGTTACCGCAGGGAAGATGGCAGAGCTGCTGTGCGCAATGAGATCTGGATCATTCCGACTGTCGGCTGCGTCAATGATGTCGCAAAGACTCTGGTCAGAGAGAATCAGGATCTTGTCAAAGGATCCATCGACGGACTGTATACATTTACACATCCGTTCGGCTGCTCCCAGACCGGACATGACCATGCACAGACAAGAAAACTGCTTGCTGCTTTGGTACGTCATCCGAATGCAGGTGCAGTACTGGTACTGAGCCTTGGCTGTGAGAACCTGACACATGAGCAGTTCCTTCAGGAACTCGGTGAATATAACCCTGACAGGGTGAAATTCCTGACATGCCAGCAGGTTGAAGATGAGTTTGAAGCCGGAAGACAGCTGCTGGAAGAATGCGCAGCATATGCTTCAAAATTTGAACGTGAAGAAATGCCGGTCAGTGAGCTTGTCGTCGGCATGAAGTGCGGCGGCTCCGACGGACTGTCCGGAATTACAGCAAACCCGACTGTCGGCAGATTCTCCGATCTGATGACAGCAATGGGCGGAACAACTGTACTGACAGAAGTTCCGGAAATGTTCGGTGCTGAAAGTTTCCTGCTTGACAGATGTGTCAGCGAGGAAGTTTTCCAGAAGGCATCCGATATGCTGAACGGGTTCAAGAACTACTTTATTTCCCATAATGAAGTTGTTTACGACAATCCTTCACCAGGCAACAAGCAGGGCGGTATCACAACACTGGAAGACAAATCCTGCGGCTGTGTACAGAAGGGCGGAACTGCTCCGATCGTTGATGTAATCGGCTACGCTGATTCAGTCAAGACAAAGGGTCTCAACCTGCTCTACGGACCTGGCAATGACCTGGTATCCGCAACTGCTCTGACTGCTGCCGGAGCACATATGATCCTGTTTACGACAGGAAGAGGAACACCGTTCGGCGCACCTGCACCCACACTGAAGATCGCAACCAATACACCGCTTGCAACAAAGAAAGCGAACTGGGTCGATTTCAATGCCGGTGCTGTAGCAGACGGTGACAAGACACTTGATGAAGCCGGCGCAGATCTGCTTGATCTGGTGATCCAGACAGCTTCCGGTAAGCTGACCAGTTCTGAACGCAAAGGATTCCGTGAGATCTCGATCTTCAAGGACGGCGTTGTTCTGTAAGCAGCGGAAAGAGGAACAGCTATGCAATTAGGTATTCGTCTCCACGATATCAACACCGGTCTGGCACCTGAACTGCAGACAATGGAAGAACGGGCGAAAAAAGCAAGGGAAGAAGGCTTCTCATGTGTACATCTCGCTTATTCCAAAGTCATCAAAGGATATACATTTGACGCGGCTGCACTGACAGAGGGACTGGGCCGTTATACCAAACGTGTTTTTGAACGTGAAGGTCTGGATGTGGCTGTACTGGGATGCTATCTGAATCTGGCTCATCCGGATCCGGAAAAACTGAAGGAAATACAGTCACGCTATTATGCGCATCTGCGGGTCGCGTCCGTACTCGGTGCGTCGGTTGTCGGAACGGAAACAGGAGCTCCGAACGCTGAGTACAAGATGGATGCGAATACGCATTCGAAAGAAGCTTTGGAAACATTCATCAAAGGACTAGCGCCTGTTGTTGAATGTGCCGAAAAATACGGTGTCAGTATGGCAATCGAACCGGTATGGAAACATATCGTATGCACACCTGAACGTGCACGCATCGTACTTGATGCGATCGCCAGTCCGAACCTGCGTATCATCTTCGACCCGGTCAATCTGCTTTGCCCGGAAAATACCGGTCAGAGAGATGAGATCTTTGCCAAAACGATCGAACTGCTGGGAGATGATATTGCTGTCGTTCATCTGAAGGACTATGTCCCTGCAGGAAATGATCTCAAGAGCATTGCGGCAGGTACAGGTGAAATGGACTATACGGAGATCCTCCGCTTCATGAAAGCAAGGAAACCGTATATTCAGGCAACACTGGAAAACACCAGCAATGAAAATGCCGAAACATCCAGACTGTATCTGCAGCGGCTGTATGATGAATTGTAAGCCCTAACAATAAAAGCAATAAATACAATTATGATGCCAAATCAGGCAATGTAATACACAACAGAATTTACCGCATAATAAATGTAGGAAATAACAGGAGGAAAAATAATATGAATCAGCTTAATGAAGCAATCTCCAAGATCGGTGTAGTACCGGTTATCAAACTGAGCAACCCTGAAAGAGATGCTGCTCCGCTTGCAAAAGCACTGTGCGAGGGCGGTCTGCCCGTTGCGGAAGTTACTTTCCGTGCAGCAGGTGCTGACAAAGCGATCCGCATCATGAAAGAAACATGCCCTGAAATGATCGTTGGCGCAGGTACAGTTCTTACAGAAGAACAGGCACAGGCAGCTGTCGATGCAGGCGCACAGTTCATCGTTTCACCCGGTTTCAGCAAAACACTCGCTGACAAGTGCGTTGAACTCAACATCCAGTACTTCCCTGGTGTTACAACGGCAACAGAATATCAGATGGCGCTTCCTTACGGATATGAAGTCGTCAAGTTCTTCCCGGCTGAAGAGTCCGGCGGTCTGAAGAAGATCAAGTCTCTGAGTGCACCGTTCCCGATGTTCAAGGTAATGCCTACAGGCGGCGTTAACCTGAAGAACCTGGAAGAATATCTGTCCTGCCCCGTCATCGCAGCTTGTGGCGGCACATATATGGTTAAGGCTGACGATATCGAAAGCGGAAACTGGGAAAAGATCATTGACCTCTGCAAACAGACAAGAGAGATCGTTGACAGAGTCAGAGGCTGATCAGAATGAGCAGAGTAGTAACCTTCGGTGAACTGATGGTTCGTCTGCAGCCGTTCAACTATGAGCGCTTTGTTCAGGCGAGCACATTGGAATTCACATTTGGCGGCGGCGAAGCCAATGTCGCTGTTTCCCTTGCCAATTATGGTGTTGATACAGCATTTGTAACGAAGCTCCCGGCTCATGCAATTGGACAGGCTGCAGTCAACAGTCTCCGCAGATATGGCGTTGATACAACGAAGATCACACGCGGCGGTGACAGAGTAGGTATCTATTACAACGAAAAGGGTGCTTCCCAGCGCGGCAGTGTCTGCATTTATGACCGTGCGAACAGCGCGATCCAGCTTGCAAAGCCGGAAGACTTCAATTGGGATGAGATCTTCGATGGTGCTGAATGGTTCCATTTCACAGGAATCACACCGGCTCTCGGTGAGAACGTTGTCGAGATCACACGTCAGGCATGCAAGGCTGCCAAAGCAAAGGGCCTGAAGATCTCCTGCGACCTGAACTATCGCGGAAAGCTCTGGACACGTGAACAGGCAAGAGCTGCCATGACTGATCTCTGCCAGTATGTCGATGTCTGCATCTCTAATGAAGAAGACGCAAAAGATGTATTCGGAATCGAAGCTGAAGCTACAAATATTTACGGCGGTCAGCTGAATCATGAAGGTTACAAGTCTGTAGCAAAACAGCTTGCAGATAAATTCGGATTTGAAAAAGTTGCGATCACGCTCCGTGAATCCCACAGTGCATCTGATAACGGCTGGAGCGCTATGCTGTACGACGTCGCATCCGATGAGTACTGCTTCTCCAAGAAGTATGAACTGCGCATCATTGACAGAGTCGGCGGCGGCGACAGCTTCGGCGGCGGCCTGATCTATGCACTCCTCAACGGCTACAGCACACAGGCTGCAGTTGAGTTCGCAGTTGCGGCATCTGCTCTGAAACACACGATCGAAGGCGACTACAACATGATGACAGTGTCCGAGGTTGAAAAGCTTGCCGGCGGTGATGGATCCGGAAGAATCCAGCGTTGAGTTTACAGACAGTACAGTATAAGACAGGAGAAATGATATGGAACATCATAATCCTCTGATCAGCAGCAATCCGAACAACCGTTTCATTACATTCGGTGAAGTCATGATGCGTCTGACTCCTCCGAACTATGACAAGATCCGGGTTGCGACGAACTTTGAAATCAGCTATGGCGGAAGTGAAGCGAACATTGCGCTCGCTCTGGCCAATCTGAAAATCGACAGTACATTCTTCAGTGTTGTTCCGGATAATTCCCTGGGCAAGAGCGCGGTCCGTATGCTACGCAGCAACGACGTACACTGCACACCGGTGATTCTGTCCACACATGAACAGACACCGACGCACAGAATGGGTGTCTATTATCTGGAAACCGGATACGGAATCCGTCCGTCCCGTGTGACCTATGACCGCAAACACAGTGCGATCGCAGAGTTTGACTTCTCGGGAATCAATGCAGATGCACTGCTGGAAGGATTCGACTGGCTGCATCTGTCCGGCATTACACCGGCATTAAGCCCGAGCTGTGCGGAATTCACACTCCGTCTGATGAAGACAGCGAAGGAAAAGGGGCTGACAGTCAGCTTTGACGGCAACTTCCGTTCATTGCTCTGGACATGGGAAGAAGCCAGGGACTACTGCACACAGTGCCTGCCGTATGTAGATGTACTTTTCGGAATCGAACCGTATCATCTCTGGAAGGATGAAGAAGATCATTCAAAGGGTGACTGGAAAGACGGTCTCAGCATGCATCCGAATTATGAGGATCAGGATGAGGTCTTCCAGAAGTTCATTGAGAGATATCCGAACCTGAAGTGCATTGCCCGCCACGTACGTTATGCTCATTCAGGCAGTGAAAACAGTCTGATGGCATATATGTGGTACCAGGGACATACATTCGAAAGCAAGATGTTCACATTCAACATTCTGGACAGAGTCGGCGGCGGAGATGCCTTTGCCAGCGGTCTGATCTATGCGATGATGAACAACTACAAACCGATGGATATGGTCAACTTTGCGGTTGCCAGCAGCGTGATCAAGCATACGATCCACGGCGATGGAAACATCATTGACGACGTAGAGTCCATCCGCAATCTGATGAACATGAACTACGATATCAAGAGATAGGAGTGATAAGTGAAAATGAAAGCATTTATGGATAAAAACTTCCTGCTTGAAACAGAGACTGCACAGCATCTGTTCCATGATTATGCAGACAAGATGCCTCTGGTTGACTACCACTGCCATATTTCTCCGAAAGAGATCTATGAAGACAGAAGGTTCAACAACCTGGCAGAAGTATGGCTCGGCGGCAAGAATCCGGACGGTACCTATTTCGGAGATCACTATAAATGGAGAGTTATGCGCTCCAATGGTGTACCGGAAGAATACATCACAGGGGACAAGCCTGATTTCGAGCGTTTCCTGAAGTTTGTTGAAGCACTGGAAATGGCGATCGGCAACCCGATGTATCATTGGTGCAATATGGAACTGCACAAGTTCTTCGGCGTTGAAGAACCGCTGACACTGGACAATGCAGAAGCGATCTGGAATAAGTGCAATGATATGCTGCAGAATGACCCGAACATGACAGTCCGCGGTCTGATCAAGCAGTCCAATGTTGCATTCATCGGCACTACGGATGACCCGGTCGATTCTCTGGAATGGCATAAGAAGATCCGTGAAGATCAGACGATCACGGTCAAAGTATGCCCGTCCTTCCGTCCTGACAAGGCGATCAACATCAACAAAGAAGGCTTCGCACAGTATATCGGCCAGCTCGCAAAGAGTGTCGGCAAAGAAAAACTCGAAACAGCTGACGATGTGATCGCAGCCCTGATCGAGCGTGTAGAATTCTTTGCTGAAATGGGATGCCGTGCAAGTGACCATGGTCTTGACTATATTCCGTTCCGTAAAGGAACAGCTGAAGAAGTCAACGCTGTTTATGCAAAGGTCATGAACGGTGAGTGCATCACAGTAGAAGAAGCTGAGAAATACCAGACAGCTGTTCTGCTGGCTCTCGGAAAAGCTTATCACCGCCTTGGCATTGCGATGCAGCTGCACTATTCCTGCCACAGAAATGCAAATGAACGCATGTTCCGTCTGCTTGGACCGGATACAGGCTTCGATATGATCGCCCAGAACAACTGCGGCGCTCTGATCGCTGACCTGCTCTCTGAACTGGATAAGACAGCAGAATGCCCTAAGACCATTCTGTACTCCCTGAACCCGGTAGACAACGAACTGCTCGGAACACTGCTTGGATGCTTCCAGTCTGACGAAGTACCCGGCAAGATCCAGCTTGGTTCTGCATGGTGGTTCAATGACACAAAGAGCGGTATGGAAGATCAGATGCGTGCCCTTGCAAACCTCGGTCTGCTCGGCAACTTCGTAGGAATGCTGACGGATTCCCGTTCATTCCTGTCATATGCACGTCATGACTATTTCCGCCGCATCATGTGCAACATGGTAGGCAACTGGGTAGAAAACGGCGAATATCCGAACTATGAAGCTTCTCTGAAGAAGATCGTAGAAGGTATCAGCTACAACAACGCAGCACGTTATTTCCAACTGTAATCCACATGAAAAGATCGTTTCCCGGAACAGACCGGAAACGGTCTTTTTTCTGCAGGACAGTATGTTTTATAGGAGATCATAAATTAAGAATTCGAAGTTTTTGGTGCATGTCCTCGTGCGGACAGCAGTTAACTGTTACAATGAAAACAGAAACTATATTGACCAGATCATAAAATAACGGAGGATAACATATATGCAGACTATTCAGACTACAGTATCTGCTGTACAGGTATACCGCAGAGGAGCAGAGATCACAAGAAAGGGCAGTGTTGTGCTGGAACAGGGGACCAATACACTTCGTATCCTGGGACTTTCCAATGGCTCTGATACGGATACGGTCAAGCTGTTTTTCCCTGCAGGAACAGGACTGTCTGACATCCGCTTCAGTTATGGAACAGAAGATGAGCCTGAGGATCGTCCATCTGCGAAGATCAGGGAAGATATGACCGCTTTGCAGAGACAGAAGGAGATCCACGAACTTCAGATATCCTTATGGAAAAGCAATGGTGCATTCCAGGGAACCAGCAAACCGGATCTGACAGATGTTGAAAACTACATTACCAGACTGCCGGACCGTCTGAACAAATTGTATGATTCGATCAACGATCTCAACAGCAGGATCAGAAAACTGGAAAAAGATCTGAGTGAGGCCGAACGCCTGGAGAGTCTTCCGGTCATTACGGCTGTTCTGGAAGTTCCTTCAGCCGGAACATATCCATTTGAACTCACGTATCATGATGTGCATGCGATGTGGAATTTTGTGTATGAGATCCACACGGATGCTGAAGGCCCGGTAACGATGAAATCAAGAGCCAGGGTCAGTCAGAATACAGATGAGGACTGGGAAAATATCCCGGTTTCCCTGCTGACAAGCACACCTTCCGGCGGAAGCGTTCCTGAACTGTCACCTGTATATCTGAGTTTCAGAAAACCGCAGCCCAAGACTTTTGCGAAGAGTGCTGCCATGGGGAGAAATATGATGGCAATGAGCTCTCCCATGATGGCTATGATGGATGCTGTTGAAGATACCAGTATGGATATCGAAGAAACAGTTGAAATGGCGCGCATTGAAACAGAAGGCGCGGAGGTTTCGTCGGAAGAAACAATGACGGAATATACTCTGCCCGGCAGGAAAACGATACCTTCCGGTACAAAGGGCGTCATGGCTGATCTCAAGGTATATGAACTTCCTGCTGAATACGAGCTGCTGGCTGTTCCGAAAAAGGATGTCCATGTATATCTGGTGGCTAAACTGAAGACAAAGGATCTTCCTTCGGACATCAGGGGAACAGCAGGAATTTACCTGAATGGTGTTTATTCCGGCGAAACATCCGTGGCACCGGATCTGACAAAAGAGACTATGAATGTTCCGCTTGGAAAAGCAGAAGGGATCCAGGTCAGCCGGACAGAAAAGAAGCGTAAGACATCTGACGCGCTGCTCAAGAATCAGCGGACAACAGAGTATGTATATGAGCTGAAGCTGACAAACAGCAGGAATACCGAGGTTACTGTGACTGTTCAGGATCAGGTCCCGTCCTCACAGGAAAAGACCATCATTGTTGAAACAAAGAACAACGATCATGCGGAAGCAGCAGACAACGGCATCCTGACATGGAAGTGCGCTGCTGGTCCAAAAGAAACAAAGGTACTGAATCTTGCATATAACATCAGCTGGCCGAAGGATAAGCAGCTGTATGAATCTGTACGGCCGTCTGTATGTCCCTGCTGCGGAAACGATGTTCCGGATGATATGAAATTCTGCCCTGAATGCGGATATAAAATGTACTGATTCAGGTGTGCCTGCAGCGGCAGTCTGATGCCATGAACAGCATTTACTACGGGAGAAGACCAATGAAGAGAATCATACGAATCATACTGCAGTCAATGATCACAGGAGGAATTATGCTGACACTGACATCATGCTTTTCCGGAGAAAAGAAATATGAAGACATTGATGAATTCAGCAAAAAAGTAACGCTTTCGCAGCTGAAAAAAGTCACTGTTGAGCATGGACCTTTAATTGAAGCTGGATTCAGTACCGGCGGAGGTATGCTTGGAGATTCAAACAGCAGTTCACTCAGATTGGAAACAGATGGACAGATCATCTATACATCTGAAGCATCTCCCATGCATAACATTCCGATCCGCGGATACAGGTATCTTGTAAAGGATCAGACGATACTTGACCGTCTGAACGAATACATCAAAGAAAACAATCTTTCCGTATGGGATAAGCTGCCATTTGATGACGAATTTATCGCTCTTGATGCGCCTTCTACGTCGATCAGAATGATCTTCAATGACGAGACAATCGGAGGGTACAAAAGATCATCACATACGATCAGTTATGACAATGTTATACCGGAAGGCGGTTCCAGGATCCTGAAAGGTTTCAATGATCTGTATTATGAAGCATTAACTGATATTGAACTGCTGGAAACATATCTTCTTCATGATGGAGAGAAGATTTACAGCGGGAGAAATGTTGAAAACACTGACGACGAAGCACAACTGTTTCTGATGGGATTCTGGACGAGTACGCATCAGACAACAATACTTGCGGACGGTACAAAACAGGAAACGGATTTCAAAGATGGAAGCTATAACTTTGATTATTCAGGCTGGGAAGATACGATCACCGTACGGGCATATCAGCTGGATGATGAAGAAAAAACATACCGTCTGGATTCCATTGTTCATGAACCATTGTCAGATTGTGACTCTTCATGGTATTTCCGATTTGTTTCAGAAGGGGAAGAACCCGAGGAATTATGCATGACGATCAACGGGTCGGTAATTTATGCACGCATTGCCTCTCCGGGATCAGAGGAATATAAAGAACTGATTTTTGAAAGAACATCATAAATATGATACGAAGCCGGACATTGTGATCCGGCTTTAAAAAAGAGGTATTCTCAGAGATCTCTGAGAATGCCTCCTTTCAGCAGTATACGTTTATCGCTTAATTTTGATACTTCATTGGAATGCGTTACGACGATGATCGTTTTACCGTATTCTTCCGCCAGCATACGGAATATACGGATGATCTCCTGCTCTGTTTCAGAGTCCAGGTTGCCGGTAGGCTCATCCGCGAAGATCAGGTCACCATTGCCTGCCAGTGCTCTGGCAATTGCAATTCTCTGCTGTTCACCACCGGAAAGCTTTGTGACAAGACGGTCCGCTTTTGATTCAACGATTCCTACCATTGCAAGCAGGGCATACGCAAGCTCTTTTTTATTTCCCGGGATCTTGTTGTCTGTTTCCGTCATGGCAAGCAGGATATTTTCAAGGCCGGTCAGATAGGTGATGAGATTGTAGGACTGGAATACGACACCAATCTTGTTGCGGCGGTAGTGATTCAGCCCCATGGCATCAATGTCTTCACCCTGGTAGTAAACATTTCCGCTCTCCTGTTTGTCCAGACCTGCCATGATGCTGAGCAGGGTGGTCTTGCCGGATCCGGAGGGGCCAAGGATCGTATAGAATGTGCCTTCTTCAAAGTCATAAGACAGGTCTTTCAGAATCTCTCTTCTGAAGCCGCCGTCAATATAACCGTAATTCAGTTTTTCAAGTTTCAGCAATGTACTCATATGACGCCCTCCTAGTTCTGCTCCAGAAGAATCTGTTTCGGATTCAGACGCATGATCATAAATGAAGGAATCACGATTGCGATCAGTACAACAGCAGAACCAAGCAGATAGATCTCGCCGATCAATTTCGGTGATACAGATACATGGTACTGGGACAGCAGTTCATCCTGTGATACTTCTGTGAAATAGTTTGCATCACTGCTCCAATAGTAGCCGCTGTCGGAATTGTCTTCATACTGTGCATCACTGGTCGTCTGATAGTCCAGGACCATATCACCGACTTTTCCTGCCAGCAGGGATCCGCTGCCGACCGCCAGGGTGAATCCGATCAGGGCGATCAGGATCAGCTCAAGAAACAGCTGCAGTACGACCTTTATCTTTGATACGCCGATCGACAGCATAACACCGATCTCATATTCGCGGGTCTTCAGGGTCAGAGCGGTAACGAGCGTAATGATGACGATTGCATTGATAATGACGATCCAGACTACGATATTCGAGAAGAAACTCAGCGTATCAAGCGGTCTGGCAAGTTTCTTGAATGTTTCATTGTTTGCATTCAGTTTTGTATAAGGGCTCAGATCACCTTCATGATCTGCGATAAAGTCTTCAACATCCATCGGATCGCTCAGCAGATATACGACACGGCTTGGGTCTGTATAACCGCTGGTCCAGTTTTCCATCTCATCATCGGTCATTTCCGGATTCATTGACTGATAATAACGGAACTGTTTTTCCGCAAAGGATGACATGACCTCAGAGTATGTAGTCATCGGAACTAAAATGATGTTTTTCGGTGACTGATACGGTGACATCCACTGGAATTCCTGTGAGTTCGGATCAACTTCATTCAGAGTACTGTAGATACCCGAGATCTCCATCTCCCAGGAAAAATCTTCTTCGGTGAATCCCATTTCCCGGTACATATCGACTTCATAGGGACCGATCGTGCTGACGGTGATCGTATCACCTGCATGCAGATTGTTCATATCCGCCAGTTCTTTGGTGATATTGACAACATTTCTGCCCTGATCGATATCATTCTGACTGATAAAGCTTCCTTCAATGATCGTGAAGGTTCCTTCGGCAATCTCGATCATGTTCGGGAACATCGTTGCATAGATCATGACATTCGGATCACGGTAAACCTGTTCGTTGCCGTTTTCATCAATATATGTGGAATTGCCGCGGTTTTCTTCATTTCCGAGAGGTACATTTTCAAAGTCCCTCGAATATGCGATCGTATTTGTCATGTAGTTGAATGCCTTTACACGATTGTCCTCTGTGAGTTTCAGAGCTGTTTCTCTGCTTGTCCGGGGATAATTCTGATAAGCATTATTGATCTCATCCTCATCAGTCAGTGATTCCGTATATCTCCAATATGCTTCGTAATCAACCTCATAACTGACGGCAGCTCTCATCTGCTGTCTTGTCAGTATTTTTGCATTGTCTGCTGCCTGGGAAATACCAAGACCCAGAATAACCAGATTTCCGATCAGGAAAAATGTGATCATCAGCAGCATGCTTTTGGTCGGTTTTCTTGTGATATATCTGTAAGCTCGCTGAAAAGCGTTCATTTTTATCCTCCATTGGTGTTCTGTTACGGCGCAGCAGTCGGTGTAGTTGTTGGTGTTGGTGTCGGAGCTGTATCAGGTGTAGGTTCAGGTGTTTTTCCGGGAGCGATATTGTACCATACCTGGATCTTTGCGCCTGACTTGAGGATCTCCTGGAAGTAATCTCCGGTTTGATAGGTATTTCCGTTCACTGTGACTTTAATGTTATCAATGGTATCGTCTTTGGTATAAGTGCAGCTCATTCCGAAAGCTGAACAGAATGATTCAATCGCTGACAGGGAAGCCAGATCATCTCCGGTGATGACGACATCAGAAGGTGTCGGTACAGGAGGAGGTGTCGGGACTGTACAAGGTCCGGTTGATACCTGGTAACCGATACGGCTGTACAGGTTCAAGGGCCTTTCACACCCTGAAGAATATGCGTTGCTTCCGTTGGAATCCTGTGTACCGTATTCACAGGAATAACTTACAACAGCACCGGGAGTCGGGAACTCATCGGAACAGACACGGGTCGCATATTCACCGTATTCGCCTGCCTGGATATTTGCGCCTTTGAAATTTACATCGTCTACCCATTTCTTCAGTTCAAGGTAGTCTACGCCAAGCCACTGTCTGGAGTTTGTTTCGAAGACCGGCAGATACAGTGAGATTTTCAGTTCAAGCACTGTTCCGCTTTCAACAGTCATTCCCGGCTGGATGGACTGTTCAATGACGGATCCGTAGGGAGCTTCATTATAAACAGATGTCGGAACGACAATGACGGAATTTTTACTGTCACTCTGCCATGCCTGAAGCTGTTCAGCAGAATAACCGACCAGGCGCGGGATCAGGGTACCTTTGCCTTTTGAAACAACGATCGTAATGGTATCTCCTTGTTTCATTGCGGAGCCGGAAGACGGTGTCTGGGAAATGATACTTCCCTGCGGAACCCTGTCAGAGAACTGTTCCTGCTTCATAACAGTTACCTTTTTGTTTGAAGCCCACTGTTCCACTTCTGCTGCAGTTTTGTTGCGGAAGTCTTCTACCGTGACCTGGCTGGCCGGTGCTTCACCTTTGGAACATACGATGTTCAGGGTAGAGCCTCTGGTGAAATCTGATTCGCTGACATTCTTCAGATCGAATGAGATGACACCGCCGTTTTCAACGGTCGTACTGTACTGTGTGGTGATCTTGGTTTTCAGGAGCTGGTTTTCTTCCTTCCATTCCTGAAGTTCTGACAGCGTCATATTACGGATGTCAGGGAAACTGATCTTTTCATCAGGGTCCGGTCCTTTGGACACCGTCAATGTGATCGGTGTACTTGCTTTGATCTTTTTGCCGGCATTGACGGTCTGGCTGATGACATAACCATCAGGATATTCCAGGCTGTATTCTTCAACAGTCGCGATCGATGTATTCTCGATCTTATTCTGCCTTGCCCAGCTGCTGACATCGCCGATCTTTTTACCGGAAAATTCCGGCATAACGATCTTCGGGGCAAAACCGAACCAGTAGATCAGCACACCCGCAAGAACAGTCAGCAGGGCAAGCGGAATGATCGCCGCTTTCGGGAATGTCCTTTGCGGCTTCTCAATCCTGTGAAATGTTTCCTGCGTAAAGCTGGCAGGCTGATCGGATTCTTCTTCCTCTTCCTCCGGCTCAACAGGCTTACGGATTTGCGGCTGCGGCGCTGGTTTTGAGTCTTTTATATCGGGGATATCAAAGTCTTCTTCTTCGGTGACCGGCTGGATCGGCTTATAATCATCGATCGTTCTGATCTTTGTGACTTTTCCCTGTTTTTTCGCATTTACTTCTTCGGATAAAGCTCCTAAAAAATCTTTCTTTTTATTAGACATGTCTATCACCTTGATTCCTGATAATCATAGCATTAACTATACTATTCTAACATTCGCAGGTATGATTTGATTAAAAATTAAGAAATGTTCATGAAGTGACTGTTTTTGTCACATCAGATATTTTGTTGAATAGAATCAGGGTGAGTCATCCCTGCCTGATGATCTTCCAGGCTTCACAGAGTTTATCAAGATTCCACGCCGCGTTGGCAGGGGATGTTGACGGCAGTTTGATGACTTTGACAGGAAGCTGATGAAATTTCATCAGATATTGATAAGATGTGCTTCCATTGCAGAAAACAGTCCTGATCCTGCTGCAGGCAAGCAGTGACGGGATGTCAGCAGGAACTGCATTTTTGATCTTTGCATCGGAAGAACCTATGATGTCGCATTCTTCAATGCTGTCGTAAAGCGCGATGTGATGACGCTTCAGAAATTCCTTTTTGCCGGAGATGTCATCTGTATCCGGTGTCTGTTCATTGAAGATACGGGCCAGTACAGGCCAGAAACGGTTCTGGGGATGTCCGTAAAAAAATGACTGCTCACGTGATCTGACAGAAGGGAATGATCCCAGTATCAGGATCTCGGAATCATTTTGTATAAACGGACCGAATCCGTGCGTTATATGTTTGTATTCATTCATTTCAGTGCCTCAGCAAGGCCTTCGCATCCGGCCAATATTTCGTCATAGCATGTTTCAAAATCATCGGTATACCAGGGGTCATTGATTTCCTTTCCGGTGCTATATTCGCCGAGCATACGGATCTTACTCATCGGATCCTGCGGGAACAGATATGCAAGATGCCGCATATTTTCCCGGTCCATGCCGATCAGCAGGTCAAATTGATCATAGTCCTGCTTTCTGATCCTGCGGGCAGTCTTTCCTTTGCATGAAATACCGTGTTCAGAAAGTATACGCCGTGCAGGAGGATAAACGGGATTGCCGATCTCCTCAGAAGTCATTGCGGCTGATTCGGCATGATGAAGCAGCCCTTTCTCCCTGCAGATATCATTGAAGATGAATTCAGCCATCGGACTGCGGCATATATTTCCATGGCAGACAAATAAAATCCTGGTCATCTTTTATTCCTCATCAGGAGCAGCTGCGTTTCCAATGTACATTACATAGATCTGGCAGGGATTATTCACATTCCACAGATCAGGTATCATTTCAAACTCCTTGAATCCCAGGGATTGATAGAACCGGTTTGTATCATCATATTGCTCATAGCATCCCATCTTCACGGTTTTTACCTGAAGAAACGAGTATCCTTTTTCACATGCTGTTCTTTTTGCGGTCTCAAACAAAGCACGGCCGATCCCCTGTCTGTGATATGCTTTCCGGACACCCATTACATACAGTTCAGCGGTATCCCTGCCTGTTTCGTTCAGATATAAAAATCCTGCAGGCAGGTCATTGTCGAAAGCCGCGAAGAACAGTTTACCTTCACTGTCCTTAATATATGCTTCTCTGGACTCCTCAATGCCGAACCATTCAGGAAGATCTTCCAGGATACTGCGGGCGATCTTCTGCTTTTCGGTATTAACATGCACTTCTTCAATTCTCATAAAATATACCTGTTTCTGTTATATACGAACATTCTGCCATATTCATCTGTTATTTGCATATATTCTTCATGGATCCGGTTAATAGCAGTAAATGATGTCTGTCCTGATCTGCAATCATACGGACGTATAAAATGACCGGTATCATCAAAGATACCGGTCTGTCAGAAAGGATATATATGAACACATTGATTGCTTGTCTTATTTTTCGGGGAACAGATGGCTGGCTGTTTTTCTGACGTATGTCTGTGTTTCTTTTAATGTCAGGGGAATTTTCTTGTTGAGCGCTTTGTATGCATAGCGCGCAGTATTTGTCAGCAGCATATGTACATTCATCATTGCCTGATCCTGTGAAATCCCGGCTGACTTTGCGTATTCTTTAAGATCCTGATGAAACTGCGTGCTTTCTGAACCGGATAAGTCTGTTTCTGTAAAGTATCCATACCATGGTGCATTTTCACATACGATCTTCCGGAATGAACTTGATGTATTGATGTATACCGTAAGATTGACCGCCAGTCTTTGGACTTTCTGACTGAATGTACCGATAGGAATACGATTGTAGTATTGAAGCATTTTTTTCCAGCACTCAGCTTCTTCTCTGCTGATCACCGCCTGTCTTGCTGCATCGAGAGTACCGAAATGATTGTAGAAAGACCCTTGCGCCACATGGGCTTCTTCGCTGACATTCGTGATCCTGATATCTTCGAAACGATCGGCTTGAAGCATCATTGCACGCATAGCTTTGATCAGCTTGCTGTAGGTCGGTGTATCATGATTCGCTTTTAAGGCTTTCATCTTCTGATATCTCCTTTTTCGAATGCATTTAAGGCGGATGGCCATCTCTTCCTTGATGCACACAAAGCATATAACGAAAAACCCGATTGTTTTCATTTGATTTTCACATTTAGCCCCAAGAAGTGAAAATCGGACAAAAATGTCAAAAATTCACCCGATTGGCGGGTTGTTTTTTTGAAGGATTTCGATGCGGCAGGGCAAAAATATAGTTGAATCTGATATATTAGAGCAAAAGAGGAACAGAATTATGGAATTTGAAAAACTTGAAACGATCTCGGAATTCAATGACAGCATCAGTATCAACGGAACAAATGTGAATTACAGGTTTCTGCTGGAAAAAGGGTCCTTCAAGGACACAACAGAGATCACGTCTTTCACGTACATCAATACAGACAGTAAAGATCATCCGGTCATTTTCATCACAAACGGAGGCCCCGGTTCAGGTGTTGTCTGGCTTCACCTCGGACTGTTCGGACCGGAAAGGGTACATTTTGATGACATTATGAATCCTCCCGTAACGCCGCCGTATTCTTTGGAAAAGAATCCGTTCTGTCTGCTGGATATTGCTGATCTGGTTCTGATCGATCCTCCGGGAACAGGTTATTCAAAGATCAATGAAGAAACAAAGAAAGAATATGAATCAGTAGACAATGATGCTGTGGCAGTTGCACAGTTTATCAGGCACTGGATCGTTCAGCATGAACGTGCCAACAGTCCGCTTTATTTCTTCGGCGAAAGTTACGGGACAGTACGCGGTCCGGCAGTTGTAGAAGCGCTGTTCGGAGGCTCTGTTCTGGGAGATAAACATCTTTACGGTATTTCACTGAACGGCATCATCCTGCTGGGAACGGCTTTTTCGACCGGCGGATTTAAGAACAGGCTTGCGGAAACAAACAAACCTGCGATCAACCTCCTGACATGTGCGGCAACTTATGCGCTGCATACAGGCAAGGATCCGTATCAGGCAGCTGAAGAAGCCTGGACATTTGCGCCTGAATATGCGCGTCTTCTGTTCCTGGGCAGGAATGCCAATGATAAAGAAGTGAAAAAGGCAGCCAGAAGGATCTCCTGGATGACAGGTCTGAAAGAAGAAAAACTGATCAAGAATCATCTGCGCTATACGATGCAGGACTTCCTGAAAGAAGCCATCGAGAACCAGATGATCGGTTATTATGATGGAAGATATCTCATGCCGGATACCGTAAAAGAGCAGGATTATGATGTTCTGTCAGATGACTCAGGCATGGGAATGTTCACTCCGGCTTTCTCAGCATGCGCAAATCTGTTTGTAGAAAAGCATGGACTTCCGAAGATGCCGTATGACATGCTGAACTGTGTCGTAAATACTGACTGGGACCGTGACTCAAAGAGAACCAGTCTGACAGCGCTTGAGAATGTTCAGAGAAGGAATAAGGATTTCAGGATCTTCTTTGCGACCGGACTGTTCGATATGTGCACGGTAGCGGGCAACGTCAGATATACCGTAGCCAATTCCGATCTGGACCTGAAGAGAGTACAGATGAAAGAATATCCGGGCGGACATATGGCTTATATCGGTGACGATTCAGCAGAAAAGTTCGTCAAAGATATCCGTGAATTCATCGCGGGACCATGTGAACAGGATTGACCTTGTTTTTGGAGGGGACGAAAGCTAATATTGAATTATGGTATATATTCGGAAAGAACTGAATTTCAGGGATCTTGGCGGTTATCCGACCGCAAACGGAAGATATGTCCGAAGCGGCCTGTTTTTCCGCAGCGGCGGACTTTACCGCATGAGTGAACAGGAACTGGATGAGATCAGAGCACTGAATGTCAGATATATCATGGATCTGCGTGCTGACTGGCAGAGGAAACGCAAACCCGATCCGGAGATTCCCGGTGCACAGCAGATCGAACATACAGGTTATGTTCCCGAAGCTGCCCGCAGGATCGATTTTTCACCTGCGGGAATGCATCAGACTGGAGACGAAGCAAAGGAACAGTTTGACAAACTTGAACTGTATTATAAAGAGATCATCTTCGGCAATCTGGACTTCAGGTTATTCCTGGGAAGTGTGGCAGAAGGGAAGGTCCCGATCATTTTTCACTGTGCTTCAGGAAAGGACAGAACAGGTGCGGCTGCGATCCTGCTCCTGCTGGCACTGGGTGTTGATGAGGAAACAGTCATGGAAGACTATATCCTCAGCAACGAGTACTATGAGGAGACGATCAACCAGGTCTTCATGCAGATGTATGAAGAAGCTCTGAAAGATGACTATCTTCCATCGCTGCTGTGGATCGAGAACGGAGTCATGGAGTTCTTCGGCAGATCGATGCTGGAAGAGATCCATAAGCAGTATGATTCCATTGATGAATTCCTGGCTGCGGAATACGGGCTCGATGCTCAAAAACTTCAGAAGATGCGTGACATGTACACAGAGTGAAACAGAAATGTTTCACTTTGTGTATGCGCAGAAAAAGGAGGCCTGAGCCTCCTGGAAACATGTCTGTTTATTTGAAATACGAGATACCGAATGTGTTGACGATACCATCCAGCTTGACGCCTTTTTTGCATAAAGGACAATCATGGTACTGTGTGCTCAGATAGTCGTTCATAAAGTAATCGGTATTGAATACTGAGTAAACAGGGAATCCTGCACATTCTTTCATTGATGCGAAGATCGAGCTGACACCAACAACAGTTCCACCGTAGTAATTGACTGCTTCGATACCGCCTTGTACGGTATATCCGGTAGTGATGGATGCGGCAAGGATCAGGACATGTTTTCCTTCGATCATCATCTTTGTGTTGTCACGGAAGATGAGCTGGCTGCCTGTCGTATGTTCGGGAGTCAGGACATAAACAGTATTATGAAGGTTAATGCTCTGGAATCCGCTCTTGGTGAGATCACTGGCCATGCATGCACCGACGACTTCAGTGCCATCCAGACACAGGATCGTGTCAATGATGGTGGAACTCTTGTATTTGGCAGTCAGCTGTCTGGCAGCTTCTTTTGCTTCAGATAGTCTGTGCTTGGTGAAAGTCAGATCTACATAATAATTAATGTGGCTGTGGCTGGTTGCGAAGTGTCCTCTGGCAACACGAAGCTTCAGCGGACTGTTGGGATTATAATATTCTTTGATTTCAACAGACATATGATTGTCTCCTCTCAATCTGTATATGCATATTTTAGCAAATTTCTCTGTGTTATACACCAGCAAGTGAAAAGACATGCAGACAGGGAATGTCTGTCGTTATGATCTAATCTTCCCCAAACAGTTCATCGAGTGTTTTATCCAGTGCTTTGCATATTGCCAGACACAGTTTGATCGTGGGATTGTAATCTCCTTTTTCGATCGCATTGATCGTCTGTCTTGTAACACCGACAATATCAGCCAGCTGCTGCTGGGAATAGTCTTTGGCAGCCCTGGCAGCTTTCATCTTCAGGTTTTTCATACCTCAGTCCTCGGATCCGCTGCTGTGCTGTTTAATAAGAAACGAAACGAAAACGGCAAAGAATATCAAGGCTGCAACACCGTTTATGCAGGAAAGTGTCAGCCTGCCGTCGCTGAAGCATTCACCGTTCTTAAGGCTGAACAGGAAGCGGATCATTCTCTCTATAGTGACCACACAATACAGCAGGATCAGAAGACCCGGTTTCTGAGTAGGTATAAGAAATGCATCATTCCATATAGCCAGGACGGCGAATACACCTATGCTGATCAATACTGCGCTTAGTTCACCCAGCGGATCCATGTAAAATGCGTTCCCGGTCATTTTCAGAAGTATATCAGCCATCATGAGCAGCAGAACAACAAAGAAACCGGTCATATAGGCCTTGTTCCGTGCAATGATCTGTCTTTCATCAAATTGTCTGTCCATCTGCCTGCCTGTCTTTCTGCCGGCAATATTGAAAATCATCGCAACGACGAATGCAGCAGCCATGCTGCCGGCTATGATCAAAGCGTCTTCCATATTTTTCTCCTTTTGAGGACGATATGTCCTCTGCAATCTCAATATAGTATCTATATTGCAAAATGTCAAATATAAATTACATTTAGTAATTTATAAATGATTAAAAGATCGCTTGCGGATCAGCGTTGAGCTTTGTTGAAAAAAGTTCGTTTTTGGAAGCGTATTCGTTGAATTATGCCATGGAATTAATTGAAAAAAGATGCTATTGTACCAACAGCCGGTAATGCCCGGCTTGGATGAAAATGCATCAGCCTATTATGAAGAGGTGAATAATTATGAGAAAAACAAAGATTATATGCACGATCGGACCTGCAAGTGAATCTGAGGAGATGCTCAAAAAACTCTGCCTTGCCGGCATGAACGTTGCACGACTGAACTTCTCTCACGGAACACATGAAGAACATCAGGTGAAGATCGACAGGATCAAGAAAGTCAGAGAAGAACTGAATCTTCCGATCGCGATCCTGCTTGATACAAAGGGGCCTGAATTCAGGGTAGGAACATTCGAAAACGGAAAAGCAGAAGTTGCTGAAGGGTCTGAATTTACCTTTACAACAGAGCAGATCGTCGGAAACGGACATAGAGCATCTGTCAGCTATGCGGATCTGGCAAAGGAACTTCAGCCTGGGGATACGATCCTGGTAAACAATGGACTTCTGAATTTCTGCGTCAAGGAGATCAATGGTTCAGAGATCCTGACAGAAGTTATCTCCGGAGGAGTGATCAGTGACCGTAAGTCAATGAGTTTCCCAGGAAAACATCTGCATCAGAAATATCTGTCAGAGCAGGATGAAAAGGACATCATTTTCGGTATCGAGAACGGAGTGGACTTCATTGCATGTTCCTTTGTTTCCGTGAAGCAGGACCTGCTGGATGTCCAGAAAGTACTGGACGAGCACAATGCATCCGATATTGATCTGATCGCTAAGATAGAGAACCAGTCCGGTGTTGATCATATCAGTGAGATCTGTGAAGCGTGTGACGGTATCATGGTGGCCAGAGGTGATCTGGGTGTTGAGATCCCGTTTGAACAGCTCCCTCATATTCAGAAGGATCTGATCGCAAAGTGCAGAATGCTCGGCAAACGCGCTATTACAGCTACGGAAATGCTGGAATCCATGATCCAGAAACCGAGACCTACACGTGCGGAAGTTTCCGACGTAGCCAATGCGGTATATGACGGATCCAGCGCTGTTATGCTGTCGGGAGAAACAGCTGCAGGTTTATATCCTGTCCAGGCTGTTGAAGCGATGGCTAAGATTGCTGTTGAAACAGAAAACAGCATCAACTATGAGAAGCGGTTCCACGATAATGAGTTCATGATCAGCAATGATGTGGATGCGATATCTCACGCTACATGCGGCATGGCGATCGATATTAAGGCAAAGGCGATCGTTGCCTGCACATTATCCAGCCTGACTGCCCGTCTGGTTTCAAGATTCCGCGCACCGGTCGATATCATCGGTCTGACGACCAGTGAAAAGGCGTGGCGGAAGCTGGCTCTTTCCTGGGGTGTAACACCGAGACTCTGTGAATCATTCCCGTCAACGGAAGTGCTGTTCTTCAGCGCAAGGAAAGAAGCGATCGCAGCACTGGATCTGCAGCCCGGGGACAGGATCGTTATTACCGGCGGTATTACAAACGGTCAGTCCGGAAATACAAATCTGATCAAGATCGATGCTGCATAAACGCTGATCATCAGCTGTAAACAAAAATGCTCCTGTACTATCAAAAGTACGGGAGTTTTTGTATGTTTGCTGAAGTCGAAATAAAAAAAGGCATGGCTCCAAAAACCACGGAGACCCATGCCCGGTAAATGCATACGTTCTGAATGCTCAGCGCTTGATAAAGTTTGTGACGACACGTTCACGCTGTGCGGGCACATCGATACCTGCTGCTTTTCCAGCTTCAATACATTTCAGCAGCCATGCCATATTGTCCGCAAGAACACGCATGATCAGCAGTCCTTCTTCATCCTGTCTGACGTCGTCAGGTGTATAACCATGGACCATATTCCAGTATCTTGAAGATACGACAGGCA
This sequence comes from Solobacterium sp., assembly GCA_017432325.1. Classification (GTDB taxonomy): domain Bacteria; phylum Bacillota_I; class Bacilli_A; order Erysipelotrichales; family Erysipelotrichaceae; genus Bulleidia. The sequence continues at coordinate 48,347 of JAFRJJ010000083.1, read as the reverse complement.
TTTCATTGATGGTGAAGTATTTGTTCAGAACATCAAATGATGATGTTGTTCCGGCTCTTCTGGCGGATACGACTGCAGCTGCAGGCTTATGCTTCATGACCTTTCCGTACTTCGAAAACAGTCTGTCCAGGAAGGCGAGTACTTCTCCTGAGGGTGACGCATAATAAACAGGGGAGCCGACGATCAGTCCGTCTGCTTCTTTCATGGCCTCCCCGACTGTATCAACGATCTGATCAATGCTGCCATTGACCGGATCAAGACCGGTGAAGAACAGTTCAGTGCCGATTCCGTGTGCATTCAATGTTTCCGAGATCTCACTCAGTGCTGTAAATGTGCATCCTTTTTCATTTCTGCTGCCGTTGATCAATACAACTTTCATGTTAGCCAATACCTCTTCTTTTCTGTGTTCTGTCAGGCCATGTATCCGTACATGTGCATATTCTGATATCCTCATGGTTATCTTACTGCTGATTGTACATCAAAAAGAGTGATAATGACTTTTTACTGCCTGACGCAGAATCAGGTTCCGGAGAGGTATCTGATTATTAACACATAAGCTTTTTTACACAGGGAGTATATAATATACCTAAAAACGGAGATACTTATGAAATGCTATCTGATACAGGAAACTTTGACAGAATGTCTCATTGAAGAGATCAAGAAAAGAGAATATCAGTACTGTGCCATCGTGACACCGGATGAGTACCGCGGTCTGACTGATGTGTTCCACATGGGAATCGATATTGACATGGATCTGAAGCAGATCCGTGAAACCAAGGCTGTCGTGAACTATGATTCATTGACCGGGACGTTTAATATTCCCGATCATGAAAATTATACCGGCCAGAAAAAACAGCTTGCGTTCGCACTGGATGAGCGTGGGATCGTTTTTGTTGATGAAGATGATTACGCTGAGAGCGTTATCCGCGATATCCAGGCAACTAAAAAATGGAAGCTTCCTTCCCTGGAACGTCTTCTTTACGATTTTCTGGAAGAAACGATCAAGAATGACATGAATATGCTGGAAATGGTGGAAGAGAATCTGAGCGGGATCGAAAACGGGATCATGTGCGGTGATATTGAGGAATATCCGATCCAGCTGAATGATATCCGTTATGAGCTGCTGGATCTTCAGAAGCATTATGAACATCTGATCGATCTCAGCCAGGAGCTGGAAGAGAATGAAAATGAGTTTTTCTATGAGGAGAATCTCCGCTATTTCAAATTGTTTACGGAACGTGTCAAGCGGCTGCAGGATACTGTGATCCAGCTGAGAGAATTTATTGTACAGCTCAGAGACCTTGTCAGTGAGCAGCTGAGTATCCGCCAGAACAAGATCGTAACGCTTCTGACCGTTATTACAACGATCTTTATGCCGCTGACATTGATCGTAGGATGGTATGGCATGAACTTTATATACATGCCTGAGCTGAGGTCGCCATACGGTTATCCCGGTGTGATCCTAGTCAGTATTCTGATCGTCGTTGTTCTGCTGTACTGGTTCAAAAAGAAACGCTGGATGTAAGCAGAACATGTACCAAGAACAAGCTGATTCATGATACGATGTTGTCAAAGGATCGGAGTGATAATCATATGAAAAAAGTATTTGCGAGTGATTTTGACGGAACACTGTATTTTTATAAGGCAGATGTGAAACTGCCTCCTGAAAATGTTGAAAAGATCAGGGAATATCAGGCTGCCGGGCATCTTTTCGGTCTGTGCACAGGCAGACAGGTAGGCGGACTGACACCGTTTATTTCCGGACTGATCAAACCTGATTTCTACATCACCAGTACCGGCGCAAACATTGTCGACGGTGATCTGAACGAGATCTACCGCCGCGGCATCGACAGGGATATCGTTGACCAGATCTGCCATACAGTTAACCCGGTATCTCACAGCGAGCACCGTATTTCAATTGATATCAACGGTGTCATCAACGTGTTTGAAGAAATGGATTATCCCGGTGAATACCATGTCATCACCGGAATGAAAGATGCTATGGAAGGTCTTGTTCATCAGCTTGGTGTACACTGCCACAGCTATGAAGAAGCAGCAGCTCTGGCAAAGAAAATCAATGAGATGTACGGCGAATACGTCAACGCGTTCCAGAACGTTGTTGAAGTTGACATTGCGCCGAAGGGCTGCACAAAAGGTATCGGTGTGGAACGTCTGAAGAAGTTCTATGCAGATAAATACGACGGCATCCGTCTCTACGGTATCGGAGATTCCATCAATGATATGCCTCTGCTGCTTGCCAGCGATGTATCTTATACATTCCCGTACGCTCCGAAAGAAGTACAGGAAGCAGCCACATTTGTAGTTGATAAGATCACGGATGCGCTGGAACACAGCATGAAGGAAGAAATCTGAAAAACAGCATAAAACAGCAGGTTTGATCAAACGAATTCCGGAATAACAAGCTGTACGGAACAGGGCTGAAATGTGCCTGGTTCTTTACAGACCGGGAAGCTGTGCCGGGTCCTGTTCAGCGCCCGGAATAATATCATGGTTTGTGGAAAATACGTTTGATTTAAGCATCAATGAATACTAAAATTTTATTAGAAAGTATAGGAGGATATCGATCTCATGGCATTTATTGACATTATCAAAGAAAAAGCAAGAAGCAGTGTAAAACGCATTGTTCTTCCTGAATCAGAAGATGAAAGAACAATCAGAGCAGCAGCTAAGGCACTTGAAGAAAAACTGGCAGACATCATCCTGATCGGTGAAGAAAGTGTTGTCAAAGCTGATGCTGAAAAATACGGTGTTGACATTTCCGGCGCAGCTATCGTTAATCCCGAAACATGCGCAAAACTTGATGAATATGTAGCAACTCTGACAGAACTCCGTAAGAAGAAGGGCATGACAGAAGAACTGGCACGCCAGGCTCTGTTGGGCGACCGTACAACATTCGGCGTTATGATGGTAAAGATGGGCGATGCTGACGGACTTGTTTCCGGTGCATGCCATTCAACAGCTAATACACTTCGTCCTGCACTTCAGATCCTGAAGACAGCTCCCGGTGCAAAACTTGTTTCGGCATTCTTTGTAATGGACGTTCCGAACTGCGAATTCGGCAATAATGGTACATTCGTATTCGCTGACTGCGGACTGAACCAGGATCCTGACAGCGATCAGCTCGCTGCTATCGCTGCGGATTCCGCAAAGAGCTACACACAGCTGGTAGGCGGAGAAGCTAAGGTTGCGTTTATTTCCCATTCCTCAAAGGGAAGCGCAAAACATGCACTTGTTGATAAGGTAGTTGCTGCAGTTGAAGCAGCACATGCTCAGTATCCGGATCTCGTATGCGACGGCGAACTGCAGGTCGATGCAGCGATCGTTCCGAGCGTAGCAGCTTCCAAAGCTCCGGGTTCCCCTGTTGCAGGTCAGGCAAACGTTCTCGTATTCCCGAACCTCGACTGCGGAAACAGCGCATACAAACTCGTACAGCGTCTTGCCAAGGCTGAAGCTTACGGACCGATGCTGCAGGGTATTGCAAAACCTGTAAACGATCTCTCCAGAGGATGCTTCTGGGAAGATATCGTAGGCGTTATCGCAATTACAGCTGTTCAGGCTCAGATCGCCGGATAACATCAGATTGTTCAGAAGTTAAAGGGTGGAGGAAACTCCGCCTTTTTTTATCTGCTGCAGTAAAATACTGCAGAATATGTGAACACTGTCATCACACATAAAAATGGCCCGATAATGTACATACTGATAAAAATGTAAGCATTTGTGCTGTTAATCATGCTGTTAAAATGCGTTATGCACCTGTCTGATTGTGATAATATTATTGCATGTGTTTTGAAAGGGGAATGTTTATGACAGAAGAAACACAGCTTTTTTATCCGCCAAAAACAATGTATGAAATGGTGGAAGACATGGTACATCAGAATCCTGATGCACCTGCATATGAGTTTTACAACAAGAAAACAACATATTCCGAATTCGGAAAAAAGATCAATGCGGCCGCAAGGGCATTGATCCATATTGGTATTCACCCCGGTGATGCAGTTACCATCTGCATGCCGAATGTACCGCAGGCACTGGACTGCTTCTACGCAGTGGACAGGATCGGAGCGATTGCGAATATGATCCATCCGCTGTCCGCACAGAAAGAGATCAGTTTTTATCTGAATATCTCCAAATCCAAGGCGATCCTGACACTGGATATGTTTACCGAGAAAGTGGAGGCTGCTTTGGAAGAAGTGGATCATCCGGTAACTGTGATCACAGCCCGTATCCAGGATGAGCTTCCTGTTTATCTGAAGGCTCCGTATTCTCTGACAAGCGGAAGAGAATTCCTGAAGTATCCCAACAGCGATCATTCCGTTCTTTGGAGCAGACTGTTGAAGCAGACATATGAAAATGTTAATCTTCCGACAGTAAAGTATGATCCGAAGAGAACATCGGTTATTCTGTATTCCGGAGGAACAAGCGGTACACCGAAAGGCATCTGCCTGACAGACCTGAATATGAATGCGCTGGCGATCCAGTGCAGAAGTGTACTGGGCTGTGATTTCGGCCCGGGCCTGAAGATGCTCAGCTGCATGCCGATGTTCCACGGATTCGGACTTGGTGTCAATATTCACACATGCATCGTTCATGGTCTGTGCTGCATCCTTATGCCGAATTTCAACATCAAGACATACGCAGATATGCTTGTAAAGAAACGCCCGAATTTCATTGCCGGAGTTCCGACGATATTCGAAGCACTGCTGCATATGCCCCAGCTGGAGAAGGCAAAGCTTGATTATCTGATGGGGATGTTCTGCGGCGGTGACTCTCTGACGATCGAACTGAAGAAGAAAGTGGATGATTTCCTGAAAGAACATGGTGCATCTATCCAGGTACGTGAAGGATATGGTCTGACCGAATGCGTTACGGCTTCCTGTCTGACGCCGAAAGATGTGTATAAGCCGGGATCGATCGGTCTTCCGTTCCCGGATACCTCTTATGCGATCGTCAAGCCCGGTACGGATGATGTCCAGGAACCGGGTCATGAAGGTGAGATCATTCTGACAGGCCCGACAGTCATGCTGGAATATCTGGATAATCCTGAGGAAACAAAACACACGCTGAGAAAAATGGCTGACGGTAGAACCTGGCTGTATACCGGAGACCTGGGATACATGGATGAAGAAGGGTATGTTTTCTTCAAACAGAGGATCAAGAGAATGATCATAACGAACGGATACAATGTGTATCCGGGACAGATCGAAAATGTGATCGACAGCGTTCCCGAGGTTTCATACAGCTGTGTGATCGGTGTGAAAGATGAACGGCGCGGACAGCGTGTCAAAGCGTATGTCGTCCTGAGAGACAATGTTGAGAAGAGTGAAGAGATCAAACAGAAGATCTATGATGCGCTGAAAAAACATACTGCGGGATATGCGATTCCGAAAGAAATAGAATTCCGTGATTCACTTCCCAAGACACTTGTAGGCAAGGTGGCTTTCAGGGTGCTGGAAGAAGAGGCGAATGCGGAACTTGAAAAAGGATCATGATATGTCGGATAAAGTAATGAAACGAAGATTCGGTGACAGAAAGGACGGTGCCCTGGTCAGAGATGGTCATGGGCTGCAGATGATCATGTCACTGCTGATGCCTAATCGCTGCGATAATGAAGTCTTTCTGCATGAAACGATCGATGCAACAGAACTGGTCAGATATCTGAATGAAAAAAACAGCGGGGATATCGACTATAAAACAACCATCTTCCACTGTGTGATCACAGCCCTTGCAAGAATGGTCCGTGAGCGTCCGGTCATGAACCGGTTTATCCAGGGCGGAAGGATCTATCAGCGCTATGATATCAGTCTTAGCTTTGTGGCGAAAAAAAGGTTCACAGACGGGGCTGATGAGGCTTTGATGGTACTTGTTCCGAAAGATACGGATACTGTCAATGAGATCGCCAGGAAGATCGTCGGAGATGTCAAAGAATCCAGAAAGACGGAGGGTGTATCGGCAGGCAGTATCGATGAGCTGATGGCAAAACTGGCAAAGCTTCCCAGGCTGCTTCTGATGTTCATTGTCTGGACAGTCAGGGTGCTCGACTACTGGGGAGTTAATCCGGGATTCCTTACAGAGGGAGATCCGAATTATACAACGATCCTTGTTTCAAATCTGGGAAGTATCAAGTGTCCTTCCGTTTATCATCACCTGAACAATTACGGAACAAATTCCATTATGGTCACGATCGGCACACTGCATAAAGAAGAGATCCTGATGGATGATGGACATAAAGAGATCAGGGATGTGATCGATATAGGGGCAACTCTGGATGAACGTATCGGTGACGGTTTCTATTTTGCAAAAAGCCTGAAACTGATCAAGCATTTATTCGCTCATCCGGAACTGCTGGAACAGCCTCTGAACGAAGAAAGCGGATTTGATTATAAATGACGTAAAGGCTGGCCTGTGAACGGCCGGTCTTTTTGGTAGAATAGATATGATGAATAAAGTGTTTGGTGACAGTTTTCTTTGGGGAGCAGCTTCATCTGCCGCGCAGATCGAAGGGGCTTTTGACGCGGACGGAAAGAGTCCGAGCATATGGGACATTGCTCCGGCTGATAAGATCAAAAACGGTGATTCATGTCATGATGGATGTGATCACTATCATCATTACAGAGAAGATATCGCTTTAATGAAGCAGATGGGGCTGAGATCATACCGTTTTTCTGTCAGCTGGCCAAGAGTGATGCCAGAGGAAGGCGTGATCAGTGAAAAAGGCCTGCAGTTTTATTCCGGTCTTGTTGATGAGCTTTTGAATGCAGGGATCGAACCGATGATCACATTGTATCATTGGGATCTGCCGGTCTGGGCTGACAGAAAGGGCGGATGGCTTACGGAGGACATCATTCCGCTGTTCAGGGAATATGTCAAAGCAGTCGTTGAAAAGCTGTCTGACCGTGCAGTGTGGTGGATGGTAATGAATGAGGTCCACTGCTTTGTTTGGAACGGTTACCTGAACGGACTTCATGCGCCGTTTCGGAAAAACATATTCAGCCTGAACAGATTGACAAGGATCGTCCTGAAAGCACAGGCTGCCGGTGTCCGTACGATCCGGAAGTATGCGGTCAGAAAACCGATGATCGGCAGTGCAGTGTCTGCAGGTGCATATATTCCGCTCAGTGAAAATGCTGAAGATATTGAGAAAGCATATCGTGATAGCTTTTATTCAAGAGTGGGGACGACTTCGAACAGATGGTGGTCAGATCCGGCTGTACTGGGAAAACCGGTCAGTATTTACGGGGTGTTCCGTTCATTCCAAAAAGATATGGCAGTTATGCAGTGTGATTTTGATTTTATCGGTATCAACTTTTATTCACCCTGGCTGAAAAAAGGTGACGTGATACCTGAAGAAAAAAGATCCAGCCTGGGCTGGCCAATTGACGGGCGCGGATTGTACTGGGTTCTCAGGTTTTATTATCAGCGATATCACCTGCCTCTGCTGATCACGGAAAACGGGATCTCGCTGAATGACAGGGTATCGGAGGATGGCTGCGTTCATGATGAAAAGAGGATCGGTTTTATCAGGGAATATCTGGAAGGAGTTACCCGTGCTGTAAAGGAAGGGATCCCTGTACTTGGATACCAGTATTGGTCGCTTACGGATAATTTTGAATGGGCGGAAGGATATGATCCGAGATTCGGTCTGATCTATGTTGATTATGCGACAAAAAAACGGATCATAAAAGACTCCGGATACGCATATGCTGATATCATACGCAACATGTAAAAAAAACAGTATGTTCACTGCTAAAAAAATAACGGCTTGAAAATGTTTTGGTATAAGATGAGCACTAAATGATTTACAATATAATCAGTTAAGGAAATGATAGAAACTGATCTGCAGACTATCATGGCTTAAGGAAGAAGGAGAAATATAATGAAATCTTTTACCTACGTATTAACAGATCCTGAAGGATTGCATGCACGTCCCGCTGTTACGATTTCCCAGACATGTGTTCAGCTGCAGTCAGCTGTAACATTTGCTTATAATGGAAAAACAGCTTCAGGAAACAACGTTCTCCAGCTGCTCGCTCTCGGCGCAAAACAAGGTGCCGAACTTGAGGTGACGATCGAAGGACCGGATGAAGAAGAAGCAGTTGAAAAGGTTTTACATGATCTGCGCCATAAGGCAGAAGAGCATTCTGCAAAACCGCTGCGTGTTGCTTTCTTCGGTACAAAAGACTATGACAGACTGTTCTTCAGCGAACTTGCAAAGGACAAGGGCCCTACAGCTTATAACTGCGATATCCATTACTTCACGACCAGACTGACACCTGAAACAGCTAACCTGGCTCATGGATACGATGCTGTATGTATCTTCGTTAATGACGAATGCCCGAGAAGTGTTGTTGAAGAACTCCATGAAGGCGGCGTCAAGCTGATCCTCCTCCGCTGCGCAGGATTCAACAATGTTGATATGACTGCAGCTAAAGAATGCGGAATGACAGTTGTACGTGTTCCTGCATATTCACCGTATGCTGTTGCTGAACATGCAATGTCCATTATCCAGGCTGCTAACCGCAGACTCTGCAAAGCTTACAACAAAGTCAACGACAACAACTTCGCACTGAGCGGACTGCTCGGACTTGACCTGCATAACAAGACAGCAGGTATCCTCGGTACAGGAAGAATCGGACAGTGCTTTGCGCGTATCTGCAAGGGTTATGGCATGACAGTTATCGGCTGGGATGCATATCCGAACCAGAAACTCGTTGATGAAGGACTTCTGACATATGTTACCAAGGAAGAACTGCTGCGTAAATCAGACCTGATCTCCCTCCATGCACCGCTGATCATGGGTGAAGGCGGAACATATCATATGATCAACAAAGATACGATCGCTTTGATGAAAGACAATGTCATGCTGGTCAATACAGCGCGCGGCGGACTGATCGATGCTGAAGCACTGATCGATGCACTCAAGGCACGTAAATTCCACGCTGTAGCACTTGACGTTTATGAGGGTGAAGATTCCAACGTTTACACAGACCATTCCGATGACTATCTGGAAACAGATATCACTGCAAGACTGACAATGTTCCCGAACGTTGTTCTGACATCACACCAGGCATTCTTCACGAGAGAAGCTCTGCAGGCAATTGCGGCAACCACAATGGAAAACGCACGCAACTTCAACAGAGGCAGAGAACTCGGTATTGCCGAAGTCAAATAAGCATTATTCATATCATGGAGCTGTCGGACCCGGAATCATCCGGAGCGAAACAGCTCCTTTTTTATATGCTGTAACCGATTCAATGGTACTATATGTCTGTTCAGGTATCTTAGGGGGCAGTATATGAATTATAAAGAAATAGGCAGTACCGGTATCAGGATCTCTGACATCTGTTTAGGCGGCATGTCCTTCGGAAAGCGGTCAGATGAGTATTATCAGTGGACCCTGGAAGAAAAGGAAACTGAAGAAATGATCGCTCACGCATTCGATCTGGGCATTAATTTCATTGATACTGCCAATCAGTACAGCGGTGGAACAAGCGAGAAATATATCGGAAAAGCCCTGAAGCATCTTGGTATTCCCAGGGATCAGGCAGTTCTTGCGTCAAAAGTATATTTCAATGAGGGAAAACTCAGCAGGACCGCAATTCTGAGAGAGATCGACGGAACACTAGAGAGACTCGGAACAGACTACCTGGATCTCTACCAGATCCATCGGTTTGACTATGATACGCCGATCGAAGAGACCTTGGAAACATTGGACTCTCTTGTAAAGGCAGGCAAGGTCAGGGCACTCGGCGCTTCTTCGATGTACGCTTATCAGTTCCATAACATGCAGATCTGTGCCCAACAGCATGGATGGACGATGTTCTCAACGATGCAGAACCACTACAACCTGCTTTACCGTGAGGATGAACGGGAAATGATCCCTGTATGCCGTCAGTTCAATGTTTCGCTGATCCCTTATTCTCCTCTGGCAGGCGGACACCTGGCACATGCAGGCTGGACTTCTGATTCACTTCGTTCGCAAAGCGACCGGACGATCCGCAGAAGATATGATCATGCGATGGAGAATGACCTGAAGATCGTAGAGCGGGTCAATGAAACAGCCCAAAAATATCATGTGTCCATGAGTGAAGTTGCGCTTGCCTGGCTGCTTTCCAAGGGTGCAGCACCGATCGTCGGGGCAACAAAGATCTCGCACTTTGATGAGGCTGTCAGATCGGTCGATCTGATACTGGCAGATGAGGATATCAGGTATCTGGAAGAATTTTATCTTCCGCATCCGCTGAAGGGACCTGTGGCGGCCGGTTGAGGAGGAAATTATGAAAATCATTGATCTTGTTGAAAATACGGAAGGCGTGTGCGGGTGCGGTACCGAGCACGGTCTCAGCCTGTGGATCGAAACAGGGGAGCACAGGATCCTGATGGATACCGGTGCTTCGGATCTGTTTGAAAAGAATGCGGAGAAGCTTGGGGTTGATCTCTCTCAGGCAGATACAGTCATCATCTCCCATGGTCATAACGATCATGGAGGAGGACTGGCACGCTTCCTGGAGATCAATCCTGCAGCGAAAGTGTTTATTCAGGATTCTGCATTCGGTGGATACTATTCCATGAGAAATGGAATTCCGGTGTATATCGGGCTGGACCCTGAGCTGAAAAATAATGAGCGGATCGTCCGGGTCAGCGGTGATCATGAGATCGATCAGGGTATATTCCTGTTTTCTGCTGTTCCTCTGGGTCGCCCGATGTATCACACCAATGATCATCTGAAGCAGAAGATCAACGGTGAACTTGTGAATGATATGTTCGGACATGAACAGTACCTTGTGATCTGTGAGAATGATATGAGTGTGCTGTTTTCCGGCTGTGCGCATCGCGGTATCCTGAATATTCTGGAAGAATTCAATCAACGGTACGGAAAAGATCCTGATTATGTTGTCAGCGGATTCCATACCATGAATCATTCCCGCGGGTATACTGATGAAGAAATCAATGACATCATCGTTACCGCGCAGGAGCTGAAAAAACGGAATACAGTCTTCTTTACCTGCCACTGTACGGGTACAGAACCGTATGAAAAAATGAAGGACATTATGAACGGGCAGCTGAATTATCTTCATTGCGGTGAACAGCTGATTCTATAGTGCTGAATCATGTTCTTTTTGGTATGAATAAGTTATTATGACAAATATGAAGCAAACTGCTGAAATGAAACTGATCACTGCAGTGATCGTATTCGGTACGATCAGTCTTTTTGTGCGCAGGATCCCGATGACTTCCGGAGAGATCGCGCTGTTTCGTGCTGTGCTTGCGGTCGTGCTGATCGGAATGTATCTCATTCTGACAAAGAATCTGGGCGGATTCCGTCAGATCCGGAAACAGCTTCCATTGCTTCTGCTGTCAGGAGTTGCAATGGGTTTCAACTGGATCCTGCTGTTTGAAGCGTACAGATATACGACAGTTTCCGCGGCTACCTTGAGTTATTATTTTGCGCCTGTGATCGTGACTGTTTTATGTCCTATCGTATTTCATGAGCCGATGACACTCAAACAGTGGATCTGTTTCGGTATGTCTACACTAGGTATTGTTCTGATCACGGGTATCGGTGATCTGAGTACCGGAAGTTCCCATCTGACAGGGATTCTGTATGGATTGGGTGCTGCCTGTCTTTATGCGTTTGTTATCATGATGAATAAGATGATACAGGGCGTTGAAGGCATTCACAGGACTTTTCTGCAGTTCCTTGCGGCAGTCATTGTTGTATTTCCGTATGTGATGATGACAGGAGGGATCAGTTTTGCGGGAATGGATACTGTAGGCTGGCTGTGTCTTCTGACAGTCGGAGCTGTACATACGGGTATAACATATTGTCTTTATTTTTCTGCATTAAAAGAACTGCTGGGACAGAAGACAGCGATACTCAGCTATCTGGATCCTCTGACGGCAGTCATGATCTCTGTATTGATATTGTCGGAACCGATCAGCGCAGTTCAGATCCTGGGCGGTTTATTGATCCTTGGTTTCACATTATGGAATGAACTTGGATCATGATCATTTCTTCAGTTTCTGAGCAATGATCTTCAGAAGGTATGTTTTCTTCCCTGCACCTGCGGGGAAGTTTTTTCCATATGGATAATGGCGGAAGAAACACAGCAGGAACAGGATCACTGCCAGGATGAAGCATTCTTTTCCATATACAAAGTATGCAGGAAACAGGAAGAAGAAGGGAATACTGACGCCTCCGAGGGAGAAGTATCCTGAAATAAGTGTGATGATCAGACCGATCGCCAAAGACAGCAGTCCCCACGTGGGTGAGAATACAAACAGGGCGAGGGATGATGTCGCGACAGCTTTTCCGCCTTTGAACTGATGCCAGAAGGGCAGGCAGTGACCGAATGATGCGCCGAGTCCCGCATAAAAGAGTATGATCCGTCCTTCTTCCGGAAACAGTTTATATGCCATCAGCATTGCCAGTCCGCATTTCAGCAGATCTCCGAACAAGACGGTCAGTCCCGGTACGATACCCAGGTGCGAGGTGATGTTTGCCATGCCGGGGTTGCCCGATCCGCCGAGTTCTGATGCGGGTTTATGCGCAACAGCATGGGAAACGATCTCGCCTGTCAGGATACAGCCGAGCAGATATGATAAGACCAGAACGATCAGCCTGTGCGTAATATGAGTATTCATAAAAGTATTATAAATCGAATCATCCGAATCGGTCAGAAAACAGCTTTCATGACCGGAGATGTTTCTGCCGGATAAAAGAAAATCCTGCGTGAAGCAGGATTCAGTCTTCAAATTCGATCGTTCCGTCATCCGACATGGATTTGACGCGGGCAAGCACTTCTACCTTATAGCCTTTTTCTTTTAATGTTCTTTCGCCGGGCTGATAGGTCTTGGCAACAACAGCACCGCAGCCTACGACTTCCGCGCCAGCCTGCTCACAAATGCTGATCAGAGCCTTCATTGCTTCTCCGTTCGCCAGAAAATCATCAAGGATCAGTACACGGTCGCCTTCATGCAGGTAGTTTTTGGCTACGTGAACGGTATAATCAACATTTCTCGTATAGGAATGTTCTTTTGCCTGATAGACATCCTTTGACATGTTTGAAGCGGCTGTTTTCTTTGCAAAGACGATCGGCAGATATCCGAAGCTCCTGGAAGTGGACATTGCGATCGCAATGCCGCTCGCTTCGATCGTCATAATACGGGTCGGTGCAGTATCTTTAAATAATCTGTAAAATTCATCTCCAATCTGATCCATCAGCCTGACATCGATCTGGTGATTCAGAAAATTATCGATTTTCAGTACATCTCCGGGCAGAATTCTGCCATCCTGTATGATTCTTTCTTCCAGCAGTTTCATTGTTGGCCTCCTGTAATGCCTGTATACTAGCACAAAAACTGTTGTCGTGTTTGCATAAATCAGATAATCTCCGGTTTTATTCGGGTAATACTATGATGAATACTACAGGGCATATCAGCTAAGAACCTGTCTGTGTAAATAAACCGGAAAATGATTTTGAAGTCAAAACTGAACAACATTTTTGAAGAATACTCAAATAACAAACACGGATTGTTTCAGAAAAGTTCACATTGGCTGAGTATTCTGATACCTGTAAACAGAAACACGTTTACAGGAGGACACCATGAAAAGAAGAAATATAGAAAAACTGTTCGCTGGCTTGGCAGTCGTTCTGATGGCAGGATGTTCATCAGCAGCAGCGGAAGAACATACATCGTCAAAGACTGTTGAAACAGCCGCAGCGGAAACAACTGAGACTGCAGCCGCGTCACAGGAAAACAATCAGTCAGAAAATACATCGGTCAATGTTTCGGTATCAGGCATGATGTCAGCAGATGACATTTTCACAGACCGTGACCTGGAACAGACAGCGGACCTGACATCTGCGGAAAAGTATACGGTTTCTGACAGCTCGGATATTACCATTACCTCGGAAGGTGTATATGTAATCACCGGGACTGCGGAAAACTGCACGGTCATCGTTGATGCAGCATCGGAAGATAAGGTCCAGATCGTTCTCGATTCAGTCAGCATTACCAATACAGACAGTCCTGCGATCTATGTGAAGTCTGCAGACAAGGTGTTTGTAACAACGACTGATTCAACAAGTACATTGACAGTGACCGGCGCATTTACAGCAGACGGTACAACGAATACAGATGCAGTTATCTTCTCTAAGGATGATATTGTCATCAACGGAACAGGTACGCTGAATATTTCCTCAACAGGGAACGGGATCACGTCCAAGGATGATCTGAAGATCACAAGCGGTACACTGAATATCACATGTACGGATGACGCGCTGGAAGCGAATGATTCTGTTGCAGTTGCCGGCGGCAATATCACGATCGACACAGATAAAGACGGAATCCACTGTGAAAACGATGAAGATGACACAGTCGGTTATGTATATATCTGCGGCGGTACACTGGATATCACAAGCGATGATGACGGGATCCACGGTACAACGATCGTACAGATCGATGGCGGTACGATCACAGTGAACGGACATGAAGGCATTGAAGGAACATACATCCAGATCAATGACGGAGTGATCACTGTCAGCGCATCTGATGACGGAATCAATGCGGCAAGTAAATCAAATTCCTATACACCGACCGTTGAGATCAACGGCGGAGATCTGACCATTAAGATGGGCAGCGGCGATACTGACGCGATCGATTCCAACGGAAATCTCTATGTTACAGGCGGCAATATCAATATTACTGCACAGTCTGCATTTGATTATGACGGTGCCGGACAGATGACCGGCGGAACGATGATCGTTAACGGAACACAGATCACAGCACTGACCAACTCCATGATGGGAGGAGGAATGCAGGGCGGATTCGGCGGTCAGCAGGGAGGTTTCGGCGGCCCGCAGGGCGGATTCGGAGGTCCTAAAGGAGGCCACTGATATATCGATTTTCGATCGGATCAATTGATCCGGTCTTTTTATTCTTAACAGAATCTTAACAGTCTTGCCTGCAATGTTAACACTGTCTTAATACACCGGATGATATACATAGATTATCAGAAACGGCGGAGGTATATCATTATATGAAGTCAGTATTGGTGATCGGTATGGGACGTTTTGGCAGGCATGCGGCTCATAAACTGTATGATCTCGGTCATGATGTGATGGCAGTGGATATTAAAGAATCATCGATCAATGACGTGATTTCCTATGTGACATACGCGCAGATCGGGGACAGTACGGACAGCAGGTTTTTGGGAAAACTCGGTGTCAGGGATTTTGATATGTGCATCGTGGCGATCGGAGATGATTTCCAGAGTTCTCTTGAAACCACCAGCCTGCTGAAAGAACTCGGTGCCCGTTTTGTGGTGGCGAGAGCCTGCCGTGATGTGCACGCAAAGTTCCTTAAGCGGAACGGAGCAGATGAAGTTGTGTATCCTGAAGCGCAGCTTGGAGAATGGATCGCGCTCAGATTTGGAACGGAACATATCCTGAATTTCTTTGAAATCGATCAGGACACGGCTTTATTTGAGGTACAGGTACCGAAAGCATGGGTCGGGAAAACACTCGGCCAGCTGGATGTCAGAAAAAAATACAGTGTCAATATCGTCGGCATCAAAGGGAACGGAAAGACAAATATCATGCTGACACCTGATACAAGGTTCACTTCTGATACGTCTTTGCTTGTAGCAGGGGCCTATAAAGACGTTCAGAAGATGTTTAGCCGCAGATGAATGTTTCAGGTGTGCTATGATATCTTTAGAATTTGTGATCGTGGTTGGTACGGTAATGATGATGGGCCTCACATTGTACGGTGCCAATAAACTGAGCAGTTATCTGATCGATCTGCAGCTTCATCGTGTGAAAGAAAAAACCGAATCTGAAGAAGATCATTATTTATCTTTAGCGGAAAAGGATACTGAACATGAGCGATACCGTGTCGGAAAAAAAGTATCAGGATGAGCATATTCTTGTATGCCTGTCATCTTCGCCTTCCAATGCGAAGGTGATTTTATATGCTGCGCAGATGAAAGCATCCCTCGATGCCAGACTGACAGCGGTATATGTCCAGTCTCCTTCACCGTATTACGGAACATCAAGTCAGGATGCGGAACGTCTGAAGCAGAATGCGGACCTGGCCCGTGCGAACGGAGCTGATGTGAAGTATATCAAAGGCGATGATATTGCGTTTCAGATCAGTCAGTTTGCTGAGGCAAACGGCATTACCAGGATCGTGATCGGACGCAGTATGCACAGAAGCGGCAAGTGGCTGAAGCGCTCCCTGCTGGATCAGATCCTGCGGTATGTATCGGATATTGCGATCGATATCATTCCTGACAAGGATATGAAAACATACAGCCTGAACCGTCTGGGGGGACTGTTCGGCTTTTCATGGATGGATCTTCTGAAATCTCTGGCAGTTTTTGCGGCAGTGACCCTGATCGGGGAAGTATTCTATCTGAGTCATTTCTCGGAAGCGAATATCATCATGGTGTTCATTCTTGGCGCTGTTGTCCTGTCATTGGTAACTGAATATCAGATCTACAGCCTGATCAGTTCAACTGCCAGTGTCGTGCTGTACAATTTCCTGTTTACTGAACCGCGGTTTACTTTGTTTGTGTATGAAACAGGTTATCCTTTTACATTCCTGGTCATGTTTTTGGTTTCGTTTATTACCAGTACCCTGGCTGTCAGACTGAAATATACTGCTAAACAGTCAGCAGAAACAGTCAACCGTACAATGATCCTTCTGGATACCAACAAGATGCTTGATCTTGCGGCAACCGAAGACGAGATCATCAACACTACACTGACACAGATCCGGAAGCTTCTGAAACGGGAAGTTCTGTATACAAAGGGCAGGCAGGAAATTGATCAGAAGTATCTGAATCTTCCTGTCCGTATGAACGGAGTGGATATCGGATGTTTCAGTGTTGATATCGAGGATAAACCCCTGGATACTGATGAAATGAACATTGCCCAGTCGATTGTTTCTGAATGCTCGCTGGCACTGACAAATATGTTCAACAGACATGCAAGGGAGCAGGCAGAGTCTGCTGTCCAGAATGAAAAGTACCGTGCGAATCTGCTGAGGACGATCTCTCATGATCTGAGGACTCCTCTTACAGGTATTTACGGCAATGCAAGCAATCTGCTGAGCAACGGTGATCAGATCGATCCGGGGATCCGGAACGAGATGTATCAGGATATGTTTGACGATTCAAGCTGGCTGATCGGTCTTGTTGAGAATCTGCTTTCTGTTTCACGGATGAATCAGGAAGAGGTTCGTCTCCAGATCCAGATCGAAGAGATCGGAGACATCATTGATGAAGCATTAAGGCACATCAACCGTCTGAAGGACAGACACAGCGTCATATTCCACAAAACTGATCCGGTGTTTGTTATGGTTGATGGCAAGCTGATCGTTCAGGTGATCATCAATATCGTAAATAACGCGATCAAATATACACAGGAACATTCACGTATTGAAATCAGTTATGAGCAGGAGGGGGAAACCCTGCTGGTACATATCGCTGATAACGGACCGGGTGTTCCGGATGATCAGAAAGAAAGGATATTTGATATCTTTTACAGCGGAGGAAATGAAGTCTCAGACAGGTCCAGAAGCAGCGGACTTGGCCTGTATCTGTGCAGGTCGATCATAGATGCGCATCATGGGAAAATATACGTTACAGACAACGATCCGCAGGGGGCAGTGTTTACATTTACACTTCCGGTGAATGAGGTGAATATCAATGAAACAGATTCAGATATTGACAATCGAAGATGATAACTCGGTCAGGAACCTGATTTCCGCAACGTTATCCATGCACGAATACAATGTGATCACAGCAGCTAACGGTGCATCCGGGATCATGCTGGCCACATCGCATCATCCGGATATCATTCTGCTTGATCTTGGTCTTCCTGACATGGATGGGATCGAGGTGATCAGCCGGATCCGCACATGGTCTCAGGTGCCTATCATTGTCCTGAGTGCGCGCAGTGAAACCGCCGACAAGATCGAAGCGTTGGATGCAGGTGCGGATGATTATCTGACAAAACCGTTCTCTGTAGAAGAACTGATGGCAAGGATCCGGGCGGCTCAGAGAAGATCGGTGATACTGAAAAAAGTGTATCCGGAAAATTCGGAATTCGTGAATGGCAAACTGAGGATTGATTATGCTGCAGGATTGGCATATCTGAATCAGAATGAGCTGAAACTGACTCCGATCGAATATAAGCTTCTCTGTCTGCTCGCTGTCAATATCGGCAAAGTGCTGACGAGAAACTATATCATCAAAGAGATATGGGGAAGCGTATCGGAAAATGATTCCGGTTCTCTGAGGGTATTCATTACGTCACTGCGGAAAAAACTGGAAACAGATGATAATGAACCGAGTATGATCCAGACTCATGTCGGGATCGGTTATCAGATGATACGTCTCTGATAACATATGAAAACAACAGTGCTGCTTTTCCGGCATGTATGATCATGCTGGGAAAACTGCACTGTTTTCATAAATATTCAGAACTGATTCTGTTTTAATTTGAGAATGCCCTTGGTATTCATGACGCAGACTGCCCAAATCTGTATAATGTAGTTCAAAGAAAGGGAATTAAAGAATTATGAAGTTTGATAAAGATCTGTTTATTGAGCACTTGCAGGGCATGGTACAGATTCCGACCGTTTCCAGCAGTGATCCTGAAAAGACACGTGTTGAGGAATTCAAAAAACTGCATGCATATCTGGAAGAGGCGTATCCGCTTGTACATCGTACGCTGAAGCGTGAAGTGATCGGAAAATGCGCACTGCTGTATACCTGGAAGGGTACCGGCAAGTCCGAGCAGCTTCCGCTGTTGATGACAGCACATCAGGATGTTGTTCCGGAAGGTGATCATTCGATGTGGAAATATCCTCCTTTTTCAGGATATCTTGATGAAGATGGAATTCTGCACGGCAGAGGAACGACGGATTCCAAATGCAATATCCAGGCATATCTGGATGCTTTGGAATTGCTGATTGCGGATGGATTCGTTCCTGACTATGATCTTTATCTTGCGTTCGGATATAACGAGGAGATCATGGGCGGTCCGGGTGCTGCCGGTCAGATCCTGCACGATGAACTGAAAAGCAGAGGAGTAGAACTCGGTATGGCGATCGATGAATGCGGCGGTGTTTCCCGCAGGGAAGACGGTACCTATATTGCAACGATCTTCGTTTCCGAGAAAGGCTACGCGGATCATGAGTTCTATGTCGATGACAAAGGCGGTCATTCTGCATATCCGCCGGTGCATAATGCGCTTGGTAAACTCGGAAAGGCTGTTTATGATCTGGAGTGCAGCCGTATGGAACCTCATCTGTGCGAGCCTGTGATCCGTCAAATGAAAGCTTCCGCACCATTTATTGAAGGCGACTTCAAACCGTTCTATGAAGATCCGGAAGGAAATGAGGAAACATTGAAAAAACTGGCTGAGACTGAGAAGGCGATCAATCAGATGATGAGAACGACTACGACCCCGACTATGGCAAAGGGAAGTGACCAGGCAAACATTCTGCCCGAACATGCGTCAGTGATCACCAACAGCCGTATCCTGCCGGGCGAAACGCTTGAACAGCTGGAACAGCACTTCCGTGAAGTCATGCCTGAAGAAGTACAATTCCGTCTGATCAAGGGGCATAACCCGCCGGCAGTATCCTCATCTGACAGTTATGGATATCATCTCCTTCAGGAGATCATGGAGGAGAAATATCCGGGTATTACGTTTATACCTTCCATGATGGCAGGCGGAACAGATTCAAGATATTACTGTGATCTGTCTCCTACACGCAGTGTCTACAGGTTTACAGGCATCTTTGAAAGCGGACGTTCGGGAGGAGCACATTCTGTCAATGAACACATTGATACGGAGATCCTCTGCGATAACGTGGAATTCTATGTGAATCTGTTCAGCAAATACGGAAAATAACATTCGATACAAAAACAGAGCGGCTGCTCTGTTTTAATAATTATTCAGTTGTATTGTCTGGATCAGTCAATATGAAATACACGGCCAGGTCTGCGCGGTGCAGCTGCTGGAAGTTCATAATCGGCATATCCCAGGATGCAGTTGCCGATCCCTTCATATTCTTCCTCAATGCCTAGACGCTTCAGCAGGGCTTTGCCTTCTTCATCTTCGAATGTTTCCCTGGCTCTGTGGATCCAGCAGGAATCTACGCCAAGTGAATGTGCGGCAAGCATCAGGTTCCCCATCACGAGGCTTCCGTCATATACTTTGGCACCGCTTGCTTTCGGTGCCAGTACGACAAGGACTGCCGGTGCGTTATAGAACGGATCAGGACGTTTTTTCTGGTCATATTTTGCATTCAGCCGGCTGAGCAGATCACGCGTTTCCTTGTCTGTAACAGCCAGGATGATTGCCGCCTGTTTTCCGTTTGAGCTTGCAGCATACAGACCTGCTTCAACGATCTGTTCGATCAATGCAGGATCGACAGGATCAGATCTGTATTTTTTGCAGGAACGGCGGCTGATAATGTTTTGCAGTATGGTATTCATGGTTCAGCACTCCTTTCAAACTTGTTTCTGCTGATTCAGGTATGGACGCTTGATGGCAAAGTAATAATATGAGAAAGCAAGCAGGGTGGAACATGTCCAGCCTACAGGCCATGAGATAAACACAAGACGGATGTCATGGTTGATGTGCATTGCAATCGCCAGATAGAGCTGTCTGATGAAGATCAGGCTGGTGATCGTTGTGATCATTGTAACAGTAGATTTACCGAATCCTCTGACTGAATTGGAGAGAGCCTGATGGAATGACTGAAGGAAATAAAGCGGCAGAAGCGTATGCATCATTGTGACAGCATAGCTGATCGCTTCAGGACTGTTTGTAAACAGACCGGCTGCCTGAGGCGCCAGGAAATAAAGAGGAATGGCAAGGCATAAGTAAACGACCAGGTTGATGTAGATAACATAACGTATGCCTTTGAAAGCACGCTCATATTTTCCGGCACCCACGCACTGTCCGACATAGGTCGTGCAAGACTGGCCGAGTGATACTGTGATCTGGCTGATATAGTTATCGATCTTCTTTCCTGTACCGGCCCCTGCCATTGCATATGTACCGAAGCTGTTGATATAGCGCTGTACAAAGAGATTTGAGAATGTAACGAGACATGATTGGATCGCGGCAGGGATTCCCAGCTGCAGTATTTCCAGCAGAAGAGGAACGTTAACTTTCAGATCCTGCGGAACAAGCTTGTATACATCATCTGTTCTGAGCATTTTCCGGGTCACAAGGAAGAATGATTCAGACTGTGACAGAATGGTAGCGAAAGCAACGCCGGCAACTCCCATACGAAACACCACAACAAACAGGATGTCCAATGCGATGTTCGTCAGGGATGCGCATACCAGGAAAATAAAGGGGGAACGTGAGTCACCGACTGATCTCAGTACACCTGCCTGTACATTGTACATAGAGGTAAAAATAATGCCGATCAGATAGATCCTCAGGTATATCATCGCTTCAGGATACACATCTGCCGGACAGCTGACGATTCTCAGAAGCAAGGGAGACAACAGTTCCCCAATCGTCAGCATGACCAATCCCATGATCATGGCAAATGTCAGTGAGGTATGGATGGACTCATGCAGGCGCTCGCGGTTTCCGGCGCCGAAATACCTTGAAAAGGCAACTCCCGCGCCAACGGACAGGCCGGTAAAGAAACCGATGATCACCTGGGAAATGTCAGAGCAGGATGTGACTGCCGCAAGTGCAGTGACGCCGACCGCTCTGCCGACGACAATACTGTCAACGCTGTTGTACAGATTCTGAAATATCTGTCCTGCAAGAAGCGGCAGCGCAAAAAGTATGATATTTTTAACAATATTTCCCTCCGTCAGGTTTACGGATCTGCGTTCATATCTGCCTGCTGTCATAAACTTCTCCAATCAGCTGATATGATTGTATTGTTTGTATCAATCAACTTACTGTCTGAATTCATCATATAATAAATCAGAGGGATATCGAGATGGAATGCATTATTGAATCACCTGTTGGAAATCTTCTGCTGCGGGAAACCGGTCTGGGAATTTCAGAGATAGCTTTTACAGAGCAGACAGTACGCTGGAATGACGGCCGTTTTTTCAAGCAGGCAGCAGATCAGCTGGGAGAATACTTTTCGGGAAAGCGCACTGTTTTTGACCTGCCGCTTGATATGAAAGGGACGGTATTTCAGAAACAGGTATGGGAGGCTCTTTGCAGAATCCCGTTTGGAGAAACCAGAAGTTATCAGGAGATCGCCTGTGAGATCGGCAGGCCGAAAGCTGTCAGGGCTGTCGGCATGGCCTGTCATGTAAATCCGGTCGTGATCGCTGTTCCATGTCATCGGGTGATCGGCAAGAACGGATCGCTGACAGGGTTTGGCGGCGGCCTGGACAAGAAAAGCTTTCTGTTGAAATTTGAACACAGAAACATGGATTTGTGAAATAGTGATAGTTCGGTTGTTTTTCATCATATATAATTGAATCAGGATATTGAGAGGAGAATAATTATGATTCATAAGACTTTAAAGCCATTCCCTGAGAATTTCCTTTGGGGTGCTTCTACTTCTGCGTATCAGGTTGAAGGTGCCAATCTGGAAGACGGTAAAGGACCTTCATGCCAGGATGTCAAAAAGGTACCTGAGGGAACCTCTGAACTGGATGTTTGTGCTGACCAGTATCACCGTTATAAAGAAGATATCGCCCTGATGGCTGAAATGGGATTCAAAGTATACCGTTTCTCCATTTCATGGTCCCGTATCATTCCTGAAGGGACCGGCGCACTGAATCCGAAGGGCATCGAGTATTACAATAATGTCATCAATGAGTGCCTGGCGCACAATATGATCCCGCTTGTAACAATGTTCCATTTCGATATGCCGGCTGCTCTTGATAAGAGAGGTTCCTGGTCCAATCCGGAATCTGTAGACTGGTTCCTGAACTTTGCAAAAGTCATGTTCGAAAACTATGGAGACAGAGTCAAGTACTGGCTGACAATCAACGAACAGAATATGCTGACGCTGGTAGGACCTGTCATCGGTACATTGACGCTTCCTGAAGGAACGACCAATGTGCTCAAAGAAACTTATCAGCAGAATCACCATATGTTGGTTGCTCAGGCAAAGGCAATGGCACTGTGCCATAAGATGCTGCCGGACGCTAAGATCGGACCTGCTCCGAACATTTCACTGGTTTATCCTGCTTCCTGTAAGCCGGAAGATATCATCGCTGCACAGAACTATAATGCGATCCGCAACTGGCTGTATCTGGATATGGCAGTGTTCGGAAAATACAACAACATCGTCTGGTCTTATCTGGAAGAACATGATGCTGTTCCGACATTCGCTGAAGGTGATGCTGAGGCTCTGGCAAACGGACATCCGGATTTCATCGGATTCAACTATTACAATACAGCTACCTGTCAGGCCAGTGACGGGACAGAAAAAGCTGATCCGGGTGCTGATCAGCAGACAGCACGCGGTGACGCCGGATTCTATCGCGGATACAGGAATCCGAACCTTACCGTTACGGAATTCGGATGGGAGATCGACCCGATCGGTTTCCGCGCTACGATGAGAGAAATGTATTCCCGTTATCGTCTCCCGATGATCGTTACGGAAAACGGTCTTGGCGCATATGACAAGCTGGAAGACGGCCGTGTACATGACCCTTACAGAATCGATTACCTGGCCAAGCATATTGAGCAGATCCGTCTCGCTATTACCGATGGCGTTGAAATGATTGGATACTGCCCTTGGAGCGCGATCGACCTGATCTCTACACATGAAGGAATGAAGAAACGTTACGGCTTCATCTATGTAGATAGAGAAGAATTTGATCTGAAGACACTTGATCGTTACCGTAAGGACAGCTTCTACTGGTATAAGAAGGTTATTGCAAGCAACGGTGAGGATCTGAGCCCGGATTTCAAAGTTGAGTAATGACGATGGCAGGTAAAATCCTGCCATTGTTTTGGAGGTTTTTTGTGAAGATACTGGTTATTGATGCGCAGGGCGGAGGAATCGGCAGACAACTGATCAGTGCGCTGAAGCACCGTTTTCCCGAACATGTCGTACTGGCGGTTGGAACGAACAGTATGGCTACTTCAGCAATGCTGAAAGCAGGCGCAGATCAGGCTGCAACAGGGGAGAATTCTGTGATCGTGGCATGTGCGATGGCTGACCTGATCATCGGACCGATCGGCATTGTGATCGCTGACGCGATGCTTGGTGAGATCACCCCGAAAATGGCTGCTGCAGTCGGACAGAGTCATGCACGGAAGATCCTGATCCCGTTTAAAAATGATTCTCATCAGATCGTCGGCGTTCCTGATTTTAACGTTGGCAGACTGGTAGAAGCAGCCGTGGAAACAGCTGCTGAGATGATCGGGCAACCTGCTTGACGAACCTGCTTCAGTTGAAGAAAATATTGTTTATCGGCTGAAGCCGGTTGCCGTACAGAAGTACGATCGATTCATAAGTGAATCTGCATATCAGAAGGTATGTGAGTCCGGAATGGATTTTGCATACCTTTTTCAGGAGGAAAATAATGAAAACACTATATCTTGACTGCAGCATGGGTGCTGCAGGCGACATGCTGACAGCGGCACTTCTTGAACTTCTTGATGATAGAGAAGCATTTGTCAGAGAACTGAATGAGGTCGGTATTCCTGATGTGGAATTCACTGCTGAACCGGCTGAAAAATGCGGTATTACCGGGACACATATGTCAGTGAAGGTACATGGTGTTGAGGAAGATGAGCATCTGCATGAACATCATCATGACCACGATCATGACCATGACCACGAACATCATCATGATCACGACCATGATCATGAACATGAACACAGTCATGGACATGGACATCATCATTCGCATAATTCCATGCATGGAATCGAACATATCGTCAATGATCACATGTTCCTTTCAGAACAGGTCAGAGAAGATGTTCTTTCCGTCTATAAACTGATTGCGGAAGCGGAAAGCCAGGTACATGGTATGCCGGTGGATGAGATCCACTTCCACGAAGTCGGTACAATGGATGCTGTTGCGGATGTGACAGCGGTATGCATGCTGATAGAAAAACTGGCACCGGATCAGATCATTGCTTCACCTGTTCATGTAGGAGCCGGTACAGTGAAGTGTGCACATGGGATCCTGCCGGTACCTGCACCTGCTACAGCACTGATTCTGAAAGACGTTCCGATCTATGGCGGTGCTATTCAGAGTGAACTGTGTACTCCTACAGGAGCTGCTCTGCTGAAACACTTTGTTCAGAAGTATGAAAGCATGCCTGTTATGAAGATCAAAAAGATCGGCTATGGTATGGGAAAGAAGGATTTCCCCCAGGCAAACTGTGTCAGGGCGATCCTGGGAGAGAGTAAAGATCAGACAGATCTGGTATTGGAACTCTCATGCAACGTTGATGATATGACTGCTGAAGAGATCTCGTTTGCAACAGAACAGCTGATGGCCTGCGGTGCAAGGGATGTATATACCATCAGTATCGGAATGAAGAAAAACCGTCCGGGAACACTGATCAGAGTGATCTGCACTCCTGACCAGAGGGATATGATGGTAGAGAAAATATTCCTGTATACCACAACTTTAGGTATTAGGCAGACGGAAACGAAACGATTCACACTGCACAGAGGTATGGATACTGTCGAAACAGAATTCGGTCCGGTCCGGGTGAAAAAATCAAGCGGATATGGTGTGAATAAAGCAAAACTGGAATATGATGATATTGCGGAAATTGCGAAAGAAAAGGGTCTTGGGATCCGCGAGGTCCGCAATCTTCTGGCAGGCAAAGTTAAGTAACATAAGTGCTGTCCCGGGACCGGGACGGCATTTTTCCGAAGGAGTTGCATCTGATTGGAACAGCAAGGCAGATTTGGGATTCCGTTGAATCATTCTGATTAAAAACAGTTATAATGAAGACAGAGAAATGAGGAGTAATAATATCATGAAAAGCTATATCGGTATTGATCTTGGTGGAACAAATGTTCGTGTTGCAAAGATTACAGAAGACGGTAAAATTCTTGCACAGGTAAAAGGCCCTTCTTACGGACAGGAAGGTCCTGCCAAGGTTATGGCAAACATCAAAGAACTGATCCGTGAGATCCCAGAGTGGAAAGAATGCTCCGGTATGGGTGTTGGTGTGCCAGGACCTGTCAATACAACAGCCGGCTGTATGGTGCTGTCTACCAATCTGGTCGGATTTACGAACTATCCGATTGCTGATGAACTTTCAAAGGAATTCGGCATGCCTGCATATGTTGATAATGATGCGAATGTTGCCGGTTTGGCAGAAGCACTTGTCGGTGCAGGAAAAGGATTGAAAACAGTCTTCTATGTAACGATCTCAACAGGTATCGGCGGTGTTCTCGTTGTTGATGGAAAGACAGTATCCGGCAAGCATGGCTTTGGCGGAGAAATTGCAAATATTATCATTGACCGCAACAGAGAGAAGATCAATTATCTGAATGTTGGCGCAATTGAGAATGAATGCAGCGGAACAGCAATCAAGCGCAAGGCTGAAGCTGCTATCCCGGATAAAGACTTCCCTCATACAGGTATGGTATTTGAATATGCTGAACAGGGAGATGAAAGAGCAATTGAAATCGTCAAGGGAATGGAAAAGGATCTTGGTCAGCTGTTTGCAACGATCGCATGTGTCTGTGATCCGGATATCTTCATTCTTGGCGGCGGTATGATGAAGTCTGCAGACAAGTTCCTGCCGGGTGTTGTTGAAAACTTCAAGGCAATGTCCCATACTGCAGTACATGATACACCGTTTGTGATCGCGGGACTGGATGAGCCCGGAATCGTCGGTGCAGCAATGCTGCCGGTCAGCCAGGGCAAATAAATCAAATCATCAGAGCCTGAAGAACGTCGCTGAAAATGCGGCGTTTTTATTGTTAGGAAGTGAGGTGTAAGTGTGCGGCTTTCCGCTCTTGCTGTGATGATGTAAAATAATTGCATGAGACTGATAAAACTGATTGCGGGAAGTGCCGCAGCGGCGGCAGTTATTACAGCAGCGGGACTTCCTTATGAAAAGATCGATATAACATTTTACCGGCTGAGTTCCAAAAAGATCCGGAATCCCATGAGGATCATTGTGCTTGCCGATCTCCATGACCAGGACTATGGAAAGCATATGGAAAAGCTGACGGAAAAGATACATCCGCTTAAGCCGGATCTGATATTGCTGCCGGGAGATCTCTGCGAAGAAAAGAAGAACGATGAGCATTCGTTCTGTCTGATAGATCAGTTGAAGCAGTATCCGATGATCTATTCGACCGGCAATCATGAAGAGCACAGGCCTGATCTTCCGACTTTGCTGTATAAGATCAGGAAGATGGGTATTTCGATTCCGGAACGGCAGAGTGATGTTCTGGAGATCTGCGGTAATACACTGGAAGTTGTTGCTTTGCCATGTGTGAAAAGAGAGTCATTCTATGACCCTGCAGAAGTCAGCAGAAGATTCCGTACGGATGCATATCGTATTCTGATGTCACACAGACCGAACTGGGTGGAACTGTATGGACAGATCGACTGTGATCTGATCGTGAGCGGTCATGCACACGGAGGGCAGTGGAGATGCCCGCCGCTTCACAGGGGACTGGTTGCACCGTCTGTGGGTTTGTTTCCGGAGTATACGGAAGGAATTCATGATATCAACGGCAGAAAGATGATGATCAGCCGGGGACTGACGAAAAAAACACACGGTGTGATCCGTCTGTTCAATAATCCGGAGATCGTGGTACTGGATCTGGAAGGAGAAAAGTAAATGCTGAAGAAACTACCTCCTGTGGAAAAAGCGTATGAAGCATTCTCAGCAATCGGTGACGGCAGGGTGGAGATGCATGAGGAATATGCCGTCATCCGGTCCTCTGACGCTTCCAGACAATACACAGTGGAATGGGACGGGAATAAATATATGTCAGATGATAGTGCTACCTTCTGGCAGGGATATCCCGGTTATCCCGTGATCGCTGTATTGATGCTGCAGGGCAGACTTCCGATGGATGAAGATGTATGCAGAAAGATGAAAGGCATTGCCTGGAAAACTATAAATGACGCACATAAGCGCAACTACAGCGCAGCACTTGATGAAGTGATGAATGATCTGGAAACCCGGGGTACTGATACTTCGGATATCAGGAAACTGGCAGACAATGTAAACGAACAGCTCGCCTTGCTGGATATTGAAACAGGCAGAAAGAGAAAAAAGAAATGAAAACCGGACTTGTGCTGGAAGGCGGAGCGATGCGCGGCCTCTTTACAGCAGGAATACTTGATGTGTTCCTGGCAGAGAACATTACAGTTGATGGAACCATTGGTGTGTCTGCAGGCGCAGCATTTGGCTGCAATTTCAAATCGAAACAATACGGCAGGATACTGAGATACAATCTCCGTTTTGCAAAAGATAAGCGTTTCTGCAGTGTAGAATCACTGCTGTTTACGGGTGATCTGTATGGCGGGAAGTTCTGCTATGATACGCTGCCGAATCATCTGGATCTGTTTGATGCGGACGCTTTTGAACAGGACCCGATGGAGTTTTATGTAGTATGCACGAATGCTGAGACGGGGGAACCTGTGTATTACAAGTGTACTGATGGTCTGGCGCACGACATGCTGTATGTTCAGGGAAGTGCCTCAATGCCCATTGTATCAAGACCGGTCGAAGCAGATGGACTGAAGCTTCTGGATGGCGGGATCAGCGACAGTATCCCTCTGAAATATTTCGAGTCGATCGGGTATGAACGGAATATTGTAATCCTGACCCAGCCCAGATCCTATCAGAAGAGCGTACAGAAGGGCCTTCCTGTTATGAAAGCAGCTATGAAGCGTTATCCGGAGATATACCGTGATATGGAACACAGGCATGAAATGTACAATGAGACTCTTGAATACATACGTGAGCGGGAAGTGCAGGGGAAAGTACTGGTACTTTGTCCGGATGAAGCATTGGGCATCGGAAGGATTTCGCATGACCGTGATGAACTTCGCAGGGTATATCTGATTGGAAGAGAAACAGCAGTCAGACATCTTGATGAGGTCAGGAGTTTCCTGAACGAAAGCGGGACATGATGGAACGAAAGGAAATACTGCATCTGTTGAATGAGAATGGCATCGCTTACCGTATCGCTGAACATCCCGCTGTGTATACCATGGAAGAAATGCATGCACTTCACCTGGAACAGGAGGATGCTGTAGCGAGAAACCTGTTCCTGAGAGATGATAAAAAACGGAACTGGTATCTGCTGGTGCTGCATGGAGACAGGCCGGTTGATCTGAAGGAACTTCGTCATATTCTGGGCTCCAGACCGCTCTCATTTGCGTTAGAAGCATCTTTGAATGAGATGCTCGGACTTCAGAAAGGGGCAGTTACCCCATTGGGGGCACTGAATGATGCTGAGCATATCGTTCAGGTGGTATTTGATGAGGAGTACCGGCATCAGACTATCGGTGTACATCCCGACAGCAACACTGCTACGATATGGATGAACTGTGATGACCTGATTCATTTACTGGAACAGTCCGGTTCAACAGTCCGCTGGCTGGAAATAAAAAACGGATAATCGCTTATCCGTTAAATTGCTTTTGCACTCAGGCGTTCGTTGGCTTCTTCAGCCCGGATGCCGTTTTTAATGTAGACTCTTGTAACTCTGCCGCTGATCAGGCACATGATCTCATATGGAATGGTATTCAGTTCTTCTGCCATTTTTTCGATCGGAATGTTCTTGCCGAATATTTCCACAAGCGCATTTTCCGATTTGTATTCCGGAAGCTTCAGCATGACCTGATCCATGCATACACGGCCGACGACCTCGGCTGGTGTACCGTCGACAAGGACGTATCTGCCCTGATTGGCTCTGATAAAGCCATCCGCATATCCGATCGGTGCGGTAGCTATGATCTCGTCTCCGGACGTAACATATGTGGAGCCGTATCCAATTGGTTCACCGGGACCGAGTTTCTTAACCATGAATGTTCTTGTATACAGTCCAAGTGCAGGCTTGAGGTCATGGCTGAATGCGGAGATACCGTACATGGCAATTCCGATCCTGCATGCATTGCTGAGCGGGTCGCGGAACGACAGAGATGCATCGGAGTTATCGCAGTGGATCCATCTGAACGGATAATCCATGGCTTTGACTGCCTGGGCAAAACGTTCATACTGTTTCATGGTCATTTCTGCATCTGAGTCTGCTTTTGCAAAATGCGTAAAGATTCCATCGAGACTGCATCCTCTCAGCATCAGCAATCCTTTTGCCTTTTTCAGTTCATCGATATCTTTGAAACCGATCCTGTTCATTCCGGTTTCGACCTTCAGATGGACTTTCAGACCACCGCAGTTTTTACTGGTGACGCCTTTGACCCATTTGGTTGAGTAGGCTGTGACGCTGATTCCGTTCTCGATCAGAACCGGTATATCAGAAGGTTCTGTTGCGCCAAGGATCAGCAGTTCTCCGACATATCCCTGATGTCTCAGCATCATTGCTTCATCAAGACTGGATACTGCAATCATGGAAGCTCCGGCTTCCATAACTGTTTTTGCGACCTGAATATCTCCGCATCCGTACGCATCAGCTTTCAATACTGCGATCAGCCGCTTTCCGCAGACTTCCTTGATTGTTTTGATATTCTCTGAAATCGCATCAAGATCAATTTCTAACCACGTTTTTCTGTACATATGATTCTCTTTTCCATTGATGTAAAAAGTATAACACACTCATTCAAGATAGAGGTCACGGAGGTGATCAAGTTGCGCTGCATCAATGCCATATTCTGCTTCCAGATATGCTTCAAATGTATGATAGCGTTCATAGACCAGATCCAGCATACTGTCAGCGACCCCGCGCTGTACCCCGGCCCCGGCACTGTAGCGGTATTTTGCGGTTTTGCTGATGGCAGTCAGGAGTCTGTGCCGGCGTAAAACTGCTTCAATATTGTCCGCATAATATACATTGGTCAGTTCGTAATCGTCCAAAGCAGTTTCCCGGTCGACACCAAGTGCCAGGAGGATCAGGATCGCTGCCACACCTGTTCTGTCTTTTCCTGCTGCGCAATGAAAGAACATCGGCACTTGCTGACGTTCCAGCAGATCAAACATGATCTGAAATGCTTCATTGTGAAACGGCATTGCATTATAAACATCATTCGTGATCATGCCTCTGATCAGTCTGAATAAAGTAATAAACTTATGGGTCAGTTTCTCGATCGTCCCGGGTGAATAGTCTATTTCATTACCGTACCTGTCGATACTTGCGCATTTTCTGAAATAAGATGCTGAGGCTGGGATGTATTCTTGGTTATGATCACTTTCGTTTTTGGAACGGAAGTCCAGTACCGTTTTCAAATGCAGATCATCGATCGCTTTTTTATCGGCTTCACTTAATCCGCATAAAGCGGGACCGCGGAATAAGAGACCGTATTTAACATGACGACCGTCTGCAGCGGCATATCCGCCCAGTTCTCGGAAATTCTTTACATGATCTAAAGGAATCTGTTCGCCTGGCTTCATATGACCTCCATGTACAATTGTAAACAAAAAATGGCTTTTCAGCCATTTTTTATATGGAGCGAGTGAGGAGAATCGGACTCCCATATACAGCTTGGAAGGCTGTCGTTCTACCACTGAACTACACTCGCAGCATTGATAAGTGGTGTCCCGGAGGCGAATCGAACGCCCGACCCACTGATTAAAAGTCAGTTGCTCTACCACCTGAGCTACCAGGACATTGGTGGTACTATTCAATATCCGCTTAAGGGATGAAATATCACAATGGTGGAGAAGGGCGGTTTCGAACCACCGAACCCGGAGGGATCTGATTTACAGTCAGACGCGTTTAGCCACTTCGCTACTTCTCCACAAATGGTGCCGACTATAGGAATCGAACCTACAACCTACTGATTACAAATCAGTTGCTCTGCCAATTGAGCTAAGTCGGCACATGGTGGAGGTTAACGGGCTCGAACCGCTGACCCTCTGCTTGTAAGGCAGATGCTCTCCCAACTGAGCTAAACCTCCATCGCACTGAGTGCTTAACTAATATAGCATAGGCATTTTTTGCCGTCAACAAAAAAAGAAAAAATACTTTATGTGAAATTTTTGTCAAATGTACAGCTTTCAACCAACTCGCTTTTGTAAGAGATTTTTGACTTTGAGTATTACTTTGACAGTATCGTTCATCCACACTGACCGGATGTAGGGTTTGACGAATCATTGTGATTAACATAGAATTTATTTAATGTATTTTGCTGAAACAGCAGGGGGATAACAATTATGCGCAGAGCAGGTATCTTAATGCCGATCACATCACTTCCGTCAGAATATGGCGTGGGAACCATGGGAAAAGCAGCTTTTCAATTTATTGATTTTCTTGCAGATGCAGGACAGAGCTGCTGGCAGATTCTTCCGATCGGACCGACAGGATTCGGTGATTCACCGTATCAATCATATTCAAGTTTTGCCGGAAATCCTTATATGATCGATCTGGATCTTCTTAAAGAGGATGGACTGCTGGAAGCAGATGAATATCAGGATGATGACTGGGGTGCTGACCCTGAGAAAGTAGATTATGGTCTGCTTTACAATAAGCGTTTCGCTGTATTGCGCAAGGCTGCTGACCGTCTGCCTTCCAAAGCTCCGAAAGCTTATCTGGAATTTCTTACAAAGGAAAAGAAGTGGGTATATGACTATGCTGTTTTCATGGCTGTAAAACAGGACCAGAAGGGAAAATCCTGGAGACAGTGGCCGGAAGACATTCAGAAAAAAGAAAGTAAAGCAATGGAAAAGGTTCAGGCTGATCTGAAGGATGAGATCCTGTTCTGGATCAGAGTACAGTATCTGTTCTTCAAGCAGTTTACGGCTATGAAGAAATATGCAAATGACAAAGGAATCAGGATCATTGGTGATCTTCCGATCTATGTGGCTTCCGACAGTATCGATGCATGGTCATTCCGTGATGAATTCCAGCTTGACGGCAAGGGTGATCCGAAGGATGTTGCAGGATGTCCGCCGGATGCATTCTCTGCGGATGGACAGCTTTGGGGAAATCCGCTGTATGACTGGGAAAAGATGAAAAAGGATCATTATTCATGGTGGACAGAGAGGATCGGACATCAGCTTTGCTTCTATGATATTCTCCGTCTGGATCATTTCCGCGGGTTCTCGACATATTACGCGATCCCAGCAGGTGATAAAACAGCCAAGAATGGTGAATGGAGAAAAGGACCTGGCATTGATTTCTTCAGACATATGGAAAATAAATTCGGAAAGATCGATCTGATCGCAGAGGACCTGGGAGATCTGACGCCCGATGTGTTTGAACTTGTCAAAGAAACAGGATATCCCGGCATGAAGGTATTGGAATTTGCATTTGACGGTTCTGATGCTGACTATCTGCCGCATAATTATACAAAGAATTGTGTCGTATATGCCGGAACTCATGACAATGATACGATCATGGGATGGTTCAAAACATCTGATAAAGAAACAGTTAAACGTGCTATTGAGTACTTCCATATGGATAAGGCGGAAGGCTATAACTGGGGTATGATGCGCGGCGCTTGGGCAAGCACGGCTGACCTTGCGGTTATCCAGATGCAGGATGTTCTCGGACTCGGATCTGAGGCGAGGATCAATACCCCTGCAACAGCAAGCGGAAACTGGACATGGCGTATGAAAGGCGGTCAGCTCAAGCCGGAGCTTGCTGAAAAACTGAGTACGCTGATGAAGCGTTACGGCAGGTATCATAAGCCGGAACCGGTCAAATGAAAGAAACGAAAAAAACCGCAGGGATCAAGTTTGATTCCTGCGGGATTTTTATGATCGCTGTTGTAAATGGCTGTCAGAATGATACATGCATGTATTCCTGATGATCGGCTGTATAAACGGTAAATCCGTTCTCATCAAGAACAGCATAAGATTTCGGGTGATCCTGTTTCGGCAGAGCAGAGGATCCCGGATTTAATAGGTAGATGCCATCTTTCTGCAGTACGGTAGGAATATGTGTATGTCCTGACAGGAAGATGTCTCCTTCTTCCATTTTTGGCAGATGATCAGGTCCGTATACGTGTCCGTGACTCATGAATACACGTCTGCTGCCAAGCTGGAAAACCTGATAATCTGCTGTTAATGCAAACTGAAGAACCATCTGATCTACTTCCGCGTCACAGTTTCCGCGTACAGCACAGATGTCATGCCATCTGGAGTTCATAATATCGATCACTTTTTTCGGCGCGTAGTCTTCCGGCAGATCATTTCTCGGTCCATGGTAGAGAACATCTCCCAGACAGAGGATCTGGTCACATTTCTGATGATCGAAAGCATCGATCATGCATTGAGCACCGCTCAGGGAGCCGTGGATATCTGATATGACAAGGTATTTCATTGCAACAATCTCCTTAACAAAAATGATAACAGATATTCTTTGATGATCTGCAGGAAATTGAAATATGAAAGCCAGTCATTCAACTGTACTAATGCGTTTTTGTTATAATGATTTCGGGAATTATCTTGTTTAACATAAACAGAAAGCAGGTAAATATGGCAGAAAATAAATGTATTCTAGTCGGCGTGACAGGAGGGATCGCGGCATATAAGATTTGCTCGCTTGTTTCATCCTTGAAAAAGCAGAATTATGAAGTGCATGTGCTGATGACAAAATCAGCGCAGGAATTCGTAACGCCGCTGACGTTCCAGACACTCAGTGCGCAGAAGGTCATTACCGATATGTTTACAATCGATTACACACCTGATGTGCATCATGTTTCACTTGCCAAAAAAGCAGATCTCTTTGTGATCGCGCCGGCCAGTGCCAACATCATTGCGAAAGTGGCCAACGGGATCGCAGATGATATGCTGACAACAACATTTTTGGCCAGCGATTGTCCGAAACTGATCGTGCCGGCGATGAATGTAAATATGCTGGAAAATCCTATTACACAGGATAATATTGCAAAATGCAGAAAGTTCGGTATGGAAGTACTGGACAGCGCGGATGGTTATCTTGCCTGCGGTGATGTCGGAAAGGGCAGAATGCCTGAGCCGTCGGAGATCGAGGACAAGATCAAAATGATGCTGACAGAAGATAAATATATGGCAGGAAAGAAAGTCCTGATCACTGCCGGGCCGACACAGGAAGCGCTTGATCCGGTACGGTATCTGACGAACCACAGTTCCGGAAAGATGGGCTTTGCACTTGCAAAGGCAGCCAGAAATGCCGGCGCTGATGTAACAATCGTTGCAGGTGTGAATCATCTGGATCCTCTGAACGGAGTGACAACGATCCCTGTTGTGTCTGCGGAGGATATGTATCAGGCGGTCATGGAGCGTGCTGAAGATATGGACGTTATGATCCTTTCGGCAGCTGTTGCGGATTACAGACCGAAGAACGTAGCAGACAATAAGATGCATAAGAAAGACGGTGATCTTTCTATTGAACTGGAACGCACAAAAGATATTCTGGCATCTTTGGGTAAACAGAAGAAGCCTGGGCAGATCCTGATCGGATTTACTATGGAAACAGAAAACCTGATCTCACGTGCAAGGGAAAAGATGGTGAAAAAGAACTGTGACTATATGATCGCAAACAATCTTAAAGTGGATGGCGCAGGATTCCAGGTAGATACCAATGTAGTGACGATCATTTCCGCAAACGGGGAAACTGACTGTGATCTGGGCCTGCTGTCCAAGGATGATACTGCTGTAGAGATCTTCAGACATTGTGTCAAAGGAGAATGAAAAACATGCTGTTGACAATTGATGTTGGCAATACGAACATTGCTATGGGTTTCATGAAGGGTGATGATGTGATCGGAAGTTTCCGTATTACTACCAAGACACCGCGTACCAGTGATGAATTTGGAATGTGTTTCCGGACATTCCTGCACAGCTGCAATGTAAAAGAGGAAGAAATTGAGGGTGTTGTGATCTCATCGGTCGTTCCGAAGATCAATTATTCCCTGAACAGTGCGGTCATCAAATATATCGGTAAAGAACCGCTGATGATCACTCATGAAACAGTTACCGGTATTCAGGTGAAAACAGATTATCCGAGTCAGGTCGGTGCAGACCGTCTTGTTGATACGACTGCAGCTTATTACACAAAAAAACGTTCCTGCATCATTGTAGACTTCGGAACGGCTACTACATTCGATTATGTGTCCAATGAAGGTGTGTTTGAGTATACAGTCATTGCGCCGGGTCTTGGAATCAGCGCCAATGCGCTGACTGGACAGACAGCAAAGCTTCCTGAAGTTGAGATCAAAAAACCGGCATCGGTTCTCGGAAGAAACACTGTTTCAGGAATACAGGCTGGTGTCGTTTACGGCTATATCGGAGCTGTTGAATATATTATCAAACAGATGAAAAAAGAACTGAATGATCCGGACTGCTATGTGATCGCAACGGGCGGACTTGGAAGGGTCATCTCGGGCGAGACGGATGAGATCGATGAATATGATCCGAATATCGCATATAAAGGCATGAACATCATTTACCGCCAATATCTTGAGAAACAGGCAAAAGACCCGGACTATTAATGGATAAAAACCTGCTGCCTGCGGTTTGGCAGGACAATTCTTTCAACTGAAAACAAGGAGAACTTATGAGACAAACTGTTGATCAGAATCTTTTAGCAGCTAATATCGATACGATCAGATCTGTTTTCAAAATGGATTATACACACATGCAGATCATGGGTGCTTTTATCTGTACTGTTTATGGGGTCGTAACAGAAGAGGAACATCTCAGGGAATGCAGGAAGATCCTGAAATCCCGGTTCGGCATCTTTTCAAATTTCCGCGGTCATCTGGAACTGCTTATCGTTGTGAAAATGTCTCTCGCTGAAGATCCTGAGGAATATCTTGATGGGATCATCAGTACATATGAGTCTTTGAGTTCTTCATTTGTTATGGGAAACGAATCGCGGATCCTGACAGCGATTATTCTTTATGACAATATCAGGCCGGAGTATCTGGATGCACTGTGTGATCAGACAGTCAATATTTATCAGATCATGAAGGAAAACCATCCGTTTTTGACAGATCAGTATGATATGCCTTTTGCGGCTCTCATGGCTATTAAGGGTGATGTCATTGATTTCCAGATCGAAGATATAGAAGCATGCTATGAACTTATATCACCGGGTTTCCTGCTGTCTCAAAATGAATCTCAGACTGTCAGTCACATCCTCTCATTGAGTGATCTGCCTTCTGACGAGAAGAGCGGTATGTTTTTGGAAATGTATGACGTGTTCAAAGAGAATAAGATCGGTTTGTCCACCAGAAGCATGCCAATACTGGCTGTACTGATCTATGCAGGTGTTCCTGTAGAGAAAGCTGTTTTCCAGACGATAGACAACGACCAGATACTGAAACAGATCAGGGGATTCGGAGGTGTGTTTGGTGTTGGCTCTGAAACAAGAAGGATGTTTGCGGCCGCAATGACAGTTCTGGATAATATTCCCGATGATACGGCAGTGGAAGGAGCTGTTGTCAGCTCGATCCTGTCGCTGATCATCTCAATCGAAACAATGGCTGTTGTTGCTGCGACGACCACTTCCACCAGCCATGGCTGATGTAATAATTCTGAATCATAATAACAGAGCCCGGCAGTAATGATGCCGGGTTTTTTGACGGACCGGGGGAGCCGATTGATTCCCAAAGGGGTTATACATTTTTGCCGATTAGTATAGATGTGCATATGTTTTTAGGAACAACATACGAAGGCGAAAATGCCGCAGACTTTTCTAAGTGCTTGTTTTTTTGTAAGTCAGGTGTTAGTATACTTATGGTTAGTTTAATGTAACTAACTGGTTGTCGGCTTCAGAGTATCTGAAGAGACACCTTGTTTATCAATACAGAAAGTGTTTTCCCGGAATGTTATTCAATTGGGAAGAAATGACATCCGGTTTGATTGAAAGGAGAACAATCGTATGAATCTTATGGAAGGCGAAGTCGGCAAGACATATCTGATCAAAGATATCGTAACTGATGATGACGAACTGAATGCATTCCTTTTCCGCCTTGGCTGTTATAGTGGGGAGCCTATCACAGTTGTATCAAAGGGCAGGAAAAACTGTGTCGTAGTGATCAAAGACGGACGGTACAGCCTGGATAATCTGTTATCCGAAGCTATAAGGATCTAGTTTTTGATTACCTGAATATTATCAGAGGAGGAATGATTATGAGAATCGCGTTTGCAGGTAATCCAAACAGCGGAAAAACGACTATGTACAATGCCTTGACAGGCAGAAGTGAAAAGGTGGGTAACTGGGGAGGCGTTACAGTCGGGCGCAAAGAGTATCCCATCAAGAGTCAGTTTACTAATGGTGTTGAAGCCATAGCAGTTGACCTTCCGGGAGCTTATTCAATGTCTCCGTTTACTCCGGAAGAAGGTATTACAAGTGAATATGTCCGTGATGAACATCCGGATGCGATCATCAACATTGTTGATGCAACAAACCTGAGCAGAAGCCTGTTCTTTACTACACAGCTTCTGGAGCTTGGTATTCCTGTAGTTGTTGCATTGAACAAAGAGGATATTAACCTGAAAGAAGGCACAAAGATCGATGCGGCCAAGCTTGAGAAACTTCTTGGTTGCCCTGTAGTTAATACGACAGCGATTGAAAACAAGGGATTAGGCGAGGTCGTTGCGAAAGCTGTTGCACTGAACGGAAAGGGACAGAAAGCACCTTATTTACAGGCAGATATCGATCTTCAGAACAAAGAAGCTGTCGATGCTGAAGACCGTAAGCGATTTGACTATGTAAACGGAATCGTTAAACAGGTTGAAAAGAGAACTGTTCAGTCTGCAGAGATCAACAAGCAGGATGCCTTGGATAAGGTCCTGTTGAATCCGATACTGGGTATCCTGATCTTTGCACTGGTTATGTGGCTTGTTTTCTGGGTATCCCAGACATGGCTTGGACCACTGGTTGCTAACTGGATGGTCGGTTACATTGAAATGTTCAAGGAATGGGTCGCTGGTCAGCTTGAAAACAGCCCGCCGATCCTCTCAGCACTGCTTGCTGATGGAATCGTTGGCGGTGTTGGTGCCGTTGTCGGTTTCCTGCCGCTGGTAATGGTTATGTATTTCCTGATCGCACTTCTCGAAGACTGCGGTTATATGGCACGTGTCAGCGCTGTAATGGATCCTATTTTCAAGAGAGTTGGCCTGTCTGGTAAATCCGTTATTCCTGTTGTTATCGGAACAGGCTGCGGTATTCCTGCTATTATGGCTTGCCGTACGATCCGTGATGAGAGAGAAAGAAGAGCCACTTCCATGCTCGCTACATTCATCCCCTGCGGTGCTAAAATTCCGGTCATTGCATTGTTT
This sequence comes from Solobacterium sp., assembly GCA_017432325.1. GTDB lineage: Bacteria > Bacillota_I > Bacilli_A > Erysipelotrichales > Erysipelotrichaceae > Bulleidia. Next base: position 8,967 of record JAFRJJ010000083.1, on the reverse strand, counting down.
GCCGGTGCATTCTTCAATGGCGCGGGCTGGGTCAGTACGCTGAGTTATTTCTTCGGACTTGTTCTGATCTTCCTTGGTGCTCTTCTGATCAAAGCGATCACTGGTTATAAATACAGAAAATCATTCTTCATTATTGAACTTCCGAAGTTCAAGGTGCCCAGCCTGAAATTTGCGTTCAAGTCAATGATGGAGCGTGCTAAAGCGTATATCCTGAAAGCAGCTACGATCATCCTGATCTGCAATACTGCTGTTCAGGTCATGCAGACATTCAACTGGTCATTCCAGGTCGTTGAAGAAGGAATGGAAAATACATCCATCCTTGCGTCGATTGCGAATCCGTTTGCTTTACTGCTCATTCCGCTTGGATTCGGTGTATGGCAGCTTGCAGCAGCAGCTATCACAGGTTTCATTGCAAAGGAAAATGTTGTTGGTACATTAGCAGTCGTTTATGGACTGACAGCATTCATTGATGTCGATGAACTTGCTCTGACAGGCGGCGCAAATGAAGTCGCACTGACAATGGGCCTGACATCTGTTACAGCACTTGCTTATCTGTTCTTTAACTTGTACACTCCGCCGTGCTTCGCAGCGATCGGTGCAATGAACTCTGAAATGAAGAGCAGAGCATGGCTCTGGGGTGCTATCGGACTGCAGCTTGGTACAGGTTATACAGTTGCATTCCTAATCTATCAGTTCGGTACCTTGTTCACAGAAGGACATCTTGGAACAGCCTTTGTGCCGGGATTGATCGCTGTAGCATTGATGGGGCTTGCAGTTGTTATGATCGGTAAGAGGACAAGGGCGCACTTTGATGCGCAGTATAGTCTTCATCAGAAGTAATTCGCTGAAAAAAGGTATAATGTATCAGGAGGGAGACTTGTATGAACTTAGCTACATTCATTGCTGTGGCAGCTCTAGCGGTTATAATCTCTCTTGCGGTTGTATATATTGTTCGTGAAAAAAGACGTGGTGTTAAATGTATTGGCTGTCCGTTGGCGGATTCATGTACAAAATACGGTAGCCCGAAGAGAAAAATGCATCACAGCAAAACACAAAGTCAGTAAAAGAGGCGGACACCGCCTCTTTTATAACCAGCCTTATTTGATGAAGGAAAGGATCAAAAATGGATAAGATTATCATTGCAGCAGGGTTCCTGCTGATCATATATGCATTCTGGCAGACAGTTCAGAAATTTCGCGGTAAGGCGAAAAATTCCTGCTGCGGTACTGCAGAAGCTGTTTCTGTGAAAAAAGTCGAGGATACGGATCCATCACATTATCCATACAAATATACTCTTCAAATCGATCATATGAAGTGCAGCAACTGCGCACGGATCGTTGAAAACCTGCTGAACAGTATGCCGGGAGTATGGGGAAGAGTTGATCTTGGAAAGCAGGAAGCGAATGTACTGGCAAAAAATCCTGTAAGTGATGATGCGTTTCAGGCAGTGTTCAGGGACTCTGCTTATACACTGAAGAGCTGCACGCTCGTTTCAGATTATCGTTCATAACAGCAATGTTTTGGTGAGCTGATCAAAACCATTGAATAAATATCATTAGACATATAACTGAAAAAGATGTAATTCACAAAATTGTTTAATCTGTGAGTTACATCTGTTTTTTTGCTCAGGAGTTACCGAATTAAAGCGGATGTTTTATTCTTCCTCATCTTTTCTGAGGAGAAACAGACATGTGCCGACGCCTGCTGCTCCAAGTCCTCCAACAGTGATCCAGACCCAGGTTATTGGTTTCTTTTCGGGTTCAGAGGGCTGAATGGTTTCAGAAACCATCTCTTCAGGCTCTTCTTTCCACTTGGCATAAATAGTCAGATCTTCATTTACAGGTGACTGGAAGTCAAAGGGTTCGGTGAATTCTGGGTCCTTATACCATCCATCAAAGAGGAAACCTTCTTTTTTAGGGTCATTTGGCTTTGAGATTTTGTAACCATTATTGATCGTTTGTGTTTTGATCTCATGCCCGCCATTGGTTTCGAACTGAACCGTATGGGATGTAACTGCTGCCGGCTGCGGTTTATCATTAGTTATATATGTGATGGGAGGTGTATAGTTGTTGGCTCTGTTTTCTGTCTGCATCCTGGAATTATCAACAGCTGCGTATTCTGTAACGGTATTGTTCGGTTCTTCTGTGTAGTTGTCATGATTGTTTGTGGTATTGTCTGGCTTTGCAGGTTTCGGAGTAGGTTCAGCAGGTTTCGGGGTAGGTTCAGCAGGTTTCGGGGTGGGTTCAGCAGGTTTCGGAGTAGGTTCAACAGGTTTCGGTGTTGGTTCAACAGGTTCAGGAGTAACCGGTACAGGATCAACAGGTTCTTCCGAGTTTTGTTCTCCATATATGGTTTTGCCGTTTCCGGTTTGAAGTGAATCAGGATCAAGAACGCCGATCTGACCATTTCCGGTAAATGACGTATTGGTGTTTGTTGATGAACTGCCTCCTTGGCCTCCCTGGCTGGTAATATGTAATATCCTGATCAGGATAGCATCATCCAGAAAGAAGGTCCTCGAGTCTTTGAAACTGAAAAGCTCACGAGTCAATTCTCTGCCAATAACTTCAACAGCGATCGTCGGAGGTATAAAACTGAATTCATTTTCGTCTGAAGGCTCAGTGTTGATATCCGGTGCATATGTTTCCAAAAAAGAAGCACAGGTAAATTCCTGACCAGTAACTCTGGTAATAGGCTCATAAAAGAATGAGCCGGAAGCAAACCATTCACGGGCCATGATATCATTTGAAACCAGTGAATCAATGACAGAGAGCGTTGATATTGGAATTTGATCTTGTCCTGAACGGGTTATACTTTCTTGTGCTGTCATGTTTAAAGGCTGTAAAGTGGAAGTGCTCTCATCAGTACCATTAACATACAATACTCTGGAAGCATATCCGTCCGGTACAGCAGGCAGATTATTCATGTTCGTTCCTGTGTATCTGACGATTCCGGCAAGTGCGGAAACCGTACCGCCGGTAATAGAACCGCTGATCGTCAGAGAACAGTCATCCACACGGATGCCGACGTCTAAATATTCATGTTCATTTGCTACGATACTCAGTGTATCACCATCCCTGACATTAATATTGCCTATTTCATGATAAGCAACCTCTGAAGAACCGTTTTTATGAAAACGACCGATACCCACATAGGAATTACCTGCAGCATTCAGTTCCGGAATGTTAATGTTTGCTCCTGTCATATAGACAACACTGTCTTCCATATTTACGGAAGCAGTGTTTTGATCTCCGGTGATTGAGAGGCTGCTGTTTTTCAGCAGCAGATCTTTCTGAAGGTTTCCGCCGGGATTCAGATTGATTTCAGCAGACAGGAGCATACCTCCCTGAGTTGAGGAACCGTTTTCATTGACATCTGTTAGTTTACCGCCGTCAATGATATCCAGATAACCGCCTTCCAGTGTTCCATTGATGTTCAGAATACCCTGTATTTCGATCACGGCTTTAACAGTCAGTGGAAGCCCATATTTGGAACAGCTTTCGATCTCATTAAGCTTTAGAGAAGCACCGTCTTCAACAGTAAGTGAACTGTTCTTTCCCAAAACCAGTCTTGATGCAAAATCCTGCAATTCGACATCCCCATTTGCATGGGTTGGATCCCAAACATCAATTGGCAGATCTTCCGTATAACGTGTGATATTTATTTCGGGTTCTTCGGAACCTTCCGGAGTCCAGGCTTCTGTACGTACGCTCATTACACTAAGAGTCAGGGAGGAGTTTTTCGGTATTCTGAGATGAATATTATCCAGGTGATAGTCTTCATCAAGAATGCCGGTAATACTGCCGTTCATGAGCAGGTAACTGTCATCCTGCTTCAGGAAAACAGCAGCGCTTCCTTCGGTATAGAGAGCTTTGTTTGTGTACAATGCAATGGTGTTTCCGTCTGTGATGTCTATGCTGTCAATCAGGACAATACCGGTACCGACGATTCGGTATGAACAGTTTCCTGTCAATGCACCGATTCTGTTGATGCCTGCTACAGCCAGCGTCAGAACATCAGTGTTTGAAGTGATCGATTCCTCGCTGCCATCGTAATTCACCATAGCAACATACTGCCCCGCTATATTCATCCATCCGCTGCCATTTGACCAGCATGATGTTTCGTCATCCTCAGGACTGAATGTTGTTTCACCAATCGTAACGGTTGAGTTTTCATCCTGTACAGTTGTTTCATCTTCTGTTTTTTCGGCATCCAGTAAATCTTTTTCAGTTTCGATTAACAGTTCCTGCGGTTCGCTTTCTTCGTTGTCCTCCGGTTCTTCAAAAATCACAGCCGGATCTGGTGTCTGTTCAATCTCTGTTTCTGGAATTTCTTCCTCCATATACACTGAAAATTCCCCGGGTTCGGGGCTTGGATTTTCTTCATTTGTAATTGTTTCCTGTAATGCAGCAGGTTTTGATGTTTCTGTAGAGGCTGGTTCCGGGAATGTTTCGGGTGAAGAAGTGGGAATTGCTTCGGTAACTGTTTCCGGGAATGTTTCCGGTGAAGAAGTGGGAACTGTTTCCGGAGAAGGTGATGTTGGTACCGCGGTTTCCTCAAAAGTCTCTGTTTCGGTTCCACGGTGGATTTCGGAAAATTGTTCTTCCGGACTATCTTCCACGCCGGACACGGGAATCGTATTGAACTGGACCAAGGCCAGGATCAGGCCGGAATACAAGAAGAGTCTGAGAATTGATTGAAAGGAATGCTTTTCCATAATACTCATCTCCATGTATTTATCAGTTTATAGTATTATAACAAACCATCAGGTGTAATCCTATGGTTCTTAGTATTCTGAGTGATCTTAATAATTACGAAATTCTTTAAAAATCGGTATTTCCACTGTGACGATATATGCTTGACATGCCAGATAATAATATGTATTGATCCGGATTTATTATTTTTTAAAACATAGAGTCAATGCAGAGTCACAAATATAAAAATCCGCAATTATGCGGATTTGCCTTCATGGTGCCGCTTGGCAGAATTGAACTGCCCGCTCATCCTTACCATGGATGCGTATTACCACTATACTAAAGCGGCTCAGCCCATATATCATATCAGAAATACAGTTAAAATCAATATTCACTGATGTTTTTGAGTTCTTCGTATACTGCACAAAGAGGCAGTCCCATGATTGCGTAATAATCACCGTTAATGCCTGTAATATATCTTGAAGCAATACCCTGGATTGCATAAGCTCCGGCTTTATCCATCGGTTCGCCGGTATTTACGTATTTTTCAATTTCATCTTCTGTTAGCTCTGCAAAAGATACATCATTAACACTGACAAACAGGTATTCTTTCTGGCTGCTCAGCATGCATAAACCGGTAATAACCTGGTGCGTCCTTCCAGAAAGACTTCTCAGCATTCCTGCGGCATCAATTCTGTTTGCAGGTTTTCCGAGAACCTTACCGTCGATCGTCACAATGGTATCAGAACCGATAATCAGGCTGTCAGGATGCCGCTGAAGGATATGTGCGGCTTTATTGCGGGATAAGCGTTTGATCTCTTCTGTGAGGGGCTTTGATTGATCAATCGTTTCATCAATATCCGCAGCATCGATCATAAATGAACATCCGGTTTTCTCCAGCAGTTCTTTTCTTCTCGGTGACTGGCTTGCAAGTACTATGTTTTTCATAACTTTTATTCTCCTGCAATATTATAAGCGAAACAAATATGTTTGAAATGGTATAATTTATACAGGTAATGAAAGGAGTATTATTAATAATTTATGAAAAAACCGGTTCTTGTTATTCTGGCCGCAGGCATGGGAAGCCGTTATGGCGGAATGAAACAGATCGATGGCGTAGGAAGCCATGGAGAACCCATTATTGAATTCTCGATTTTTGATGCGCATGAGGCAGGCTTTGAAAAGGTTGTTCTGATCATCCGCCGTGAACATGAAGAACTGTTCCGAAAAGCACTGACAGACCGCATTTCCAAGGGAATGGAAGTTGCATTTGCTTACCAGGATATGACTGATATTCCGGAAGGTGTAGTCATTCCTGAAGGACGCGAGAAGCCTTGGGGAACAACACATGCACTGCTTGCCTGCAGAAATGTCGTAGATGGTCCGTTTGCAATCATTAATGCGGATGACTTCTATGGAAAAGACGCTTATAAGGTCATCTACAAATATCTGTCTGAAGAAGTCAGCGATGATAACTATGCAATGGTAGGTTATAAGTGCACAAATACACTAACAGAGAACGGTACTGTTACAAGAGGCGTCTGCGAAACAAAGGATGGGTATCTGACACATATCGTTGAGATCCAGAAGATCGCAAAGCAGGGAGACAAAGCTGTTTATGAAAAAGACGGCGAATGGGTCGAACTGGAAGACGGTGCGCTTGTTTCGATGAACTTCTGGGGATTCACACCTAAGATCTTTGAGGAGTGCGGAGAGATTCTTGCAAAGTATCTCCCTGAAGCTGTAAAGGAAAATCCGATGAAGTGCGAACACGTCATTCCGACAGCTGTTGGTGATCTTGTTGCGAGAAATGTCTGCAAGGTTAGAGTTCTTTCAAGTAAAGACCGCTGGTTCGGCGTTACATATAAGGAAGACAAACCTGATGTAGTTGCTAAGATCCAGGCGATGAAGGATGAAGGGATTTATCCGGATATCCTTTGGGAGTAAAATGGGGCACAGACCGGTTCTCAAGCCGGTCTTTTTTGTTATGATAAAGCGGATGAGGTAAACAATATGGTGAAATATTACGATGACAATTACTGTCGTGAGCTGGACACAACGATCACGGAAATTCTGCATGGAGGTGATAGTACATTTATCAGACTGGCAGATACGATTTTCTATGCTCAGGGAGGCGGCCAGAAAAGTGACCGCGGCCTGATCGTTATAGATGGCAAAGAATATCACATGCTGAAAAGCGTAAAAGATGAGAATGGTGATCCAGTGCATCTGACTGACATTCCTGATCCGCAGACTGGACAGCAGGTTCATCTGATCCTTGATTGGGATTTCCGTTATCTTCAGATGAAACTGCATACATGTCTCCATATCATGCACCTGATGATCGAAGAACAGATCGGTCATGAAATCGAAAACCCGCTTGTAGCTGATATTGAAGAAACCTTTGCCTACAATAAATATCCGAATGCTGTGGTGTCCGGTGTGGATATGGAACAGGTTGAACGGAATATGAATGAACTGTTTGCCCAGGACATTGAAGTGATTACATATGATAATGAAAATGATGCACATTATAGATACTGGAAATGCCGTGATGCGGTCATCCCATGCGGCGGAATACATGTCCACCATTTAAGTGAGATCGGTAATATTAAGCTGTCATCACATGCAAAAAAAGGAAAAATGACTGTAAAGGTGGAATTGTTATAAAGCGGAAATTAATCATAAAGAATAGTATTAAAAATATATCAAGACTTTCTTGTGCTTTATGTCAAAAATTATCTAATAGAAGCCTTGTTTATCATATTTCTTGCAATAGATACAGAAATGCAGTGCAGTTGAAATGAATTGTGACACGTGCTATGTTGTATGTTGCCGGATATGAATGAAGACATCCGGGAAAACAGAAGGAGTTTTATGAAAAACAATTTATTCAAAATCACAACAGCAGGATTTCTGGCACTGAGTCTTGGTGCCTGCTCAGGAAATAAAACACCTGAACCTGCAGCAACAGCAACGCCTGAACCTACAGCAGAAGCTGCAGAAACAGGCACAGGTGTATATCTTGTATGGAACAACAGCGGTGAAACTGTAACAGATCTGTATGTTTATGAAAACGGCAGTTCTGATAAAGGTGAAAACTATGCTGGCAACGGTCTCCGAGAATTTAAATCAGTAGAGATCACAAAAGCAGATGTACCGGCAGATACATCATTCACTCTTGAATTCACAACTGCTTCCGGTTATACAGGAAAATTTGAAACACTGCATGTTGAAGAAGCACCGATCAGTCTTCTTGCTGAAGACGCTCTGACAGGCGCTACACAGATCGCTTTCGGTGATCCGACTCTGACTGCTGAATATGTCATCTACAACCAGACAGGTGAAGCAGTTAAAGAACTGTATCTCTATGAGGAAGGCACAGAAAAGGGTGAAAACCTTGCCGGCGATGGTATGGCAGATGGCAAAAATCTGACAGTTACAAAGGAAGGAGCTGCTTCTGAAGTTGGTGACAACACATATCACCTGGAATTCGTAACAGAAAGCGGCTATGAAGGCGCATTTGAAACTCTGCACTTCGAAAAGGCACCGATCAGCCTGATTGCTGAAGACGCAAAGACAGGCGCAACAGCTATTTCCTTCACAGCACCGGATGCTGAATCTGAATACACGATCTACAATGTAACAGGTGAAAAGGTTACAGATCTGTATCTGTATGAAACAGGTTCCGATGACAAAGGCGACAACTTCGCTGCTGATGGATTTGCTAATGGAGACTTCATCGTTCTTGGTTCAAGAGAAAGTGCTTATACAGCCAGAAAACATGTTTACACCCTCGAGTTCACAACAGAGAGCGGTTATACAGGTTCATTCGATACGCTGCACTTCGAAGTTGCCCCGATCAGCCTTATTGCTGAAGATGCAAAGACAGGCGCAACAGCCATCTCTTTCTCAAAACCTAACTAATCCACTTTCAAAAATCTATGCGGAAAGCCTCTGTCACAGGCTGTAATTGAATACATTTCCGCATAAATCTTATTTCCTGCTTCATCGACAGATAACTGCACTGCTTTCGGCAATGCCCGACATAGCTGTCTCCGCAGGCTTGAGTTTGTAAGACTGACCGATTTCGATGTTCCCTCACCGTATGGTCAGTCTTTTTCTTTTGTTTACTTGATCCCTAAGATCCGTAAACCTTCATGTTTGATGTTGATCGCCGCATTGACATCCCTGTTATGGTCTGTCCCGCATGCAGGACATGTCCACCAACGGATGCTCAGGTCTTTGATCACAGGATAGACATACCCGCATGTAC
>JAFRJJ010000082.1 GCA_017432325.1 Solobacterium sp. | reverse complement strand
TGTTACCCATATTTTACCAGTATTACTTACTTCTACAATAAAACAGTGCAGTTTTTATCAATTCTGCACTGTTTCTGTAAGACTGATTTCCACATGCTCAAAAGCAGCTTTGGGAGTGGAACTTAACTTTTCACTTCAGCATTTTTAAAAACCTTAAAAAACGTGCCGAACCGTATAAAAAGACACAGTACCTGTTTCCGGTATCTGTGCCTGTAACTGATCCAGTATCAGTCTTCTGTTTTCTTTGAACGGTCGATCACAGCCTTCAGCAGATAGATCGGCTGTCCCAGTTCCATGAATCTCTTCTCATATTCCGTTATCGCATCCTCGGGATGTTCGTTCCGGCGGAAATTGACCGAGAATTCCGTGAATGTGAATCCGTTCTGCAGGAAATACAGAACAGAGTCCTCAAACAGGCTCTGGTTGTCCGTTTTCATGCGTACGCATCCTTCCGGACTCAACAGCTTTTCATAGATTCTGAGAAAACTTTCGCTGGAAAGCCTGCGCTTATGCGTATATTTCTTCGGCCACGGGTCTGAGAAGTTCAGGTGGATCACATCGATCTCACCCGCTTCAAACCAGTCTTCCAGGTTCGCCCCATCCGCAACGATCAGACGGTTGTTTTCCGTGGAGAATGTTTCGTCCTCAAGCATTTTGCGGCAGGCGATCGCTGCGACATTATGTTCTTTTTCGATTCCTACCCAGGCATCTTCAGGATACATTCTTGACATTTCCATCAGATAATCGCCTTTGCCTGTGCCGATCTCCACATGCAGTGTTTTTCCCTTCAGGAACGTTTTCCACTGTCCCTTCAGTTCACGCGGATCACTCAGTGCATACTCCGGATGCGCATCAAGGTACGGCTCAGCCCATTTCTTTTTTCTCATTCTCATATGACAGTTGTACCCCTTTCCAAAAAAGAAGGCATTAAGCCTCCTTTTTCTTGAAGAATCTCTTTTCTACGTTAGCGGAATTCGCAGAACTCTTATTGGAGGATGATCTGCTGTTGCTGTTAGCAGGTCTGCTATTGCCGGAGCCGGTCTTCTTTTTCGGCTCAACATATCCTTCAGGTTTTTCCGTGCATTCTCTTGCGGAGACCTTGACCTTGCCGGAATCATCAACACTGATGACCTTGACCTTGATCTTGTCGCCTACATGGAGCGCATCCGTGATCTTCTGTGTTCTTTCCCAGGAGATCTCGGAAATATGCAGCAGAGCGTCTGTTCCCTGGAACAGATTGACAAACGCGAAGGAATCACGCAGTTCCGTTACTGTTGATTCATATACATCACCGACAGCGACTGTTCTTGTCAGGTCTTCGATGATACCCTTTGCTTTGTCCAGCATTTCCTGATTTGTATGATAGATCGCAACATGTCCGTCATCGTCAACGTTGATCACAACATTGTCGCAGTCCGCAATGATCTGGTTGATCGTCTTGCCGCCTGTACCGATGACATCCCTGATCCTGTCGACAGGGATCGTGAATGCAACGAACTTCGGAGCATACGGGGACAGGTGATCTCTCGGTGCGCTGATCGCTGTTTCCATGTTGTCAAGGATCTCCATGCGGCCTTTATGAGCCTGTGCCAGAGCTTCCTTCAGGATCTCCTGGGAGATACCGTCGACCTTGATATCCATCTGCAGAGCAGTGATGCCTTCTCTTGTACCGGCTACCTTGAAGTCCATATCACCGTAATGGTCTTCCATACCCTGGATATCCGTCAGGATGGAGTAGCTGTTTCCTGTTGTGATGAGGCCCATCGCAACACCGGCTACCATAGCCTTGATCGGGACACCGGCTGCCATCAGTGACATAGTGCCTGCACAGATACTTGCCTGTGAACTGGAACCGTTGGATTCCAGGACTTCCGCAACAGTACGGATCGTGTAAGGGAATTCCTCGATCGGAGGAAGAACCTGCTTCAGTGCGCGCTCGCCCAGTGCGCCGTGACCGATCTCACGTCTGCCCGGGGAACCCATACGTCCGACTTCACCGACGGAGAACGGCGGGAAGTTATACTGGTGCATGAAATATTTCGCTGTTGTCGGAGTAACATCCTCGATCAGCTGGTTGTCATCCAGTGAACCCAGTGTCGTAATGGAGAGGACCTGTGTTTCACCGCGGGTAAACATAGCGGAACCGTGTGTTCTCGGCAGCAGATCTACCTGGCTGTCCAGAGGACGCAGCTCATCCAGTTTTCTTCCGTCCGGACGGATCTTCTCTTCACTGATCAGGCGGCGTACTTCACCTGCTTCGATCTCAACACCGTATTCATGAGCCTGCTTGATGGCCTTTTCTTTGGCAGCGTCATCTTCCCATTCCAGATTTTCAGCTACTTCAGTTTCCATCTGAGCGATCAGCTCGTCGATCTTTGCATAGCGTTCCAGCTTGCCTTTGATCGATACAGCTTCTTCAATTGCTTTACGTCCGTGTTCATCCATGTATGCTTTGATGACCGGGTTGATCTCGTAAAGCGTTACTTCCATCTTTTCTTTTGCGCATGCTGCGATCACTTCTTCCTGAATTGCGCAGAGTTCCTTGATCGCATTATGTCCGATCATCAGTGCTTCAACCATTTCATCTTCGGACACTTCCTTAGCACCTGCTTCAACCATGTTGATCGCATCTTTTGTGCCGGCAACTGTCAGGTTCAGAACGGAACGTTCGAGCTGCTCGATCGAAGGGTTGATCACATATTCACCGTCAACTTTACCGACAATGACGCCTGCGATCGGACCGTTGAACGGGATATCGGAAACGCATAATGCCAGCGAGCTGCCGAACATCGCAGCCATTGCGCTGTCTGCGTCCTGATCTACCGACAGTACGGTATTGACGACCTGGACTTCATTGCGGAATCCTTCCGCAAACAGCGGACGGATCGGACGGTCGATCAGACGTGCAGTCAGTGTTGCATGTTCTGTCGGTCTTCCTTCTCTTCTTAAGAATCCGCCGGGAACCTTGCCCACTGCATACATCTTTTCGTTGTAGAGCACAGTCAGCGGGAAGAAATCAGAATCCTTCGCTTCGTGACTGGCTGTCGCTGTGGAAAGAACCACAGTATCATCGTAGCGGATCAGGACCGATCCGCCTGCCTGCTTGGCGATTTCCCCGTTCTCAACGGTCAGCGTTCTGCCATGGAAATCCCAGCTTCTCTTGTACTTTTCCATCTTCTTCAGTACCTCAATAACATCTTCCTTAAAATATAACGGTACTATTCTAGCACAACTCAATATGCATTCCAACTGAAGAATTTTCCAGTTTTTATGCGTGCCGTAATACACTGCCGGTCAGAGAAAAAGCGTCTTTGTCAAAGACGCCCTGATCGTCATATCAGTTGGTTTACTGCTTGAATTCCACTTCCAGCGAGACATCCCTGCCGACACCCTTGATGATCGGGGAATACAGTTCCCAGACAACAAGCCTGGCAAATCTGTCTGCCTGATCGCGCACATGATCCTCTTCCAGCTTCTGTTCCATCTTGTTTCTGGCACCCGCCTGTACTTCTGCAATCTGTTCCGGTGTCATATGCAGGTCGCCGAAAGCCAGGAGACCGCCTGTCGTATCGCCGAACTGGATCTTGTCTTCCGGAATGTTGATCTCTTCCTGAACAGCATGAGGGATCTTCAATGTAACGATCTTTTCTTGCTCGTTGAACGAAATATCCGATCTGCCGATCTCAGACAGATCGACTGTATATACAGCCGTGCCGTTGTATGTGATCAGCTGGTTCTTCGTGAATACGCTCCAGTGGATCAGACCTGCTTCCGTGACAGTACTGACATCGGAGACCTCCTGGGTCATAACCTGCAGTTTTTTCTGCTTCTGTGAGTCACCTAATATTGCTTCTTCAAAATCAGCTGCCGTGTATCCGAAGATCCCGTTGTTTTCAACGACCAGATCATGGTTTTCAGCCGGATCTTCAAAATGGAAGACGCTTTCCAGCTTTTCATTGAATGCATTGACCCTGGCATTGACAAAGTAAACTGCTCCACCAACGATCAGCAGGAACAGCAGAGCCTGCAGCAGGATGCTGTTGAGTTTTCCTCTGCCTGCCCCTTTCCTGGCAGCGTCTTCCACCTTCTTCAGAAACGCTTCATCATTGAGTCTGTTGTTTTCATCCATGGACTGTACCTCTCTTTCTGAACCGGACATGTCCAGTTTAGTTTATACCAGGGCATGATTTCAGTACAGCCGGATAAGCAATTCTTAAAGCAGCTGCAGAAACACGCCATTATAAGTGTCAGACATGCAGCAGTATTTCAGACTAGGATAGGTGTTTCTGATAATACTGAATTCCGATCATCGATACGATGATATTTATGACATCGCTGTTTTGCGGAGATATTAAAACTCTGCAGCAGTTTACCGCAGAGTATTTCATATATGTTTCATCCGGCTGGATGTAATTTGTTTTCAACGGGGCATCAGCCTCATCAGTTCAGTGTGTTGTTTTCAGTTTTCCATAATTCATGGAAAATGCGAGTATTCCGTATGTAACTGCGAACTGAGCACCGGCAAACATTGTTATTTGGATCAGTGCCATGATTTCAGATCCTCCTTTCAGGACTTTCTATATTACCCCGTGTTTTCATAAAATCAAGACCTGATTTGAATGTAATGGCTTACAGAAATCAACATATTTGATTACTTGTGCTCTGAGAATGTTTGACGGTCTATTCATGACAAAATGTGGTCTGAGCTTTTTCCTGCTGTGTGAACAGCCATTTAAAGTTCGATCCGCTCCGGGAATGCCTCAAGCCTCATGATCCCCCACATCTTATCGATATACGCGAGCGTATAGTAGTTTTCATAGTAGTGATAATAGAACGCTCCCCGCAGAGTCATATGATAGATCCCCTGCTCTTTTTTCAGGAAGCCGAGCATCTGCGCCAGAATGAATTCTGTGCCGTACATCTGATCCAGGGAAACACCGAAGAATCTCTTGAAGTCTTCCGGATCCAGATGCGTGCTGTACAGTGTCCAGAACAGCCAGTAGACCATTCTCTGTCTCCGTGTAAAACGGATCGTCAGTGATGTCGGCAGTTTCCCTTCATCGATCCGTCTGCAGTATTCATCAACGGAAAAAGTATTGATCTTGAACTGGTCTCTCAGCAATGTTGCGGCAGAACATCCGAAGCCGAGAAAGCTTTCCCTTGTCATGGAAGAATAAACAGCGTTCTTCTCTTTCGCGAACGTCCAGATCGAGGTGCGCTCATAGCCTTTGGCCAGGCAGTAGTTCGTGATGCCGTCCAGCAGTCTGTGTTTCTCATTCTTGGGCATTGCTTTGACCCTGCTGTCGGTAAACGTAAAATCGATGAACGGATATACCGCGACATGATTGGCTCCGTGATTGAAGGCTGTTTCAATGTCTTCTTCCAGTTCATAGAGTGTCTGTGATGGCAGCGCGAAGATCAGATCCATGGATACAGTTTCAAACGGAACTGCTTCCAGTGCCTGTTTCATCGCATTGACATCGACGCTCCGTCTGCCGAGAATGTCCTGGTACTTGTCATGGAACGACTGAATGCCGATGCTGATGCGGGTAACGCCTGCTTCCTTCAGTTCTCTCAGCACCGGTTCCCTGACATCATCCGGATGCAGTTCCAGACCGATCCCGTCTGTAATGATGAAGTGCCTGTTCACTTCATCGATGATCTCTTTCAGACGCGCATGCGCAAGCGCCGGCGTGCCGCCGCCGAAATACAGGCTCGTCACTTCTTTTCTGCCCTGATATGCACTGCCGACATTTCTGATCTCCTTCAGCAGTGCATCGATATACCGGTCGCATGTTTCTTTTCTGTATACGGTCTTGCAGTACGGGCAGAACGAACAGATGCTGCGGCAGAACGGGATATGGATATACAGGCCGAGATTGCTGCAGTCTTCGTACGGGAGTTCTTCATCATATGACGGTGTGAATGTAAAGGGACGCAGTGAGCGTGTCAGCCAGTCCCTTGTCAGATCTGTAATGATACTCATATGCGCTCCTTATATGTATTTCAGGTATGTTCCCAGCATTTCCGCGATCACCGGGATATTTCCGGAGAAGAGCAATGTGTACTCTGCCACAAAGAAGTACCCGCACTGTTCGCACAGTCCTGGTACATCGATGCATCTGCCGCATGTACTGATCTTTCCGTCTTCAATGACGACGCACTGCCAGCATGGTGTCGGGAATGAATTGTCGATGATATACGGGAACGCGCTTTTCAGGTTGAATACCGGAAGGCCCCGCTTCATCATCTCTTCAATGACCGCGCAGCATTCCTGTTTCTCTTCCCTGCTCAGCGCCAGCTCTTTCGTATCGGGATACGGTGTATGGAAGTTGAACGAGACTGCTTTGACATTCTTCAGGTGCTTTGCCGCATAGCATACATCCCTGATCGTATGTTTGTTGATCTTGTTGACCGCCATGTAGAAGCAGATATTGTCTGCTGTAGCGTTTCTGATATTTTCCATGATCGTGTCATATGTGTCACCGCGGATCATGTTGTGCCGCTTCCGGTCCCCGTCCAGGCTCAGCAGGATCAGATCCGCTTCCGGGACATCGATCGGGAACGTACCGTTTGTCACGATATTGACGATCAGGAAGCCCATGCGTTTTGCCTCGATCACTAGATCACGGACAGTCAGTTCCCCGTCCCTCCACAGCAGTGTTTCACCCCCGCAGAAAAACAGGATCCTGATTCCCATATCGTACAGTGTCCGCATCTCACCGCGTACTTTTTCATAGGGATGCATCACGGAAGTAATATTGTTGACAGAACAGTGTTTGCAGGAAAGATTGCACCGGTCGGTAATGATGACGGTACCGAGGATCGGATCCCTTTTCCTGAACAATACGGTCTTTGCCCCGAATGCGGCAAGTTCCAGAAATGAGCTTGTTTTCATAGATCCTCCGTTTCCTGAAGCAGACCATTCTGCTTCATATACTTTCTGATCACTTCAAGATCAAATGAAGACACCATCCTGCCGTCCGCAGGATCGAGCAGACGGTAATGCTGGGAGAGCAGGTTCTGCTGGACGCGGTATCCGCCGTGTTCCTCAATATCACGCCACCAGACTTTTCCGCCCATTGTTTTCGGATATGACACATCCGTATCATCAAATGAAACAGCGCGGATCATGTCCGACAGTTCTCCGCCGAATTCATTGCCGAGGATCTGGCTGCGGGAAAAGATCACAGCCAGCGCGATGCATTCCGGCCAGGAAAGCTTTCTTCTGCCCTTCTCCGTTTCCACCAGTGTCTTCTTTGACATGCCGAGTATCTGTGCCATCTGATCCTGGGAAAACCCGAATTCAGTGCGGACCAGCCTGCACTCATTGCTTAATATGCTGATCAGTTCTTCCTTCTTCATGATTACCATTTCTCTCTTATAGTGTAATTTTACACTATCATAACCAGTACTGCAAGAGATCATGGCTTATAAAAAGACAGGGCATTGCCCTGCCTTGGATGTTAAATGATCAGATGCGGACGCCGTCGATCAGCACGAGTCTGACTTCGGATGTCACTTCGAACGGACTGCCTTCGTAGACAACGATGTCTGCGTCCTTGCCTGCTTCAAGCGATCCTACCCTGTCCGCGATCAGCAGATGTTCTGCCGGATTGATCGTGATGGCTTTCAGCGCTTCATAAGGATCCATTCCTGCTTTGACAGCCAGACCCGCATAGATCGGCAGGTATTCTTCCAGCGCAAACGGATGGTCTGTCACGATGGATACATGGCATCCTTTTGCCGCAAGAACGCCGGGTGTTTCCCAGGATTTATACTGGAGCTCAAATTTTGACGCATGGGTGAATGTCGGACCGACAGCCATCATATACTGCTTGTTTTCCGCCAGTTTATCGGCGATCAGATGGCCTTCCGTGACATGCTCAAGTGTCAGGTCAACATCAAATTCCTTAGCCAGGCGGATCGCTGTCAGGATATCGTTTGCCTGATGCGCATGTGCCTTCAGAGGGATCTCTTTTTTGAGTACCGGGATCAGTGATTCATACTTCAGGTTGAACGGCGGCTTCTTTGTAATATCATCTCCTGCAGCTTCTTTCTTCAGCATGTATTCCCTGGCCTGATACATGATGTCACGGAAACGGGCTGCTACGGACATACGGGAGCTTGCGTTCTTGTTCTGATAGCAGCGCTTCGGATTCTCACCGAAAGCGGCTTTCATGGCAACAGGATCCTTAACGATCATGTCATCCACACATACGCCGTGCAGTTTGACTGCGATCCATGTGCCGCCCAGGACATTCGCGCTGCCCGGACCTGCCGCAACCGTTGTAATACCTGCTTTTGCGGCTGTGGGAATGCTTGCGTCAAACGGGTTGAAGCTGTCGATCCCGCGTACTTCCGGTGAGCAGATGTCATTCATTTCGTTATAGTCATGGCCTTCAAAACCGATGCCTGTTCCGGATACGCCGATGTGGCTGTGCGCATCGATAAAGCCGGGATATACATCCAGTCCGGTAGCGTCAAATATATCCCCGTCCGGTGAAAGATCCATTCCGATCGCTTTGATCTTTCCGTTTTCGATCAGGATATCCGCGATATACGGTTCCCTGTTGACCATGTCATGAATTCGTCCGTTTTTGATCAGTGTCATTGTTTTAATCCTCTCTTCTATCCTGTTTTTTAAAAAGCTGCAGTCCGCAGCTTTGTAATTATGCTTCTGTCTTCCAGAGTCCGTGCAGATTGCAGTATTCGTAAACTTCGTTTACTTTCTCATCCTCTGCAACTTCAACATGAGGCTTCTGTCCCGGTTCAAGAGTTACGATACGGAAGCTGTTGTCTGTTACCAGCGCTACCCACTGAATGTAATGTGCATCGATCATCGGGTGATCAACAGATCCAACATTCACGATCAGTTTGCCGTCTTCTCTTGTAACGACAGGTACATGCTTTTCCGCTGCGCCGTCAGTTGTGTTGGCTTTCAGCTCTTCCATCGGTTCTCCGCAGCACTTTGTAGGGCATGCACTGTCAGCCAGGGTAACGACCATCTTTCCGCAGCCCTTGCAGCGCAGTACTTTGAATTCTTTCATGATAAAACTCCTCCTTCATCCATTATGAGCGATGTTTGATAACTTCGCAATTGTTATTCAACACTCTTCAGTGATTCCACCATTTCGATCGACTGCAGCCTCCGGCGCATGAAGAAGTTCACCAGCATGCCGAACAGGATCGTCATGAAGAATGAGATCACATTGCTGGAAGGATCGACTGTTCTGCCGAACATGACATAGTCCATTTCGACCTGTCTCATGATGAAATGATGAAGCACCTGTCCGATCGGAATACCCGCCAGGGCACCCAGTCCGGTCAGGACATTGTTTTCCTTGAAGATGTAATCCTCAACTTCTTTTTTCCGGAAACCGAGGACCTTGAGCGTGGCGATCTCCCGCTGACGCTCACTGATATTGATATTGGTCAGGTTGCCCAGTACGACAAATGCCAGTGACATCGAAGAGATGATCAGCGCCCAGACGATCAGGTCAAGGCTGTTGACCATGGACTTGAAGTTCTCAAGGATCGTGTCATAGAACTGGACACCGCTGACCCTGTCATCCCTGACGACTTCTTTCTGAAATGCCCTGCTGACTTCAACGTCCCCGTCAATATCTACCATCAGGGTATCCATACTGATCGTGCTTCCGAAAACTTTGCTGTAATATGCCTGCGTCATAAACATGAAATGCTGGATGTACATTTCGGTGACGGCGGCGATCCTGACGTTTTTCCTGATCCCTGTCTTGCTTTCGACAATGATGCTGTCGCCGGCATTCAGCCCGAGGTTTTCCGCCAGCTTTTCATTGATGATCGCGCCGTCGTCATCCGGTATGATCGGTTCATGTCCGACCCTTGTCCTCAGGTTATAGCATGACTGGATCATCTCCGGTTTTTCGAATACCTGCACGTTGACGGTCTCTTCAAGCGTATCGTGTCCGTTGACCGCAATGGCGCTGTAACTGCCGGCGATCACTGCTGAAACAACATCTTCCCGTTTCACCAGGTCGTTCTTCAGCACATTCATCTCACTCGGCTTCAGCCCTTCTGCGTGTACCTGTCCTTCAAACAACTGAAGTTCATCAAACTGGATATCCACCATTCCGTTGATCGAGTCGCTGATGCCGAACCCTGTGATCAGCAGTGCCGTGCATCCGGCTACTCCGATCACGGTCATGATCAGGCGCTGTTTGTAGCGGAACAGGTTTCTCGTGGTGATCTTCCAGGAGAAGCTGAACCTGTTCCAGAGCGGACCGATCCGTTCGATCAGGGCAGTCTTGCCGAGCTTCGGTGACTTCGGACGCAGCAGCTGCGAAGGAACATCGTTCATATCGTTCCGGCAGACATACCATGTCGTCGCCAGCATGACACCAAGGAATCCGATTGCTGACATTGCAATCAGCCTCCACGGCATGAAGATCTTCATCGGCGGCAGGATATACATCATCTTCCATGCCGTGTAGATGATATACGGGAAGATCGCCAGACCGAGCACGGTCCCCAGTGCCGTTCCCAGTACAGTCGCCATGCCGGCATAGGCCAGATATTTCATCGAACACTGGAACCTGCTGTATCCAAGTGCCCGCATGATGCCAAGCTGTGATCTCTGTTCGTCGATCATGCGTGTCATCGTGGTCAGGCATACCAGGGCAGCAACCATAAAGAAGAACATCGGGAATACCGCACCGATCGCCCTCATCTGTTCTACGGTGTTTTTATATGTCTTTGACGCGTAATGCTGGGAACGGTCAAGGACTGTCCAGCTGCCGTCTTCCAGGTCATCGATATCCTGCTGTGCTTTATCGAGTTCTTCCTTTGCGTCAGCCAGTTCCTGGAGTCCGTCTTTCCTGGCATCTTCCAGTTCCTTCTCGGCATCCTCCAGATCCTTTTCCGCATCAATCAGTTTCTGTCTGTTTTCATCGATCTCATTCCAGCCGTCATTGATCTCTTTCTGTGCCTTTTCGACTTCTTCAATCAGTTCAGCTGCCGCGTTGATCGTTGCCATATAGGCTTTATCCAGCGTATCATGCGCGTCCTCAAGCTGTACCTTTCCTTCTGCGAGGCCTTCATCGATCATCCGCTTATTATTGTTGAGTTCCTCGATCTGTGCCTCCAGTGACACGATCTGTTCATCGATCCGATCAGCCTCGACACCCTGTTCCTGCAGCTGCGCGACAACGCCTGCCCTGGTATTTTCCAGGTCTGCCTTCTGCGCATCCAGGCCTGCGATCGTCTGATCAATATTCTCATATGCAATACCCTGTTCCTGCAGTGACGCGATCACACCCTCACGCTGCTGTACAAGTTCTGCCCGCTGCTGTTTGAGCGCTTCAACCGTTTCACTGATATGATCAGGATCGACCCCTTGTTCGCTCAGCTGTGTCCGTACAGCATCCCGCTGGGCTTCCAGAGCCGCTTTCTGCGCTTCCATACCGGGAATACCGTCCAATGCCGCAATCGCGGCATCCAGCTGGGCAAGACCGGCTGCGGCTGTTTCCAGCTGGGGGACCGATTCATCGATCATGGCAATACCGGCATCGATCATGCCGACGCCT
This sequence comes from Solobacterium sp., assembly GCA_017432325.1. GTDB lineage: Bacteria > Bacillota_I > Bacilli_A > Erysipelotrichales > Erysipelotrichaceae > Bulleidia. Next base: position 68,208 of record JAFRJJ010000082.1, on the reverse strand, counting down.
TCTTTGGCTGCTGACAGCTGTTCCCTGGCTTCATCGATCTGCGCGATTCCCGCATCGATCTGATCAAGACCCTCTTTGGCCTGCTGCAGTGACGCAATGCCTTCACGGATCTGTTTGATGCCGGCGTCGATCTCATCCTTCAGCGCAAGGTATTCTGCTTCTTTCTCATAATATTCATGCTCGCCTTCTTTCAGCTTCTCCCTGCCTTTTTCGATCTCTGCCCGGGCATCGGCGATCTGCTGATACCCGTCTGTTTCGCTGTCATCCAGTTCCTTCTGCGCGTCATTCAGTTTCCGAATACCGTCTTCCAGTTCCTGCCAGCCGTCGGCGATCTCCTGTTTCGCGTCAGCGATCTCCTGCTCTGCGTCAGCGATCTTCTCATCAAATTCTTTTTTGCCGTCATAGTATTCCTGCCATCCGTCATTAAGCTCTTTATATGCTTCTTCAAGAACCTCGTCATGTCTGTGCATGACCTGTGTGGTCCCGAAATCTTCGATCTCTTCCTTGACCCGGCTGCAGTATTTTTCATATGCGTCATAAAAGGATTCATAAGAAACGCCTTCTTTTGTCAGCACATTGACTTCCACATCGTAATCTATGACAAATGCTTCTTCGGGAATATAAAAGTATGTCTGGATATACTGGTTTGCCAAAGTGCTGTTTTCCTTGGTCATGTTCAGATACAGAGGTGTATCGATCGTGCCGACGACCGTTACCGTATCGACATTCAGCCAGTCATCCAGATCGTCATCCGGTCTGGAAATGTGCAGTACCGTGCCGACCGGGTATCCCGGTTCCATGTCCGTTCCCGCCTCAGACAGCACTTCATTCTTCTTCCGGGGAAGTCTTCCTTCCACCAGGTCAAACAGGTTGATCTGACTGTCCGGATCATAAGAATGGATACGGGTGATGATGCTGGTGGAACCGGCGGCCGCATTGACATCCACGAATTTTGATCCTTCCGCATATGCCACTTCTTCCAGCTCATTGATTGCTTTGATATCTTCTTCATCAAAGCCGTAATCCGAATAGATCGTAATATCCTTCAGGCGGACCCTGTCGGAATATGTATCGACATTGTCTGCCATGATCGTAGAAGAGGAAGAAACGCCCACGAAAAAAGCTACTCCGATCGTGACGATCGCAGTCAGTGAAAAGAAACGGCCTTTTGTCGTTCTGATCAGTCTCAGAATATCTTTTTTCAGCGTACGGGGCATTTTTACCACTCAATCGTTTCAATATCCTGCGGATGTTCATTGACCTCCGCGGAGATGATCTTTCCGCTCTTCACGCGGAAAACACGGTCACCCATCGGGCACAGGGCAAGATTATGCGTAATGATGATCACCGTCATGCCGTGTGTACGGCAGGTTTCCTGCAGCAGCTTCAGGATCTGCTTGCCGGTCACATAGTCCAGCGCGCCGGTCGGTTCATCGCAAAGAAGGAGCTTCGGGTTTTTGGCAAGAGCTCTGGCGATCGCAACACGCTGCTGTTCGCCGCCTGAAAGCTGTGAAGGAAAGTTATTCATACGGTCACCAAGTCCGACCTGTTCCAGAACCTTGGCAGGATCGAGCGGATCCTTACAGATCTCGACTGCCAGTTCCACATTTTCCAGGGCAGTCAGATTCTGCACAAGGTTATAGAACTGGAAAACAAAGCCGATATCATACCTGCGGTAATCCGTCAGTTCAGCTTCATCCATCTGATCGACCCTGGAACCGTCCACGACGATCTCCCCGTCCGTGCATGTGTCCATGCCTCCCAGAATATTCAGGATCGTACTTTTTCCCGCTCCGGAAGCTCCGGCGATCACGATGAACTGGCCTTTTTCAATATCAAAGTCCACACCGTCAAGTGCCCGGATGTCCACTTCTCCGACATGGTAAACTTTTGTAACATTTCGAAATTCGATATAGCTCATATCAATCCTCTTAGCTATATTATTTTATCAATCATCCGGCCTGTTTTGTATCTGTCTGTCAAAAATTATAAAAAAATGGCTGAAGTGAAAAGTTAACTTCCATTTGGTCTGCGGAAAAGAAAAAGACCGGTTTTTGCACGGCCTCTTTTCATATTCAGCTTTTGTATACCTTTCCGTCTTTCATGACGAACTTCACATGGTTCATCGTTTCAAAGTCCTCCAGGGGATCTCCGGCAAACGCTGTGATATCCGCGTATTTGCCCGGTGTGATCGTTCCGATCTCATCGATCATCCGGATCATTTCCGCATTCCGGCTGGTTGCGCTGTGAAGGATATAGACCGGCGGCAGACCGGCTTCTTTCATCAGCTGGAATTCCCTTGTCTGCATACCGTGATAGTTTCCGGGTGTGCCGGCATCCGTTCCAAAGCCGATCTTCACGCCTGCCTCCAGACATTTTTTCAGATTGGTGTAGTGGTTGGCAATGCATCTGGCCGCCTTTGCGACGTTCTCGGGATTGATGCCGGATTCCACGCCGTTGTCGACGATCGCCTTGGCGGCAATGATCGTCGGGATCAGATAGGTTCCGGTTTCCGCCATCATGCGGATCGCTTCGTCATCCATCAGCATGCCGTGCTCGATCGTTGTGACGCCGGCACGCATTGCCCGCTTCATGCCTTCCGCGCCATGCGCATGGACTGAGGACAAGCGGCCTCTTGTATTGGAGATTTCAAAGATCGCCTGGAATTCTTCTTCGGTAAACTCGGGAGCTCCGGGTTCATCGCCTAAGGACATGACACCGCCGGTCCCCATGACCTTGACCTGGTCGGCACCGTATTTGAAGATCTGGCGGACTGCCTTCCTGCAGTCATCCGGCGAATCGCATACAAATGCCCCGTAGGTAATACCCGGCTGGACGTCCAGCGGGAATCTGGAATCCGCGTGACCGCCTGTTGCGGTAATCACCTTGCCGGAAGTGATCATTCTCGGACCGTCTACCCTGCCGGCGTTGATCGCCTTTTTCAGGGCTACATCCTCGAAGTTTTCACTGCCTTCGTCACGGATCGTTGTAAAGCCTGCCAGCAGGTCTGTCTGCGCGTTCAGCAGAGCATTGATCGTCAGGTCCGCAGTTGTCCGGTAGCCCGGTTCTTCTTTTGTATTGCCGTTGGAAGTGGTATGCAGGTGGCCGTCGATCAGGCCCGGCATGACAAACTTATCATTGAGGTCGATCACTTCGGCATTGTCCGTGTTCACGTCATTCTGAGAACATACGGAAACGATCCTGTTATCTTCCACGACAACAGCCATATGTTCCAGAACATCATCATTTTCCGCAGTAAACAGCTTACCGCAGAGCAGTACTTTTTTCATATCCTAAAGCTCCTTTCGGTTATCCTATCAGAAAAACATCAGCTGTGAGTTCCCTGAGGGCGATATGACATACGGAATCATGTTTCTTTTATGAAAGAAAACATATTCCTTTTCACGCGGGGCCGGGACTGACAATGACAATAAAAAAACCGGAACGTTTCCATTCCGGTGCTCACGTACGTGATTACTTTCTCAGACCGAGCTTCTGAACGAGTTCGCGATAGCGGTTGAAGTCTGTTCTGGACAGATAGGAAAGCAGCTGCTTTCTCTGGCCGACCATCTTCATCAGACCTCTTGCGGAAGAGTAGTCCTTCTTGTTGATCTTCAGGTGTTCAGTCAGACGGTTGATCTTTTCTGTCAGCAGGGCAACCTGTACTTCAACGGAACCTGTGTCGCCTTCCTTCAGACCGAATTCTTTGACAATACGTGCAATCGTTTCTTTCTCAAGCATAATTTTATCCTCCTGTTATGCAATGTCGTTTCAATCCGAGACCGGCGTCAGAGGACTCGCGCGTCCCAGAATGAAAGCTATGAAATAATATCACACGATTGCAGTGAATACAATCAGAAAATTGTATGTTTTTATCAGCAGGATAACTTTGATTCTGATATACTAATGAACATTGAGGGGTAAATGGATATGGCTAGGACTGCCTTTGATTCAAATCAGTATCTGAAGCTTCAAAGAGACAAGATTCTGGAACGCATCAGCATCTTTGACGGCAAGCTCTATCTGGAGTTCGGCGGCAAGATGTTTGAAGATTTTCATGCCGCGCGGGTTCTTCCCGGATATGAGCCGAATAATAAGATCAGACTGCTGACCGAACTGAAGGATCATGTTGAACTGATCCTCTGCATCAACGCAAACAGTATCGAACGTTCCAAAAGCAGAGGCGATCTCGGCATCAGCTATGATCAGGAACTGCTTCGTTCCATCGATGCCTTTGTCGCTCTTGGTCTGTATGTCGGCAGTGTCGTCATTACACAGTATGAGCACCAGCCCAAAGCTGACCAGTTCATGCACCAGCTGAAAAACGACGGCATCAAGTGCTACAGGCACTATCCGATTCCCGGTTACCCGACCGATGTCGACTTCATCGTGTCGCAGGAAGGCCTGGGAAAGAATGATTATATCGAAACATCCAGAAATCTGATCGTTGTAACAGCTCCGGGACCGGGTTCCGGCAAAATGGCTACCTGTATCTCACAGCTTTACCATGATCAGATGCACGGCATCAAATCAGGCTATGCGAAGTTTGAAACATTCCCTGTCTGGAATCTGCCGCTGCATCATCCGGTCAACCTGGCATATGAAGCAGCTACAGCAGACCTGAACGACATCAACATGATCGATCCGTATCATCTTGAGGCATACGGGAAAACAGCCGTCAATTACAACCGTGACGTCGAGATCTTCCCTGTTCTCAACAGGATCATCGAACGCATCATGACGAAGTCTCCTTACAGGTCACCGACAGATATGGGCGTCAATATGGTCGGCTTCTGCATCACCGATGATGAAGCCGCAAGAGAAGCTGCCAAGGCGGAGATCATCCGCAGGTACTATCAGACGCTCGTCGACGTCAAAGCGGAACGTGTGCAGGAAACTTCCATCCAGAAGATCGAACTTCTCATGAATGAACTAGACATCACCTCTTCAGACCGCAAGGTCACTATTGCCGCAAGAAACAAAGCGCAGCAGACAGGAGAACCTGCCATGGCTGTTGAACTGCCGGACGGCAGGATCGTCACGGGCAAGACCTCATCCCTGTTCGGTCCTTCCGCAGCAGCCATCATCAACTCCCTGAAGGCACTGGGCAACATCGATAAGGAAACACTGCTGATCGAACCTTTCTATGTAAAGCCGATCCAGGAACTGAAGATCAACAATCTCGGCAACCACAATCCGAGACTTCACTCTGATGAACTGCTGATCGCGCTTGCGATCACTGCCAAGACGAACAAGCATGCGGCTGCCGCAATGGCACAGCTGCCCTTCATGAAGGGTTCCGAGGCACACTCAACGGTCGTCCTGCCGGAGGAAGATGCGAATGTCTTCCGCAAGCTGGGCGTCAACGTCACCTTCGATCCTGTCTATCAGCATAAAAAACTGTATCATCCCAAATGAGATCCTGCCGGATCTCATTTTTTCAGTATCAACTGCAGAAACAACCGGAGAATTACCGCGAATATAGTAAAAATGAGGACGTTTTGTCCTCATTCCTGCTAATGTCAATTAGATGAACAGATATTGATCCTGTCTGAATGCTTAACGGAACAGGTGTCTGATCAATTCGATCAGGCTTGTCTGATGTTTATCAGATCTTGTTACATAACCCATGCGTTCAGCCTGGAACCAGTTCGGTGAAACTTTTACTTCGTTATTTGAATAAAGCGGATACATTGCCAGCATATACTTCCCCTCCATTACTTTACTTGTGCTTTACACCTATATAATAGTTGATATTGAATCGCTTACAATGGGCTGCAAACATGATATTTATGCTTTTCTTTGTGCTATCAGCACATATAAATTGTATAATAGGCAATGAAAGAGGTTTTCTATGGGATATACGATCGAAGATCTGATGAGCAGTTCGCAGGATAAATACGAAATCACCTTTGTGGCAGGACAGAAAGGATGGGCCAATTCCATCAGCTGGATCCTTTTGATCGAAGATATTAACGCTCTGCGCAACTTCAAGGGAAAAGACCTGGCGATCACGACAGGATTCGGCTTTGACAAAGAATCAAAGCTTCTTGCGCTTGTCGGTATGCTAGTCAAACTGCGTGCGTCAGGACTGATCATTAATACCGGGATGTATATTCATGAGATCCCGCAGTCTGTCATCGACATATGCAACGAAAACGATCTCCCGCTGCTGACAGTACCCTGGCATGTCCAATTGTTTGACATGATCAAGGATCTCAATATCCGTGTGCTTCTGCAGGGTATGGCTGATGAGCAGATCTCGGCCTCATTTATCGAAGCCATCGAGAAACCGAAAAACAGTTCTTACCGTACGGATCTCCTGCCCTACTTTGATGTAGACGGTGACTTCCGGGTCTTTGCCCTGGAAACAGGTGACCTGGACACAATGGATACGGTTGAAAGACGGAGACTGAGTTTCCAGATCCAGATCTACCTGGAAAGCATCTCGCACAACGCGAACTTTTTCTACTATGATTCCTGTTTTGTCGTTGTCGTCAACAATGTGCCGGAAAATGTTCTCCATGAGATCATTGATTCATTTAAGCGCCGCGTTGAGCAAAGAATGCCGATGCAGAAACTGGCAGTCGGTGTCGGCAGTGTCTTTAAAGATCTGGATAACCTGACGTACAGCTATAAGAGAGCCCGTGCCGCTTCCAGGAAAGCACTGATCTCAGGAGAAAGAGTCGTCTGGTTCGATGACATGGATACTGAACGTCTGCTGTATCTGATCAGTGATCCGTTCCTGATCAAAGAAATGGGTTCAGACCTTTTACAGCCTCTGATCGATTATGATGAGAAAAACAGCAGTGATTATGTCAGGATGCTGGAAATATATCTGCGCACAAACGGCAGTATCCAGGAAACCGCATCACAGATGTATCTGCATCGGAATACTGTGATCTACCGTATGAACAACATCAAAAAACTTCTGAACAGTGATCTGGATTCGACAGAAGAAAAAATGAAATATCTGATCGCGTGCCGTCTTTTGAGCCTGAATGAATCGTAATTTGGGTTTTATATCAGACCTGCCATGTCTCACTGATTCAGAGTGACCGGAAAGATTTCCGGAAAACAGATGATCCTGCATTATGCAGAAGCTGTTTTCCGTTCCGGTCATCCGGTTCTCAAAAAAGAAGATCCATGTCCGGATCTTCTTTTCGCTTCATTTGGCCGGCCCTCTCAATGAGAGACCATATACCTGGTGATCGATGCGCACCTGACAGCAGCTTCCTGCAGAAACTCCGTGAAAGACATTTCCGCGGAACCGTCCGCTTTATCAGAGATGGCCCGGATGATCACAAACGGTATTCTGTTCTGACAGCATACCTGCGCGATCGCGCCGCCTTCCATTTCACAGCATAATCCGCCGAACCTTCCGGAAATAGACGTTTTCTGTTCAGCAGAGGAAATGAACTGGTCCCCGGTACAGACACGTCCTTCAAAGACATGGACCTCCGGCGCGCATTTCTTTACAGCATCCACAGCCAGCGCGCGCATATGCGGATCAGCCGTCAATGACGTTGAACCGATCCCGTCCAGTTCCCCCGGCGCGTATCCCAGTGAGGTCAGATCGAAATCATGCTGGACCGCGTCAGTGGATACGACGATGTCCCCGATATCGATCCTGGCATCCAGTGATCCGGCAACACCCGTATTGATGATACGGTCAGTGCCGAACACATTGATCAGCAGCTGGGCGCATGTTCCTGCGTTGACCTTGCCGATCCCGCATTTTACGATGACCACCTTCTGACCGTCCATTGATCCTTCACAGAATTCCATGCCTGCGATCGTTGTCAATACGGCATCTTTGACTTCCCTTTTCAGGGAATCCACTTCCTGATCCATCGCTCCGATAATACCTGTCTTCATAGTTTCCTCCATTCATTGTTTCAAGTTCATTCAGCTGCTGTAAGAGTCTGAACAGACATCAGTCCAGGAACTCCTCCAGCACGGTATTGAGGATCTCATAACCCTCCGTCGTACAGCGTACATGACCGTCATCCAGGACGATCATGTTCAGTCCGGTCAGCTTTTCCAGCTGTTTTTCATATACGGAAACAAATGACCTCCCAAAGCATTCTTCAAAACGTTTCAGGGACATCCCGTGCTTCATGCGGAGGCCCATCATGACCATTTCAAACATCTCATCCGTTTCGCTCAACGGAATGATCTCCCGCTTCAAAGGATCAGACAGATATGCTTTCAGATCTTTTGTGTTGTCGTAGCGGAAGCCGGAAGCCTTGCCGCTGGCCCCCATGGAGACGCCATGGAAGTTCCGGTATTCCCAGTATGCAGTATTGTGCTTCGAATACAGGCCGTCCCTGGCGAAATTGGAGATCTCGTACTGTTCATATCCCCGTGCTTCCAGTGTACGTACGATCCACTCATACATATCCGCTTCCAGTTCTTCATCACAGGGCTGATAGCCGCGTTTCGCAAAGACTGTATGTTCTTCGATCGTCAGGGAATACAATGACAGATGTGAGGGCTCCATATCCAGAGCGTCCATCACGCTTTTCTGCAGATCCTCCAATGTCTGGCCCGGGAGTGAATACATGATATCCAGCGACAGGTTATCGATCCCCCTGCTCCTAAGCAGTTCCATCGTGCGTCTGACATCTCCTGCGATATGATGACGGTTCATAAGCCTCAGCATCTTCTCATCGGATGTCTGGTAGCCGATGCTGGCGCGGTTGATGCCGTGCCGGGCAAGGATCTCAGCCTTTTCTTCCGTCATGGTCTCCGGATTGACTTCAATGGTATATTCGCAGTTCTCCCCGCAGTACTTGTCCAGCATGCCAAGCAGCCTGTCCAGCTGTTCGGGCATCAGGCATGTCGGCGTACCTCCGCCGATATAGACCGTTTCCTGGGGCACACGGATATCCTTCAGGAACAGCTCCTGTTCCAGGGCGTCAAGCCATTTAGCGGCTGTCTGTTCCGTATAGACCGTCCGGCAGAAGTCACAGTAAAAACAGATCGTGCGGCAGAACGGTACATGCACATAAAGATGACGGATCCCGTTATCCTTCATCATCGTTGACGGAAAGCACAGCCATGAACGCTTCCTGCGGTATGACGACCGAGCCGACAGCCTTCATGCGCTTCTTTCCTTCCTTCTGCTTTTCAAGCAGTTTTTTCTTTCGTGAAATATCGCCGCCGTAGCACTTTGCAAGGACGTTTTTGCGCAGTGATTTGATATTTGTCCTGGCAATGACCTTGCCGCCGACAGCTGCCTGTACAGGGATCTCGAACTGCTGCTTGGGGATCAGTTCCTTCAGCCTGACAGTGATCTGGCTTCCGCGGCGGTATGCGTCGCCTCTGTGCACGATGACAGACAGCGCGTCCACCGGTTCGCCATTGAGCAGGATATCCATCCTGACAAGATCTTCCTTCCGGTATCCGATGATCTCATAGTCCAGGGAAGCGTATCCTTTGGAACATGACTTCAGCCTGTCAAAGAAATCAAAGATGATCTCTGAGAGCGGCAGCTCGTATGTGATCATGTTTCTTCCGGTATCGATGACCTCCATCGACTGATAGATCCCGCGTTTGTTCTGGCAGAGATCCATCACAGCGCCGATATATGTATCCGGCACCATGATATCCGCCTTGACATACGGTTCCTCAAGATGATCGATCTTGGAGAAGTCCGGCATCTTTGCCGGGTTGTCCACGGCGATCATCGTTCCGTCACTGAGATAGCAGTGATAGATGACAGAGGGAGCCGTCGCGATCAGGTCCAGATTGTATTCACGTTCCAGACGTTCCTGGATGACATCCATATGGAGCAGTCCCAGGAAGCCGCAGCGGAAACCGAAGCCGAGTGCCTGCGATGTTTCCGGTTCATATACCAGTGAAGCGTCGTTGAGCTTCAGCTTGTCCAGCGCATCGCGCAGGTCTCCGTATTTCTGGGCATCGCTGGGATACAGACCGCAGTAGACCATCGGATTCATACGGCGGTATCCTTCCAGAGGCTCAGCCGCGGGTCTTACCGCTGAGGTGACCGTGTCACCTACCATGACATCCTGAATGGATTTGATGGATGCCGCAAACCATCCGACATCGCCGCAGCCAAGCGTTCTGACGGGCACTTCGCGGGGATTGCGGATACCTGCTTCCAGCACTTCATATTCAGCACCGGTCGCCATAAACCGAATCTTGTCCCCGACGCTCAGGGAGCCTTCCCTGATCCTGACCAAGGCGATGACGCCCCTGTAGGGATCGTAGAACGAGTCGAACACCAGCGCCTGAAGAGGAGCGGAAGGATCCCCTCCCGGCGCAGGGATCGACTTGACGATCTGTTCCAGGACCTGGTCGACATTCATACCCGTACGGGCAGAGATCATCGGCGCTTCCGAGCAGTCCAGACCGATGATGTTTTCGATCTCATGCTTCACGAAATCAGGCTGGGCATTGTTCATGTCGATCTTGTTGATGACAGGCAGGATCTCCAGGTTGTTGTCCAGCGCAAGATATGTATTGGCCAGTGTCTGTGCCTGGACACCCTGCGTCGCGTCGACCACAAGGACCGCGCCTTCACAGGCGGCAAGCGATCTGGAAACTTCATAGCTGAAGTCCACATGACCCGGCGTATCGATCAGGTTGAACAGATAATCATGTCCGTCTTTGCTGTGATAGCTCAGCTGGACAGCATTCAGTTTGATCGTAATGCCGCGCTCACGTTCAAGTTCCATGTCATCCAGCAGCTGGTTCTTCATGTCACGTTGCTGGACCGTATCGGTCATTTCCAGAATACGGTCTGCCAGGGTGGACTTGCCGTGATCAATATGGGCAATAATACAGAAGTTGCGAATATATTTCTGATCCATTGATGACTCCTATTCAAATACATGGCCGGGGAGATTTCTGCCCGCCCCGTTGGCGAATGCGTCGGCACTCATCCTGTTCTTTCCTTCCGGCTGCAGTTCCAGTACACGCAGGATCCCGCCCCTGCAGGCGATCTCCATCGCGTGATCCCTGAAGCCGAGTATCGTACCGGGTGTTTCTTCGGTATCACATATCTGTTTTCTGACTTTGATGAACTTCATGCGTTTTCCGTCCAGCATGCCATACGCAAGCGGCCAGTCTGTCAGGGCACGGATATGGTTATATACTTCATTGATATCTTCGTCCGCAAAATGGACCTGTTCATCTTCTTTGGAAATATTGCGCGCGATCACCACCTGGGATTCATCCTGCGGTTCGCCTTCCAGCTTTCCTTCCAGATACAGCGGAAGCGATTCCTTCAACAGAGCGCAGGAAGCGTCCTGGAGCTTCTCGTACATTTCCGATGTCGTCTCATCCGGGCCGATCGGGACTTCTGTCCTGGCATATACCCTGCCGGCATCCATTGCCTTGACCATCTCCATCAGGCAGACGCCGGTCTTTTCATCACCTGCCCATACGGCATGGTGGATCGGGGCGCCTCCCCTGTATTTGGGAAGCAGGCTCGGATGGATATTCAGGCATCCGTAACGGGGTGCCTTGAGGATCACTTCAGGCACGATCTGTCCATACGCTGCCGTTACGATCAGGTCAGGCTTATAGTCCAGTACGGACTGATATTCCGCTCTCAGTTTCACCGGCTGCAGCACGGGGATGTTCAGTTTGTCCGCCAGCGCGTGTACCGGTGTCGGTGTGATCACTTGTTTTCTGCCTGTGGGACGATCCGGCTGGCATACCGCAGCAACCACGTTATACCCCTCGTCGACAAGAGTCTGCAGGATCGGGCAGGCAAACTCAGGAGTTCCTATGAAAATAATCCTTACATCGTTCATGAATATTTCCTCCTTCAGCTTGTTCATTATACATTGAAATGGCTCCTCTTTTCATTGCATTTTGATTATTGCTTTGCTATAATGCTTTCGTTACGCAACGAATGGAGGTGTTGGCATGGCAAACATTAAGTCGCAGAAAAAGCGCGCCCTGACTAATGAAAAAAGACGGACAGCAAATGTGAGTGAAAGAACAGCGGTAAAAACAGCCATCAAAAAAGTTGTAGCTGCAGTTAAAGCAAATGATAAAGAAGCTGCTGTGAAGGCATATAATGAGGCTAATTCCGTTCTTGACAAGGCTTCAACAAAGCACATCAAGAAGAAGAATTACGTATCCCGTCAGAAGTCCCGCCTTGCAAAGGCTGTCAATTCCATCCAGTAATTGGACATTAAAAACACGGACATATCCGTGCTTTTTTTATACCTTCCCGTACATAAAGCAGCCGTGCTTCAGGCGGCTGCTTTATGATATGCATCTTTCCAGAGTTCCAGCTGGTGTTCCAGCTGAGGATCCCGTTCTTTGCGCTTTGACAGGATGAATTCCAGCGTGCTGATCTGTTTTGCGGCAAAATGGGCATACGCTTCATCATGGGCAAGCCTGATCCCGCAAAGGATCTCCTGCTCACTGTACGGTTCATGATCAGCGCATGTAAAGCTCAGCGCAATGTAATCATGTCCATGGTCACGGATCAGCTTCTCCGCTTCTACCGTATAACGTCTGCCGCTGAGCCACGCACGGAATACCGGTACATCCGTGTTGACCTGGACAATGATCTGTTCCAGCTCCGGAAGCCGTTCTTCAGCGCGCTCCAGAATGCCGATGGCTGTCTGGCAGCCCATACCCGCAATCACAGCACACTGCGTGTCTTCCGGCACATGCTCAAATCCGTCTGACAGGATCACACCGATCCTGTCTTGCAGGCCTGCGTTCCTGACATTCTCAGCCGCCATGCTCAGGGGACCTTCCCCGATATCGCAGGCATATGCTTTGTCAGCGATGCCTTCCCTGATCAGCAGGACAGGAAGCTGGGCATGGTCTGTGCCGATATCCGCCGTGACCATGCCCTGCTTTACCATTCCAGCGATCTCAATGATCCGCTGATTCATTATTTATCAAAGAAATCCTTCAGACGCTTGGAACGTGTCGGATGCTTCAGCTTTCTCAGCGCCTTGGCTTCGATCTGACGGATCCTTTCACGTGTGACATTGAATTCCTTGCCGACTTCTTCCAGTGTCCTGGTTCTGCCGTCATAGAGACCGAATCTCAGTCTCAGTACTTTTTCTTCACGTTCTGTCAGCCCGCTCAGAACATTGTTGATCTCATCCTTCAGCAGCTGGTTGTTTGCGTACTGGTCAGGACTCAGCGCGTCCTTGTCCTCGATGAAATCTCCGAGATGGGAGTCATCTTCTTCACCGATCGGCGTTTCCAGGGAAACAGGTTCCAGAGCGATCTTCTGGATCTCTCTGACCTTCTCGGGAGAAATGCCTTCCATATGCGCGCTGATCTCTTCCGGTGTCGGATCTCTTCCGAGTTCCTGGACCAGCTGTCTCTGCACGCGTGTCAGTTTATTGATCGTTTCAACCATATGTACGGGAATACGGATCGTACGTGCCTGGTCGGCGATCGCGCGGGTGATCGCCTGGCGGATCCACCATGTCGCATATGTGCTGAACTTGAATCCCTTTGTATAATCAAACTTTTCAACAGCCTTGACAAGGCCCATGTTTCCTTCCTGGATCAGATCCAGGAACAGCATGCCTCTTCCGACATACTTTTTCGCGATGGATACGACCAGACGCAGGTTGCTTGAGATCAGGATATTCTTGGCTTCCTCATCCCCTGCTTCGATACGCTTGGCGATCTCCGGTTCATCCTCGGGCTTCAGCAGAGGGACTCTGCCGATCTCCTTCAGATACATTTTGACCGGATCGTTCATCTGGGTTCCGCCGGCACGGCCGTATGTGCTGCTGAGCATTTCCTGCGGATTCAGGTCACCAAGATCATCATCTTCGTCTTCGCCTTCACCGCCTTCACTGTCTTCATCCAGATCGGCGTCATCATCCAGCAGATCGACATCTTCCGTCAGCGCTTCAACATCTTCATCTTCGGAAATCTCAATGTCCTCATCAGAGAACCAGTTCCAGAGATCTTCAAGATCCTGTTCGTTCATTTCCAGATGTTCCAGGGCTGCCATGATGTCTTTCTGGAAGATCTCACCGTCAGTGTCGTAAACGTTCCTGAAATCAGCCTTCAGTTCATCCAACGTCTTGTATTCCTTGCGGCGTCCTTCAAGTTTATATGGTACGATCTCCGTTTTATCGGAGGGACGCAGTGCTTTGCGCATTTCGATGACCTTCTCTTTCTCCGGTTCCAGAACCGGCAGTTCGATCACCTCTGCATCTTCCTCAACAAATTCTTCAATCACTTCAGTCTCCTCTTCAGAATTTTCATCACTGAAAATATTCTTTGCGCGTTTTGCATTCAGATATGCAGTCTGATGTACGACGGACTGTTCCGCCTGCTGAAATTCCGCAAATTCACGTCTGGCTGCAGACTGCTTGCGGATCGCCTTCCGTACTGCCTTGGCTGAGAGAGTGCTCTTTTCTTCAAGTGTTTCTTCTGTCTCGTCAATCAAATTGTTCGCTGTTGTCTTCATCAATATACCTCCGTAGGTCTCTCAGACATTCCTGATATTCGCGCGAGATCACCGCAAAGCTCTCCGCATTCATCGGCTGCTGCAGTGAATCACGGAATGCATCGGCCTGGGCGCTTTTGACACTGATCATGATCTTTCTGATCGCTCCGTCCATGATCTTTTCATCGTATGGCATGTCTTCTGCCGTTGATGCAATATATGCGATCAGTTCCTTCATTTTGACATCAGTTGTACTGTCAATGAGCGCCGCCGCGTCGATAACACTGTTACGACCACCGTCTACCAGCATCATCGCTGCTGCATTCCTGTCGGCCTCAGGCAAAAAGCCGAGTTTTTCTTCAAATCTTCTGCAGGCCTGCGAGCTGTTCAGCATCATCGCCAGGATCAGATCTTCAGCCTGCCTTGTTCCATCCGGGGCACCTGCCTTCTGGAGCGTTTCCGTTGTATAGATCTTACGCTTGGTTCCGGGCGTGTAGTCGATCCGGAAACCCGTCATTTCGGAAAGCTCTTTTGTAAAGTGCTGCCGGTCAAATTCATCATCAAGCTCAGCGATCTCCGCCTGAGCCCGTTTTACCATCTCTTTTTTCTCCAGATAGTTTGACATGTTTGTATGCTTCCGGAGATAAGCAAGTACAAACTCCATCCAGCTGATCTCGTTTGAGACCATCTGCTTCAATGCTTCGGTTCCGCGTGAGCGGATCAGTTCGTCCGGGTCAAGACCTGTGCGGTTATCAATGACCGTGACATCACAGCCCTCTTTCCGGGCCATTTTAGCCGCCCGCATCGTCGCTGACTGGCCGGCTTCATCGCCGTCATAGCAGAAGACAACTTTCATGGACAGACGTTTGATCTGCCGGATCTGGCTTTCGGTGCAGGATGTACCGAGTGTACATACCGCATTTTCCATGCCTGCCCTTGCGAACGCAATAACATCCGTGACGCCTTCGCACACATAGATCCTGCCGCTTCTTCTCGCTTCGTTCCTCGCCCTGTGGCTGTTGTATACGACATCGCTTTTATGAAACAGCACGGTATCATTCGTATTGATATACTTGGAGCTGTTGTCGGGATTGATCGTACGGGCTGAAAAACCGATCGGATTTCCGGACGGATCATGGATCGGGAATGTGATCCTCTGTGCGAATACATCATGAACGCCGGATGATGAGGAACGGACGACATTGCACGCGGTCATATCGCTGTCCTCATATCCTTTTGCTTTCAGAAATTTATACAGCTGGTCATTGCCCGGATTGAATCCGATCTCAAACTTCTGGCGGATCTCCTCATCCAGGCCCCTGTCTTCCAGATATTTCTTTTCCAGAGATGCTTCGGCCGTGTTGATCTGATACATCGTGAAACGGATCGTTTCATTCATCAGACCGTAAAGTCTCTCCCTGTACGGATCGGCTGTCTTCTGGACAGCCTGGGGTTTTTCCGACAGTTCAAAACCTACCAGGTCCGCTACCCTCGCAACTGCTTCCGGATAGCTGACCTTTTCAAAATTCTGGACAAACGAAAACACATTTCCGCCGGCACCGCAGACGAAGCATTTATAGATCTGCCGTTCCGGTGATACTGACATTGACGGCGAATGGTCATCATGAAACGGACAGAGGGCTACATAGGACTTTCCTTTCCTGTGCAGCTGCAGATAGTGTCCTACCACATCCACAATATCTGCCCTTGAACGCAGTTCACTGATTTCCTCTTCACTGATCCTCGGCATCAATGTCCTTTCCTCTGTCTTAGAAACGGATCTCCTGACAGATCTTTTCTCTTACCTGTTCGACGGTCATACGTTCCTGAGCCATGGAATCACGGTAACGGATCGTAACTGTACCGTCTTCAACAGACTGTTCATCGATCGTAATGCAGAACGGTGTACCGATCTCATCCTGACGGCGGTAGCGCTTGCCGATCGAGCCGGCTTCATCATAATCGCATTCAAAGTCATAGGAGAGATCTTTCCTGATCTGTTTTGCCAGATCAGCGTACTTCTTTCTCAGCGGCAGGATCGCAGCCTTGACAGGCGCGAGTACCGGGTGGAAATGCATGACGATGCGTGTATCGCCGTTCTCAAGTACTTCCTCGTCATATGCGTCCGTGAAGAACATGAAGAACAGACGTTCTACGCCGACTGCCGGTTCAACGACATACGGCAGGTATTTCTCGTTGGTCATCGGATCGAGATATTCCATATTCTCGCCTGAGAATTTCTGGTGCTGTCCAAGGTCATAGTCGGTCCTGTCCGCAATGCCCCAGAGCTCGCCCCAGCCCCACGGAAATCTGTATTCGATATCTGTAGTTGCCTTGGAATAGAAACTGAGCTCTTCCTTTTCGTGATCGCGGAAACGCAGGTTTTCCGGATTTCCGCCCAGGCTCAGGATCCAGTCCATGCAGAACTGGCGCCAGTAAGGAAACCAGTCATCATCTGTACCCGGCTTGCAGAAGAATTCCATTTCCATCTGCTCAAATTCACGTGTACGGAAGATAAAGTTGCCCGGTGTGATCTCATTGCGGAAAGATTTGCCGATCTGACCGATGCCGAACGGCAGCTTCTTTCTGTAAGCGCGCTGTACACCCTTGAAGTCAACGAACATACCCTGTGCCGTTTCCGGTCTCAGGTAGATCGTGCTCTTGGCGTCTTCCAGTGTTCCCTGGAATGTCTTGAACATCAGGTTGAACTGACGGATCGGCGTGAAATCATGCGCACCGCAGTCAGGACACGGGATATGGTTCTCGTGAATATAGTTCTCCATCTGCTCATTTGTCCAGCCTTCCGGCGACACTGCGCCGTTGGTGAACGTTTCGATCAGCTGATCTGCTCTGTGTCTGGTCTTGCACTGTCTGCAGTCCATCAGAGGATCAGAGAATCCCTTCAGATGTCCGGAAGCCTCCCAGACTCTCGGATTCATCAGGATCGCTGCCTGTATTTCAACATTGTTCGGATCTTCCTGTATAAATTTCTTCTGCCATGCACGTTTGATGTGGTCTTTCAGCATAACGCCGTACGGACCGTAATCCCACGTATTGGACAGACCGCCGTAAATCTCGGAGCCCTGGAATACAAAGCCCGTATTTTTGGCATGTGAAACGATTTTATCAAATGTTTTCTCCATGAAAATACCGTATCCTTTCTAGTACGCTAATATTCGAAGTATAGCACCAACCGGGGGCCCGTTCAATGGAAAACCCTTTGATATAAGGAAAAACTGCGGATTTCAATACCCGCATGCCGGTTCAGTATTTCAAGCAGAAGCGTCAGATCTTCGATGGTCCGCTCTGTGCTTTCCTTCACGATGGGATAATGCTTCAGCTCGGCTTTGCTGATGAGACGGAAGCGTTTCAGTTCCGTAACGGAACGCGGCGGAACACCTGCCTGTGCTGCGCACCGGTCACACAGGAAACCGCCGTCCCTGACGGAAACTGCCGCGGCATTCGTGCGTCCGCACATGACGCACTCGTCGACATTCGGGCTCATGCCGGCATTTTTCATCATTGTCGAAAGAAATAATGCCAGCACTGTATCGGACTGCTCACCTTTTTCCAGCAGATCCATGGCCTCTTCAAGGAGCGTATATGTATCGACAGCTGCCAGGATATCATGATCGGTATAGGTCATCTGATCCGCGATCTCACTTAAAACACCTGCTGCTGCGGACAGCACCAGGTCGCTGTGGATGTTCTTATACGCCTTCACCGTTCTTGCGCCTTTCAGACGGAACATCGTCCGTCCTTCACTGTAGTCGATCGTAACAGATGCTTTTGTGCAAGGGATCAGCGCGCCGGCATTTTTGCTGGTGAGCTTTCTGACCCCTTCCGCACTCAGCGTCAGTTTACCGTATTCCTTCGAAAGCACAGTGACGAGGGCTGCCCGTTCCCGGTAGTCCGTCTGCTTCAGGATCATTACTTCTGTCGTATCATTCATCGATATTTCCGTATCCGTATTCCGTGATCCTTGCGTCACGGTCACGCCATTCTTCTTCTACGCGTACAAACAGTTCAAGTTCTGTTTTCATGCCAAGCAGCTGTCCGATCTCCTTGGCTGCCATGGATGTGATCTTCATCAGCATGCTTCCCTGTTTGCCGATCAGGATCCCCTTCTGGCCCTGCTTTTCCACCAGTACAAGCGCCTGGATATAGCAGACATCCCCTTCGGTCTCCATCGTTTCCACAACGACTGCCGAGGCATGGGGAACCTCTTCATCGGTGCAGATCAGGATCTTCTCACGGATGATCTCGGCGATGCGGAACCTGATGGGACCGTCGCTTGTGATCTCTTCCGGGTACATATAGTCACCTTCGGGAAGATAATTCATCGTCGTGGTGATCAGGTCCGTAAAGTCGTTCTGCTTCAGTGCCGACAGCGGAAAAAATTCCGCGAATTCATACCGGGACTGCCAGGACTGCAGGACCTTGAGCACCTTTTCCTTTTTCATCTGATCGATCTTGTTGAGTATCAGAAAAACAGGTACTCCGGCATTCTTCACCATGCGGAGCACATATTCATCACCTGTTCCGAATGTTCTTGTTCCGTCGACGACCAAATAGATCACATCCACTCCCTGGATCACATCGGCAGCTTCCTTGTTCATCCTGCTTTCCAGGCGGGTATTTGCCTTATGGATACCGGGTGTGTCAGTGAATACGATCTGTCCTTCCGAAGTCGTCAGGATACCCCTGATCTGGCTTCTTGTTGTCTGCGGCTTGCTGGAGACGATCGCGATCTTTTCCGAAAGAAGGCCGTTGAGAAGCGTGCTTTTGCCGGCATTCGGTCTGCCTGCCAAAGCCACGAATCCGCTCTTCATCGGATCACGTCCTCCATTCCGAACTGCATCGGAAGCAGTTTTTCAATGCTGGTCATCATTTCACTTCTGCCGTTTGAAAGATAGATCGGCATCGTCTGTCCGACCAGCTCACTGAGTACCTGGCGGCAGATACCGCATGGGGCGGCGATCCTGTCCCCGTCGCTGACGATCGCGAGCGCTTTGATCTGCTCCTTGCGGTATCCGTTGGAATATGCCGCAAATACCGCGTTGCGCTCGGCACAGATCGTTGCGCCGTATGAAGCATTTTCAATGTTTGCGCCGTAAAACAGTTTTCCGTCCGTCGTTTCAACACATGCCCCGACATGGTAATTGGAATACGGAGCATAAGCGTTTTCCATCGCTTTGAACGCTTCGCTGATCAGTTCGTCCTTTGTCATCATAAACCTCCGATATGTCCTGCCAGAATGATCAGAGCCACTGCAAGCGCGGCGATCGATGCCGCAAGCACCGCGCCGGCTGCCAGGTCTTTGATCACCCGGATCCGTTCATCATATTGTTCCGAATAAAGATCGCACAGCTTTTCGACTGCTGTATTCAGGATCTCAGTCGCGATCACCATGCCCGCGCAGATGATCCCGGCGCACCATTCCATCGCGCTCAGGCGCAGAATAAAAGCGGCGCATACAGCCAGGACGGCAAGGATGATCTGGGTACGGATCCCCGGATCCTTCAGGCCGTCTGAAAACAGTCCCCTGAATGCCGGAAGAAACTTCTGCTTCATGTCCTGCTCACGATCGGATCAAGGATCCTGTCCTGCAGTGCGAACATCTCTTTTTCGTCTTTTTCCGTCATATGGTCATATCCCAGGCAGTGCAGCAGACCGTGTGTAAACAGGAAACAGATCTCCCGCTTCTCACTGTGCCCGTATTCCTTTGCCTGGCGCTTGGCATAATTGATATTGATAAAGATGTCTCCGAGGTCCGTTTCCTCTTCCACATCTTCAAATCCGTCTGTGTCGTCCCTGACCGCAAAACTGATGACATCCGTCGGACGGTCGATCCCCCTGTAGTCACGGTTGATCCGGTGGATCGCGGCAGAGCGCACAAAGGTCACGCTGATGATGCACGTATCATCCAGCTCCAGCACACGCTCTGCACTGGAGGCTATTTCATGAAACAGAGGAGCGTACTGCTCCATATCCTGGTTGGTCCTGTTGATCAGTGTGATTTCCATTATCTGCCTGCTTTCTCGTATTCTTCGATGATCTTCTGCACCAGCGGATGACGCACCACGTCATCCCCGCTGAGCCTGATCATGCCGATCTCTTTGATGTTCTTCAGAATGCCTGCCGCTTCGACAAGTCCGCTCACTGCGCCGAATTTGAGGTCGATCTGCGTGATATCACCGTTGATGACCATATGGGAATGCATGCCCAGGCGCGTCAGGAACATCTTCATCTGTGAAGGCGTCGTGTTCTGGGCTTCATCCAGGATGACGAACGAATCATCCAGTGTGCGTCCGCGCATATATGCCAGCGGCGCGATCTCAATGGAGCCTTTTTCGATCAGGCGGTCGGTCTGTTCATTGCCAAGCATATCATGCAGGGCATCATACAGCGGTGTCAGATACGGGTCGACCTTTTCCTTGAGGTCACCCGGCAGAAAGCCGAGGTTCTCGCCCGCTTCAACAGCGGGACGGGTCAGGACGATCCTTTTGACATCGCCTTTTTTCAGCATGGAGACAGCCTGTATGACTGCCAGATATGTTTTTCCGGTTCCTGCCGGACCGATCGCGAAAACGATCGGATATGTCTGCATCGCCTTGACGAATTCCAGCTGACCGGCTGTTTTGGGCATGACCGGCCTGCCGGACAGTGTGCGTCCGACGACTATGGATGATAATTCTTCAAATTCCGCTTCCTTGCCTTTTAAGGCCATGCGGTAAGCATAGATCACATCGCTGTTGGATAATGACCGTTCCTTTGCGGCGACCTGGTAGAGCGCGTGCAAAGCAAGTGTGATTTGTTCGGTCTGTTCGTCCCGGCATCTGAATGTGACCGTATCATCCCGGAAGATGATATCGGTTCCGAACAGTTCTGACA
This sequence comes from Solobacterium sp., assembly GCA_017432325.1. GTDB lineage: Bacteria > Bacillota_I > Bacilli_A > Erysipelotrichales > Erysipelotrichaceae > Bulleidia. The sequence goes on along the minus strand of JAFRJJ010000082.1, from coordinate 46,895 downwards.
GGGTATTCAGATTTTTATCCTGACTGCCGGAGAAGCACTGTGCCTGCGCCGCAGTCATTCCTTCAAAATGTATCGTATGAGTTTCCAAGGGAAGCCTCCTTCACAGGTCCATTATAATACACATCATCTGATGTACAAAAAAAGAAGCATTGCTTCTTTTCCTGATTACTTGCGTTTTCTGTTCTTACGTGCAGCTTCACGCTTGAGTCTCTTCTTGACGCCCGGCTTTACGTAATACTCTCTCTTGCGCGCTTCGGCAAGGGTTCCATTACGTGATACCTGACGCTTGAAGCGGCGCAGTGCATCATCGAGATTCTCATTTTCTTTCACAACAACTCTGGACATTTTCAACCCCCCTTTCCGTACGCGAAAGCACTTAATATAGTATCAAACACTTTTCTCAATTGCAATGCCGTATTTCAGAACATTTTCCGGCAGTCTGCCGCATTGAAAAAGGATGCATGTCTGCATCCCTTTCACATTACATCAGTTTGATCCCTGCGCTTGTACCGATGCGCTCAGCACCGACAGCGATCATGTTGTCCATGTCTTCCCCGGTACGGACGCCTCCGGCAGCCTTGACCTTCAGACGGTCGCCAACTGTTTCCTTCATCAGTCTGACATCTTCGATCGTAGCTCCGTGCAGAGAGAATCCCGTGCTTGTCTTGACGAAATCTGCTCCGGCAGCTTCAGCATCTTTGCATGCGCGGATCTTTTCTTCATCGCTCAGCAGGCATGCCTCGATGATCACCTTGAGTGTATGATCCCCGACAGCTTCCTTGATCGCTCTGATCTCTTCCGTGACATATGCATCATCCTGATCCTTGAGCTTGCCGATGTTGATGACCATGTCGACTTCATCCGCGCCCCGCTCAACGGCATCCTTCGCTTCAAAGACCTTAGCGGCAGTTGTCATGGCACCGAGCGGGAAACCGATGACGACGCATGTCATGACATCCGATCCGGCCAGTGCTTCCTTAGCCGTTTCGATCCAGCACGGATTGACGCAGACAGACGCAAAGTCATATTCCTTTGCTTCGCTGCACAGTTTGAGGATCATTTCCTTTGTTGCGTCTGCTTTCAGCAGTGTGTGGTCAATGTACTTGCTGCGCTTCATGTTCGTCCTCCTAAAGACAGTACTTTTTCAGTATTTCAACGGCGATCGCGTCATCGCCTTCATATGGTTCTCTTCCGTATTCGCGGTAGATAAACTTTTCGTCACCCTTGCCCATCAGAAGCACGCAGTCACCGCTTTCCGCCATTTCGATCGCCTGACGTATCGCGTCATAGCGGTCTTCCACGATGATATAATTCGTGTTTTTGATGCCTGCGGCAATGGAATTGCAGATATCGATGATCTGCTCGTCACGCGGATCATCTTCGGTCAGGATGATCATATCCGCGTATTTATCAAGGATCTGCCCGAATACCGGACGCTTCGCGGTATCGCGCTTGCCGGCTGAACCGGTCACTGCAATGATCCGGTTGTCCTTCTTTGTAATGGCAGCCGCATAGGAGCAGAGTTTCGTGATCCCGTCGGGTGTATGGGCAAAATCGACCAGGATGTTGAACGGCTGTCCAAGATTGATCCGTTCCATACGTCCTTCGATCTGATTGATATGACCGATCTTATCCAGGATCTGTGTAATGCTCAGACCCTTCTGGTTCAATGCGGCGATCGCGCCTACGAGATTATAGATGTTGAACTTTGCGACAAGGTTCGTTTCCATCTCATATTCCATGCCGTTGCATTTCAGTGTAAAGACTGTCTTATCCTTCATCAGCTGATATTTTGTGACACGGTAATCGGCTTCATTGTCGATACCATATGTAACGACAGGACATTTGCAGTCGGCAACGATCTTCATTCCGTAAGGATCGTCCGCGTTTGTAATGGCGACCGCTTCCGGTTTCAGGCTGTCGAACAGTTCTTTCTTTGCGGCAAAGTAGTTCTCCATCGTCCCGTGATAGTCCAGATGGTCATGTGTCAGGTTCGTAAAGATCGCAGCGTCAAAATCAATGCTGTCGACTCTTCCCTGTTCAATGCCGATGGAAGACGCTTCCAGCGCGCAGTTCTTGATCCCTGCGGCCACCATATCACTCAGGATGCCGTGCAGGTCATCGATATTCGGCGTCGTCAGCAGCGGCGGAAGCTTGACGTTTCCGTACGCGATGGAGATCGTTCCGATATAGCCGGTCGGCGAATAATCATTCAGGATATCCCGGATGATGCAGGCTGTTGAGCTCTTGCCGTTGGTTCCCGTTACACCGTACATCGTCAGACGGTGGGAAGGATATCCGTAGAACGCGTCAGCTACACGGTTGAATACGGAGTTGACATCCTTGACTCGGATATAGGTGATATCCGGATGCTTGTTTGCGATCGGCTCGGAATGCACGATGACCTTCGCGCCGTTCTCGATTGCCTGGTCGACAAACCTGTGTCCGTCAAACATCATTCCCTTTTCACAGAAAAAGATGGAATCCGGGCGCTTCTTCCGGCTGTCAGCCATCAAACTTCTGATCTCTATATCAGGTACCTGTTCAAATAATTCCGTCAGTTTCATATATGCCTCTTTCCGTAAACCTGATGGTCCCTGAGTCCGGTCAGATCTGTGAGGACCATGGTTCCTGATTCAAACTCCCCTTCGATCATGACGGGGATATACTGGGATGTGTAGCCTCTGGTCCAACCGTCCCGGACCGTCTCGCACATCACTTCCGCGCTTCTGTTCAGCCATGATGTCTTGTATGCATCATAGAGTTCCTGTGACAGCGCGATGCAGTCCGCGGTGCGCTGTTTTTTGACCTGTGAAGGGACCTGCTGTTTCATCGCCGCAGCCGCTGTTCCCTCACGCATGGAATACGGGAATACGTGCATGAACGAGAACCGGCATTTTCTCAGGAAGGCAAGCGCGTCCTGATGGTCCTCATCGGTCTCGGTCGGGAATCCGGTCATGAGATCGCATGACACGGAAAGATCCGGTACAGCGTTTCTGATCTCCTCCATCCTATTATAATACGCATTCGTATCATAGGGACGATGCATCAGTTCAAGAATCCGGTCACTTCCTGCCTGCAGCGGGATATGCAGGTGGCGGGCGATCCGCGGTTCATTTTTCATGAGCTCTACAAACTCGTCATCCAGTTCCGTGATCTCGATCGAAGAGATACGCAGTCTCTGCAGTTCGTCCGCTTCATTCAGGATCCGCTTCATTAACTGTGCCAGGGTAACACCGTGTTCCCTGCCGTATCTGCCGGTATGGATGCCGGTGAGCACGATCTCATGATGCGAACGGGAAAGCCTCACGGCTTCACGGACAGCCATATCCGGATCCATTGAGCGCTCCCTGCCTCTTGCATACGGGATGATGCAGTACGTGCAGAACTGGTTGCATCCGTCCTGGATACGCAGGTATGCCCGGGTCTGGTGCTCAAAACGGTCCACGGTCATCGGTTCAAACGGCGGCCTGTCCGTTTCCGAAGGCTCCGAGATACGGATATGGTTCTCCCGGAATGAATCGATATAATCCGGGATATTCATTTTATGCGCGGTTCCGACCAGCACGTCGGCTGTTTTCAGGGCTGCCGGATCGATCTGCGCGTAGCAGCCTGCAACGACAAGGACAGCATCCGGATTCCGCTTGCGCATGCGGTGGATCATCTGCCTGCTTTTGGCAGCTGCCGTATTTGTTACGGCACACGTAAAAATCAGACAGGCATCGCTGTCTTCGTCCGGCTCAACACGGGTATGTCCGCGCTGTTCGAGCATGCCGGCAACACTTTCCGTTTCAAACGCATTGACTTTACAGCCAAGATTAATTGCTGAAAATCTCATCTGGCACCTTCTTCATATTCACCGATCACGCTGAGTGCATATACCGCTGCTGTTTCAGCACGCAGGATCCTGTTTCCGAGCGTAATGGGATGGAAATCCATATCCGACATCAGCGACACTTCTTCATCCGAGAAGCCGCCTTCCGGACCGATCACTACAGTTACGGAATCCGCAGGCAGGAATTTCGAGATCCTTCCGGAAGCTTCTGATGCCTTCTCAAAAGCAGCGAGATTGACATGACTGCGGTAGTCTTTCAGGTCTTTTAAGGATACAACGCCTGTGATCTCCGGTATGAAATTCCGCTTGCACTGCTGGGCAGCTTCCAGAACGATCGTGTTCCAGCGGTCGGTCTTTTCTTTTTTATTCTTTACCACGCATCTTCCCGATACGAACGGTACGATCCGCGATACGCCGAGTTCCGTCGCCTTCTGCAGTACCCACTCCATCTTTTCCCGGCGTATAAGCGCCATAGCAAGCGTGATCTTTGTGTTCAGTTCATTGACATTGGGATCTTCTTCCGTTACCAGCGCGCTGAAGCCTTTTCCTTCCGGAGCTCCCACTGCGAAATAACCTTTTCCGTCATGAACGAGCCTGATCACTTCACGGTTCAGCCTGACGACTGTTCCGGCGTGGTGTGCCTGTTCTTTTGTGAATACTGCTTTCTGTCCGACTTCCAGCGGACGATCCATAAAATACTGCTGCATAATTTCTTTTCCGTTTTCTGATTATATCAGACACCGTTTTGACAGGCAATCAATACAAAAGGCATATGTCCGTCCCATATGCCTCAGTGACAGATATGTTACTGCTGTTTCAGCTCGTACAGATAATGATAGAGCGCACCGATCAGGTTCGCGTCATTATGGAATGTGCACGCGACGATCTCCGGTTTGATGACAGGAAGCGCATTGCCTGTGACCGCATAGATCTCGTCAATCTTTCTGTTCAGTGTTTCGATCAGGACCGGCTGCTTGGAGATGCCGCCTCCGATACAGTATCTGTCCGCGTCCAGGACTGCCTGCAGCGTCAGGATGCCGTTGACGAATTCACCGCAGAATTCATCCAGGACCTGCTTTGCGGCCTCATCCCCGTTCTGCAGTCTTTCGAAGAATATACGTCCGTTGAGTGAAGCGGGATCCTCCAGAGTTCTTGTCGCATATGTCGCTACCAGATTCGGCGTACAGCCGCGGATCGCCCACAGGTTCTGCAGATAGAATCCCTGGTAATTGGAGTCCAGCAGTGAGAATTCACCGGCAGAGAAATGGGAACCGCGGTGCAGTTTGCCGTCAATGACGACTGCTCCAGCAATACCGGTCCCGATCCCGATGACAGCTCCGTTGCGGACACCCTTCAGGCTTCCCTTCCATACCTCAGCAAGACCTGCTGCTTTGCCGTCATTTTCGATCGCGACTTCTTCAATTCTGCATCTCTTTTTGATCAGTTCTGCCGCATTGACATTTGTCAGGAAATCAGACAGCGCGCCTCCCGAATAGAAGAATCCGGTCTGCGCGTCGATCCTGCCGGGTGCAGACATGACGATAACCTTTGTCTGATTGGCATACTGATCATAGATCTGTCCGATCGCTTCAATAAAAGCTTCCATTGATTCTTTCGGTGTCGGAATATATCCTTTCTCCAGAAATTCATCTTCTGTCATCAGAGCATACTTGATTTCTGTTCCTCCGACATCGATACCAAGATACTTTTCAGTCATTTCATGATCTCCTTATATTTTCTACAGATTTGTTATAGTTATTTTCTCATGCAACAGCAGTCAATATCAATCAGTCAGATCATAACATCGTTATATTTTGCACAGAAAAAGCCCGGACCATGCCGAGCTTCAACTGTATGCTTTGTCTACAATCAGTTTCTGTTAAAGAAGTTGGGGATTCCGGATCTGTCATCGTCTTCCATTTCCAGACCTGTAGCGAATCCGAGTTCAGGTTCAGGCTGTACGCCGCCTGCAACAGGTCTTGCCTGGTTTGCAGGAACTTCCGTAACAAGCAGTTCTGCCTTCGGCAGATCAAATCCTGTTGCGATAACTGTAACAATGATGGATTCTCCGATCTTTTCGTTGATGGCAACACCGAAGATGATATCGATATCGTTGCCTGCTGCTTCACGGATGTATTCAACTGCTTCCTGTGCATCGTAAGCGGACATGCTTGCGCCGCCGGTTACGTTGACGATCGCGCTTCTAGCACCGGAGATCTGAGCTTCGAGCAGCGGTGACTGGATAGCCTTTGCGGCAGCTTCCTTCGCCTTGTTTTCGCCAGATGCCATGCCGATACCGATCAGGGCGCTTCCCTGACCTTCCATAACGCTCTTGATATCCGCAAAGTCAAGGTTGATCATTGCAGGAACAGCGATCAGGTCTGTGATCGTCTGAACACCCTGACGGAGAATGTTGTCAGCTTCTTTGAATGCATCTTCGAACGGAATATGACCGATCACTTCAAGAACCTTGTTGTTCGATATAATAATCAGACTGTCAACATATTCTTTCAGCTGTTCAAGTCCCTGTTCAGCCTGGATCATTCTTCTTCTGCCTTCAAAGCTGAACGGTTTTGTAACGATACCAACTGTCAGGCACCCGAGTTCCTTTGCAATCTTTGCGAATAACGGGGAGGCACCTGTACCTGTTCCGCCGCCGAGACCTGCTGTCAGGAAGATCATATCAGCGCCTTCCATAGCGTTTCTGATATCTTCTTCACTCTCTACAGCTGCTTTACGTCCGTTGTCAGGATTTCCGCCTGCACCCAGTCCTTCGTTTCCGAGCTGGATCTTATTTGTAACGGGAGAAACATCCAGTGCCTGAAGATCTGTGTTTGCAACATAGAACTCAACGCCCTGTACGCCTTCCTCTACCATGCGGTTAACCGCATTGCTGCCGGCACCGCCGATTCCGAATACCTTGATCCGTGCCACCTGATTGTAAGATAAGTCTGCCATACTTTTTCCTCTCTACTTTTTCCCGTCGAAGAGAATACCCTTCAGCTTTTTAGTTATCGTGTCTTCAGGATTACCTGTTGTTTCTCTGCCTCTGTAACTGACTGCATCCATGAATGCATCCATGTTAAGGCTGTTTTCTGTGAAGCCGGTAATCGGCTGTTTGTCCTTAAAAGCATAGAACAGGCCAAGGCACGCTGTAAGACCGGCGTTCCTGCCACCCAGTGTGTCAGGAATATAATTGCGGACTTCGCAGCCCAGCTTCTTCTGCAGCAGGTCTTTCAACCCCTGCATTTCGCCGCCTTCTCCAGTTATAATAACAGCAGTCGGACCTGCTTGCAAGATTGGCTGACACAGTTTTTGCATATCATTAAGCCATTTTTCAACATTTCCGCGTATGCAGTCACACAGCTGCTGCTCATTGATTTTCTGTGTTCCGCCTTCCGCATCTGCCCAGATATATACAGGATTCGTTGAATTGACTTTTTCATTCAATCTTGCGCTGTATTTGACAAGTTCGGCACAAACGTCACTCTTGAGTCCGTATTTCTCCTTGACTGCCATGCCGATCGTTCCTACACCCTGGGGCTCAACGATGCAGGTCGTCAGCCTGCCTTTGCTGAGAAGACCCAGTGTTGTGGAACTTCTTTCCATCTTCAGAACGATCACGTTCTGATCAACTGCCTGTTCGAACAGAGCAGCTTCCTTCGCCACTGCAAATACATCAGGGAAAATATCGATGACCTGCAGTCCCGCCTGTTCAACGCATGTGACTATATCAAATGACAGCTGTCTGTCTGCACACAGCAGATCAATATCGACTGTCAGCGCATTTGCCTTTTCACCGACCGGAATACGCCTTGAAGTGATTCCGTTCACCGTGTATTTGACACAGACGGTCTGAATCAGTGCGAGGTCTTTTCCGATATTGATTGACTGTGCTTTTCTGACCGCTTCACGAATATCTTCAACCGTTACAGCACCGTCGATACCGGTTACGGGAACCGTAGACTTCACGGAATATCTCTTCATTCCATATGAAGGCATTGCAACGATCACTTTCTCAATGTCCGCACCAATCATCTTGGATGCGTCAGTCGCTGCAGTTCTGATTCCTTTCGCTACTGCTTCAGGATCAGTAATGGCTCCGCCTGTAAACCCTTCGATCGGGGTGCGCTCAACTTTAATGATATTAAAGCGCGTATTGAAGAATTCGCCCACAATCAGACGTACTTCATGATCAACAGCTTCTAATGCTGCAAATATCTGCTTATCGCTCACCGTCTGAACTCCTTCCGATTAAACATAGTTATTCTACCACATTCACAAAATCTTCTAAAGAGATTTCATAGAGATACATTTCTTTTTAAACAGCAATGATCATACTTGCAGATACATGCTTTCATTTTCTCAAACAGGCAGTAAAAGGCTGCTGCCTTTAGGAAATCACCGTACGGTGCAGGAACAGTTTCAGCGCATGAACATTCACTTTTTGTTGCATTTCGGTTTTTTCCGTGCTAATCTAATTAGGCATTGTTATGTAAGGAGGTTATGGTATGTCCAGAGTTTGTGCCGTATCCGGTAAAAAAGCGATGTCGGGAAACAACCGTTCCCACTCCCTGCGCGCTACACGCCGCAAGTGGAACGTTAACCTGCAGAAAGTTCATGTGATCGTTGACGGCAAGCCTACAACACTTCGTGTTTCAGCCCGCGCGATGAAGACACTCAAAGCAGGCGCTAAAGCTAAGCCGGCTGCAGAAAAGGAAGCAGTTCCTGCTGCAGAATAAAAAGGAACTTCACGGAAGTTCTTTTTATTTTTTATTTCTGTCATCCGACTGGATCATCAGGACTTTTCCCGAGCCGATCCGGACAATTCCTTTTTCTCCTGTGATCTCATTGGACAGCGCATACAGATCACCGGGATACAGCATCCGCTCATTGAGCGGATATTTCATTTGTTCCAGTGTGATCACCGAAGGTATGACTGCGAAAAACGATATATACCGGTATCCCGCGGGATCGATTTCATACGTCCCTTCATTGAGGACGGTGATCAGATTCTGATCATTTTTCATCCATATGCGGCCGGCGAATTCTTCTGCCAGCTTCAGGTTGACGATCTCATGATCCGCTCTGCCGCCCAGACCGCCCATCAGTGTGATCTTCTGATATCCCCTCCTGATCAGCAGCCGGATCGCTGATTCCGAATCGGAATCATCTTTGACAGGATTCAGCCGGATCATTTCATCACTGTATTCCCTGATCAGCGACAGATCCTTCTCTTCAACGGAATCAAAGTCCCCGACTGACAGCTTCATGCGCCGTCCGTTCTTTGCAAGGAACAGCGCACCCCTGTCCACGCCGATCAGATCGCATGGACTGTCGGGCAGCTGGTCGGTCAGTGTCAGGCATACGATGCATTCAGCCAAGTGAGTTCACCGCCTCTTTGATGTTGTTTTTGAACACATAAGAACCGGCAACCAGGACATCCGCTCCGGCGTCCTTGACCAGCTTTCCCGTTTCAGCATTGATCCCGCCATCCACTTCAATATGCGCCTGCAGGCCTGCCTCGTTCAGTTTTTTCCTGAGCGCAGCGACCTTGTCAACAGCTGACATCATGAAGCTCTGTCCGCCGAAGCCCGGTTCAACAGACATGATCAGGAACAGATCAAAGTCTTCCAGGAACGGATACAGAACACTGACATCGGTTCCCGGCTTGACGGAGATCCCTGCCAGCGCTCCCTGTTCACGGATATGCTTTGCAAGTGACCTGATCTCATCAGGACTGCCCATAGCCTCATAATGGAAGGTAATAACATCCGCTCCGGCTTTCAGGAATACATCCGAAAAGAATCCCGGATCCGTTACCATCAGATGTACATCGAGGACAAGACTGCTCATTTTGCGGAATGCTTTGAGCAGGTCCGGACCGAATGTCAGGTTCGGGACAAAGTGCCCGTCCATGACATCAAAATGGATCCATTCCGCGCCGGAAGCATTCAGTTCACTCATCTGTTCAGCCATGCGGCTGTAATCAAGTGACAATACCGAAGGAGATATGATCATATGTATTTTTCCTTTCTTTCCTGAATCATTTTCAGAACCATCAGGTAGTTATCGTATCTGGTCTGCGGGATGATACCCTGTTCTACCGCATGCTTGACGGCACAGCCCGGTTCATTCTGATGAACGCAGTCATTGAATCTGCACTTGCCGAGATACGGTTCGAATTCACGGACAGATTCCGCGAGATCCGTAACGCTCATTTTCGAAAAGTCCAGTGAGCTGAAGCCCGGTGTATCACACACCAGTCCTCCCGCGACCGGATGCAGTTCATTATGCCTTGTCGTATGTTTTCCTCTTCCCAACGCCTTGGAGATCTCCTGTGTTTCCAGATGGAACGACGGTTCCAGGGTATTGAGCAGAGTTGATTTGCCGGCACCTGACTGACCCGTCAGAACCGTCACCTTTCCTTTCAGAATATCCGCCAGAGAAGGGTCCAGTGTTTCTTTGGAGGTCCTGATCACCTGCATCGGACCGTTCTCATACTCCCTGATCCGCGCTTCTGTTTCTTCGCTGATGCCAAGATCCGTCTTTGTGACGCACAATAACGGTGTAATTCCGGCATTGACGATCAGGAAACACAGCCTGTCAACGAGCACAGCAGAAAAATCAGGATCCCTGACACTCATCACGATCAATGCCTGGTCTACATTCGAGACGAACGGACGGATCAGATGATTCTTCCTGGGCAGTATTTTCTGTATGACATACTGTCCGTTGATCAGATCCGCCTCCACCATATCTCCGGTGCATGGCGTCATCTGCAGACGTACCTTTCCCATGACGATCGCGTCATTCCTGGTACCGTCTTCCTGCAGAAGCTGATAATGTTTTGATACGATCTTAACGATTCTTGCAATCATTCCGCGCTCCGATCAATAGTAGTACAAAATGACATAATTGCTTTCTTCCTGTGTATAATCCGTGCCTGTTTCCGGATCGCTTCTGATCACGGTTCCGTAGCTCAGTGCTTCCTGTTCCGCTTCGCTGAGACTGGAAGGATCCAGATTGCTTGTCAGAACTTTCGCGCCGAGCGACTCAAGGTACTTCACCGCTTCCGTGATCTCCATACCGTAAACATCGTAAGGGATCGTGATCGTCGGATATGAGGAGTATACAAGCATGATCTCATATGTATTTTCAGGATTGAATTTCGTTCCTGCTTCCAGCAGTTCCTGACGTATGACAACACCCGGGGCAACCGTTTCACTGTCCTCATGGTCTGTCAGAACACTCATGCGGCTGTACTGGGAAAGATCATCCATCGCTTCTGTTAATGTCCATCCGGCGTAGTTTTTCACGGTGATGCCGATGCCGCTGGAAACAGTTACGGTGATCTTTGATCCTTTTTCTACTTCTTCACCGATTTCAGGGCTCACTTTTACGATCTTCCCTTTATCGGTGAAATCAGTCAGCTCATATGTAACATTCGCTGTATCAAGCTGCAGCTCAGTCTGCGTACAGGCATCCTCCGCTTCGGTCAGCGTCATGTTGATCAGGTTCGGCACCTCTACGGTCGTCGGCTCCGGTGTCAGGATGCCGCTCACATTCAGCGCGTAATAGACACCTGATACCGTCAGCAGAAACAGCAGGAAGATCAGCAGTCCCATCATGAATTTGTTCGTACGGGGCTTGCGCTGGATCGCGGGATCGCTTACCCGCTTATATTCCCTGACGGGTTCCTTTTTCTTTTCCGGATTCTTTCTGACTGTTTTGCTGTTCTTTTCGGAATGTGCCTTCGCTGTGTCAGTCAGCTTTTTCGCCTGTTCCGTTGTCTCCAGGATCAGTTTCGGTTCGTTCAGGCGTTCCGGTCTCAGACATGTTTTCAGGTCGTCCAGCATTTCATTGCAGGAAACATATCTCTGCGTACGGTCTTTTGCCGTAGCACGGATGACGATGTTTTCCACGGACTGCGGCAGTGTCGGGTTGAATACCCTGACACTGGGCATTTCGTTCCTCATGTGCATCAGGGCTACCTGTACCGCGGAGTCTGCCTTGAACGGAACATCTCCTGTCAGCGCCTCAAACAGCACGATGCCCAGCGCGTAAATATCCGACTGGACGGATGCTGATTCGCCTCTGGCAAGTTCCGGAGCCAGATAATGCACGGAACCCATGACATTGTTCGCCTGTGTCAGCTGCATGCTGCCCTTGGCGAGGGCAATGCCGAAGTCCAGTACCTTGATCGTGCCGTCCGCCTTCACAATGACATTCTGCGGCTTGATATCACGATGGATGATGCCGCGTTTATGCGCTTCGGAGATCGCCGAAACGAGCTGTTTCATAATATCAACAGCTTCTTCTTTCAGCAGCGCTCCCCTTGCCTGAATGACCTGCTTCAGCGTTTTGCCTTCAACATATTCCATGACGATATAGTGATGTCCTTTATAGTCACCGACATCGTATATATCGACGATATTCGGATGCGTCAGGGCTGTCGCCGCCTGGGCTTCACGTTCAAATCTGAGCACGGAAACAGCGTCTGTACTCAGTTCACTTCTCAGGATCTTTATTGCGACCTGCCGGTTCAGGATCGTATCAACAGCGAGGAAAACATCTGCCATTCCACCCTGTCCGATATGTTTGAATACCTCATACCGGTTCGCTATCATATTTTTTCTGCCGCTCATAACGTCTCTCCTTCCAGGTCCAGCAGGATAACACTGATATTGTCATATCCGCCTGCCAAAAGAGCCTGTTTGACCAGCCTTCTTGCTCTCAGCGAAGGGTCACTGTCCCTGTCAAAAACGATCGATTTCAGTATATCGGGGGATACATATCCGTGCAGTCCGTCCGAACAGATCAGGAATCCGTCCAGCGGCTCGTTATGGAGCTCGACATCATAACGGATATTGTCCCATACGCCCAGCGCGTTGGTCAGTACATTTTTGCGCGGATAATCCGCCGCCTGTTCTCTCGTCAGCTCACCGTGCCGGATCAGATCCTCAACCAGTGTGTGATCCGTTGTCAGCTGGAAGAATTCGGTATTCTCGAACCGGTATCCGTAGACACGACTGTCGCCGATATTGACGACAAACCTGCCGCAGCCGGTCAGTATGACCGCGGCCAGCGTTGTTCCCATGCCGTTCAGCCGTTCATCCTTCGTTCCCATTTCAAGAATGGTTTTGTTGACCGCGTTGATCTCTGTTTTCAGCCACTTTTTCAGATCGCCTTCATCCGTAAAAGCATCGGTCTGCGAGAAGGCTTCGGAGATATGCCTGACAGCTGTACGCGACGCTACATCACCGCCCCTGGCACCGCCGATCCCGTCACAGACCATGAGGAAAAGATCATGTGCATGATTTGCACTGACCATATAACTGTCCTGATTGCTTTTCCGCGCAAGTCCGCGGTCAGTTATCCCGTAGTATTTCATCTGGATACAGACCTTTCATGTTTCGCTCTCAGCTGTCCGCAGGCAGCATCGATATCATCGCCGTGGGTCGTTCTCAGTGTTGCCTTCACGCCGTTCTTCATCAGAACATCATAGAAGTGCAGAGCTCCTTTGGCGTCCGTCTTGTGATATCCGTTCTCATCCACCTCGTTATAGGGAATCAGGTTCACATAGGCATTCATGCCCCGGATCAGGCCTGCCAGTGTTCTGGCATGATCATCCGTATCGTTGACACCCTTCAGCAGGATATATTCAAACGTCAGACGTCTGTGATTGTCCGTGCTGTAATCCTTCAGGGCGCCCATCAGCTCATCCAGCGGATATGCCCTGTTGATCGGCATCAGTCTGCTGCGCAGTTCATCTGTCGGCGCATGCAGGGAGATCGCCAGGTTGTACTGCAGATGCCTTGCCGCAAATTCCCTGATCTTCGGAACGATCCCGCATGTTGAGATCGTAATATGTCTTGCCCCGATGGCCAGGCCGTGATCGCTGTTGATCACTGCGCAGAAGTCCATCACATGATCAAAGTTATCAAACGGTTCGCCGGTACCCATGACCACCACGTTGTCAACGCGCTTCTCTTCGGCATCCAGTTCTTTCTGGATGTACATGATCTGTCCGGTAAGTTCTCCTGCTGTCAGATTCCTCTGTTTCTTCAGAAGCCCGGAAGCGCAGAACGTGCATCCCATATTGCATCCGACCTGGGAAGATACGCATACGCTCTCACCGAAATTGAAATGCATGAGCACTGTTTCGATCGTCATTCCGTCTTCCAGTTCAAACAGATATTTGGCTGTCAGATCTTTGGCAACCTGTTTCTCGATCAGTCTGACCGGCATGATGACGTATTTCTCTTTCAGCTGCGCGATCAAAGCAGCCGGCAGATCCGTCATCTCATCAAACGACTGCACGCGTTTCCGGTACAGCCATGTATAAAGCTGTTTTGCCCGGTAAGGCTTCTGCCCCATTTCACCAAGCATTTCTTCCAGCTGTTTCAATGTATAGTCATATATCGTCTGCATGTGTTCTATTCTAGCATAAACCTGTCCGTTTTTTTCAGCTGAGCGACATAGAAACCGTCACTGTTCAGTTCAAACGGAAAGAATGTCTTTTCCTTCATCAATGCAAATTCCGGATGTTCCTTCAGAAATAACGCGATCTGGTTCTCGTTTTCTTTACGGTTCAGGGTACATGTACTGTAAACAAGGATCCCTCCCGGTTTCAGTGCCGGCGCGCTTGCCGCAAGGATCTTTTTCTGCAGGGCTGCCAGTTCATCCAGATCCCCCGGTGCTGTATGTAGACGGATCTCGGGCTTTCCCCGGAGATCACCGAGTCCCGAGCACGGTACGTCGGCAAGAATACGGTCATACAGTTCCCCTTCCGGAGTTTCCGTGGCATCACGTACAGCAGCGCTGACGATACTGACGCCTGTCCGTTCCATCAGCCTGCTGATCAGTTCTACACGGTGTTCGTAAAGATCTCCCGCGTCGATCCGCCCCTGATCTTTCATCAGCATGGCTGTTTCCTGTGTCTTGGTGCCGGGGGCGGCACAGACGTCCAGGACGCGCATGCCGGGTTCCGCTTCCAGATACGCCGGGATCATAGCTGAGGCAATATCCTGTATGATCACCTGTCCGTTCCGGAACCAGTCCGTATCCGTGATATTCCCGTCAAATGTAAAGCTGATATCGTTGAGGAAATGCACGCGGCTGTCCGCAAGCAGTTCATCCTTTGTGATCTTCAGGGTATTGATCCTGCCGTAGACCTGTCCCCTGGTCTGATCGTGTTCAGCGATCTTCAGGGCGGTATCTTTTCCGTAATGGGCACTCCACAGCTTCATCAGCCATAACGGATGGCTGCAGCGCAGCGCGGCAGCTTCGATCTCGTCCTCTGTCTCCACCGTGCGTTCCTGCTGTTTCTGTACTTTCCTGAGCACCGCGTTGACAAAGCTCTTGTCTTTTTTCTGACACATTTCTACGGCTTCATTGATGACCGCGTAATCAGGCACCTTATCCAGGTAAAGCATCTGATAGACACTCATATTCAGCAGCACAGCCGTCTTCGGCCTGACTGTTTTCGCAAAATGCTTCCACTGGTATTCCAGCCAGGTATAATTCCGCAGTGTCCCGTATACGATCTCGGAGACCAGGCCCATATCCTGCACGGAAAAATCCATCTGCTTCCTGAGCAGCAGGTTTGCGTATCCGTGATCCAGCACCACCTGTTCCAGTACTTCCAGTGCGTATTGTCTTGGATTCATCATCCTTCTCCTTAATCCAGTACAAGAGGATTGACATCTATCCTCAGGTCTTTGATCCTGCTGCCTTCCTGACTGTCCAGGAATGCCCTGACATCCCGCCGCATTTCATCCAGATCCTGTCCTTTCAGAAGGACACGGCTGCGGCACCGGTCATTGATTTTCAGAAGCGTCAGTACACCGATGGTCTTATAATTGCCGTTCAGCGCCTGACGGATCACATAAGCGTCCTTGTCAGCTTTATCCTGTGTATCGGAAGAGACTGTCAGAGAGATCAGATATGTATATGGAGGATACATCCCCGCGTGACGGTAGCGCATTTCCTGAACAAAGAACGTATCGTAGTCCTGCTTTGCGGCACACTGTACGGCATAATGTTCAGGATCAAATACCTGCAGGATCACTTTGCCGGGATATTCGCTCCTGCCGCTGCGGCCTGATGCCTGCATCAGCAGATCAAATGACAGTTCGCAGCTGCGGAAATCCGTCCTGGCAATTCCTTCATCGCCGTTGATGATCCCGACAAGCGTAACGTTCGGGTAATCCAGTCCTTTTGCGATCATCTGTGTTCCCAGCAGGATATCCGCTTCACCGTTTCCGAATGCCTTCAGGATCTTTTCGTGGGAGTTCTTGCGTCCGGTCGTATCCGCGTCCATGCGCAGCACGCTGGCTGCCGGGAATTTTTCCTGCAGTTCCGCTTCCAGTTTCTGGGTGCCGAAGCCGAAGGCCGCGAAACCGGCCGTGCTTCCGCATTCAGGACATGCTTTCGGTACGCGCATGACCGTACCGCATGTATGGCATTTCAGCAGGCGTTCATCACGGTGCCAGCTCATCGCGATATCGCAGTGCGGGCATTTCAGCGCTGTCTGGCAGCTCCTGCAGCGGATCACGGAATGATATCCCCTGCGGTTCAAAAGCAGGATCGCCTGCTGTTTCCGGTCCAGACAGTTTCTCAGTTCACCGGCCAGTTCATCGGAAAGGATGTAGGACTGCCCTTCCTGCATTGCCTTTCTGATATCGACAACACTGATCTCGGGGAGCGTCATATTGATGCGCTCATCCATCAGGATCAGATGATAGACCTTTCTCACAGCCCTTGCATAGGATTCCAGGGAAGGCGTCGCGCTGCCCAGAACGACAGGACAATGATGGTATTTTCCCCTCCATATGGCAACGTCGCGGCAGTGATATGCAGGCTGGTTTTCCTGTTTGTAAGAGGTATCGTGTTCCTCATCCATCACGATCAGTCCGAGGTCCCTGAACGGCAGGAAGACAGCACTTCTGGTGCCGACGATGACACGGGCTTTATTGCTGTAGACAAGCTTGTACTGTTCGTATTTTTCCTGCGGGTTCAGACCGGAATGATAGATCGCAAGCGCATTTGAAAAACGCTTTGATACACGTTCGATCATCTGCGGTGTCAGTGCGATCTCAGGGACGAGGATCAGTACCTGGCGTCCTTCTTCCAGGGCCTGTCTGGTCAGGTTCAGATATACTTCTGTTTTTCCCGAACCGGTCACCCCTTTGATCAGGAATACGGGATCATCGCTGTTCCTGATCTCATCAACAGCCTTCTGCTGCTGGGGCGTCAGGGTCTTGCCGTCTTCTTCATCCCCGGCAGGCATCACTGCTTCTTTTTCCACGCTGAACACTTCAACTGCGCCTTTTTCGATCAGCTTTGCCAGAACGGAGGGATACTTCTTCCGCATCTCCGTATAGGAGGCTTCATGGAGTCCCGCGATCTCCCTGTAGCATGCCAGCTGTTTGGGAGTCAGTGATACCTCATTGTCCAGGATACGCACTCTGCGTTCCAGTACCGCCTGCGAGATCTTTCCGCCCGGCTTGATCTTCCCCGGCAGCATGCACTGAAAACAGCTGATCGCCGTGGACAGTGTATTTTCACGCATCCACATGGCAAGATCATGCAGTTCAGGTGTAATGAGCGGGGCATCGTCAAGCACGGAAAGCACAGGCTTCAGACTGATGCCGAGGCGTTTCTCGGCTTCCTCTTTTGTTTCCTGTGTCTCCGTGACGGATTCCACAAAACCGATGACATTGCGGTGCGCGAAATTCACGCTCACGCGGACACCGGGTGTGATATCCCCGTCATAATAATATGTAAATGTCCGATCGATATGCCTTACGGGATGTTCGATCCAGCACTCTGTCAGCTTCATTTATTTCTCCCGGTCCGATGTCTGCTGTACTGCTTTTTCCGGTGCTGCCTGCAGCGCCGCAGCTGACACCAGATCCTTGATCAGTTTCTTGGTCGTGTCACTGGTGCCCGAGTAAGCAGTTGTAATGACCTTCATCAGTCCCTTTCCGGTGATCTCCTGCACGGTAAGGGCACCGCCTGCGGACAGCGTGTTGAACACATCGTCCACAAATATCCTGCGTTCAGCAGGATCGATATTCTCGACCCATTCTTTGATGGACCTGGATACCCAGTCACTGACTTTATCATATTCCCCGCTGTCTTCAAAACCTGTTCCCAGCAGCTTCCACAGGAACAGATCATGCTGGAGGAGACCGGACTCGTTCACATCGATGATCTCGGTCTTTCCGTAAGGGATCTCAAAGATCCTTCCGATCACGCAGAAGGCGGGATTGATCCGTACGATCTTATCAGCCAGCGGCTCCAGCAGCCTGATGTCCAGTACTTCCGGGGAAAAGCCGGGTGAATCATTGGCAAATACCTTGATCAGTTTTTTCCGTTTCTTCGCGTCCAGCATCGCGCACGCAAACAGAGCGAGGTTGCCGCCCTTGGAATGTCCGCCGACATAGTATTTCCGCATCGGCCGCATGACCTTCTTCAGGTATTCCGCCGCGTATTTCTGCGAACTGATCAGGGAATATGAAAGAATAAAGTCTTCTTTCCAGCCGATGATCGTATTATCCGTACCGCGGAAGCTGACATATGATGTCCTGCCGTCGATCACAAATTCGCACGCTGAAAACTGCGTCTGATCTTCTTCCGAAAAGATCTCGCAGTATTCCCGTACGGTGATCTCTCCGAAACGATGCGAACGCAGAATCGCCTTTACTGTATCTTCATATCCGCCTTCCAGTGTTTTCAGATGATACGCGCCAGGCTGCTCGATGATATCCGCACAGTCCTTCAGCTTCATTTCCGTCGTTTTCTCATCGGTGAAAACAGGTGAAAAATCGAGATAGGAAAGTGCCGCGAAGATCAGGTTGTCGGCATCATTAAAACCCGCCTGTGAAAAGCTCAGATCACCGCGCCAGCGGATATATGTTTCCATGGGAGATTTCTTCATAACACCTCACACGGCTTCTGCCGTTTTATTCAAAGTGCCAACCTTCTTTCCGGCACCACCATTTCGCTGCTTCAAGACGGAAACTGTTCTGGAAATGATACCAGTCATCCAGGAGGTAAAGCTGTGCTACGGCTTCCCGGAACCGGCGGAATGCGCCCTTTCCCTGGATCGCCCTGCCGAGTTTGTTTTTATACATCGGCTGCGTTTCAATGAACGCTTCCATCATCCTGTAATCACTGTAAGGTGAATTATGGAGATCATATCTTCCGGGCATTTCTACAAAGCGGTCCGGATCCTCTTCCAGCAGGACATCAAATTCATCTTCACCCTCTGAATCCATAAACGCCGTATCATTGATCTTGGATTCCAGTTCCCCTGTTTTCAGATCATAGTAATATGTTAAGAAATCGTCTGCCATCTCAATTGCTTCGGCTACTTTTTTCAGTTTGAGACACGGCAGGCTGTTTTCACTCAAACTGTGATAACGCATCCAGAGATTTCCTGCTTCTGTTGCCTGCGCGCTCATCAGGCGGAATTGCGTCATGAAAGAACCGGCAAACAGCGGTTTGTCTTTTTCATCTGCCAGCACAGGCGCAGTGACAAGGCTCAGCTCATCGATCACATCCTTCTTCAGGAATGCCCCGTCCAGCACACTTCCGCCTTCCAGCAGCAGTGTCCTGATCTCAAACATGTCATACAGTTTTTCCAGGGCAGTACCGATATTCAGGACTTTGTTTCCGGCGAAGATATAGGCAACACCGATACTCCTGTAATAATGCAGGATCTGGTCCGGGACGTTTTCCGTCAGGACTTCGATCACATAGCTGTTGTCATAGCCGGGATCCTCATCATGGATGATGGATTCCTTCCAGCCAAGCCTGCCTTTTCTGTCGAACGCGACAGCATATTTTTCCGAGTAATATGCATCCGCCGGAACATAGTCTTCATGGCCGATCTCTCCGGCATTATCAAAAACTGACAGATCCGGGTACCATCCGTTTGTGAAGCTTCCTTCCATCGTGACCCTGCCGCAGGCAAATGCGTCTGCCTCAAAGTCCCTGTGTATTCTGTAATAGTCATCCGCTGCTTTTCTTCCTGTCTCTGTCGAAAGAAATGCACCTGTCACTTTTTGATCGATCGAAGCGGTCATATGGCAGATGACATACGGTCTCTTTTTCATTTTGCTAATTCCTCCAGAAAAATTATATCAGTACTGTTCTGTATTCCTGTTCTGTATTCCTGTCCTGTTTGATCATTCATCCGGCCGGTTCAGATATTCATTGATCTTCCTGTTTGTATACTCCGCCTTCTTTTTGCGGATCCATTGTTCGGTATCGCTTTTGATCGCCAGCATCTCATCGACGATGTCCTCCGGCCTGTCCGGTTTTGCCTTGAGCAGATAGGACGTCATCCTGTTCATCATCTTCTCGCTGTGCAGTTCCTGCACGATCAGAGTTCCGAACTCACGCGGATATCCCATTCTCATCAGAACGCTGATCAGCTTATCTGCCGCTTCCTTTTTAGCATCCATCGCTCAGACCTCCCGGATCATGTCCCTGATCCTTTTCACATAATTGATTATAAACTTTTTTCCCTGTCCTTTGTTCCAAACCATCAGAATACCTGTATACAAAAAAGGAACTAGCTGTTCCTTTTCACAGGTCAGTCTTCATCGTCTGCTGACAGATATTGACGCAGATCAACATGCCTTTTCCGGGCAGTTTCCAGCAGTTCTTCATCCGACGCGTGTTTTATTTCCGCCGCTTCAAAAAGCGCTCCGCCGAATCCGCTGCCGAACCAGGCACCAAGGCTGTCATTCTCCAGATCTTCCCTGAGTTTCTCAATATCGATTTTCATATTTCCGGTTTCCTGTATCAGTCTGCCGTTAATGCTCAGGCACGATCTCCCGGTAAGTCCCGTCCGTATTCTTTTCAAACAACGGCAGGACCTGGAGATATGTCAGATCATCGCGTGCTGCTGCCTCTCCTTCCGCCAGTATCGCTGCCTTATGGATCACAATACCGCCTGCCTGCAGCGCCAGGCGTTCCAGTGCTTCCACAGACTGTCCGGTAGAGATCACATCATCGACCAGACAGATTTTCCTTCCGCGGATCTTCAGCGCATCCGGCTCATCAAGATAAAGATGCTGTTTGCCGGTCGTGGTGATCGACTCAAGCTCTACACTTTCAAAGGAGCGCATATATGATTTTACGCTCTTCCTTGCCACGATAAACTCTTTCATGCCAAGACAGCGCGAGACCTCATACGCCAGAGCGATCCCCTTGGCTTCTGCTGTCATGATCACTTCAGCATCCGATACCTTTTCTGCCAGCAGCCTGCCTGCATGGGAGACCATCTCTGTGTCACCTATGACAACGAAGCTGGCATAAGCAAGTGTTTCATTAATGGGCACCAGCGGCAGTTCACGTCTGATGCCGCACACATCGATCGTATATGTATTCTTCATGATTTCTGCTTCCTTCCGCTTCCGACAAAAGCCATCGGCACCAATTCCCGTACGGTCATTTCAACCACATCCGTCATCTCTTCGTTTGACATGATCACGAGAATATCCGGATCAAAGTCGATCAGATACTGACGGCAGAACGAACAGGGTGAAATTGCTTTGGGTGAGTCAGACACGACGGCGATCGCCTCAAATTCCGTATATCCTTCTGACACAGCTTTTACGATCGCAGTGCGTTCTGCACAGATACTCGACAATGTCGTGTGCAGTTCAACATTGCAGCCGGTAAAGATCTCGCCTGTCTTTGTCAGCAAAGCAGCACCTACATGAAACCCGGTATAGACCCTTGCCTTATGTCTGGCGTTTGACGCCGCTTTGATCAATGTTTCTTTTAGCTTCTGATCCATATTTCCTCCTGTCAAAAGTCCTTTCCTGCCGCCCAATAATAGAGTTCAGGATAGATCTCCATACCGATCTTTTTCTGAAGTTCAAGTGATACTTCATTATGTTCGAGTACATGTGCGTAAGGGAAACGCATCAGCTTCAGCTGATGACGTATCATCTCCTGTTCCAGTTCCTGCGCGATTCCCCGACGCCGATGACTCGGAAGGACAAACAGGAAGCCGATCGTTCCTTCCCTGTGCTGACCGATAAATCCGCATAATCCATGCTCATCTTCAGCCCCGACCATTCCATCGCTGATGCATTTTTCAATCACACCCGGCTGACTCGCTGCCGGAGAGTCGTAATAATTCCTGACGAAATCACTGTCTGCCATTGTCAGCCTGCGAAAACGGATACCCGGTATTTCTTTCCGTTCGCTTACCGCTACTGACGGATAATAAACCATCCATACGGGATTGATGTCATCACTGAGGATACCGGCATCCAGCAGTCTGTCCACTTCATCCCGGCTGTCGATCAGATAAAGCCAGCGGGGATCAGCACGTAAACCCGTTCCTGCTCCGTATGCCAGTCTCTCTTCTTCTTTTACGATCAGTAAACCATTTTCATCCATCTGCCGGATCTTTCCGCCTGTGTCATAGAAATCCAGCATATGCCGGTAATGTATGGGATCCCTGCTGATCCATTCAATGATCGATCTTCTTTCTGTCTCATTCATAAATATAGACTATACAGAATTTCCTAATTTTGTCCATTCTTCATATTGGTTTATGGTAACATTGACCCGGAGGTATCATGATGCGTTATTCTTATGATTATGAATATTTCAAAACTGCAGCAGACTGGTTAAAAGAACGGATCAGCCGGGAACCGGAGATAGCTCTGATTCTCGGATCCAGTCTGGGTCCCCTGTCTGCGCAGATCAAAGACCCGGTATCTTTTGATTACGCTGATATTCCTAATTTTCTGATCTCCACAGTCAAATCACATGCCGGCAAACTGATCTTCGGTACGCTCGCAGGCAGATATATTGTCTGCATGTCCGGACGTTTTCACAGTTATGAAGGATATGACTTTGAACAGCTGGTTATCCCTATCCGTGTCCTGAAGCTCATCGGTGTCAAAGCTGTTATTCTTACCAATGCCGCAGGCGGGGTCAATACCGGTTACAAAGCCGGAGACGTCATGATCATTAAAGATCACATCAAACTGAACGGAGGAAGCCCGCTGCGCGGTCCTAATGTTGAAGAATTCGGTCCCCGTTTCTTTGATGTGACCAATATGTATACGCCGGAACTCCGCGAACTGGCCAAGGAATGCGGAAAAGATTTTAACCTGACCCTGCATGAAGGTGTTTATATGTTCATGCCCGGTCCGCAGTTTGAAACCCCTGCTGAAATCAGAGCGATCCGTATCCTGGGTGGAGATACTGTAGGAATGTCCACCGTTACGGAAGCATTGACAGCCGCGCACTGCGGCATGAAGGTTCTGGGATTCAGCGTCGTCACCAACATGGCAGCCGGCGTTCTTGACAGACCGCTGACCACCGAGGAAGTAACCGTTACTGCGCATGCTGTCGCGGCAGAATTCTCAGCTTATATGGAAAAACTCATCGGGAGTATAAACCTTCAGTAAACAAAGAAAAAGTACATTGCTGTACTCTTTTCAATGATTTCAATATTTCGTATATTCAAGCAATGCAGGATAGAAGTACTTCTTACCCTGCTTTTTTTTGATCTCATCCCAGGCTGTCAGGATCCTCAATGCTTCTGCTCCGGCCAATGATGACTTGTCTTCCCCGGATTTATCCGCCCATTCTCCGGTGATCCTGTTGGCAACAACAGAAGCGATCATGCCTGTACGGACACCGAAAAGTCTGCCGAACGTCAGCAGCGTCGCGGCTTCCATTTCAAAGTTCAGAACTCCGGCAGAGATCATATCGCGGAAAAACGCTTCCCGGTCACTTCTCTCATATCCGCCGAACGCAGGTCTTGCCTGACCGGCGTAAAAGCTTGCGCATGTGCATCCTGTACCAACATGATAAGTGAATCCAAGATTCTCACAGGCCTGTATCAGAGCCATAGTGACCTCAGTGTCCGCAGCAGCCGGATACTGATCGATCACATACATCCCGGATGTACCATCCAGTCTGACACATGCATCATTGATGATCAGGTCACCTGTATGAATATCTGCCCTGAGAGCGCCTGTCGTACCGACACGGATAATTGCGTCCGGATGGTATGGTAGTAGGTTCATGATTGGTGTTTCAAGACTTGCACCGCCAATGCCGTGTGATACGGCTGTGATCGGCGCATCTTTATATGTGCCGCTGGCAACCATAAATCCACGTTCACGCGGCCACAGCTGGGCACCTTCGTCCCATTGACCTGCCATAAGCCTGACACGGTCAGGACTTCCCGGCATCAATACCTTTGCATTGACTTTCGTTCCTGCAAAGAAATTGCCATTGCCGATATCAGCATCCTTAAGATTTCTGCGTTCTTCTTCAACGATTCTGGTCATGCTTTACCATCCTTATCAAAATATGCCTGGAGATTATACGGTGAGAAGATTCCTTTATCAGTTACGATCCCGTCTATCAGTTTGGGCGGGGTCACATCAAATGCCGGATAATACCCTTTGATTCCCTCAAGTGTATGGTTATATCCCATGGACTCCAGAACCAGATTCGGATCACGCAGTTCAATTTCAACGTTTTCCATGGTCGGATGTCCGGGATTGGGTGTTCCGGTTGTGAAGTATGGTATGCCCCAGTAACGGGCCGCCAGCGCGATCTGGAACGTACCGATCTTATTGACGACATACCCGTCCATTGTGATCACATCAGCGGCTGAAGTGAAAACATCCACATGCTTTTCATGCATCACAAATGCCGGCATATTGTCTGTAATGATCGTTGTATCAAATCCCATATCATGAGCTACGCTGGCTGTCAGTCTGGCTCCCTGATAATACGGCCTGGTTTCCGGGCAGATCATTTTGATCTCGCTCCCGCGCTTACGGCATTCCCTCAGCAGCGTTCCGATGATCGTCTCAGCAAAACACTGTGTCATAACTGTTCCGTTATACGGAATTTTATCGGCAAGGTATTTTGCCACAAGGTCATATTTATCGTAGTTTTCGTTCAATCTGCAGACAGCTTCATCAAACAGTTTTTCCGGCATATCCCGCAGTGACGTTCCGCGCTCAAGCTCCTTGTTCAGACGTCTCATGGACCTTTGTGTCACGGCTTCCATCTTTTTCACTGTCGTTGGTCTTGCGTGTGACAGCGTGTACGCTGCCTGCTCCATATAAGCCCTGTATTTTTCTTCATCAAGGCTGCAGGCTTCATAAGCCGCAAGAGCCATGCCCATCATTGCGGCAGTATACGGTCCGCCGCTCTGGGTCACCATATCCGCTATCGCCTTGGCAACTTCTTCATGCCTGCTGCATGTAACATATGTAATTTCCACCGGATAGATCCTGCGGTCAAGAATACGCACAGTACCGTTTTCATACCACGCGATATTCTCGTATCTCAGGAGAAATCCGATTCCCTCATCCGCTCTGTACATAATTCTCCTCTCAACGCTTCTTCATCGCCTGTATATTTTCTTCACTCATCAGTACAACGGGAAATCCGTTGGAAAGCGCGTGACTGTAGATCGTTGCGGCATCTTCCACGTATGTTGCCCGTATATGTGCCTGCTGAAGCGAAGCACCTACTGCGCAGACACCGTGATTTGACATAAGACATGCGTTTCTCCCGTCTTTTGTCATAGCTTCCACAGCATATTTTCCAACCTCATCCGTACCGGGGAGTGCGAACGGCGCAGCCGGTACATCTCCTCCGAGAAACGGAACCATCTCGATCAGGATCACCGGAATTCCGACATTATTGACCGCAAATGAGGTCGCATATGGTGAATGCGTATGCACGACCGAGCAGACATCATTCATGGATCTATAGATTTCAGCATGAAGCCGCCACTCGCTGGATGGTCTGTGTGTGCCTTCCTTAACAGTGCCGTCAAGGCTGATGACCATAATATCGTCAGGCGTCATCATTTCATACGGATAAGAACTCGGCGTAATATACATCAGTTCTTCTGTCCGGTCATAAAAACTGAGATTGCCGCTTGTTCCGGCAAACAGCTTTTCTCTGTAGCACGCCAGTGTTTCCGCGCATACCGCTTCTTTATATTCCTGCCGGCTCATTTCAGACCTCCAGTGACGCCAGCGCATCAAGCGCGACCAGGATCGAGTTCTCAACACCCTCCTGAACTACGCCCTCATCAGGCTGGTACTCGCTGGCATCGATCAGTTCAAACGCCGGCGCGTCAGCTGTCAGAATACCTCCGGCTTTGACGCCGTAGATACCCGCAAGAACAAGCAGCGGTGCCAGTTCATTTTCCATGGCTTTGACATTAGCTTTCGAATATACCCTGACATTAGAGCCTGTCAGGCTGCCGTAAAGAAGTGCGTTGGTCATGGTGATTCCCTGAAAGTAAGGAATACCGCGGGCTTCCGCCGCATGATCAAGCGCTTTTACCATGTCGGTATCGCAGACAGCCGGGTATCCTGCCGGAAGCATTTTTTCACTGACGCCATCATCCCTGCACGCTCCGGTTGAAATGATGATACTGCCGGCAGTGATATCCTTCTGCATTCCGCCGCATGTACCGACCCTTACAATTGCCTTGATGCCGATCTTCATCATGCTTTCAAAAGCAATTGCTGCACCTCCTGCACCAACACCGTGTGATATGACATTGATCGGAACACCTTTCCATTCGCCGTAATATGTATGAAACTCCCTGTTGAGCACAAGACATCTGCTGTTGTCGAGCATGTCGGCAATCTTTTTTGCTCTGGCCGGATCTCCGCATGTCAGTATCCGGTCTTCAAGCTGGCCTTCTCTTAATCGTATGCAGGGATATACTGTTTCTTTTTCACTCATTTCGTTTTCCCCTTTCTGATATGATGTCTGTTTTCCCTCCGGTATTTAATGTACCCTGAAACCGCCATGATCAGGATCGTCATGATATAAGGGAAAGAAAGTGTGATCTGCCCGTTGATGTAGCTTTGAAGTGCAATAGAAGATGCTACTGCCGTACCGAAGAACAATGATGAAAGAATCGCTCCAAGCGGATGTGCTCCGGCCAGTGAAGATGCAGCCATAGCCATATAGCCTCGTCCGGCTGACATGCCTTCCGTAAAAATAACGACATTTCCCATGCACAATGCCACACCTCCAAGACCGCAAAGAATACCTGACATCGTTACCGCAAGGATCTGTGTCAGATCAACCTTTGTACCCAGTGAGCGTGTTGCCTCCTTATTCAGGCCGACAGACATCACATGGAATCCCGGTACTGTTCTGTATAAAAAGATAAAGATCAGGACAGCTGTTATATACCCAAATACATCAAGATATGTCAGATTTTTGAACATCCCATAAAGTACAGGCATTGATTCCGGGAAATTCGGGATCTTGTGCAGTCCGACCATTCCGTTTCCTGTCAGTGATCCCCTGGTAGCAAATAATATATACAGCATATAAGACGTAAAGCTGGAAACAAGCAGATTCATTGATGTACCGACGATCATATCCTTGGCTTTCAGCTTGACCTGGAAAATACCTACAATAAATCCGACGATTCCTCCGGCAGCTACACCGGCAAGCATGCTGAGCGGGATACTGTGCGTATAGTAATTCACGGAAATTGCGGCAAATGCAGCGATCAGCATCTGGCCTTCAAGCGCAATGTTAAATACATTGACCTTATTACAGAGCAGACATCCGAGAGTAGCAAACAGGATCGGCGTAGTCATTCTCAGAATCGAATTAATGATCGAGATCAGATAAGCACTGGTCATAATTACGCGGCCTCCTTTGCAGGTGTCTTATTTCCTGTTTCTTCCTTCTTCTCTGTACGCTGCTTTCTTCCTGCTTTGAAAAGATGGATACCGATATTGATCGATACAAACAGCATGATCGAAGAAGTAATGATATCGGCGATCTGCAGCGGAATACCGAAGTCTCGCTGGAGAGCCTGTCCGCCGATCGTCAGACCGGAGAAGAAGATCGAATAGAACAGAATCGCAAACGGATTATACTGACCGACCAGGGATGCCATCAGGCCTGTCCATGCATAACCTGAGCTGGCGATCATATTTGAACTGTAACGGTACTTTGTGCCGAAGACTTCAACAAACCCGGCAAACCCGGCAACCGCACCGGAAAGCGCCATCGTCAGATACATTACCCTGCGCTCACGGACCCCTCCGTATTTTGCAAAGTACGGATTGAATCCGCTCATTTTTGATTCATATCCAAATGATGTATAATTCATCACCAGATATACAGCAATGACCGTCATTATAGAAAGAATGAAACCTGTGCTGAGCTGTCCGTTGGAAAACAGACGCGTAAATTTCAGACTGTCATCGATAAACATCGTCTGATTGGCGTTGACGCTGGAAGTATCCTTCAGCGGGAAGCTGACCAGATATGTGGAAAGATAATTGGCAATGTAATTCATCATCAGTGTGACCATGATCAGGGATACATGGCTCTTGTCCTGAAGAAATGTCGGTATCAATGCATACAATGCACCGGCAGCACATGCGCCGATGCATGCGCACAGAGTAACAAGGAATGCCGGACCGGGCATATACAGCCCGATTATGATAGCTGTTATACCACCGCATACCATCTGGCCTTCAATACCAAGATTAATATGTCCTGCCCTCCAGGCAACAGCACCTGAAATACCGCACATAATGACCGGAGTTGCTTTTGTCAGTGTCTGATTCAGATAATTCACGTTGATAAATGACTTATCAAACATGACCGAATACACCTTCAGAGGATCATGTCCGGAAAGAAACATGATCAGCGCTCCAAGCAGCAATCCCAGGATCGTTGCGATTACCGGCAGCGAGACAGTATTCAGTAAAGCCGCCAGGCGTCCTGTATCTTTACGCTTCATTCAGCTTACCTCCCATCATCAGCAGGCCGAGGCTTTCTTCCACGGCATTCTCACGTGTAAATTCACCGGCGATCTTGCCGTCATACATGACATAGATCCGGTCGGACAGTGACATTACCTCACTCAGTTCAGAAGATACCAGGAGTACACAGTCTCCTGATTTCTTTTTCTCCAGCAGCGCATGATGCACATACTCGATCGCGCCGATATCAAGACCTCTTGTAGGCTCTGCCGCAATCAGGAAAGGAGAATGCTGCATAACCTCTCTTGCCAGTACAACCTTCTGTGCGTTGCCGCCGGACAGTTCGCCCATTTTCTGGAATACAGATGTATACCGTACATCAAAATGCTCTAATGTATCCGAGACAAATGAATGTATTTTGTTTTTGTGGAGCCAGCCTCCGGTAGAAAGAGGCTCTTTATTATGGAGATACATGATGCATGTCTCTTCAAGGGTTGCTTCTCTCGCGCATCCCCACAGATATCTGTCTTCCGGAATGCAGGAAAGACCTGAATCACGTATATCTCTCGGCGGACGATTCGTTACCTCAATGCCGTTGATCCTGACATTTCCGGATTCAACAGGGAGCAGTCCTGTTATCGCCCGGATCAGTTCAGACTGTCCGTTGCCTGATACGCCTGCTATACCGACGATCTCACCGCGGTCTACATGCATGGACAGTCCGTCAACAGCTTCTTTACTGCCCGCACCGGTCACATGCAGGTCATTCACTTCCAGACAGACTTCTCCCTTTTCCACCTGCGGTATCACTGTGCTGGTCAGCTGTCTGCCTACCATGAGAAAACTGAGTTCATCAAAGTTAGTCTCTTTGATCGGCATATTGCCGACGACCTGACCGTGGCGCATAACCACCACTCTGTCTGCCACAGCAAAAACCTCATTCAGCTTATGTGTGATCAGGATGATGCTCTTTCCCATTCCAGCAAGAGTGCGAAGCGTATCCAGCAGCTGATTGGTCTCCTGCGGTGTCAGTACAGCTGAAGGCTCATCGAAGATCAGGATCTCCGCCTCCTGATAAAGGACCTTCAGGATCTCAATCCGCTGCTGCAGGCCTACAGGACAATTCTTCACTTTTTCACGCGGATCGATATAAAGTCCGTACTTTTCACAGAGCTCTTCCGTGATCCTGATCGCTGCCGCTCTGTCAAAGAACATCCCTTTTCTGGGTTCCTTTGAATAAACAATGTTTTCCGCAACGGTAAACTGCTCGATCAGCATAAAATGCTGCTGAACCATACCGATACCCTTGCCGATTGCGTCAAGCGGATCATGGAACTTTTGTTTTTCTCCGTTGACGTAGATCTCACCTGCAGTAGGCTGCTCCAGGCCATACATGATCTTCATCAATGTACTTTTTCCTGCCCCGTTTTCGCCGACAACAGCCAGGATCTCACCTTTGTTCAATTCAAGAGAAACCTTATCATTAGCAATTAAAGTTCCGTAGACTTTCGTAATGTCTTTTAATTCTACCAATGGCATTCTGTCTGCCTCACCTTCTTTAACTGTGTATATTATACTATCTGTGTGCTTCAAATGATTAAGCGGGAAGCCTTTTGACTTCCCGCCTGTCTGTTTCGGAATAATCAGTCGTTGATCTTCGGATATTCGTATGTAGAAGAATCCGGAGCAGTAAGGTCGATCTTTCCTGCTTTCAGGTCTTCTGCAGTTGCTTTCAGATCAGCGATAATATCGTCTGTCAGTACATCAGCACGTGTTGAGAGTTTGGAATCTTTTGTAACCCATACTGCACCGATCGTGTCTTCTTTAATGCCCAGGTTAACATCAGCCGGATCCCAGTTTCCTTCGCTGAATTTATCCAGTACATATTTCACAGCATTGTATGTGTCTTTCAGCTGGCAGCTGATGACATTGTCACCATAGTCCGTCAGGTCTTCATCCTGTCCGGATGTGTAGAAGCCGAGTTCCTCAGCAGCATCAAATACGCCGTAGTCTCCGCCAGCACATGCAGCATTGATAAATTTACAGCCAAGTGCAGCGAGCTGTTTTGCCAGTTCATTCGCTTTTTCAGGATCGGAATAGGAACCGACATATCTGAATTCAAATCTGGCGTCAGGATCAACAGAGAGAACACCCTGCATGAACGGATATCTCCAGCCTACCCAGCCGGACTGACCTTCCATAGCATGAACCGCACCATAATTATGGGATTCACCGTTTGTAACAAGAGCTGCCATTCTGCCGATCAGATAAGCGCCGCTGGCTTCTGTAAATGTTACATCCATAACGTTGTCCAGACCGGAATTATCATCAACAAGTGCATAGGATGCAGCATCCGGGAATTCGGTTGCGACTGCTTTGATCGCAGCTGTTGCCTGCCAGCTCAGACCGAGAATCAGATCATAGTCTTCCTGAGCAAATGCTCTGGCATTGGTTTCGTAGTCTTCATCAGCGCCGCATTCCGCGATTGAATAATCCCATCCATAGGACTTGGCGGTTTCTTCAAAACCGGCAATACCGTCATCAATAAATGCGGAATTACCTTTGAGGTTTGTAACCAGGGCAACGCGAAGCGGTTTTTCCTGTTCAGCTGCTGCAGTTCCTTCCGGTGTTGTTGGTTCCGTTGTTCCGGATGCTGATCCGGAACTGCAAGCTGCCAGGGATACACCTGTCAGCAGTGCAAGAGATGCTTTCAAAAGTTTTTTCATTTTAACCTTCCAATCTGTAAGCATGCATGCCTACTGCTTAAACTAAAGCAAGGTAATTATAATTGACTCGAAACAAAACTTCTATAACTACAATTGATAATTTATAAAAATCATTTCATGTCACACAATAATCACATATTGACTTTTAACAAGGCTGACAGATTCAATCTGCCATAATATTTACAGCAAGTCTGCCCTGTAAAAGATCAGTTTTTCAGGCGATCATTCCGCTTTCCGAGCCAGGGCAGGAAATGTTCGCGGTACAGGAACATCACGATCGCCATGGCGGGTACTGCGAGCAGGATGCCTGCTGCGCCGTAGATCTTTCCCAGAATGATCGTGGAGATCAGCGTCAGGACAGCCGGGATACCAAGCGTATTGCCGAACATCTTCGGCTTGATGAAGTACCCGTCAATCGTCTGCAGGATGATAGTCAGGATCAGGAAATACAGGGCATTCATCGGACTGTCAAATACCAGGATGACAGAACCGATCACCGCGCCTATGATCGGACCGAATGTCGGCAGCAGGTTCGTCACGCCGACAACGACCGATACCAGCGCAATATACGGTATTCCGAGCATCATCATCACAATGGCATTGATGACACCAACGATCAGACCGTCCAGGAGGTTGCACCCGATATATGAGATCAGGATCTCATGACAGCGCAGCAGAAACGCATTGTGCTTGTTAAAAGTCTCCTGTGAGAGAAGTGCCTGTCTGAATTCAGCAACGCTGCCCATGATCCGTTTTTTATCGAGCAGCAGGTACAACGCGATGATCAGGCCGATCACGATATTGACGATCGTATTGCCGATGTTGATCGTCGTATTCACGATCTGGGAAGCATTGTCCTTGATATAATCGACGATCACATCAACACCCTGATCCAGATAGCTTGTCAGCATCGTCAGGTCCAGGTGGAGATCCATTCCGAGTTTGTTCAGGCTGTTGATCAGGTTGTCTATGGCTGATTCTTCAGACATCACCGAAACAAGCGAGCTGACACTGCTGACAACAGCCGGGATGATGATTCCGAAAGCGCCTATGATGATCAGCAGAAGACATACGAATGCTGAAGTAACACTCAGCATCCTTGCCCTGCTTTCAGGCACTGTGGTGAATACTTTCTGTTCAAAGAACCTGACTGCCGGTTCCAGCAGATAAGCCATGATGATGCCGGCCAGCACAGGCTCAAATATCTTGACCACCCCTGACATCCATGAAAAGATCTCGGCAAAATGCGTCAGCACCATATACAGCAAAACCCCGCCGCAGACAGCGGCCAGATTTGCAAACCATCTTTTTTCCAGCAGGTCCTTGATCCGGTTCATAATAACGAACTCCTATATCTGTCAGTATAACACGCAATAAAGAAACACAGATGCGGTGAAATTGAATATACAAAGTGATCTGAATGTAAAAACGGTATATCAGATTTACAGAGATGCCTTATATGCATTCCGGGAGAGCAAATCATTTCCGGAACAGGTGCAGATACGCGCCATAACCCTGTTCCTCCAGTTCTTCATACGGGATAAACCGCAGTGAAGCGGAATTGATGCAGTAGCGCAGACCGCCGTATTCTGCCGGACCGTCATTGAATACATGACCGAGATGCGAGCCTGACCCTGACCGGACCTCTGTCCGGATCATCCCGTGGCTGAGATCCCTGCGCTCAACAACAGCGTCTTCTCTGACCGGCCTGGTAAAAGCAGGCCATCCGCAGCCGGAATTGTATTTGTCCATCGATGTAAACATAGGCTCCCCGCTGACGATATCCACGTAGAGGCCTTTTTCAAAGAGATCATCATACTTTCCGGTAAACGGATATTCCGTTGCAGCATTCTGCGTCACTTCATAGGAAAGGTCCCCGATGCGTTTCCTCAGTTCCTGCTCCGTTTCTTTTTGCCGGTCACCGTTCATTTCAGGCCTCCTGTTTCATGTTCGATCTTGTCCAGCGTATCCTTCAGGACCTCCTGCCGCAGTTCCTTCAGCCATGGAGAAAAAGCGACCGTATCGAACGCGTATGTTTTGTTCAGTTCATATTCGTTATCCGACCATGTACCGATCGGCGACTCGTTATGCTGGATCAATGCCTCCAGCTTGTCCAGCGCTTTATAGATCTTTGCCTCAGGCGTCTGCTGTGCTTCCATCTCAGCATACAGGTCTGCCATTCGTACGGATACTTCCTGCGGAAGTGATGCCACCCAGTCGTTCAGCAGTTCATCTTCCGTCCTGCGGTCCGCGGATGTCTTCAGGAAGGTCGGGATGTCGCCGGTAAAGCATTCTCCTAGATCGTGGATCAGGCACATCCTTATTACTTTGTTAATGTCAGCTTCAGGAAACACATCCTCAAGCAGGAATGCCATCAGGGAGATCCGCCAGCTGTGTTCGGCTACGCTTTCCCTTCTTCCGTTTGTTGTGGTGCAGTGACGTTCCGCGTCCTTCAGACGTTCCGCTGTGTGCAGTATATCCAGAAATTCCCTCTGATCCATTGTTTGGCCCTCCTGATTTGACGTATGGCAGTATTTCACTGCATTCATCGTACCATAACAAAAGCGGGATCACTCCCGCCTTTGCATCAGTTTCCGTACAGTACTTTCGCCAGTTCGGAATCTTTATCCAGTATGATCGTTTTGTTGTCGCCGTGCATGGATTCTTTCAATGCGTCCAGTGATCTTGCATATTCATAGAATTCTGCCTTTTCCGGTGTATTGTAGGCATCCTGCAGGATCTTCATATATTCCTCTTCGCCTTCCGCTCTGAGGATCGCCGCCTGCCTTTGTGCCTCCGCTTTCAGGACAGTGACTTCCCTGTCGGTCTTATTGCGGATCTTCTGAGCTTCAGAAGCGCCGCTTGCGGTATAGCTGGCTGCGATGTTGTTTCGTTCTGAGATCATGCGTTCGTAGACCGCAGATTCGTTATCGCTCGGCAGTCCGAGGATCTTGATCTGGGATGTGACGATCTCGATACCGTACTGTCCGATATCGGAATTGGCTTCCTTTGTGATCATGGTTGTCATACGCTCACCTGTTGCGGCGATGATGTCATCCTGGTTCATGGAGGAGATCGTATTCTTCAGCGCGTTGTATACAGCAGCTTCGATACGTTCTTCCGCACGGTTGGCGGATGCGTTCAGCGTTCTGATGTATGCCTGCGGATCAGTGACTCTCCAGAGGACGAAGTTGTCCGCGATCATGGATTTCTTGTCACGTGTGATGACATCCGATGCCGGAATATCATACAGGATCGTTCTTGCCGAGATGATCTCGGACGTCTGCAGGAACGGAATGCGGAATTTCAGACCCGGTGAATCTTCGGTCTTAACGATTCTTCCGAGCTGTCTGATAACTGCGTATTCATTCAGTTCGACCGTGTAGGCTGAAGATGAAGCGATCAGCAGCATTGCCAGGACCGCGATATATTTCAATGCTTTTTTCATATCAGTTCGTACCTCCTGCCGCGTTGAAGCTTTCCAGCGGCATCAGTGTCTGTGTATTTCCGTCTGTCACAATGATCTTGAGGTCGGGAAGCACTTCTTCCATCGTCTCATAGAACATTCTCTTCTTGGTGATCAGCGGGAACTTCTGGTATTCTTCATACATTTTGACGAATCTGGCTGCCTGGCCTTCCGCTTCGGCAATTCTTGCGGCTTTGTCGGCCTCGGCTGCCTGTATGATGCGGTCTGCCTCTGCCTCCGCGTACGGGATCTGTTCATTCCTGTAGCGGTTGGCGTCATTGACCGCTGTTTCTTTGCCCTGTCTGGCTGTTTCGACTGCTTTGAATGCCTGGGCAACTTCACGTGTCGGAGGTTCGGAATCCTGCACGGAGACATTCACGATCTGCATGCCGATCTGCTTTTCAGACAGCTCTTTCGCGAGCATTTCCCGGATCTCCTGCTGGATCTGGCCTTTGCCGGTCGTCATGACTTCATCGACCGGATAGTCGGTCACAGTCGCCCTGATGCAGGATAACGCTTCGTTTGCAAGGATCAGTTCCGGATTGTTTGTATTGAACAGATAGGCAATGGGATCACTGACCTTGTATTCCAGGTAGAAGTCGATGTTGATCAGGTTGAAGTCCGATGTAATCATCTTGGCGTCAGAATCGATATCGATGTTCTGTCCGCCGCCTTCCACCTGATAGCCGATGCCGAAACCGTGTGTCGTCATATCAACCTTCGTCACACGCTCCGCGAACGGAATCTTGAAGTGGAAGCCTGCCGAGTCAACTCTCTGGACCTTGCCGAACATTGTCACAACAGCCTGTTCATCTTCACTGACGCTGTAGAAGGAAGACATTCCCGCCATCAGTACAAAGATAACGACCAGCAGCGGGACGACTTTCTTGCCGAGCTGCTTCAGGTCAGGTGCCTGACGCGGTCCGGTGAACTCTGCGCCCCTTTTGAATGTTTCAAAGATGTTTCTGTTCATGTTTACCTCCAAAAAAACAGATACAGTATTGAACTGTATCCTGATTACAAGCGATCTGTTCTCATACACAGTTCAATATGCTATGTATGAGTCTCACAATCATGAGCAGACCAGGCGTCAGCCGTGATGGTGATCTGCTCTGCGGATGTCTCCCGCACGTTACTCCCTCATTACTGATATCATCATAACAGATTCGTACGCCCTGTCAATACATTTAGTGAATTAATTCACATTACATGTGCATACACTGTTCCGGTGCACCTTGAGAGTACATCCGGTGAAAATACCGGCAGTCATGCTTACAATAATTACAGAGAGGCATCGTTGCATATGAACAATAAAATACGATTCGGAATCATGTCATGCGCTTCCATCGTCCCCCGCTTCGTCAGGGGACTGGAGCTGTGCGGTCTGGGAGAAGCTGCGGCGATCGCTTCCAGGTCGCTTGAAAAAGCTCAGAAGACTGCTCTGGAGCTGAACATCCCTCAGGTATACGGAAGTTATGAAGAACTGCTGGAAGACAGTACCGTTGAGGCTGTCTATATCCCGCTGATCAACAGCCTGCATTTCCAGTGGGCTGAACGGTCCCTGCTGGCGGGAAAGCACGTCATCATGGAGAAACCGTTTGTGCTTCATGAAGAACAGGCTGTCAGGCTGGCACAGCTGGCAGAAGAAAAAGGACTGTTCATTACCGAAGCTGTCAAGACCCCTTTTCTGCCTGTCTTTGCGGACATCAAAAAGATCATTGACAGGAAAACCCTTGGTGAGATCAGATTCATGCATCTCCGGCAGTCCTATACTGGCGGTTCATACATAGCAGGCTGGAATACGGAAAAAGAGGCAGGCGGCGGTGTTCTTTACGGCAATGAAGCATATTTCTTCCACATGACAGAGTTCCTGGCAGGAAAGATCGCATCCTGCAGCGGGTCAGCCACATACGGACCGTCGGTTGAAGACCAGTGCTCCCTCAGTGCGGTGACGGAGAGCAATATTCTAGCATCCCTCTTCGTATCGTCCAGGGTGCTGTTCTCCAACGGCCTGACCATATATCTCGATCATGGAAGGATCGAGGTTCCGGACTATTGGAAAGCTTCTGAAGCGTATGTTTATGAGGGGGATGTGCTGAAAGAGACCATCTCCTATCCCTGCCGGTATGAATTCCGGTATGAGCTGGAACACTACTGCAGCCTGATCAGGGAAGGACGTCTGCAGAGTCCTGTGACACCTGTTTCCAGCAGCGGGCGTTATATCGGCATATGTGAAGGTCTGTACAGGCAGTGGGAAGCAGAGCGTCCGTAAATCTTAAACTTTCCTGCTTTTCTTCACATATTTCTGCGGAACATTTGATCTATATTATTTTTGACCGATAGTCAAAGGAGAGATTATGCTGAGACGTTTATTGAAAATTGCGGTGGTAGCTGCCGCAACAGCAGTTATATCTGCCGCTACGTATGTATCTTCCGTGAAACTTGCGGAAGCTACGGAAAAAATGCTGGAAGACAGGGAAAAATCCAAAAAGGATGGTCAGCCTGAAGACAGCAGCGAAGACAGCGGACAGGATCAGTAAGCTGATTGTCTGTTCACAGCCGGGTATGAGATCCGGCTGTTTTTTCATACGCAGACAAAAACGGCGCACATGGCGCCGTGATGGGTGGTTATATATGCGGGGGATTATTTGCTGTTGGTGCAGTGGCCCCAGTAAAGTGTGGAACCGTGCAGTTCAACGCCGGAAAGACTATCCTGTACAAGGATGGAATTCTTCGGCTGATAAAGCGGAACGATATATGCCATGTCATTGACCAGGTAGTCTTCTGCTTCGTGACAGATATCAAGTGCTTCGGCAACAGAGCCTGCCCATTTCGCGTCAAGCATCAGCTGGTCGAACTTTTCATCGGAAACTGCCGGTACGACCTGCATGTCTGTTGTCCAGACATCAAGTGCCGTGATCGGGTGGGTCGTTCCAAGACCGTATCTGCAGAGTTCAAACAGACCCTGGTCGAACTGATCCCAGTAAACGCCGGATTCAAGAGCACTGAAGTCTACTTCAACACCGACCGCTGCCCACTGTTCCTCAAGGATCGTTGCGAGATCCGCGTTGTTTCCGCTGTTGGAATATCTGTAAACGATATGCAGAGGATTTGATTCATCGTATCCTGCTTCTGCCAGGAGCTTGACTGCTTCTTCAGGATCATACGCAAGTTCATAGCTGTCTTTCAGCGCGTCGCCTTCTGCCCTGAAGTCACCCTTTTCGCCGGGTACGCCGGAAGGTACGAAGCCCTGCAGTTTCTGGAAGAAATCACTGCCGCCGAGTACTTCAACGATCGAATCCGTGTCGACTGCTTTTGCCAGTGCTTTTCTGACGTTGAGGTCCTTTGCCCATTCAGGACCGTTTACACCGGTATTGAATGATACACAGTATGTTGTCGGAGCGATATAGGAGAACAGTTCTGCGCTTCCCATGTAGTTGGTTGCTGTTTCGTTGGAAACGCTCAGAGCGACATCGATCTCGCCAGCTTCAAATGCCATGGACTGTGAAGACTGGTCGGGCATAATGATGAATGAGATCTCATCCATTGTGATGCTGTCTGCGTCATAGTAGTTTTCATTCTTGACTGCGACTGCTTTTTCATTGATATTCAGCTCTGTCAGTGTGTACGGTCCGCTTGTAACAACGTCTGCGTTCAGTGACCATGCGGAAGTATGCTGAGGTGTGCTCTGCGGCAGCGGTTCCCATGCGCCTGAGCACATGAGAAGCGTCAGGTAGGAGCACGGCATCTTCAGTGTCAGTTCAAATGTTTTATCATCGATCGCCTTGACACCGACTTCACTGTGATCTTCCTTCGTGCAGTCAAAGTCAGGAACCAGCATTGCTTTTTCACTGTATTCGGCAGCTCCGGCAATGTACTGCTGGAGGTTGTATACGGCAAACGCGTTGTCTGCGCCGTAGGACAGGTTTCTCAGATATGTATATTCAAAATCCTGGGCAGTGATCGGAGTTCCGTCACTCCATTTTATGCCGTCTTTCAGATAGAACGTATAGACCAGGCCGTCTTCGGAAACATCATAGTCTTCCGCCAGCATCGGTACGATCGCTCCGCTTGTATCTCTCTGGAACATGGCGCTGTAAAGATGCGACAGGACATAGCTGTTGTTGGTTTCCGTATTCAGTCCGGGATCCATTGTCGTGAACTGACCGGGAACGGCAATTGCCATTTTATTGCCGGATGCGGGGGTCGATGTAGGATCGGAAACCGCAGGCTCTGTGGAAGAGCATCCTGCGAATGAAAGTACGGTCGCTGCTGTCAGGATCATTCCTGCTAATTTCTTCATTTGTTTCATCATCTTCTCCTTCTTTCTTTTTTCATTCATGCGTTAACGGGAATCACCCCTCTTCGTCGCCTGCTCATAATTTCTTCCTCCTGGAAATAAAAAGTCGTCCCAGTCCAGGGACGACATCAATCGCGGTACCACCTTGGTTGCCGGCATGATCATACCAGCCTCTCTATACCTTAACGCGGCAGACGGCTTTCCATACTGTCAGTTCCGGAAAGCTTCTCACAGATGCGCTTCTCGTTCGGAGTTGCCGCCGGACTTCCACTCTGTTCCGGCTCGCTGATGGGCTTCCTTGGATACTCTTCTGCTCATTGAATTGCTTTCATTTTACTTTCTCCCATACACAATTCAATATCTGTGATGCATAAACCATCTGTTTTTTCTTTTTTGTTTTCATTTCACTGAAAATTTTTTCATCAATCTGCATTCGGACAGTCCGTTCAGATTAAAAGCAGCAGATATTTCCGCTGCTTAGGCTTCCTTTTCAGAGAGTTCCATCCATCTGAGTTCTGTTTCTTCCAGGGCGTTTCTTGTTTCCTCAAGCAGATTCCCTGTTTCGCGTATCTTTTCAAAATCCGTCAGTTCATTCAGGAGATCTTCCAGATCCGCAATCTTCTCTTCAAGTTCCGGCAGCCGTTCTTCCAGCGCTGCCAGTTCCTTCTTTTCCATATAGGTCAGGCGATTGGACTGTTTTTTCACCTGCACTGGCGCCGGTGGCTGTTCCTGCCTGTTTTCAGTCTTCTTTTCTTTGTTTTCCAGATAATCGGAATATGTTTCCTGGATGATCCTGATCCTGCCGTCTTCAAACACAAACAGTCTGTCCGCGATCTTGTCCAGAAAGTACCTGTCATGCGACACCGTCAGGACTGCTCCCCTGAAATCATCCAGATAGTTTTCCAGGATCGTCAGTGTTTCCGTGTCCAGATCATTTGTCGGTTCATCCAGCACGAGGATATTCGGTGCTGTCATCAGGATCGAACAGAGATACAGTCTCCTCTTTTCTCCGCCTGAGCATTTGGAGATCGGTTTGTACTGTTCATCCTTGAAGAAGAGAAAACGTTCCAGCATCTGGCTCGCGGTGATCGGATCACCCTCGGCGGTATATACGATATCTCCGAAGTCTTTCAGGTAATCGATGACCCGCTGGTCTTTTTCAAACACTTCGTTCTGCTGGGCGAAATATCCGATCCGTACGGTATCACCGATCCGGACGCTGCCGCTGTCAGGCGGAAGCTGTCCTGTCAGGATCTTCAGCAGTGTGCTTTTGCCGCAGCCGTTCGGTCCGATGATGCCTACCCTGTCCATTCTGGCGACATTGTAGCTGAACCTCGAGAACAGGTGTTTGTCTCCGTATGATTTGGAGATATCATCCGCTTCGATCGTCACACCGCCAAGGCGGGTATTCGCTGACTTCAGTTCCAGCGTACTCCGCTCTTCCGGTGCTTCCATCGCTGCAATCTGTTCAAAGCGCTGGATCCTGCCCTTCTGCTTGGTCGACCTGGCAGGCGCTCCTGCCCGGATCCACTCGATCTCAGTACGCAGGAAATTCTGGCGTTTCTGCTCAGCTGCCATTGCCTGGCGGTAACGTTCCTCACGCTGTTCCAGATAATCCGCGTAATTGCCGTCATATGCATACAGATGTCCTTTTTCGATATCAACAATATGATCAGTGATGCGTGACAGGAAATACCTGTCATGGGTCACCAGCACGACTGCTTTCGATACTCTCTGCAGATACCTTTCAAGCCAGACGATCATATCCTGGTCCCGGTGGTTGGTCGGCTCATCCAGCAGATACAGGTCTGCTTTGCGGATCAGGGAGATCGCAAGCGCGACTCTTTTTTTCTGGCCGCCTGAAAGGACATCGATCTGTTCTTCATGATCGGTGATGCCGAGTTTGTTCAGGATAGACCTGATCTGATATACTTCCGTTTCATCCGATACATAAGACCGTACGGTGTCATAAACAGTTCTTCCCGGCGGGAATTCCATCGACTGCGGGCAGTAGGATATTTTGTATTTTTTCAGGAACACGACCTGGCCTTCATCCGGTTTCTCGGTACCTGCCATGATCTGCAGGAGCGTTGACTTTCCGGCACCGTTCAGACCGACCACGCCCCATTTATCCTTTTCGTTCACAACGAAATTCACATGATCGAGGATCGGTTCCGTTACATATCTGAAGCTGACATTTTCCAGGGATAAGATCATCTGACATCTCCGTTCACCTGATTATTGTATACGATTCCCTCGTGTTTCCCAAAAGAATCTTTTCATGTTCTGTCAGCCATAACAAAACGGGACATCCCAAATGAGGACACCCCGCTTCATACAATCAGATATTTTTTACTGATCAGAAAAGTCTTGATCGTGAAATTACTGGTTCAGCGTTTTCCGTTCCTTCAGAACGATGGAGATATACCAGGAAAGGAAATACAGAACGGTAACAGCCGCAAGGAGCACATACATCATGTTCTCCCTTCCGCTGAGCATATCCAGGAATCCCCTGCCGCCCTGCAGGATGACGACTCCGAAGAATACCATGACAGCTGTTACGATCAGGCGGATCATACCGCTTTTCTGTACGCCGAACAGGATCGTCGTAGGCAGTGAGATCAGGAATATGATCTGTGCTGTCATGATAATGGATATGAGTCCCATGCCGATCTCGGAAACCGGTTTCCCGCCGATCATTGCGGCTGCTATATAAACAACGATGAACCCGACGATACAGAGCAGACTGACGATGTATTTTTCACTGACCAGTGTTCTGGAAGACAGCGGCAGATACGGCGCGGTATCATTCCAGCCGGTATTTTCTTCATCCGCCATCAGTGATGACACCATCGTTGCGGTAAACATAACGCCGTACACTGCCCAGAACATTCCGTCAGGCATCAGTCCGCCCATACCAACAAACAGGACATACATCGGCAGATATGAACGGAATTTCCTGATCAGTACGATCCCGTCTTTGTATAATAACCCTTTCATACAGTTTTCCTTTCTGCCATTTCCAGGAACAGTTCTTCAATACTTCCGTGTTTCTTCAGCAAAGCGTCTCTCGGCTGGGAGAGAATGACCCTGCCCTGATGCAGGAATGTGATATCGGTGCAGGCTTTTTCAAGGTCGGACACGATATGCGATGACATTAATACGGCATGTCCCTCCTGCCGGGCAAATTCCGTGATAAGGCCCAGTACATGGTCCCTGACCAGCGGATCAAGACCGCCGGTCGCTTCATCAAGCATAAGCAGTTTTGCGTTATGGCTCATCGCGCATGCAAGCGCCGTTTTCATGCGGTTTCCTCTCGACAGTTCCCCGAATCTGGTTTCCTGCGGAATATTGAGTGTCTGTATCAGCTGCCCGTACCTTTCAGCATCCCAGTTCCGGTAAATGCCTGCCATCATGACACCGGTCTCTTTAGCGGTCATATAAGGAACAAGTGACTCCTCATCTGTCACAACACCGACATCATTCATCAGTTCTCTTACCCGCACACGGTCCGTTCCGAGCACTGAGATCTCTCCCTGGTCCGCTTTGGTGACTCCGCAGATCAGACGGATCAGTGTGGTTTTGCCCGCACCGTTTTCCCCGATCAGTCCCATCACGGATCCATACGGGATCCTGAATTCCGGCACATACAGGTCAAAGTGCGCATATGCCTTTTTCAGTTCATGTACTTCAACAGCGTTCATCATATTTTACCTTCCTCCAGCAGACGGATCAGTTCTTCATCATCCTTCATGAAACCGTCTTCGTCTGTTTCTGTTTTGTTTCTGATCTGTTCCAGCATCTGTCTGACGAGTTCCTTGTCAACAGTCTGGTCTTTCCGGCTGATTCCTTCAAACAGCAGTGATCTTGAGAAGCTGTACGGTTCATGGAGGATCCTGATCACC
Organism: Solobacterium sp.; assembly: GCA_017432325.1. Classification (GTDB taxonomy): domain Bacteria; phylum Bacillota_I; class Bacilli_A; order Erysipelotrichales; family Erysipelotrichaceae; genus Bulleidia. The sequence goes on along the minus strand of JAFRJJ010000082.1, from coordinate 3,884 downwards.
TCTTTCATCGCCTTCAGCACACCCTCTCTGTCGCGTTTCCTGAGGGCAGCAGCAAGATCATCTTCGATATCATAGAATTCCCAGAGACCGAATACTTTTACCAGCTGATGGATCACGTAAGAAGCTTCGTCACGGATCGTTTCATTACCGCACTGATCCGCCAGTGCACGCAGTTTCAGCACCCTGTTCATGATCTCATTGACACTTACATATACGCTTCGCGTCATGATCTGCATCGCTTCTTCCGGTTTTCCTTTTTCACTGCAGATCTGTGCCTTGACCATATCCAGGTCGATGGAAGGACGACGCAGTTTCTTCAGGATCTCTTCAGCCTCATCATATTTTTCAAGTGCAAGGTCCATCGATACACGTATCTCATTTACTGCATCATGATAGAGCGGATCGGCCGCTTCGGTTTCCTGCAGAAGCTCCTCTATCATCCCGACATTTTGTTCGTTGATCTGATCCTTGATAAAGACCGCATAATTCAGGATCGCCGCGCTGTTGAAAAACAGTTTTGCGTCACCCGGATATTCACGGGACTTGCCGCGGATCCTGTCATACAGTTCTTCAGCTGTTGATGATAGCATGGATGCGCGGAGTTCTCCGATAAATGTACCCAGTTCCTCCACAGTCATTTCCTTGCGGAAATCAAACAGATCATTCATATCCATTTTGAGTACTCTGGCAAGTACCGGCAGGATCATCACATCCGGACAGCTCATGCCTTTTTCCCATTTATTAACGGCCGGTGCGCTGACTCCTGTGCGTTCCGCAAGTTCAGCCTGTGTCATGTTCAATACCAGACGTCTTTGTCTGATCACTTCACCGATCATAAGCATCTCCTCCTGTATTCAAGATAACACTGATAGATCAGTATTTGTACTGATTGTCCGTTAACATCCACAGGCAATCTATTAACCATTGGTTAACTATCATATAGAATGTATGTTTATCAGATCATCCTGAAGATTATTCATTAGGGCAAACAAAAACAGCCCCTTTCAGGTATTGTTCCTGCGGGGCTGCATTTCATTACGAGCGCTTTGTTTTCTTATTTTTTAAAGAAGAGCTTTGAGAGTTCCATCGGTTCGATGTATTCACCGTCTTTGTAAACTCTCATATTGCCGGAAGCGATCTCATCAATGAGCATTACTTTTCCGTCTGCGTCATAACCGTATTCAAACTTGATATCATACAGTACAAGACCCTTTTCAAGCAGATCGTCCGCAACGATCTTTGTGATCTGCTTTGTCATGCTCTTGATATCTTCATACTGCTGTTCTGTCATAATGCCGAGGCATACCAGGCCATCCTTTGTGACAAGCGGATCGCCCAGAGCATCGTTCTTGAATGTTGTTTCAACATAGGAAGGAAGATCTGTGCCAGCTTCAATGTATTCTCCATAACGGCGGACAAAGCTGCCTACTGCCTTATTTCTGCAGATAACTTCGAGACCGTGTCCGAAAACCTTGGCAGGAAGTACTTCCATTGTTGTGTTATCCAGATCTGCTGATACAAAGTGTGTTTTGATACCTGCAGCGTTGATCTTCTCGAAAAAGTAGATGCTCATTCTGAGGTTAACATCACCGACACCTTCGATCGTGAGTCCGATGGAATTCTCACCCGGGTCAAACTTGCCGTCTTTACCGGTGCAGTCATCCTTGAATTTTAAGAGATAGTTGCCATTGTCAAGTGCGAATACGTCTTTCGTTTTTCCGCTGTAAACAAGTGTGTTAGCCATTTTTTTCTCCTTCTCTATCTTGAAACAGTCTGTCTGGAGCATTTCTGCAACAGACGTAACTATTATACTTACAAATCTTAAAAATGAAATACGGATGCTTATTTCTTTAAAAGATATCCCATTCACAATAAAAAAAATGAAAATTATTTCATTCGGAATCTTTGTTATAGCGGATCAGTGTTTAAGATCCTCTCTTATATCCGATGAATGAAAACACATGTCTCCATGCAGCAGCACCTGAATAAAACACGGAGATATGCTGTACGATCAGGCATATTTCCGTGTTCTTTATCTCATTCCCAGGATTCTGCTTCTTCCTCAAGCAGGTCGCGTTTCATCTTACGGTAGAGGAAGATCGCCGCAAGACACGCCGTGCCGTCAGCCAGAGGCACTGCAATCCATAGTTTCAGTATGTCATGGAAGATGACGGACAGCAGCCAGAACGATATGACCGGCATCAGGAATCCGCGCAGTACGTTGACGACAAGGGCAAACCTTGCATGCCGGAGTGCCTGCATCGCCGAGCCCAGGATCACACATACACCGCCCATGGTCAGTGAGATGACACATGTACGGATCGCGACGACGCCTATCTCACGCAGTGCGTCGGATGCACTGAAGAGATCCAGCAGTGTCTGCGGAATGATCTCAAACACACAGGTCAGGACGGCCATCAGGCTCAGAATGATCGTCAGCGCATAACGGATCGTCCCCCATACACGGTCATACCGTCTGGTGCCGTTATTGTATGAGAGGATCGGAACCATACCGTTATTCATACCGAATGCCGGCATATAACAGAAATTCTGCAGTTTCAGCCAGATACCGTATACCGCTGTCGCGGTCGTGCTGTACATCAGCAGTACCTGGTTGATGAAAAATGAGCTCATGGATGCCAGACCCATGGTGATCATGGAAGGAAAACCGATGGAATAGATCTCTTTGGCAGCCTTGATCGAGGGATGGAATATTCCTTCCAGGCTGAAGCTGATCCAATGATTTTTTCTGGCGTTGAACCAGAATGCGACCAGTGCTGCGAAAATCTGCCCCATGACCGTTGCCAGAGCAGCTCCGGCGATCCCCATTTCCGGGAACGGTCCGATGCCGAAGATCAGCAGCGGATCGAAGATGATATTAAATACAGCGCCGCTTGTCTGGGCGATCATTGCCAGGGATGCAAACCCGGAAGATGTCAGCATTTTTTCAAACAGTACGCCGTAGAACATACCGAAGCACATGGTCCATATAATGGTCAGGTAACTGGTTCCCCCTTCCACGATCTCGGCGACGTTCGTCTGCATGCTGTAGAACTTCCGTGTGAATGTCAGACCCAGCACGATGAATACGATCACATAGCAGAGGCACAGGAAGATGCCTGTATTCGCCAGGCTGTCAGCCTGTTTGTTCTGCTTTCTTGCCAGTGCGCGCGGAATGCTGGCGCTGATGCCGACGCCTGTACCGATACTGATGGCATTCATGATCTGCTGCATCGGGAATGCCAGGGATACGGCAGCCAGGGCCTTCTCGGAGATCCTGGCAACAAACATGGAGTCCACGATGTTGTAGAGCGCCTGGATAAAGAACGACAGCATCATCGGGATCGCCATGCTCATGAGAAGCGGGAAGATCGGCATAGTACCCATCTTGTTCTCAGTATTTCTTTTTTCGTTGTTTTCCATTTCTTACCTTACTTTCAACTCCGACATTCTATCAGAAAACAAAAAAAAGTGTTTTCAGATAATCACTTGAAGCTAAGCAGTTTATTGAATTCAAGCTGCGATGTCATCTTTCAGCATTGTTCCCCCAAAAAAGAAAACCGTATTGGGATACGGCATTTCCTGAATCAAAAAGTGGACGCTACAGGACTCGAACCTGCGACATCACCCCTGTGAAGGGTGCGCTCTCCCAACTGAGCTAAGCGTCCGTGCACAGACTATTTTAGCATACTTCACTTTTGATTCAACCTTCTTGTTCGTCACTCAGGCTGCTGTTTCAGATACCTGAAGTGAAAAGTTAAGTTCCACTCCCGAATATGTGAAGTGGAAATTTGTCTTTCCCAAAATTCCACTAGATGTTGGTCTTACAGATTTCATACATAATAAAAGTACACAGAACATGGCGGCCGCTGTAAAGGAGGTTT
>JAFRJJ010000081.1 GCA_017432325.1 Solobacterium sp. | reverse complement strand
TTCTTGTATGTCTGGGATACAATCTGAAGAAATACCATCTCAGCAGGATACGGAGAATGAAAGAGAATCCATCAGGACTGCTCAGTTAATATCAAAAACAGCTTGATCAACTGACAGTTGTTTTCAGTGCGCATGTATTGTCAGAAACCGGCTGATCAGCTGATACAGATAATCAGAAAACAGATTGTTCATCTGCCCCACCACAAGAAAAGAGGATGTAATCCCCTTGAGCAGTATTTCAAACTACTCAACTGTTACATCCTCTTTTTCTGACTTATTTGATGGAATCGATGACTGCCTGCAGATCGCCTTCAGGACGGTAGCCGATCACTGTACCGGCAACCTCGCCGTTTTTGATCGCCAGCAGTGTGGGAATGGACATAATGCCATAGCGCTGTGCGAGTTCCGGGTTGTCGTCAACATTCACCTTAACGAATGTAACTTCAGTGTTCAGTCCGGACAGTTTTTCAACAATCGGGCTTACCATTTTGCAGGGTCCGCACCAGTCTGCATAGAAGTCTACAAATACTGCTTTGTTTTCAGCCAGCAGTGCATCATATTCCTTTTCACTTTCGATAATTTTCATATTCTTTTTCCTCCGCCTGTATTATGTCATTATTCGAAATGCTGTTAAAGCAGAATGCTCAGAACAGGATCCTCTGGGCTGCTTCCTTGTCCGCAATAACTGTCAGTTTCGGATGAGCCTGCAGGGCACTTGCGGGACAGCGTGACTTCATCGGTCCTTTGATCATGTTATATACCGCGTTGGCTTTTGCCTCGCCTGTAGCGATCACAACGATGCGTCTAGCACGCATGATCGTTGCCAGTCCCATAGAGATTGCCTTTTTCGGCACCAGTTCTGTATTGCCTCCGAAGAAGCGGGCGTTATCGCGTCTGGTCTGTTCCGTCAGTTCCGCAATGTGCGTCAGACTTTCAAACGGTGTTCCGGGTTCGTTGAACCCGATATGTCCGTCTGTACCCAGACCTAATATCTGCAGATCGATCGTTACGTCCTGGAGCGATGCTTCATACCGTTCGCATTCAGCTAAAGGATCTTCAGCATCACCGTTGGGGATATGTATGTTTTCCTGCGGAATATCCACATGATCGAAGAGATTTTCTCTCATATATGTGTGGCAGCTCTGCGGGTGGCTGTGCTCTAGGCCGATATATTCATCAAGATTCCATGTCCTGACATTTCTGTAACTCAGTTCACCGGACTGGTATCCTTCTATCATTTCCTTATACAGACCGATCGGAGTCGTCCCGGCAGTCAGTCCCAGTACAGGTCTCTCTTTACGCAGAACATCACGCACCAGTTTCATAGCCTCATGGCTAGCTTCGTCATAGTTTTCAGCAACAATGATCGTAAACATTGATACACCTCCTTCCGCGTCCGATATATTAGCACAATTTCGGGAAAATGTTTATTTTCCGACTGTAATTGAATAATCCGTCGTAAACTCCTGATGCGGCTCCAGCTTCAGTGTTCCTTCACGCTCCTCAAACGGGACATTGACTTCTTCAAAGTCCGCATGGGAGTGCCACGGTTCGATGCAGATAAACGGCGCGTCGTTCTTCGCGCTCCAGAATGCCAGCCATTCATAGCCTTCCGCATGGACCGTGATGCGGTTCTTGCCGTTGGTCAGCATCGTATCCGTTGACTTGGGGGCTGTGACCAGGATCGTGCGTTCAAGATACTTGCGTTCCAGTTCCAGCTGTCTGCCTACAGCGATCGTGTCCCTGCCCTGTTTGAAGATCTCGTCGGCATTCGTTTCGATCACATAATCCATCTGCTTCTCGCCTTCTGCCATCGGGCAGTTGAATGCGGGATGCAGGCCGAAGTTAAACGGCATGACCCTGTCGTTTTCATTTGTGATGCTGTAATGGATGCTCAGTGTTTTACCGCTCAGCGTATATTCGATGCGCAGGGTAAACCTGAACGGATACTGTGCCAGTGTTTCTTCACTGTCCTTCAGTTCCATGACGATCTTGTTTTCACTGTGCTCAACGCATGTAAAATCACTGCTTCTTGTAAAACCATGGTTGCCCATCTGATAGAGCTTGCCGTCGATCCATATTTCCTTGTTCCAGGTCGAGCCGACCATAGGGAACAGTGTCGGGTTTCTTCCGGACCAGAAAGCAGGGTCTCCCTGCCACATGTGTTCAATTCCTGTATCTTTGTCAATAAAACTTGTGATCTCGGATGCATGTTCGCTGACTGCAGCATATGCGAGATCGTTTTCCATACTGAAAACTGCCATATATTATGCCTCCTGCGTTATTCTTTAATTATTATATCATTCTTAATCATCGGACTTCATTGAGTTATTTGCCAATATGATATAATATTGCAGGCAGAACCAGTATTTTAATTATGGCAAAAAAACAGCAGAAGACAAAAAACACGCAGTTCAGAAGTTTATTGAGGAAGACCTTCATCGTTCTTCTGACACTCGGCGTCACACTAGCGGCAGCCGGATACCTGGCTCTTTTGATGGTTTTCAAAGGTCCTTCGCCGACATTCAGCACGCTGATCGTCGGTACCTTCATGGAGACGCGCAGAGGAGACAAGGTCGTTCACTGGTTCTACTCTGACAGTGAGCTTGACGCGATCCTGAATCAGAACGGTGTTGAGAATTCAACATCCGTCACTGTTGATAACGATTATGACTTCAATATCCCGGAGGAAGAAAAGAACGACCTCAGGATCGTAGATGTCTCCGGATCGACGTTCAACGGCAAGCTGATGATCGTACGCGATCCTTCCAGGATCCATCTTGGCGTCAACGTCCTGATGGACAACTATAAAAACAACGGCTTCCTGGTACAGGATTATGTCACGGCTGCAGGCGCGCTCGGCGGGATCAATGCCGGCGGCTTCGATGATCCCAACGGCATGGGCAACGGTTCCATCCCCCAGGGCGTCGTCATCAAGGACGGCGAGCTGGTAGCCGGCAGGCTGACCGACTGGGGAACGATCATAGGCTTCAATGAAAAAGACCATCTGATCGTCGGCAACATGACAGGCTCACAGGCACTGGAATGGGGACTGACAGACGCGGTCACATTCGGACCTGTCCTGATCGTAGACGGTGAAACAGTATCGATCACCGGTACAGGCGGCGGCCTGAATCCCAGAACTGTCATCGGACAGGCATATGACGGATCCGTCCTCCTGCTGGTCATTGACGGCAGACAGACGACCAGTCTGGGTGCCTCCTATGAAGACTGTGTCAAGATCATGCTGCAGTACGGAGCTATGAATGCGGCGAACCTCGACGGCGGATCATCCTCCGTTATGGTATATGAAGACAGGATCGTGAATCATATCGTATCAATGCGCTCAGACAGGACGGTGCCCACAGCATGGCTCGTGAAGTAAGTACAGGAAAAGGATCAGCCAGGCAGAACGCTGTCAGGTTCTACAAAAACCTGACGACTGTCTGGTTCTCGCTGGTCATTATATGCGGCGCCGCACTTGGTTATCTGTGGTTCTGGCTTGAGCGCTACGAAGAACACAGCATCAACGGTGCGATCAGTGCATATTTCAGACTCGTCGACAATGAGGAGTGGGATGAAATATACAATCAGGACTGCCGCTATTTTACGGAACTGAATTCCAGGGATACCTATATCGAATACCTGAAGTCGATCTATACCGGCAGGAAAACTTCCGACATGAAATATTCCTTCACGGATACCGACGGCGTTTCCGAATATTACAACATCCACTATGACAACTATGTCATGGCTGCGCTGGAACTGCGCAGGAACGATGATACGGATGTATGGCATGTCCGTACGGTCGGTTCGACCACACCGTTTGACTTCGATGTGCTGGATGATTCTCTGGTGTTTACGATCAACAGCGTACCGGTAGAAAGCTCCTATTATCATATCGAAGGACAGACCCCGGCAGCGTTTGACGGATATGAACTGGCATACAGGATCCCGGAAGTCACACGATACCCGATCAGTTCCCTGGTCGGAAACCCTGACGTCAAGCCTGCTTCTGCAGATACGGCCGTCATCAGGGACTACACCTCACAAAGCTATTACATCGGCAGGAAGACGACATCTGAACAGGGTGATGAGTTTGCCGAAAATATGTATGATACGGCTGTAGCGTACTGCAAATTCGTTACCAGGGACGGTACAAGATACGGAATCACATCCCGTCTGTATCCGGGAACCAGCTTCTATGATTTCGTCAGCACATTCGATAACTCCTGGGTCACAGACCATGATTCCATCCAGTTTGAGAATGTCAAAGTATATGACCTGCTCCCCTTCGGGGATACCGCGTTCATCGGAACGATCTCCTTCGACTACAAGCTGATCGCGGACGATGTAACCGGCACATACAGCCAGGCTTACCAGATGTTCTTCGTCAAGAACGGACAGAACTACTGGAAGCTGCTCAACATGGCGATCATCAGCGATTCCGTTGATGTAGACGTCACAGAGTAATTACAAAAAAGCAGCACAGGCACCGGATCCCGGTGCCTGTGTTTTCATATTGTCATGATCTGGAACAGATAGAATTTCAGATACGATGTTTCATCCATCGCCCATAATACCGGATGGTCCGCATTCTGCTGAGAAACGGAGACCTGCTTCAGGATGATACCTGCTTTGGCGGCAGTCTCCTTCAGCATCTGCTCGAACAAAGCTGTTTCCATATACCTGCTGCAGCTGCATGTAGCCAGATACCCGTGATTCCCCTTCAGAAGGTTCATCGCGTCCAGGTTGATCTGCTGATAGCCGTGATACGCGTGATCTACCGTACGGCGTGATTTGGTGAATGCCGGCGGGTCCAGGATGATCAGGTCAAATGATCCGGGCGCGCATGTTTTCAGGTAATCAAATACATCTGCCCGGACGAACTCAACATTGGTCAGTCCGTTCAGCGCGGCGTTTTCCCTTCCCTGCTGCAGTGCCGTTTCCGATACGTCGACCGCCGTGACATGCGCGGCGTTTCCGTATGCGGCATTCAGGGCAAATCCTCCGGTATGCGTGAAGCAGTCCAGCACGCGTTTGCCCCGGGCAGCCTTCCTGATCAGCAGCCTGTTAGATTTCTGGTCGAGGAAATAGCCTGTCTTCTGTCCGTTCTCAAAGTCTACGTTCAGCTTCAGCCCGTTCTCATTGATCACGGTCTGCGTGTCATGGCTGACACCGTTCCAGAATCCTTTGTACAGCGGCAGTCCTTCTTTCTGCCTGATCTTCACGTCATTGCGTTCGTACACCGCATTGATGACCTGGTGATCTGCTGTCAGTTCTTCCAGCAGGATCCGGTACAGCATATCCCTGCGCTGTTCCATACCGTAGGAGCTGATCTGCGTTACGATCACATCATTGTATCTGTCCGCCAGGAATCCCGGCAGAAGATCAGCTTCGCCGAAGATCAGCCTGCAGTTATCGGGATTGTCCGGTTCTGCTGTTTTACGGAATTCATAAGCTTCCCGGATGCGCTTCCGGAAGAACGCTTCATCGATCGGCTGGGAGCGGTCCCTGCTCAGGATGCGCACCAGGATATGGCTGTTCAGGGAAACAAGACCGGTCCCGAGGTATTCCCCTGCTTCCGTCAGGATCTCTGCCGGTTCGCCGTTTTCAATATTCTCGTCCATCCGTACAAGGTTGCTGGCATACATCCATGCCTGCCCTCTGCGCTGGTATTCAGCACCCTGATCGGAGATCACAATATGCTTCATAAGTCCTCCCCAAAGAAAACCCGGGATCAGTTGTTCCCGGTTTCTTCTGTTTCTTCCTTCTGTTCAACAACACGTATGACGCCATAGCCCCAGAACGTCCCGTCATTTGTAAAGACTTCTTCACAGGCTCCCGTATCGGCTGCCGCGTTGATGCAGATCTGATGCCACTCCTCGCCTTCGTAAAGCAGGTCATACTGGCTGATCGTATCATCCAGCACCGCTTTGCAGGGCATGCCCGGATCAATGCTATCCGGAACTGAGCAGCCCTTCTCCGCAGGCTCGGGCGTTGTTTCAGGGATTGCTGTCGGTTCCGCTGTCGGTGAATATGACTCAACAACATGGATCGTGACTGTTACCTGTGTTTCATTGCCGGACGTATCGCTGCAGGAAATGACCAGCGAATAATCACCCGGCTTGTTGTAATTGATATAGCCGATCACTGATACAGGCATCAGACCGTCCACATCGTCATATCCCGTGACATTGGAAAAATCAACAGGCTGTCCGACCGGTGTCGTATATTCAAACACGCTGATGTTGATATACGGACCGAAATGGTCATCGCTGTTTGTTATGGTCGTTATTTCTTCTCCCGCCAGGCTGCATCCGCTCAGCAGAGACAGCGCCAGCAGTGATATCAATAGTTTTTTCATACGGATTCATTATAACGAAATCATCGCAGGAAAGAAAGACTCGCCGGACCTCCTCCCTGCAATGATGTGATGATCATGAACGTGCTGCGGCTCTTCTGGAAAGGATATTCCTGATCCTGACAAACAGCCTGCGGAATGAACGATATGCGCACGCATAGATGGTCGTCGTAATGCATACGACGATGACACCCATGACGAGGATGCTGATGAGCAGATGCAGTGTTGATGAGGTGATATACGGCATGAATCTGTTCCATACCATGTAGCCTGCCCCGCCAAGGGCGAGTGCGATGCCGAGCCTGGAAGCTACCATCGCATAGTAGCGCCAGCTCGGGAGCCTGAAGACATTGTCATAGACCAGTCTGGGATTGTACAGGAAGTCTACCGTCCAGCTCGTGATCAGTGTCGCAAGGATGACACCCAGAAGACCGAACTTCTGTATTAAGAGTACTGACAGAACGACCTTGGAGACTGCGAGCAGGTAAGCATTGTTCTTGGCGTTGACGTACAGTCCGTTTGCGTCACGCGCAATGATGACCGGCTGACGCATCGTCATGTAGAAGATATTCAGCGAGAATGCCAGACAGATCGGTACGGATACCTCATACTCGGGCTTGTTCAGCCAGATATGGATAAACTGCGGCATGGCGATAAAGATACATACCGCAACGATCGTCGAGACATATGTCGCGAAGTTGAAGAATTCCGTAAAGACTTCATACTTATCGGCGCGTTCATCGTTGAACAGGTTTCCGAAGCTGTTCATCGGTGACTGCACCATCGTCTGGGTGATCTTGGAAATATTGTCCGTCAGGTAGCTGTAGCTGCCGAATACGGATGTCATCGCATAGCCCATGAAGGCAGTGATGACGATATTGTCGGTCTGGGTCGTTGCCAGCTCGGACAGTCTCTGGACGATCGCGTATTTAGCGCGCCTGCCGAAGCTCGGATCCGCTTCTGCCTGGTCCGCATCCCTCAGCCAGGGATATGCCCGCAAGGCGATCCTTCTGGCTGTCGTATTGGCGATCAGGATATTGCCGCCCTCGATCAGCAGGATCCAGTAGAACGGAAGCTTCATGCGGATCACAGCCACCATCAGGATCATTCTCAGGATCGAGAATGTCTGGATCCAGATACTGATGCGGTATTCCTTCTGATCAGCCATGATCACGAAGTTAGGACCCATCAGGAAATACGATATACCGTACGGTGCCATCAGCACCACGAACATTCCGACTGTCTTCCAGTAATCCAGCGGGGATTCCGCAAAGAACGGGAATACGAACGAGATGATGATGCCTGCCGCCAGCACTGCCATTCCGGTCCTGCGGAATATATTGACAGCCCCGCGGTAGATCTTCAGCACTTCATTCCTGTCATTTTCTGCCAGAGGCTTGAACAGCAGCTGGCGGAACGCCAGGGAATAAGCCATTTCACAGATATTCAGGAAGGTAATCACCTGTGCCATCGTCAGCTGCAGACCGTTCAGACCGCTTCCGTAGAAGTCGATGAAAAGACGGACCTTGATCACCCCTACAAGGGGCAGTATGACCGCCGCGATCGTGCTGACTATGAAGTTGTAAAATGAATACCGTGTACGCGTAAGAGCGCTCCTTTCAACGGATCACCCTGTTGAACAGCCACGCCGTGGCAGGACTGTAGCACTGCAGGAAGATCCTGTTTTTCAGATTCAGATTGGAAATATATCTGTTATGCTTCCAGCCGGGATAGTTTTTCTTCATCACCTGCCGGGTCTTTTCATACAGTTCTTTTGTGTACGGGGAACGGATGAACCGGAACATCCCGTACAGCCGTAGATGTTCGATATGAAGGTACTCCAGCTCATCCCTGTAAAGACTGCTGAGTCCCGCCTTCGCAAAGCTATTCCTGACCAGTTCCATGATCCCGAAGATCTCTTTGACCCTGGGGCTGGAATTGCTGGACATGATGCTGCCTTCGCGCTGTCTGTAGTGGATCAGGCATTCCTCCAGATAACCGATCTTCTCTGCCTGCGCAAAGATCATCGTCGTTACCGGAATGTCCTCATACCATGTATTGAGCGGGTATCTGAGTCCCTTTTCAAGGAACCATGACGCCCTGTAGATCTTGTTCCAGGCAAACATCGGCGACAGCATAGCCCGTTTCTGGACGGTATCTGCCTGCCAGTCTGTCAGGCCTTTCATGACAAACCGTTTTGCCGGATCGGTGTACCAGTATTCGATGTCCGTGACAGCCACGTCACAGCCCTCATCCATCAGCTTTACCAGCTTCTCATACAATGACGGCTCCACAAAATCATCACTGTCCAGGAACGCGATATACTCGCCTCTGACATACTGCAGGCCATAGTTTCTGGCATCCGACAGGCCGCCGTTTTTCTTATGGACAAGCCGGAAATGTTCCGGATCCGCCTCGGCATAGGCTGAGGCGATCACTGCCGTTTCATCCGTTGCTCCGTCGTCCACCATGATGACTTCCATGTCACGCAGTGTCTGGGCACGCAGGGAATCCAGGCATTCACCAACATAATCCTTCACATTGTACATCGGCACGATCACCGACAGTTTTACTCTGTTTATCATATGCACCTCATTATAGCATGAACTGCATCATGTATTTTATCGCTCGCTGAACTCCTTCATCAGCTTCTTTTTGATCTGTACGAAGCCCATATGCATCGTTGCGGGACCCATCATCATTTCGTCCCTGACCTTTTCGATCGCTCCGTTCTTGGAGTATTTCCTGTAAAGAGGCGCGATCTGCCTGCCGTGCGGCACGAGCAGCTTCAGGAATGTTTCCAGATAATCCAGCGTCTGTTCATACTGCTCCGCATCGCAGTTCATCCTTCTCGTCTGATACAGCATGAACTTGAAGCTTTCGAACATACGGTACCAGTACATATCAGGCACATTCTTCAGGCGCTCTGCCTGGACAACGATAGACTTGAATACCAGGATCTGGCCGTTCATTGCCTTGAAGGATACATCCGTCATCGTATTGCCTGTCCTGTTGACAAGGTAGTTCGCCAGCGCTTCATCTGTGTAGATCACTTTTTCACTGTTCAGGAGACTGATGTAGAACAGCAGGTTGTCCGTATAGCCGACCTTCTCCGGGAAGCTGATCCCTTCTGCAAGCGTACGCCTGTACAGCTTGGCATGCGGGCTCGGGTCGATAAAGAACAGATCATTGAACTCCTCGGAATCACGGTTATATACCGTATTCTTCTTCAGCACCGCAAAATCTGTATTATAGGAAGGATCGTATTCCGTAGAAGGATCATTCTCATGGAAGATCGTCTTGGCGCCGGCTGTAATATCGGCACCGGATACCCTGGCCATGTTCAGCAGTGTCTCCACAGCATTCGGCTCCAGCGTATCATCCGGATCACAGATCATGAAATACGGTGTTGTACATGTTTTGATCGCAAGCTCAAGGACCGAACCGTATCCGCCGTTCTCCTTGTGGATTCCGGTGATCAGTCCGGGATTGGCCGCCGTGTATTCATCAATGATCCTGCCGCATCCGTCCGGTGTTCCGTCATCAATTGCCATGACGACGAATTCATCCGAGGTCTGTGCCTTCAGTGATTCAAAGCAGGTACGAAGATACTTTTCAACATTGTAGATCGGTACGATCACAGTAACCTGTTTCATATTACACCTCTTTCGCCAGTTTCCTTCTCCTGTAAGCCAGGTACAGTCTGAGAATCCTTTCATTCGCGTAGATCCAGTCATTCTTTTCACGCAGTACCGGGTATCTGCATTTCGGGAATTCAGGCCAGTTGTTTTTGATATACCAGAAACATACCTGGACGAACTTTTCCGTCATCTTCTTATCGTTGACGTTCCTTGTCTTTTTCAGGCATTCCAGGATGTTCCTGGCGCCCAGACATTTCAGTTCTTCATAGTATGTCTCGTAGATTCCGAGATTTTTATAATCATCCAATGTCAGCTTTACCATGTCAAGTACATGATAAACCGAGAAATTGAACTGATGTGTGATATTGCCGGGTCTGTCCTGCAGGTAATCGTAGAGCGGTTCATTGATGAACGCTACCTTATCGCATCTTGCAAGCAGCCTGTATGTCGTTTCCAGGTCTTCGTAGTAGCATCCCCACGGATAGATGATCTCATTGTCCCTGAACAGAGAGAGCCTGTACATCTTGTTCCATGCGGCGTTCTGGATACTGACGATCAGCTCCGGGTTTGTTTTGATGGAGTAGATCCCGGACTCATCATATGTGTTGGCAATGACTTCCTTTTTGCCTGTCGCGAGGAAATACTGGTAGATATCAAAGATGACCATGTCAGCGCCGGTCTCCTCAAGCTTTTTCCAGCACTTTTCCAGCAGCTGCGGTTCCACAAAGTCATCGCTGTCGATGAACTGGATATATTTTCCGGAGGCGATCGCCATGCCCGCGTTGCGCGCATCGGAAAGCCCTCCGTTGGGTTTATCGATCACGGTGATCCGGGCATCCTTCTGCTCGTATTCCCGCAGGATCGACAGGGAATCATCCTTTGACCCGTCATTGACCAGGATCAGCTCATAATCAGTAAAAGTCTGAGCCAGAATCGATTCGATATTCTTTCTCAGATAATCCCTGACGTTGTATACAGGTACGACCACACTGATCTCAGGCATTGGCATTTCCCCTTTTCAGTACTTTGGATATAACTTTCATGGCAAGCTCTTCCCTGCTGATAAGAATGATCCCGGCATAAACGATGACACCAATCATGACCTGTACCAGTGTTCCCAGAACATTCTTAGGCAGATACAATCCCGCCCCCATGACGCATGCAAACATCAGCAGGGAACCCAAAAGATAAATCCGAAATGATCTTCCCATCATGCCTAGATGTACTTTCTGATGAATCATGAATATCTGCAGCAATGTAACTGTACATTCGGCAATCACGCTTCCGATTACAGCACCATAGGCACCGATCCGCGGTATCAGAATCAGATTGACGCAGAAATTGATCAGTGATCCTCCAATAACAGACTTACTGTACTGGTTATACATTCCGGTCGGAACCATATACTGGATACCTGTAACATTGGACATGGCAATAAAGATGATGACTGGAGCCCCCATCATGATCAGATTGGCAATGATCTGCTTTCCCGGCATCCACCAGGAAATGAAATTTTGTGCAATACCGATGATACCGAGACACATCGGGAAAGCAAACATGCACGCAATCTTCATGGTTGTGCCGATCAAATTCTGGGCCTTTTCTTCTCCGGATTCATCATTGTAATAGACATTTGTTACTCTCGGCAGTATCACGGCACCGATACTTGTAATAAAGTACAGAAATGACTTCACCAAATTCATGCTGGTGTCATAGAAATATACATGCTCTTCCGAATACAAATATCCCAACATTGTCCCGTCCAGCATAGTATAGATAGAAATTGCGATGGTCGGTACAAATAACTGGAATGTTGCTTTGAAATGATGTTGATAAGCATCTTTCAGGGAAATCCTGCGGAAACTGATATACTCCCTGAGTTGCAGGAACATGATCGCCTGTCCGAACAATTCAGAACCGATGTTGATCAGAATATACTTCCAGAGATCTTGCGGTGTTTTAACAAAAAGGAAAATCAGTCCGACACCAATGCATTTGACAATGATATTGCGGATGCTGGCTTTTTTGAAATCCTCGACGCCGAAGAAAAACCATGTAATATCCAGCATAGATGCCAGCATTGTCAGTCCGGTCAGCTGAAAATAGAACAGATTTTCTGCCACTGTGAAGTGAATATACAGTAGATAGGCAGCACTTGCCAGAATCATATTGCATATCTGCATTGACAGGATTTCAAAGAATGTCCGGTTTAGTTCCTCTTTATCATCACGGATCTTTGCGATCTGTCTGTTTCCGTAGGTATTTACTCCGAGAATACCGAACAGGATAAACCAGTTCATGATTTTTCCTGCAAAGCTGTAGATTCCTAATGTTTCAGAACCGACATGGCTTATCAGATACGGCGCAAGCAGAAAAGGAAACACCAGTTTAGTAAGCTGATACAGGATGTTATATAGATAATTTCTGATTAATTTTCTGTCCATAAACGTATGTATTATAGCATGTTATGAAAACTCATGAACCTGTACAGTTCATGAGCCGAATTCTTAATTTCTGTCTTTATACATTTCCGCGTAGTAGTTCTGGTATTCGCCTTTGATGATATGCTCCCACCATTCACGGTTTTCCAGGTACCATTCGATCGTTTTCTGGATACCGGTATCGAATGTATATTCCGGCTTCCAGCCCAGCTCTGTCTCGATCTTTGTCGGATCCATCGCATAGCGCAGGTCGTGTCCGGGCCTGTCCTTGACAAAGTGGATCAGGGATTCCGGTTTGCCCAGAGCCTTGAGGATCGTCTTGACGACTTCCAGGTTTGTCTTTTCATTGTGGCCGCCGATATTGTAGACTTCCCCGCTCCTGCCGTTCCTGACGATCAGGTCGATCGCCGTGCAGTGGTCGGTAACATACAGCCAGTCACGGACATTTGCCCCGTCGCCGTATACAGGCAGTGATTCATCTGCCAGCGCTCTTGAGATCATGAGCGGGATCAGTTTCTCGGGGAAATGATACGGGCCGTAGTTATTGGAGCAGCGGCTGATCGTAACATCCAGGCCATAGGTCCTGTGATATGCAAGCACCAGCAGATCGGCTGCTGCCTTGGAAGCGGAATACGGTGAAGACGTATGGATCGGTGTCTCCTCAGTGAACAGCAGGTCAGGTCTGTCCAGCGGCAGGTCTCCGTATACTTCATCGGTGGATACCTGGTGATAACGCTTGACGCCGTATTTCCTGCAGGCATCCATCAGTGTCTGTACACCGAGGATATTCGTTGTCAGGAAGATACCCGGATCTTCTACCGAACGGTCAACATGCGTTTCAGCCGCAAAGTTTATCACATAGTCAAACTGTTCTTCAGCGAACAGCTGATCGACCAGTTCCCTGTCACAGATATTGCCCTTCACGAATTTGAAATTCGGTTCATTCATGATCGAGGCAAGTGTTTCCAGGTTGCCTGCATAGGTCAGTGCATCCAGGACGACATACGTATCCTCAGGATGCGCCTTTGTCATAGTCAGTGCATAGTTTCCGCCGATAAATCCGGCTCCTCCCGTTACCAGTATTTTCATTGTTCAAGCTCCTTCTGTATTCTTTCTGTTTCCAGTCTGACACCTTCCGTAAAGGATACGCAGGGTTCAAATCCGGTCAGTTTCTTCAGTTTGTCTGTATTCAGTACCGTGGCATCCACGATCGGCATCCGGGCGGTCTGATATTCCATGCGGATCTTCCTGCCCGTGCTGCGCTCTATCTCTCCGATCACTTCCTTCAGGCTTGTTCCGGTACCCGAGCCGATATTAACGGTCTCGTTCGAAACATCATTCCTGATCAGGAGCCGGAAAGCTTCCGCTACATCCGTGATGTAAATATAATCCCTGACGCTGGAACCATCCACCCACATCTGGAATACTTCACCGAGCATCGCCTTGCGGATCAGGATCGGGATCACGCCCTGGCTCTTGTTCGGATCCTGATAGCCTCCGAACGGATTGGCCAGACGTACGATCAGATGATCGATCCCGGACGCACGGATCTTTTCTTCCGTATATGCCTTGGACTTTGCGTACAGCGATACCGGGCGGATCTCATCAGTCTCACGGAACCGTTCCTTGCCGCTCCCGTAGACTGTACCGCCGCTGGAAATATAAACAAAACGCTTTGCGCCGCCTTCTTTCAGCACATTGAGCAGATCTTCATATTTCTTCAGAAGGTCCTTCAAAAGCGCCTCTTCGTCATCACTGACGGCATTGTTTGCGACAAGTCCGGTACTGTCGACCACCACGGCGTCTCTGACATCGATCTTTTTCAATTCCTCCGGATCAAATACATTGACTTCCGTAAACCCTTCTGTGATAGCCGTATACGGACTGGGAATACTCAGAACACTCACATCAAATTCATCTGAAAGCATCCTGCTCAGATTATGTCCGAGATATCCGCACCCAAGAAAGATTACTTTCATGCTTATTTCCCTTTCTTGTTGTAAGTTGTTTTAACATTGCCTTTGACAATGTTTCTGAGATGATCCCCGTAAGGGCTCTTCCCATATGCCTCCGCAGCCTTCAGGATCTGTTCTTCATTGATCCACTGGTTGTAGAAGGCGATCTCCTCCGGTACGGAGATCCTGATCCCCTGGACATCCTCGACCAGCTTCACATAATCGGAAGCCTCTGCCAGGGATTCGATCGTACCTGTATCCAGCCATGCAAAACCTCTGCCGAATACCTGAATATCAAGTTCACCGTTTTCCAGATAGATCTTATTCAGGTCGGTGATCTCATATTCACCGCGTTTGGAAGGCTTCAGCTGCTTCGCATATTCTACGACCCTGTTGTCATAGAAATACAGTCCCACTACCGCATAATTGGACTTTGGATGTTCAGGTTTTTCCTCCAGGGAGATGACCTGTCCGTTTTCGTCAAATTCAGCGACTCCGAACCGTTCAGGATCATTGACATATTTGCCGAAGATCACGGCACGCTTGCTGGACTCCGTAACATTCACGGCATTCTTCAGCATTGTCGCGAAATGATTTCCATAGAAAATATTGTCACCCAGGATCAGGCATACATCATCGTCACCGATGAACTCCTCACCAAGAACAAACGCCTGCGCAAGACCGTTGGGTACTTCCTGTACCTTATAGGAGAACGAAACACCAAACTGGGAACCATCCCCCAGAAGCCGTTCAAAATTAGGCAGATCATGAGGTGTCGAAATGATCAGGATCTCCCTGATCTTCGCCAGCATCAGTGTGCTCAGCGGATAATAGATCATCGGCTTGTCATAAACCGGCAGCAGCTGCTTGGATGTTACTTTTGTCAGAGGATAAAGACGTGTACCGCTTCCTCCTGCTAAAATAATACCTTTCATAAACTATCCTCCACGGACCCTTAACATCATATCATAACAATTATAACAAAAACCCTGTTCACTTCACAAACAGGGTTCTTTCATCTGATATCAGCCTTCGCCGCCTTCGGATCCTCCGCCGGTGTCTTCTCCGCCGCCATCGCCGCCACCGCTGTTATCCGGTGTCGGATCAGGAACGATCACATAACATGCGCTGTTGGGATCGCCTGTATAGCCTTCATTACAATAGCAGGCTCCGCCGCTTTCATATGCGTTTTCACCGCAGGTAACAGGCTTGGCAGGACATTCAGCTTCACTGTTTGCCGTACTGCCATCCCAGCAGGTTACAGTCGGTTTTGCAGGGCATGCTGCTTCGCTCTCTGCAGTACTGCCATCCCAGCAGGTTACAGTCGGTCTTGCTGGGCACGCATCTTCACTGGCTGCCGTACTGCCGTCCCAGCAGGTAACCTGAGGTGTCGGGGTTTGCTGATCAGGTGTAGGTGTAGGTGTAGGAGTCGCAGCAGGGCACGCATCCATGCTTGCGGCTTGTGATCCGTCAGGACAGATCACTGTTGTAGGTTCATCAGTTTCCACAGGTTTCATTGTAGGTGTGGGTGTCGGTTCTGCTGTAGGCGTAGGTGTTGCCTGTACAATACAGCCTCCTGCAGAATCCATCGTAAATCCGGCGTTGCATGTGCACTTGCCGTCTTCGTTCAGGAACTGGTTCTCACCGCATGCATATTCTGCAGGGATCGTATCTCCCGGGATCTGTGCTTCCGCATACAGATCATATGAGATCGGTGCCGGGGTGAATTCCCAGTTGATCGACCATTTGAGTCGGTCTGTAGCAGCTGTAATAGAGCTTGACAGATCGACGTTTCGATTGATCGCTTTTCTGGTATCAGCCAGCGACCCGTTCCAGAGTCTGTAAATGTAAAGCAGGATCTTGGAACCGGAATCCCACAGGTTGGAAGAATAACCGGTAACTCTTGACGTTCTCAGCTGCAGTACCTTTTCAAGATGTTCTGAATCATAATAGCGGTTTGTCTTCTGCAGCGCATAGGATACAAATGATGTCATCTGATCAACTGTCAGATTCGTCTGGATATTGTTTCCGGCAGCTTCCAGTACTTTCAGGAATGTATTGACATCTCTTGTTCTCATCATCTTTCTGATGATCGCTTCGATGACTTCCTGCTGATGTTCCTGACGGGCAAAGTCACCCGTTGCGAACAGATGTCTTTCTCTTGCGAAAGCCAGTGCCTGTTCACCGTTCAGACGAACGTTTTCACCTGCCGGGACATATACCGTGTAGTGTCCTCTTTGCTGAGAGGAACTCTGTCCGACAAAGGCGATCGGGCTGTCGACAACGATGCCGTCCAGCGCGTCTACGATATCAACGACACCCTGGAAGTTCGTATCAATGTAATAGTCGATATCAACTCCGACAAGTGACTCGATCGTATCGATCGTGCACTGTTTTGATACAGCGTGTGAGGCATTCAGTTTGGAATAGCCTCCGCCATAACAGCTGATCGGAACATAGGAGTCTCTTGCAAGGGAGCTCATCGTTACAGTCATGGAGATCGGATTCACCGAACAGAGGATCATCGTATCGGAAAGTCCGTCGGCGTTGCCGATCAGCAGTACTGTAAACGGTTCTTTTGTTATATCTTTATCTGCTCCGGCAGAATTTGTAATGGTGACAGTATCCTCAAAATCAAGGATCGAAGCGGTCTGTTTCAGCGCTGAGGCCATTCCGCTTTCATTCTGGAAAATAGACGGATAGTTTGTCGGCAGGACCGCACAGTCGATGTCTCCGCTGAAGAGTGCCAGTATTACAGAAGAGTAATCCTGATATTCCTGATAGGTAACACGGATGCCCTTACTGTCGATCTGGTTCTTTCCGAGTTCTGCTGTATGTGTGCCGCTGGCATATCCGACAGTTCTTCCGTCAAGCTGGGATACGTCAGTCAGGGAATCGGAATCTTCCCCGTTATATACGACCAGACTGGTCGATACGGATTCTTCGACCGTCGTATTTGTGATCTTGTCGATATTCTTGTTGACTTTGGCAGCTGCGTAGGAACCGTATGCGCCGAAGCCCAGGATGGTGCAGATCAGTACGCCTGCTGTTACAAACAATCTGACTTTTCTTGTTCTGATCGCAAACATCGCGAGAATGTTGATCAGTATCAGCAATGCAAGCACTGCCAGGTTGACCAGGATGAATGCTGTCTTGCTGAGGGTAGCGAACCTTGTCGTATTGAACATGAAGTAGATCATAAGTACGTCCGCAGCGACAGCCAGCAGTGTCAGTATGACATTGCCGATCGTCATATCCTGCTTGAACACACCCTTCTGGTTCTGCTTCGGCTTCATATGCTTACGTTCAACAGTTTCTTCATTAACTGTATTTTTGTTCGTCATGACTGGCCTCCTTCCTTTGTGGAAGCGAGTCCGTTTTCAACTTCCCACTCGTGGATGCTGTCATAGTCATAGAACTCGGCGATCTCCCATCTTCCGTTGTTGTCCACAAGGAAGAATCTTGCGCCGTCTACGAACTGGTCCGTATCCAGAGCACATCTCTCATATGTCCAGCTGACATTGACTTCGTAGGACTTGTACAGGATGTCCGTCTTGACATCATCTGACCATTCCGTCGTTGCGAAATCAGGTGCCACTGCTGTTTCTTTGTCCACCGTAACATCTTTTACCTGCAGCAGATTGTCCCTGCCGTACTGGTTGATATACAGATCCAGATCGGCGTAATAGTTGTATCTGCTCCATTCTTCAAATACGGCATACTTGGAACCGAAGATATACTGCAGTCCGCCTACTTCATAGTTGCCGTCCTTATTCGTCCATGTGAAATAATCCGTGACAAAATTCTTGACCACAGCTTCGCAGACAGCTTTGTCGTCACCGTTCTTCACAGCATCCGTCAGTTCCTGGAAATATGTCTTTTCGATCTCTGTCGGATTGTTTCCGATCTCATACTGATCATTCTTCATGGTACGGTCTGTATTGATCGTCATGGACTCCTGTGCGCCCTCTCCCGAGGAAGCCGTTGATATCCTGAAGATATTCACACCAAACGCGGCTGTTACCGCAACACAGAGAATCATCAGACCGATCATCAGCGTACTGTTCAGTCCGCCCCGATGGCTGTACTTGCGCACTGCCGTCTTTTCCGATGAACTTTTTCCTTTTTTCTCTGAAATTTTCATCAGTCTCTCCTTTTGTTATTCATAATACTTTCTGACAATGTACTGAGGACGAGCCCTCACCTCATCATATGTTTTGGCAAGATATTCCCCAATAATACCTAATGCCAGAAGCAGAATGGATCCCATAAACAGCACACATGAAATGATCAGTGTGGTACTGCTGAGGGAGCGGCCTGTCAAAGACAGGACCATTAGTACCAGAAGTTCCACCAGCATGATCGCGGTCATAAATCCGCCGCCCCATGCAGCAAACGTCAGCGGTGCGTTGGCATATTCGATAATGCCGTCGATCGCATAACGGAACAGTTTCCAGAATGACCAGCTCGTTTCCCCTGCCACGCGTTCAACGTTCTGATATTCCAGATATTCACATTTGAAGCCGACCCATACAAACATTCCTTTCGCGAAACGGTTGTATTCTTTCATACTGAGGATGGCATCCACGACCGGGCGTTTCATCAGACGGTAATCTCTTGCCCCGTCGACGATCTCGACCTCTGTAAAATGATTCACGATCCTGTAGAATGCCCTTGCAAAGAACGAACGGAGTTTCGGTTCTCCTTCTCTTGATACACGTCTTGTTCCGACGACATCAAGATCCTTTTCTTCCATCAGGGCAAACATCTTCGGCAGATATTCAGGCGGATCCTGCAGATCTGCGTCCATGACCGTAATATATTCCCCCTTGCAGGCACGCAGTCCTGCCAGGAACGCTCCTTCTTTTCCGAAGTTGCGGGAGAAATCGATCACTTTCACGATTCCCGGATGTGCCTCATATAAAGACACAAGTTTTTCCATTGTGGCGTCACGGGAACCGTCATTGACGTAAATGATTTCCCGTTCCATTCCCATTTCATCCAGTACTTTCGTCACAGCATCATAAAAAATCTCAACTGTTTCCTGTTCGTTGTAGCATGGAACAACTATAGACAGCATCGCAGTCCTCCTTTATGTTCTGTGCAATCGGTATTATAACCCAAGCACAGACACAAGACAAATTTTAGACATATACGGTATACCTGTAAAAATCAGGCAATCTTTAAAGATTATCCTTTTTGAAGTTCCTGAACAGCCATGCAAACAGCATGATATTCCAGCCGCGGACCATGGAAAAATACCGGTTCTTCATTCCGCCCTCGGACTTCAGATAAGGGTTGCGCTTCCAGTCCGGGAACTCCTTGTTCAGAAGATCCCAGCCCATCATGATCGTTTCCCGTCTGTCGTCCGGATCCGGTATCCTGGCGCTGCGCAGGAAGCTTGAGCCAAGGAAATAGCGGATGTGGATGTATTCCAGCGCGTCACGGTACTGGTCATAGTATCCGTGCGTTCTGTAATACTCGTTGATGATATGGAACACGTGGATCATATTCTTGACCTGCGCGTTGCTGGTATGGGTGATACTGCTTTGTCCCTGGACATAGCGGACATACGGTCTGTTCGTAAAACCGACCCTTGTCACGTGGCATGTCATGCAGTAGAGGTAGCAGGAGTCTTCATATCTGTCCCCGTACGGGAACCTGATATCCAGCTTCCTGATGAAATCCGTGCGGTAAAGCTTGTTCCAGAGTACCGCGAACAGATGCACCATCATATCGGGGCCGATCCCGTAGGGACCTTCCTTTTCCAGGCGTTCGCCCTGGGAATTCTTCCAGTAGAAATCGGAGACCGCAACATCGAGCTGATCCCTTTCAGCCAGTTCATACAGTTCCTCGAACATCTCGGGGACCGTATAGTCATCGCTGTCCAGGAAGCCGAAATACTTGCCTGTCACCAGGGAAACACCGAGCTGACGCGTTGCGGCGATCCCTTCGTTTTCTTTATTCACAAGTTTGACATTGATCTCAGGATGGGCGCTTTTCCAGTCCCGGAGGATCTCCGGTGTATGGTCGGTCGAACCGTCATTCAGGATGATCAGTTCAATATCCTTCAGGGTCTGCGCAGCCAGGGAATCAAGTGTATGCCTGACTGTGTTTTCAGCGTTGTAGCAGGGCACGATAATACTTACCTTTGTCATTTCATTCCACCTTCGCTTTCTGTACCTGGTTCAGCAGGAAGGCAACGACCATTGCCATGAATACCGAGGTAATAAACTGGTCC
Source organism: Solobacterium sp. (assembly GCA_017432325.1). Taxonomy (GTDB): domain Bacteria; phylum Bacillota_I; class Bacilli_A; order Erysipelotrichales; family Erysipelotrichaceae; genus Bulleidia. The sequence goes on along the minus strand of JAFRJJ010000081.1, from coordinate 70,649 downwards.
AGCATATGTCCTGACAGCCAGGCTGAACCAAGACCCGCGCCGAGCGAGATGACCATGCATACGTTCAGCAGATTGAACATCTGCTTTCTGTAGCGCAGGAAGCAGTACGCGCCGTACAGGCATATCAGAAGCCATGGCAGGATCAGCAGCACTTCACCCGCGTAGCCGAGCGTATAGATCTGCTGTTTGAAGTCCTGTTCCAGGACGATCGAACCGTTCATGAATGTTGAATAGCCGAAACCGAGGATCTTTTCCTTCGGTGTCAGCAGTTTGTATTTGTAATTGAAGAATATCGTTTCCATCTGCCTGCCGCTGACTCTGTCAAAGACCGGCATGAAACAGACGTCCGTCCAGAATTCAGGATCGTACTGATAGCTGTAGTACTCCGTGTAATACATGGAAGGAACGGACTGGATGTATCTGGCAACGATACCGTATGTTTCAAACATGAATACGTAGTAGTTGCGCCACTGGTCCGAGAAACGTTCCATATTCTCCGGCTTGTTGGCAAGTGCCGCAAGACCTTCCTCCGCCATGCGGTTGCCCAGCAGTTCGACATCGTTCTTGGCGTCGACCTTCTGGTTCTGTATTGCCGGGGTGAAGTTCAGGATGGCCCCGCACAGCAGTGCCGTGCAGATGCACAGGACAGCAATATTTCTCTTCAGGGGAACATCCTTGAAGAAGAAATGATCGATCACGTTCAGGCCCAGGAACAGCACTGGTATAACGATCGCTCCGTAGGTAGCTACCCTGGTCGCAAGGATCTGCATGCTGAGGGACTGGATCACGATCAGTGTCCCGATGATCTGCTTCAGGCGTTTTGTTTCGGCTGTGGCGAAAAAGTAATACATCAGCGGCAGCACCATGAACAGCAGGATGCCGATCGTATTGCCTTCATTGAAGAAGAACTTCGAGGCAAGTGTTCTCGGATGATACCATTCATAGATCCCGGTAAACCAGGAGAAGATATTGCCGACCGTATAGCCGTAGTATGTGCTCCTGGCAAAGACAAACAGGTCGCCGATGAAGATCGGTATGGAAATGATCGCAGAAATGCCGATGCAGATGGCACGGATCTCCTTCACACCGAAGTGCTCGTTGAAGCACAGATAGACGATGCCGTAAGGCACGGCTAGCGTCAGCACATATGTCAGTTCCGCCCACAGGGAGAACCGGAAGTTCTCTGTCAGTTCCAGCCTTCCGTACAGCGCGGCAGCCTGTCTGGAATGCAGGATGAAATATCCGCCCAGCAGGGCGCCGTAGATCAGCGCAAGTATAAAGGTCTTCTTTTTATTTTTATCCCTCAGGAAGAACGACCAGAGGATCAGTGCCGGAAGCACGATGAAACGGATGACCGTTGAGATCCTCGGCAGACCCAGGGAGTTCAGAAAGTCATAACAAAGATAATCCAGATCGATCAGAGGCTGCAGCATAACCGCGAGGATGACACAGATATGCAGTAATTTTTCATTGAACAGTTTCTTCATGTGCCCTCCTTTCATCCAAATACCCTGATGAATTCTTCCAGGATCTGATTATTGGGATACTCATATCCCTCCAGCTGCCGCTTCATTTCCGCCAGGCGGGCAGGATCGCTCAGTGCGTTCAGCAGGCCCTTGTCCAGGCCTTCCTGTGTATTTTCCGTGATCCATCCGTACTCAGGACCGGTGATCTGTTCCTTTGCGCCGCTGACATCCGTCGTCAGTACAGGCGTACCGGCGATCAGGCTCTCGCTGATGACCGTCGCAAAACCTTCATACAGGCTGGGCAGCACGAACAGGTCGCAGTCCGCCATCATGCCGTACGGATTCTGACGGTAGCCAAGGAACGTTACGGTATCTTCCAGCTGCAGGTCTTTGACCTGCTGTCTGAGTTCTTCTTCCAGCTCGCCGCCGCCGACCAGGTACAGATGATGCCTGTATCCTGCCGAAACAGCTTTGCTCGAAGCATTGAGCAGACGGTCGATGCTCTTCTGCGGGTGGAAACGCGCGACTGTGATCAGGTTCGGAAGCCCGTCATGTTTGATCTCGGTCACCGGTTCCTTCATCCCGTTTTTCACCAGGTCCACATCCATCAGGTTATGGATGGCAACGCCGTTGCGCACTCTGAATACCGTCTCATAAGCGATCAGGGCCTGTTCGCTGTCAGCGACATTCAGGTCGATCTTCTGTAGCGCGCGCTTGACCAGACCCATATGGTTGCTCGAATAGTTGCAGACACTATAATCCGTCAGCACCCAGTTGATCTTTCTCTTAGAATCGCCATAAGCCGTAAAGATCGTACAGAAGCCTTCCTTCGCGGCAACTTCCACATCATACTGTCTGTCCAGGATCTTTTTTCGCTCTTCCTGGATCTTTTTCACGATCAGTCCGGACTTCATATAGAACAGCAGTTTTGATTTGGCATGGATGCCCTGCATATCCTTTTTCTTCCAGAGATCTGCCAGGGACAGATCGACCGCGCTGAAAAACGGCGTGCCCTCGAGTACCCTGACACCTTCCGGTACCTTTTCCAGCAGCATCCCTCTTTTATGGAGAACAAGCAGATCGATGTCATACCGATCCTTCGGCAGCGCCGCCATCAGTGTGTTCAGCACCCTGGCAACACCGCCCATCCTCATTTCGTCGTTTACGAACAATATCCGTTTTTTATCGGTCATACAGTTTCAGCACCATGTCGTATTTCTTCATATTCAATAGGCCGAAGATCATCTTTTTCTTCCAGCCTGCTTTTTTCACTTTCGGATCCTTCATATAATCCGGGCAGGACGCAGCCAGCCGTTTCATGTTTTCGGCCAGGTAATCCTTCCTGATCGATCTGTCATCGAAATCCCGGATCCTCAAAGTCGTCAGTTCCAGTCCGTGCACCGCATACAGGGAATGGATCGCGGAAAGGACTTCCGGTTCGTTTCCGTTTGCCCTGACATAATCCCTGACCGTATCCAGCGCCGTATAGATATCAAAGATCCTGCGGTCCGCACTGTGCGCGATCGATCCGCTGCGCTGACGGTAACGGTACAGGGGTTCATTGACCTTGACGACAGATTCCGCTTTATAGAGCAGGACCGGTATCGTCGCAAGATCTTCATACCACAGTCCCTTCGGGAACCTGACATCACGGAACAGTTCCGCGCGGAACAGCTTGTTGCAGGCACTGTTGTTGATCGCGATCAGTTCCGGTGATTTCCGGACATTGGTACACGTGAACTGCCCGCCGTCCGAATATTCAGTGCGTCCGTCCTCGTAAAAATATTCCATATCGCTGACAGCGATCTCACTGCCCGTCTTTTCCGCGGCTTCCAGCAGGTGTTCGATCATATTCACATCAATGACATCGTCGCTGTCAATGAACGCGGCATATTCACCGGTCATGTGATCCATGCCATAGTTCCTCGCATCGCTCAGCCCGCCGTTGGGCTTGTCCAGGACAGTGATCCTGGGATCCTGCAGAGCATAGGCATCCAGGATGTCTTTGGAACCGTCCTTCGAACCGTCATTGACCGCCAGGATCTCAAGATTCCCGTATGTCTGGTTCACGACGCTGTCCAGGCATTCCTTCAGATACCGTTCCACGTTATATACAGGTATTACAACACTGACTTTCTTGTCCATAATTCACCTTATGACAGTATACCAAATTACCATCCGCAGTACACAGGGCAATCAAAACCCTCACAGCTCAGTTCCCAGAACCATTGGGTCGCATGATTGATGCCAATGGCATTGAGCCAGCCCAGATTCTGTGCCATGAAATAGATCTCCAGTTCCCCGGGTTCCGTATCATAATCGACACCGTCGATCTTGATGCCGGTGTAGGTCATGGCGACCTCGGAACCGCTGTACTGCACAGCAAACGCTTCATTGCTTTCCTGCACCAGTTCACCGTTGATCACAAATGCATAATAATCGTCATAGGGGTTATTCACAAAATCCCTTGTGATACCGATGCCCCTGAACAGTTTCAGTTCCCTTTCGGTAATGCTTGTTTCCGGACTGCCCAGATACCTGAATGCCACTGCGCAGGGATACTTGGAAGCTTCCTCCAGCAGACGGTAGATATCGATGTTATACATGCTCATCAGCGATTTGACCGTGATCAGCATGGCATTCCTGCACAGCTCTTCCATTTCCTCATTTACAGCATGCTGTTTGACAAGTCTGTTTTCTTTTGTATAGGCAGCCAGGTCCTTGGTGATGATCTCGGCACCCCAGCTGTTGTTGTGCCATGTATCACCGTCCATGTTCATGTACCAATTCAGCTCTTCCGCCTTCTGCAGATAGTCGATATGCCTGACTTTTTTCGTATCGAGATAATCCCATATCGCCTGCAGCTTGTTGGTGTTTTCCTGGTCCAGGATGCACGGTGTCTTGACAAAGACAGGCGTGATCCCGTTCTCTGCGCAAAGGCCGATCACACGGTCCAGCCCGGACTTTTCCTTTTCCGACAGTTCCACCTTCTGATCAGCTGTATATACGACCAGCGGGGTTGGTGTATAGATATGCGGTTCCTGCCTGACATATCCCAGTTCGAAGTTGATATATTCATCCAGTTTCTTTTTGTAATTCAGGATACTGCCGGGATCTGTCACATCCATGTTCTTCCAGTTTCCGTGATTCATCAGAAAGTCATACTTGTACTGCCTGACCAGGTCCGGATTATCGATGTCATCTGCCGCTTCAAGTCTGTTCTTTCCGGTCATCTCATCGATCGCAACATAGAAGTTGCCATCCGCATAACATACCTCGCTTGCCGGCAGCAGCGTGAACACATCGATGACCGCAGCCTCCGGTGACTGTGTCTTAAGCACTTCTTCAAGCATATGGTAAGTCATGGACATCGGCTGGCACTGTGATCCCATGACATAGCTGTAATATCCTGTTTCCGTATAAAAGACGGCAGGATCAAACGCATACTGGATATGGGAACTTCCAAGCGCGATCACATCGATCGTATGCTCTGGCAGATTCCGGAAGCCGTCACCTTCCGCATTGTGTTCCGTTCTGAAATACGGCGTCAGGAAATACCACGCGCACACGAAAAGGCAGACAGCCAGTGCTGCCTTCAGAATGATCTGCAATGTATTGATCATTACCTTTTTCATCATCCGCCTCTCAGAATGTTACGTAGATAAAATCTTTGGGATCGTATCCCGGGCCGTAGACGCCGAAGATCATGGCAATCACCATGACGCAGATATAGACTGCCCAGCGTACGATGAACGGGCAGTTCGCGATCAATTCGATCATATCCGTGAAATAACGCATGATATCCGTGACGATGATCATCACTATCATACACAGGATCCACCAGCATTCCGTCACAGTGATCCCGACAAGTTCACAGCTGAACGAAGACAGCGGAACCGAGAAACACTGAAGCATTGACCGGATGACCATGTATGCTTCTTCGATCGAAGCGGAACGGAAAAAGATCCAGAGGAAAGAAACGATCAGAAAATTCAGGATCATTTCCGGAATATAAAGTATCCTGCTGACAGGTTTATCCGCTCCTGTCAGCTGACGGAGCATATCTTCCAGCACACTGACAAGGCCGTGTCCCAGTCCCCATATGACGAACATGATCGTCGATCCGTGCCATAAACCGGACAAAAGGAACACAATGATCGTATTGATCCATTTTCTGAAAAGACCTTTTCTGGAGCCGCCCAGAGGAATGTATATGTAGTCTCTCAGCCATCTGCTGAGACTCATATGCCATCTTCTCCAGAATTCCCTGACGCTGTTGGCAAGATATGGAGTATGGAAATTGCGTTCCAGATGGATACCCATCATCCTGGCAGCGCCGATCGCAGTATTGGAATATGCGTCAAAATCAACATATATCTGAAAGGCATACAGCAGGACACCGATCAATGTATACCAGCCTGTCAGTTCCCTGTTCATGAACAGACTGACATAATTGGACAGCGCGTCCGCCAGGACGAGCTTTTCAAACAGGCCGAGTCCTGCCTGGATACAGCCGTTTTTCTGGTCCCTGTAGTCAAATACAAAGGTTTCTTCCAGCTGCTGGAAGAACGGTTCACTGCGGTGGATCGGTCCGGCGGAGAATGCCGGGAAGAAACAGATATAATCAAACACAAGCACCGGATCCCTGTCGGCGGCTTTGCCTTTGTAAACATCAGCGATATAACTGACTGCCTTGAAGGTATAGAAAGACAGGCCGAGGGGCATGATGACCGGGACATTTATAAAATAGCCGGCATACTTGAACCAGCAGAGGCCTCCTATCGGCAGGAGCACGCCGGGTATGAGCAGCAGAAGGCTCTTCTTTTTCTGCAGCAGGAAACCGAACAGCCAGGTGACGGCAGTCAGTCCCGCCGCATACAGGTAGCCTGTCAGATCCGCGCGCAGTAAATACAGAAAAGCGATATTGCAAAGGGCGACCGCATATTTCCTGACCGAAACATGATGAAAGATCCACAGCACAAGGCTGCTGATCCCTACCAGTCCAAGATATTCAAACGACAGAATACTCATTTTTTACCCCACGGGAGAAGCTGATCACCTTTTACCAGGAATGCCTTCTCTGCAAGACGCGCCAGCGGTGAATCACTGTATGAATCAGAGTAGAACGAATCAATGGTTCCTTCCGGGAACCGTTCATAAAATCTCTTCACTTTTTCTTCGCCATGACAGTTGATCCCGTCATATTTTCCGGTATGCATATCGACCCTGCTTGCCATGGCTGTGCTGATGCCGATCTTCCTGCAGAACGGAACGATCACAAATTCAGGCGACGCCGAAATGACGACATCGTCGTCTTTCTGCTGTCTGTTATACCATTCTTTGATGTGATCTGTATGTGAATCTATAAACTGAGCCACAAAAGGCTCCATATCATCGATATAAACGAACATGTGATAGAGGTTCTGCTTGAATGTCAGTTTCGGCATCAGGCGCAGAACATAAAGGAGACCGCAGACTGCAGTCCTGGGCAGGCTCAGCAGACTTTTCGGTCTGTGCAGATAGCAGTATAAGATAAAATCCGCAGTGGAATCCCCGCGGTATATCGTATTGTCAAAGTCATATACATCCATAGTGAAAATATATCAAAAGATGCCCTTTTCATCAATCACTACCAAAATTACACTTTGGATTATGGTATACTTTCTTCGATTATGTCCGGAGGCAATCAACGATGAAATATTCATTTGTCATTCCCTGCTATAACTCCTCCCTGTCGATCTCCCATGTTGTCAAGGAGATCCAGGATAAGATGCTGGAGATGCAGGAAACAGAATATGAGATCATTCTCGTCAATGATCATTCAAAAGACAATACAAAAGAAGTCATTTTCGGACTGGCAGACCAGCCGAATATCCGGGCGATCTCTCTCGCGAAGAATTCCGGACAGGATGCGGCATGTCTGTGCGGATATAAAGCGTCAACAGGGGATTATGTCATTTCGTTGGATGATGACGGGCAGAATCCCGCGAATGAAGTCGACAAGCTGATCAATAAGCTGAACGAAGGATATGATGTCGTGATCGCTCATTATCCTAACAAAAAGCATGAATCCTGGCGCAACATCGGTTCCAAGGTCAACGACATCATGGAGATCGAGATGCTCAGCAAACCAAAGGAACTGTATGTGGGCAGCTACTTCATTGCGAAGCGGTTCATCATCGACCAGATCACCCAGTATACCAATCCGTATCCGTATATCAGAGGCCTGCTGCTGTCCGCGACGGACAACATTGCCAACGTAGATGTTCATCACCGGAGCAGGGAATTCGGCACATCACAGTATACTTTGAAGAAACTGCTCGGTTTGTGGGTGAATGGCTTCACTTCATTCTCTGTCAAGCCGCTCAGATTCTCCACGCTGATCGGTGCCCTGATCGCTTTTCTGGGCTTTATCATGACGTTATATGCCGTGATCCATAAACTGCTTCATCCCGAGATCTCAGCAGGATGGGCCAGTTTGATGTCTGTCACTACCCTGATCGGCGGAATGATACTGCTCATGCTGGGAATGATCGGAGAATATGTCGGAAGGATCTATATCAGCATCAATCACACACCGCAGTATGTGATCCAGGAACGGAAAAACTTCGACTGACATACGGCAGGTGATCGGGATTACGTCCGGATATGGATGTGCTGTTATGGCAAAATAACAAGGAAGTGATTCGGTTTTTCCCGAAATACACTTCTTTTTTGCATCTGAAAGTCTTAACTTAATGACGCTGCATAAATAAATGCTTTTCTCTTGCTTTCATGCAGTCACTCAATTAGAATACCTAGGAAGCTGGATGCACACAGGGTGCTGCCGAATCAATGGCAGCGCCCTGTTTTGTTTCAAGGAGTATTTATGGCACAGAATAAGAAACTGATCCGGGATCTGACAGTCGGCAATACCGCTCTCACACTTTACAGACTGGCGATCCCCGTTATGATCTCAAATCTTCTGCAGACGATATACAACATGGCGGACATGATGATCGTCGGACGGTTTGAAGGCAGCACCGGTTTGTCCGCGGTATCGGTCGGCGGTGATGTCATGCATCTGTATACCTTTATCGGCATGGGATTTGCGACAGCCGGTCAGATCATCGTTTCCCAGTATATCGGTGCGAATAAACGCAGGGAACTGAATGAAGTCATCGGTACAATGTTCTCGTTCCTTGTGATCTCCGGACTCGGACTGATGCTGATAAGCATCCTGTCCCTCGATCCGTTTCTCAGGATCCTCAATGTACCTGCACTGTCCTATGCCGGTGCAAGAGCATATGTGATCTGCTGTTCCTTCGGTCTGGTATTTATCTTCGGCTACAACGCTGTCAGTGCGATCCTGAGAGGCATGGGCGATTCCCGCCATCCGATGATCTTTATCGGGTATGCTGCAATTATGAATATCATTCTCGACCTTCTGTTTGTCGGTTATTTCCGGATCGGTCCGGCCGGTGCAGCGATTGCGACGGTTCTTGCCCAGGGAACCTCTCTGATCCTTGCCTTGAGCTATCTGTACCGGAATAAAGAACAGTTCTGCTTTGATTTCAGACGTTCCAGTTTCCGTATTGTGCCGGACAATATGAAAAAGATCCTGAAGCTTGGTATTCCGATCGCAATACAGACAAGCGCTGCCAGTATTTCCACGCTGTTTGTATCCTCGCATGTCAACACTTACGGTGTTGCGGCTTCCGCGATCACCGGCGCCGGTGCCAAGCTTTCGAGCATCGCATTGATCGTCGCAAATGCCCTCAACACTTCCGGCGCTTCGATTATCGGTCAGAGTTTCGGAGCCGGCAAACCCGACCGGGTCAGAAGAGTTTTCTTCACCGACTTCTTTACAGTGCTTGCCTTCACCTCACTGCTGAGCCTGTGGATCATGGCGGTACCGGAAATGGTATTCGGACTGTTTGCCAGTGATCCCGATGTTCTGGCTATGTCGCATCTGTATGCCCCTGTGGCCGCAATCACCTTCCTGGGTTTTTCCGTACGTTCGCCCAGCCTTGCTCTGATCAACGGACTCGGTCAGTCACGGATCAACTTTATTATGGGCATCGCTGAGGGATTTATCCTTCGTATCGGTCTGACCATACTGCTCGGTTCGATCCTTGGTTTCGGACTGCAGGGATACTGGTACGGATCCGCCATCGCCTCCTACGGCTACGGCATGGTGGTATTCCCTTATTTCTTCTCGGGAAGATGGAGGAATCTGAAACGGCTGTCCGATTAGCCGTTTCACTGCAGGAGGACCAGAAGAAACACAGGAACCGATCTGTCTGCCAGCGAAGAGGACTCCGCCCATAAGAGCCATCGGATATCACCGCATGGGTGCAGCGGTTCACCCGTCATATCACAAAAAAGCAATTGCCGGGTTGTGCAATTGCTTTTCATGTTCCGTTTTTTCAGGCTTCCTCGTTGACTTCCCTGACATATGCATCAAAGTCACGGATATATTCCGAACCGTCATAATGCGTGTCCGTCAGGCAGAGCAGTACGGAGTCATCGGAGAAGTCATACATTTCCTTCCAGATCATCCGCGGAATGAATACGCCGGTCCTTGGCTTGTCGAGAGAAACAACAGCCTCATGCCCCTTTCCGTCCGTGATCCTGATCCTGCTGGATCCGCTGACATTGATCAGGACAAACTGTGACTGCCTGTTTGCGTGCTTCCCCCTGACCATCGTATTGTCCGTCCCGTACATGTAGAAGACGCGCTGGATCTCAAACGGGATATCCTGGCCGCCTTCGATTGCGACCAGATTGCCTCTTTCATCACCAAGCTCATTGAATACGAGCATTCTGTACAGTTCCATATGTCACTCCGTTCTGAATGCATTCAGTGCATTGATCACATAGGTCTGTTCTTCTTCTGTTATACCGTTGTACATCGGCAGCGACAGGATCGTGTCTGCGTATTTCTCAGCGACCGGCAGATCACCCTTCACAAAGCCCAGATACTTATAGGCATTGGAAAGATGCGGCGGGATCGGATAATGGATGATCGTATGGATGCCTTTTGCCAGCAGATATTCGATCAGTTCATCCCGGTACGGGCTGAGTATTTCATACTGATGGTAGATATTGTTTGAACCGGGTCTTGTCGGCAGATATGTGATCCAGGGGTTATGGACCTCTGTATCATAACGCTTTGCAATGGCCATGCGTTCCGCGTTCAGTTCATCCAGGTACTTCAGTTTGACTCTCAGCAGGCCTGCCTGCAGTTCATCGAGACGGCTGTTGGTGCCGACAACTTCGTTCTGGTAATGAACCTTACTGCCGTAATTGCGGATCGTTCTGATCGCATCAGCGTATCCTTCGTCATCCGTAGTAATGGCACCGCCGTCACCGAAGGCACCGAGGTTCTTCGTCGGATAGAAACTGAAGCATGCGATATCACCGAATGTTCCGGTCTTTCTGCCCTGCCATTCTGTACCGTGGCTCTGCGCGCAGTCTTCCACGACCTTCAGGTCATATTTCTCCGCAAGCTCCATGATCTTTGTCATATCGCAGCTCTGACCGTACAGGTGTACCGCAAGGATCGCCTTTGTTTTATCCGTGATCTTTTCTTCGATCTTTTCCGCATCAATGTTGCCGTACTGATCAGGCTCGACAAACACAGGTGAAGCATTGTTCATCGTAATGCCCATGACACATGCAATGTAAGCATTGGAACTGACGATCACTTCGTCACCGACTCCGATGCCCAGTGCGCGGAACGCGATCCAGAGCGCGTCCAGTCCGCTGGCCAGGCCTACACAATACTTCGAACCGATGTACTGCGCGAATTCCCCTTCAAAGGATCTCAGTTCATTTCCGAGGATATACCATCCGCTTCTCAGAACTTCCAGAGCCTTGGCTTCAAATTCATCCGCGTGCTGGTCATACATTCGTTTCAGATTGTTCGCCATGATGTTCATAACTGACATCCTCCTTTTTGAGTACTTTTTCTATGACATACAGAGGCCTGTTTCTGGACTCATCCAGATTCCTCCACATATATTCACCGATAATGCCGAGCATCACCATCTGGAATCCCGACAGCATCAATATCACCACCATCAGTGAAGTCCAGCCTGAGGCCACGTTGTTCTTCAGTTTATCAATGATAAAGTAGATCGCGCTCAGCAGACCGATGAAGCTGATGATCACGCCCGAGCAGGTGATAAAGCGGATCGGCTTGTTTGAGAATACGATGAACGTATCGATAAACAGATTGATCCTCTTGGCATATGTCCACATGGACTTGCCCTTCTCACGGTCGCGTCTTGTATACTCGATAGTCGTCGGTTCATATCCGAGCCAGATCAGCTGCAGGTAGATGCTGGAATTTTTTTCCTGCATTTCCACCAGCTCATCGGCGACCTTCTTATCGATCAGGAAGAAGTCAAATCCCCGTTTCGGGTAATTGGGTTCCACCCATTTCCTGACAAGTTTATAATAGGTATCCGCAAACCAGTTCTTGAGCGCGGATTCTTCCCTGTCTTTTCTGACAGCCAGGTTCACGAGATTTCCCTTTTCCCATGACGCCAGCATTTCCGGGATCAGATCAGGCGGATCCTGGAGGTCTGCGCTGATGACAGCGACAGCTTCGCCTTCAGCCTGGCTCATGCCGGCTACGATCGCCCTGAATTCACCGAAATTGCGGGAAAGCTTGACGACCTTTACCCGGGGATCCTGTTTCTGTATTTTGACTGCCTGGAAAAGCGTATCATCACCTGATCCGTCATCTACGAGCACCCATTCAAAATCGATATCCTTCCGGACATCAAAGACATCTCTTTTCACTGCTTCATAAGTTTCCGGAAGATTCATTCCGTTGTAGTAACAAGGCGTTACGATAGATATTTTTGTCATGTGTTCACCTTACTGTTAATAATCATACGCTATTTTCAGCATTTTATCATCAGCAACAGTTCCTTTTGCCCCGGAGACAGATCTTACTGCAGAATACTTTTTTGCACGCTTTTGCGTATGTTCATACAGTTCAGTGCTTTGAATTTATCTTTGACAGCTGATGAAAAAACCGGACAGGATTGATCAACTCCTGTCCTCTCACAGCACCAGTGTGTACTATGAACTGAAAACCTCTTCCGGAATACGCAGCCATATGATTCACTGTGCCGAAATACTTCCCGATACCGGGATCTTACCTATTCATATCCTTCATTCAGACACGCCAAAAAAACGGCATCAATCGGAGCCGTTTTCTTTCTTCGTCAATGATTCGAATCCGTAATAAGTACTGATTCCCCTGTTGATCCAGTTTGTACTGTCTGCCTTCGGTTCACCATCCGCAAAATACAGAAGATAAGGCTTAGCGGACAGATCATCGATCACCATATCGGTTTTCGAACCCTCATTTTCAAGAAAGATCCTTTCCCGTTCAAAGCGTTCGGCATCATAAGTCTGTGCTTCACCGCTGACCAGCGATGTCAGGGCACTGACACCTGTGATATAAGACAGTCTGTCGCTTGAAATACAGCCGATACCGAACAGGAGAGCCGTCAGCAGGATCCCCTTCGGGAAATACCATGCATAGAAACGTTCGTAATCAAAGCTTTGATACATCCCGAAATCTTTGATCTTTTCATAAAGCCAGCCGCACCAGTAATAAATGAGGAATACTGTCAGCAGGACAAAACTGATATAGATCGGGTTGACCGATCTCAGCGGACCGATCATATCGTACGCGTAAAATGACGGCGCAAACTGACAGGAAAACATTCCGAACAGATATATGGTGATCAGCAGCGGATAGGGAAATCTGAAATCAATACGTTTCACAGCGCGCATGCATACCGGGAGGACCAGGCCGATCAGGAGAGATATCATAAACAGGTTTCTCCACCCGTCAAGCAGAACACAAGCCTGATGAAGGGACTTATAAACAGTCATCACAGGTCCGATTCCGGAATAGCTGCCTTTTCCCCTTACAGCATTTCCCGGCGCCATGACACTGATCAGGAAACCTGCAAGAAATACAGCTAAAGGCGGTATCGTTCTGAATCTGTTTGGATTCCGCACATAAAAGGAAACAATGACAGCTGCGAGAAACGCAAACGCAAACAGCATGCCTGACTGCATATTTCCGCCTGCTGTCAGGAAAGCAGTCAGACAGGATATGATCATATATACATAAGATCTTCCCGGTGCCGTACTGACAGCGGCCAGCAGGCATAATCCCAGCGACAGCAGCCCGAGCCCGTAGAAGCCCAGATAATACGACGAACTCTCAAACCAGAAGATTCCCTGTGTCGGATCAGGCATAAAATGCACACCGATCAGGAATGTCACGCAGGACACGATCATCCATTCACTTTTTCTGAATTTGAGGATCCGGCAGAGAAGCACATACAGAAAAAAGAAATGTTCCAGAAGCGCGGCAGAAAAAACCGTCAGTATTCCAAGATAATAATACCGGTCACCGAAAACCGACGGATTCATTGCCATCACGAATTTGGCGGAATACGTTCCCTGCCAGGTCATATAATTTCTTATCATTGACTGCCATGCGGCTGCTGTCATCCCGGCTATGCCTTTTCCGCTCTTCAGCGCAAAATACACTCCGACCGGTTCCGTATATTCATCCGCAAACGGATGCGCATAAAACATCAGAGCGATGATCGGTACCAGGGACAGTATAAACAGCAGAACTATCAAAAATGACAGATTCCGGAATTTCTTATCAGGATTCATAATTACCTCCTGCCTGAGCGTGCTGCAGGACAGTCATCCCCGCTTCCTTACGCCTGTACGAAACAAACGCAAAACAGAGAGTTCAGCTGAACCTTCATTCGCAGGCACCCGAATCAGATCCGTATCTCTTCAGACATCTGCGGCATTTTTCAGCAGCTGGATATATCTTTCGGCAGACCGGTCTGTTATGCCAACAAGGCACTGCGGCCGGAAGACCGGTCACAGAAATCCTTATTGCAAATAATCATACGCTATTTTCATCATTTTGACATCTTCAGGATCAGTTCTGTCCATCCGGTTTGAAACCGGTTCAGGACCGCCTTTTCAACGCTTTTGCGTATGTTCATACAGTTCGATGATATAATAATGAAACATGAAACAGAAAGAAAACAGCATCGTGACAGTACTGCTGCTGGCAGTACTCCTGAATATCGTATGTGCAGTGATATTCGTTCCGTATCTGAGGACGGGACGTGCTTTCATCCTGGACTGGGATATGCGGACACTGTACGCATCGAACTTTGAAAATCTCAGAACGATACTGCAGAACTGGCGGAACAGCGGAACACTTCCCTTCTGGAGCTGGTCAAGCTTTCTGGGGAATGACTTCTACTCTACCAAACTGTTCTATTTCCAGGATCCGTTTGATTATCCGTTTGCCCTGACGGACATGCCATATACGGATATCATTACGATCCAGACATATCTGAAATTCCTGACAGCGGGATTCTGTTTCCTGTATTACGCGTCAGTCAATCATTACAGCAGACGGACGAAGCTGACCGGATCATTGATCTTCGCGTTCAGCGCCTACAACCTGCAGACGATGATGCATCCGTTCTTCGCGTCCTTCTTTGTCTTCCTGCCGCTGTATTTCGCAGGGATCGACAGATATATCATGGACAGAAAAAAAGGACTGTTTATCCTGATGGTCTTCTTCCTGTTCGTCAACAATTATTACCTCTTCTATTCTGTATCACTGTTTACCATTCTTTACTTTATCTGGCGGTGGGACCGCGAGTATCACACCATGAAAGGCATGTGGGCATCCGCCTTCAAGCTGATCGGTTGCTACCTGATCGGATTTGCCATGAGCGGTGTTGTTGTAGTGCCGGAAGCGATCTCCATCCTGTCCAATTCCCGTGTCGGAGCCAGGAGCGCTACACTGGTCTTTGAATCAGTGCTTCCGTATCTCGATTACCTGACAGGGCTGTTCACCCCTACCAGCATGCTGGCAAACAGAGGCGCGGAAATTTCGAAGCTTTATTCCTACAATACGGAAAACTACTCTGTCATGGCAGTATTCCTCTGGGGATCTTCCCTCTGTTCCCTGATGGTCCCGCAGTATCTGTTCGGAAAGCACAGGGAAAAGAGTTCTCTGATCTCTATGATCGTTATATCGCTTGTCGCTCTGATTCCGATCCTGTCCAGCGCAATGCACGGGTTCAGTGAGCCTTCCTTCCGCTGGCTCGGCTCAGTCAGCTTCTTCCTGATCGCAATGATCCTGCCGCTGATCGAGGAGCCTGACATGGACCGGCATGTACTCCTTTGGTCGCTGCTGGCAGCTTCCATCGTACTTGCGGCAGGTACTGCCCTGATCGCAATTGCGGATGGCAAAGAACTGTCATTGATCAAAGACGACTATTATCTGGTACTGATCTGTCTGCCGTCGCTTCTGGTCACAGGAGCTGCCCTGTATTACCGGATAACGAAAGTCCTGCTGCCCGTCATCCTGGCGGAACTGTGTCTGGTATCGTGGTTTACATATTTCGGTTCCCCTTCATTCAATTATCTGAACAAGGTGGATATGGACCGCACTGCATCTATTCTCGGTGAAAAAGGCTATTATCAGGAATGGGTCGCGCAGTTTGACCCTGAAAGCCGTCAGGAAGTCGTCAGGCACTATATCGATTCCTGGGGCGTCTATTGGGGCCTGAGCACAAATTTCAACCTCTACTATGATCTGATGGGATTGATGGCCTATGACAGTACATACACAGCCAGCACGAATGATCTCAAGCTTCTCGATCAGGAACATGTACAGGACTATCTGCCATGGACCTTCAATATCACGAATCCCGATATCATGACTCTGGTCTCTACGAAATACGCAGTCGTCGCGGAAAAAAGCCAGGTACCGTTTACCAACGCGGAATACATCACAGATTACGCAGGCATGCCGGTATACAGAAATGAAGATTATTATAACTTCGGTAAAACCTATACGGACATCATGACGTATGATGACTATGATCCGTCCATGACCGGCCTGCTCCGGTCAGTGCTGATCGTTCACCCGGATGACTATGATGAGATCAAAGCACTGCTGGGAAATGAAGAGATCACGGGATTTGAAGAAGCTGTTCCGGACGGGAACAACTTCTATGCGACGATCACGGCAAACGAGCCGGGATTTGCTGTCATGTCAGTCCCCTGGCATAAAGGATGGTCGGTAACGGTCAACGGCAGACAGGTTAAAACATATGCTGTGAGCGGAGGCCTCATCGGCATCCCGGTCACTGCGGGAACAAACAAGATCGTCGGCACATTCACTCCGGTCGGACTGAAAGCCGGAATGTACGCAACGATCGCAGGTACAGCCGGATTCATCCTGCTGATGATCATAGACACGATACTAAAACTCAGAAAACGTTAAGAGACGGCCGTCGGCCGCCTCTTTTATTCTGCTCTGGCAAATGTTCCTGTATATGTCTCATATGTGACCGAATCGATCACCTTTGAGAACATTTCGTCGAATACGACGATATTGATACCCGGAGTACCGCGGGAATATTCCGTACTGTCGATCCTGACGGATGACCAGCTGCCGACTGATCTGCCCGCGCTCTCGATCGTATATGTGTGGTGCCTGTTCATGAACTGCGCTGTATGCGACAGGAATGACTGGCCGGCTTCTTCATAGACCCCTTCATCAGAGATCACTGCCGTATAGCCTGCTTCATACATCCCCTCCAGGCTGGTACGCAGGCCGAGTCCGCTCCACAGCTGTCTGATGTTCTCGCTCTGGTCCGCGCCGGCATCTTCGCTGACGGAGATGAACACGGTATATGCCGGATCATTCAGCAGGCTGAGATATGTTTCAAGATCATCTGTTTTCTTCAGCCTATCATTCCGGATGGAATGTTCATGATACGCGTCACATGACGCGTACTGCTCATCCGGTACAGCCTGTATGCCGGCTGTTTCCCGGAGGTATTTCCCGATCGCATCCGAGAACTTCAGAGCGCCCGGAAGATTCGCGTGAGCCGTTACATTTTCTTCCGGCAGAGAAGCACCGATCGATCTGTACAGGCTCTCTTCGCAGTAGTTCAGATACTCGATGCCGTAGTCTGAAGCATAGGATGTCAGCAGGTTATTGATCGCGTCATTCATCTGGTTGCCGGGCAGATCGATCAGGATCAGCCGGATACCTTCCTCTCTGCACAGATCAGTAATCTGATCCAGATAGACACCCATATGTTCATCGAATTCCGTCATCGCTGCAGTGTCCGACGGTACGAATGCCGCATATGACTCCGGTCCGTTTTCATAGATCGGCGCGAATCCCTTCAGCGGCGCGCTCTGCATGGATGTATCATAATCATCGATCGTCAGCACCTTCCAGCGCTCATGGTACCGGAGATTCGTCAGGTAGTAGCTGAGTTCGTCCTGCCCTTCATCGATCGAGCAGATATCATGCACAGCGGCCATCTTGACGGAAGACCACTTCATCGGGTCAATAGACTTCCTGACAAGGCCTTCGATCATGTTCAGGGGATTTTCCTTATGCAGGCTGAACAGGAACCGGCAGTCCATGACGACCGCCTTGGGCGACTGGAAGCGGAGCGCTTCCTTCAGCCAGTAATAGCTGATGATCGGGCTCTGATTTTCACTCCCGAGGTTGTAGCTCCGGATGCCGTATGTCCGGTAGATCTGCTGCGGTGATACCGCGTTTACCATGACGCTGCTTCCCAGAAACAGCACATCGATGCTGTCGCGGGACATGTCATAGAACTGTTCATATGTGGATGTTGTAGGCCAGCTGCTGTTGGAATAATCGTATTTCGGTCTCGTAACACGGTTGATCCCGAGCAGCGATACGATCAGAAGTGAGATGAATATCAGACTTCTGATGATTCCTGATCTATGCTGTTTCATCAAAAGCCTCCGTATATAAAGTCACTTGCGTCAAAGCCGTATCCGTAGGATCCCAGCAGCCAGATACACCAGACCGCAAGGAAATAAACTGCCCAGCGGACAGCTGTATTCTGTTTCTGGAACCAGTCGCGGATCACCATCCGCTTCTGTACATGTTCCGCCGCAAACAGAACAGCTGCCGATAACAGCAGGACAGTCCAGTCTGCTTTGTCCAGACCGCAGCGCAGCAGCGTGCCGTCTGTCAGTGTCCATGGATTGATCACGAAGAGATTCAGGATCATACGCAGCGCTGCCCTTAAGGAAGACGCGCGGAATATGATCCATCCTGTCATGACCAGGAACAATGTGCTGATTATGGAAATGATATGCCGAAGCCCTTCCGTGATTCCTGTCTTCTGCCAGAACGCGTCACGGGCTGAGCGTGTATATGCCCCGAAGATTTGATAAAAGGCATGCAGCAGACCCCATGCGATGAATGTCAGGCCTGTACCGTGCCAGATACCGCTCACCAGGAAGACGATGACCAGATTGACATATCTCCTGAAGGTCCCCCTGCGGCTGCCTCCCAGAGGAATATAGACGTAATCCCTCAGCCAGGAGCTCAGGGAAATATGCCACCTGCGCCAGAATTCCTGTACAGATGAGGAATGATACGGATGCCTGAAGTTGTCCGCCAGCGTGATCCCGAACAGTGCGGAAACACCCTGGGACATCGTCGTGCATGCCAGGAAGTCCGTGTAGATCTGCAGGCTGTAAAGGATTCCTGCCAGCAGCACGGGAAAGCCCTGATAAGCGTTATAGTCCGCAAAGACCGTATTGACGTACGGAGCAGCCTTGTCGGCGATCATGAACTTCAGGAAAAAACCCCATATGATGAGCTGGATCCCTTTCATGAAGCGGTCCGTATCGTATTCATGTCCTTCACTCAGCTGATCAGCCAGCTGTTCATACCGGGGAATCGGTCCCTGGATGATCTGCGGGAACCACGCGATAAAAAGCGCGTATTTCAGCAGATCCTGCTGTGCCTGTATTTTCCCGCGGTAAATATCAGCCAGATAAGCTGCCGCCTGCAGGCTGAAGAATGAGATGCCAGCAGGTACAAGCAGCCTGGCGGACCCGTGCAGGTACATGACCTGCCAGGCGTCCAGACGTACTGCCAGCAAAGGCAGGAGTGATAAAACAAGTCCTGTCCAGAGTGTCTTCCTGTCGGGATGCTGTGCGATCAGTTTTCCGCTGAACCAGCTGATCACGATCACAGCCGCAAACACCGCCATCTGGAAAGGACTCTGTATGATCAGTGCATAGAAGACCATGCTGGAAACCAGCAGGATGATCCACCTGTACTGTTTCTTCAGGGCATAGTAAAGGCCGACAGTCATGGCGATCAATGCATAGTAATAAACAGAAGTGTAACTCATAACAGACTGTCCCTACTTCTCCACATAATAGCGGATGCCGCCCTGATCGCTCCAGGGATAGAACGTGATGGAATCGACCACCCTGTTCTGCTGTTCATCCAGCACGACGACGGTGACTCCTTCATTATCGTTTGTATATTCGACCCCGTTCACGACAATGTCGCTGAAATAGACATTATCATTGGACGAAATATAGTAATACGCGCCGCATTCTGCGTTGCCTTCAATATCGACCGGCAGCGGTGATACTGCCTTGTCGACGATCGTACCGTTTTCATACAACACGGCAAGATGGATCGTGCCCTTCTGTATGATATCCAGACCGATATTTCCAAGGATATGGATCTCGTTTGCATACACATCAGAATCGATCCAGCTTGAATTGATCAGCAGTGTATAGCCTTTGTTCACGGCAGCTTCCAGATAATCAGCCATCTCTGTGATATTCATCAGCTCAGGATCACCGTTTTTGTAGATCAGGGACCAGTGGTCAAGCGCAGTTGCCTGAACGCTTTCAAGCCCGTGTGTCTCTGCGTAATACTCGTTGGTCCAGAGCAGCCTGAAGAAACCGATATCTCCCAGGCCGAACATCGGGTTGTAAGCAGTCATGAACTCATCATAGATAATGGGAACAGTCGGGTTCAGGTTCCCAAGTTCCCTCTGCTGCTTCACATACGCTTCCCTGTTGCGGTACTGGTATCTGGTATAGGCAAGGTCGGCAAGTGTTCTCAGATAATGGAACCCGCTGAACATAAGCATGACCATCATGACAGACATAGAAGCTCTGCGGCTGTATTCATTGTGTTCAGCCGCAGCAGCAGCGATCAGCACTGCTGTGATCAGCATCACGGTTCCTCCGAACATGGAACGGTCATACAGAACAGGCACCGGCGAAAGAATGATGGCACCTACCGCCGCCGCACCTGCTATGGCGTAGAACAACGATGTACGGACAGCCTTCAGGCTGTTTTTCTGCATGAGAAGGAATGCAATGGCAAGTGCCAGCATGATCCATATCCAGATCTGACCCTGATCAAATACCGTCAGCATTCCGTAAAAGTCATGTACCAGGTCGTAAGCTTTTCCGTTGGTGCTGATGAAATCCTGAGCGCGCACCTTGTTTCCCGGTGCTACCAGCAGCATTACAAAACCAAGCAGTGAACCTGCCAGTCCGGAGAGCATCCACGGTCTGATGTTTTTCTGAAGATACTGCATGAACATCAGGAACAGGATCATCAGGATCAGTGCCCCGCCTGTGTTTTCATTTGTCCATCCTGCGGGTATGCCTGCCAGGAACATCAGGATCCAGGAATGATCACGCGAATCACCGGCATCCGCCAGTCTGTAATTCAGCAGGAACTGCATGACGATCATGGTCGTCCACAGATAATTGCAGGAACCGGTCTCCCACAGGCATGTCTGTCCGAACAGCGGAGCGAACAGGAATATCATCAAAGCAGCCAGACAGAATATCTGCCAGCTGTTATTCTCTTTTTTTCCGACCGCATGCGCTGTGATCAGATCACATAAATGCACAAAGCAGAGTGAATTGCAGACATTGAAAATGATCTTCGGCATCGCAAGAAAACATCTGGCGATCAGATGCGCTGTCGTTCTTCCTGTCCATGTCATGTACTGAATGTATTCACGATACAGGATATCCAGCAGACCGCTGTTGATCTGATATCCCAGGTCGTCCTGTGTCGGTACAGCCAGGCAGTTCAGCACAAAAAGCAGGACAAACAGGATGATCATTGCCCTGCCTTTACCTGTTTTGGCCATATGAAAGAACTTTCCCCTTATTTTTTCAAATGTCCCCTGTATTTTCATCACGATTCATTATAACAGAAGAAAGCCTGCTGATAACCAGCAGGCTTCGTTTCGTCAATGTGTTTCTTCTGTCGTCTCTTCTGTTGTTTCTTCAGGTTCCGGTTTCCAGTTCTGATCGACCTTCAGCAATGCCCATGTTTCATTTTCATAAAGCACTTCTGCCTGACCGCTGTTGAGCACGCTCTGGTATGACTTGTTGTACCAGCCTCTTTCATCCCAAAGTGCGATCGTGTTGCGTATGATCAGGTATTCAGCGTCATACTTGATCAGTGAATCGGAAAGATCCGCGTAGTCACCGGCTTCACCCAGGATCTCATCTTCCTGATAGCGCTTCTCCGGATACAGTATGCCAAGCATCTTCCGATGTTCTTCGAACTTCTCTTCATCTGCCAGCGCGTCTCTGTAATCACTGGATGAGAACGCCAGTCCGATATCTGCTACATAGCCCTTCAGACCGATATCCTGTGAAAGGAATATCGGACGCTCTTCGTTGGATCTCGGAACATTCCTGCCGATCCAGTCGTACAGTTCCCAGGAATCCGGCGCAACTTTGGTCTCCCAATCAAATCCATCTTCTTTAAAGATCAGATTGTTCGTATACGGAGTTTCCAGATTATCCAGTCCAAGCTGATAAGAGAGATATGCGATACCGGCGATCGGCAGGATCCCTGCCAGCGCGATATACCAGTAGTTTTCAAAAGTGAGGATGTTGATGATGTTGCCGATCATGAAGGTGATCGTAAACGGATTGACGATCAGATCAGATACTCTGGAATATACCGTCGATGTCAGATATGTCGAAACAGCAGGCTGTACCAGCGGGTTGATGAACAGAACCGCCAGGAACAGCAGGAACAGCTTGAATCCCGGTTCCTTTGACGGACGTATTGCCAGCAGTGCCAGCATGCCGTACAGCAGGTAGTTTCTCAATGCATCCCTTGCCTCATAGTTTCCGGTAAAGTTGTTGCACATATCCATATTGGATCTCTGAGCAAAGAAATAGGAATATCCGAATCTGCCGTTTCTGCTGAGGAAGGCCACAGCTGCCAGTCCGACAAAAGCGACAGGCAGCAGCCATCTCATGATTTTGTTGAATGTGTCAAGATGATTCCGTATCAGCAATGCGATCAGAAGAAGCACCAGGATCGGAACCACACCCATCAGAAGCACCTTCCAGTACTCGATGGAGAACGGCATCAGAATGATCGCCGCAAAGTGTGTCAGGGGCAGGCAGGAAATGATGAAGCAGACATAGGAAGACAGTTTGTCATCATTCAGCCATGTCATGCAGAAGAACAGTGCCGCTGTGATGAACGCCTCCAGGAAGAATCCCGAAGAACTCGTAAACAGCGCTGCGTATGTCACGATCATATTGGCAATGAATACAGAACCGTCATGTTCTTCCTGCAGATAAAGGTATGCAAGCAGCACACCGAAACCGATGATCACGGTCCGCAAAGAGTTGCCGAAGAAGGCAAGCGTTGTATTCCAGTAGTTTGTATAATACGGTGACAGGATCACGATCGCAGCTGCGATACCGATGATCTTCCACCATTTTCTGAATACGACCGTGACACTGTTCCAGATCAGGTTGCCCAGCGCCATCCAGTAAACAAAGGACGCGCCCCAGATATATACCGGTGTGAGAGATTCCCTGATCTTGCTGAGGTTGTCTACCCACCTCAGCAGCATTCCCCAGAAATAGACGAATCCTTCATAGTCATGGAACTGGTCCAGACCGTAGATGAATGACCCGTCATAATAGTTCAGATGCGCGAACTTCTCCTGGACGCTGCTTTCCAGAACAGCGGACAGATAATGGATACTGTCGAAGAAGATATTGTTCGTGTTCAGGTCCTTCGCGGTCAGGAACAGGATATATGAAACGCCGAGTCCTGTCAGAAGTCCGAACAGGTTGTTCCAGGACGGCAGAATATTCGACCACGTCAGCAGACACAATAAGGGCGATGCCAGTATCAGAAACGCGGTCAGGAAGTACGCGAGGTTCGTGCTCAGCTGCATCGATACGCAGGCAAATGTGAAGATCTCAAACACCGCGAAGATCAGGAACACTCCGAGGAATGTCGCGTCGATCTTTTCCAGCGGTTCGATGAAGTTCTGCAGGATCTTGCCGTAAAAGTATCCTGAAACGATCAGGATCAGGCAGAGAACCGCACCCATGGATACCATGTTCGTATCCCAGTTCTGAATGTAATAAGTCAATTCTTCCATACGATTCTCCGTTTATTTCTTCAGCCATACTGTGCGGTTGACTACATCCGTATAGCTCTGTATCAGCTTGACGACCTTAAGGGCGACATTTTCATATTCGTAGTCACGCGGCAGCGCTTTGAATTCATTGTTGTCACGCATTGCGGCTGACATCTCAAGAGCCTGTTCGATGGATTCCGTGGTGATCCCGCCAAGGATCACAGAACCGGCATCCAGCGCTTCCGGACGTTCCGTACTTGTACGGATCAGCACCCCGTAGAAGCCGAGGATGGCGCTCTCTTCAGAAAGCGTTCCGGAATCGGAAAGCACGCAGTAGCTGTTCATCTGCAGGTTGTTGTAATCAAAGAAACCAAAGGGCTGCAGGTTTCTGACCAGCGGATGGAATTTAAAGTTTCTCCGTTCGATCCACTTCCTGCTGCGCGGATGCGTGGAATAGATCACAGGCATCTGATATGTTTCAGCTACATCGTTGATCGCTGTCATCAGGGACATGAAGTTGTCTTCCAGATCGATGTTCTCTTCACGGTGCGCGCTGACCAGGATATACTTCCCCTTTTCAAGGCCCAGTTCTTCCAGAACATTGCTGGCGAGGATCTGGTCCATATGCTTATGGATGACTTCCGTCATCGGGGAACCTGTCACAAAGACCGTTTTACCGTCAATACCTTCCGAAAGCAGATACCTTCTGCTGTTTTCCGTATAGGGCAGGTTGATATCGGAGATCGCGTCCACAACTTTGCGGTTGATCATTTCCGACACATTCCAGTCCCAGCACCGGTTGCCGGCTTCCATATGGAAGATCGGCATCTTCAGGCGTTTCGCACAGATCGCGGAAAGCGCGCTGTTGGTGTCACCGAGCACCAGTACGGCATCCGGTTTTTCCTTCAGAAGCACGTCATATGACTTTGCAAGGATATTTCCCATCGTTTCACCGAGATTGTTTCCGACGCATTCCAGATAATAGTCGGGCTGTCTCAGATCCAGATCCTTGAAGAAGATATCATTCAGTCTGGGATCGTAATTCTGTCCGGTATGGACCAGTACATGATCAAAATACCTGTCGCATGCTTTGATCACTTCACTTAAACGGATGATCTCGGGTCTGGTGCCCAGAATTGTCATCACTTTCAGTTTTCTCATATTCTCCCTCCGGTCATTTGATTCATTATACTGTACGAACATGGCTGTTCAGTATCGAAATCAGATCATCTTTCATGTTTTCAAGACTCCAGCCCTGGATCTCTTTCAGTGAACCGGCTCCCAGTTTCCGGGACAGCGCCTCATCCTGATAGAGTTCCATGATTGCTTCCCGCAGGCTGACAGGGTCTTCAGCCGGAACGATCAGGGCGTTGCCGCACTGCTCATTGAACTGCACTGCCGCCACACAGCGGTCAGTCGATATGACCGGCAGACCGTATGCCATGGCCTCGTTGATCACGAGTCCCCAGATATCATATCTGGTCGGAAGGACAAAACAGTCCGCTGCAGCATAGTATTCCGCAAGCTGTTCCTTGTTCAGGAACGGGATAAACCGGACATTATCCAGATGGTTCTCCTTCACATACTGAAGAACATGGTCTTCCGGCTCTCCGCCTACGATATAGACACCGATATCCTCTGTGATCCCGTTCATTGCCTGCGCCAGGATGTCATATCCCTTGCGCGGGATCTGCTGTCCTACTGACAGCAGGACATACCGGTTGGTAAAGCCAAGCTTCTGCCTGTACTGTTCTTTTTGTTCACGCATCCTGCCTGCGCGGGCGATCTCTTCCGCGCTCATACAGGCAAAGCGGTAATGGCTGATCCTGTCCTGAGGAATGTGATAGTACGCATAGTATTTGTCCGTCTCACTGCCCGGACTGATATATCTGTCACAGCGCTTCATGACCTGTGAGATAACGAGATCCACCGGACCTCTCGGTATGGCAAGACCGCCGTCCGCCTGCATGAATACTGTTTTCTTCTTTCTGCGGAAACATTCCACGGCATACATCGCGTATGGATTGGAATAGTCCGAATTGATCAGGCAGTCACACTGTTCCGCCTGGTCCCTGATAATGCGTTTTGCGTTCTGCTTTGTCAGATAGATCCCGGTAAAGGAATGGAACGAACGGTCATACCAGCTGTCTTCACGGTCTGATTCCCCCTGCTTTTCATAAAGAGCGATCAGATCCGTCTCTTTGCCGATCAGGTTCATGACTGCCGTTTTGTATGGAGAAGGAATATTGCTGATCCAGCATACTTTCAGTCGTTTCATCAGAAATCCCCCAATACTCTGTGATAGAGCCTCAGATATCCGTCATACATGTTCGCAAGCGCGTAATGCGAGGCATTCTCAACGCAGTCTTCCGCGCTGAACACAAGCTCACCCGACACCATTTTCCGGATGGCTTCCCGCATGCCTGCCAGGTCGTTTTTCTCAACGATCACGCCTGTCCGGTCCGTGATCATTTCCACACTGCCGCCGGAGCGGTATGTGATCACGGGACATCCGCATGCCTGTGATTCAACATTGACCAGTGAGAACGTCTCTTCCAGTGTCGGATTGACAAACACATCGGATGCCGTATAGATCTCTGCCAGCTGCATGGCATTATCTGTCCGCTCGATGCAGACAGCTGTTTTCGGGAACAGACGGATCTGTGATTTCGTGAGGCCGATCACGCAGAGCACGGAACGCTCCGGCATCTGTTTTGACAGCTCGATCAGCTGGTCCAGTCCCTTTTTCCGCGTCCAGATGCTCGCGCAGGCAGTGACCAGGAAACGGTTTTCGATATGATGTTTCTTTTTGAATTCAGAAGGTCTTGGCCGGAAGGTTTCCAGGCTGATGCCGTTGGCGACCACGGTACAGTCGGTATTCCCAAGGAAGGACTCCCTGACCTGGTCAGCCAGCCACTGCGAAGGAACGGCAATATGAAGCCTGTCCCCCAGTGATGTGAACAGCTGCTTCTTCCGCTCGTAGTTTTCCGATACATGTTTTCCGTTGAACGTGATGGGATACTGGTTCAGCTGGGGACAGTCATAACAGTGTGTCTTCCACTTGTCACAGCCGACAGCCTCATAATGTGAACAATGACCGGTAAACGACCAGCAGTCATGCAGTGTCCATATCACAGGCGTATCCACGGTCTGCAGATATTCAAACAGGACTTCCGCGTCCAGATAGTAACCGTGCAGGTTGTGCAGATGGATGAGGTCCGGCGCGAACTGCTTCAGGTCTTCGATCATGCGCTCTGTTTCTTTACGGTTGCAGAAAGCATGCCTGTCGAACAGGAACGTCTGAAGTGCCTGATTCACATTACCAAAAAAGTCTGTCATACGATAGGAATCCATGTCTGACAGATTCTTTTTTCTTCCGTAATAGACTTTTCCCCGGATACCGTCCATACGGGAAAGCTGATCGATCAGCCTGCCCGTACTTCCGTAACCGGAGACTGTATTTACAAATGCTGTTTTCACTGAATACATCATCCCTTATCTGTTAAAAGTATAGCATGGATCAGCGGTCGCGAATCCTGCGGTACAGTTTCTGCAGTGCCCCTTTGCCGGGGAAGTCCCTGTACAGCAGCACTTTCGCTGCCTTTCCCTTGTTATGCAGTCTGCCGATCAGACGTTTACTGATCGCCGCCCTTTCACGAAAGGTAAGTCCCTTTGTCTGCGACAGGTCAAACAGCAGGCCAAGCGTATTGTTGTCCTCCATCAGGGGTCTTGCCGCAAAAGTATAGCCCTGTTTTGCGGCCAGTATATCAATATTGATCGCCAGGCTCTGATTCTTTCTTTCCAGAGCTTCGCTGTAGCCGTGGGCAGCCGACTGATCAAGCACGCGGTAGTTGTACAGCCAGCAGTCTTTCAGCGTAACGACCCTGGAGGCATAGTGCAGGAAGCTGAGATTCATCGCCAGATCCTCGCCCAGCGTCATTGTGATATCGACATCTTCAAATGCTTTTATCAGCACAGATGTGCGGTAGACCTTGTCCCAGCGGGGAGCGCTCCATCTGCGGTAGATGTCCGCTTCTGTTTCATAGAAAGGCTTCAGGATCTGATTTTCAATATCTTCTTTTTCATAGACTGCCTCAGGCGTCAACAGGGGCCTCTCCAGCAGGACACCCTCCGGGCTGACCTTCTGGTATCCGCCCATCACACCGTCGGCCTGATGAAAGACAGCCGACTGATACAGGATCCTGATCATTTCACTGTCATACCAGTCATCCGCGTCCAGGAACATGACGTACCTGCCTTCGGCATGCCGGAGTCCGTTCAGGACCGCTTTGTTAGGACCGGCATTCTTCTGGGAAAGCACAATGATCCTTTGATCCTGTCCGGCAAAACTTCTGCAGATCTCTTCACTTCTGTCCTTTGACCCGTCGTTGACAAGGATCAGCTCCCAGTCCTGAAACGACTGTCTCAGCACGGATCCGATGCTCTGTTCCAGATAGCGTTCCGCATTGTATACAGGCATAATGACACTGACAGCTGGCATATTACGACTCCTTTGTCTTCTCGATCACACGTTCGCGCTTGTCACGGTAGACACGGTCCATCAGACCCGACAGCTGCAGTTTCGCGGTTGAAAGCGGCCATCTGGCTTCTACGTTGGTTCTCTGGAGCTGATAATGATCCGTATCGGAACGCACGGGCTCATTGTTGGTCATAAAGCCCCAGCGGTAATGTCTGCGGATCTCGTCGGCAGCGATCTTCGTATATGTATCCTCTTCCCCGCCGCACCAGCAGAAAATATCGATATCCGTTCCTGTACGCTCTGAAAGCACCTGACGTGCCTCGGCGATCTCATGATCCAGGATCTCCGGTGTATCGTTCTCTTCCATGCGGTGATGTGAGAATGTATGGCAGCCGAGCACATGTCCGCGCTTTGCAAGATCTGCCATATCTTCATATGTCATATATTCCGTTCCGTCAGCCAGACCGGAAGATACAAAGAACCAGCCGGTAAAACCATACTGTTCCAGCAGCGGCGCCGCATTCTCATAATTGTTCAGAAGTCCGTCATCAAATGACAGGATGATGCCCGGTTTCACAAACTGATGTTCACCGTTCATGAACCGTTCGAACCTTGTCCGGTCTACATTCTCAAAATGCTTCCGGTACCATTTCAGCTGTTTTTCAAATGTCTTCAGTTCATTGTCCGGCGTTCTGTGATAATTCACGACCCTGATCATCTGCGGATCCGCATAGCATTTCCGGATCATCAGGTTTGTAATGCCCAGACAGTTCATTATAATGGCGGCTGCGTTCTTCACGCGTTCAACGACCGTAATGGAATTCTCGGCGTCGGCAGCCAGCTCGTCTTTCGGGGAAGTCAGATACCCCAGTGTACACCAGCACAGTGCCGACAGCGCTTTTCCATTATAGAGAAACGCCATTTCCAGCATTGAGACAGCAAGATAACCCAGTACAAATGCTTTCAGATATTTATCAACTGATGACCGCGCATTACGGCTGCTCTGAAGAGCGCACTCGATCCCGTAAAGTGTTAAAACAGCAGTTCCCGTCACTCCCGAAAACAGCAGCGTATTGATCAGCAGATTATGACTGTTGGAAAAGCCCCGATATATCGTATATGTGAAATTGGCGCTTTTCAGCCCGTATCCACGGAACGGATGTTTGGCGATCTCTTCGAAGCTTGTTTTCCAGATATAGAATCTGAAAGATGACATTCTGCTCAGCAGATTCATCAATTCATCTTTCGTCAATGAGCCAAGAGACGAAACTTCGCTCAGATAATAATAGACATTTCTTTCAAAGCCATACCTGGTGAAAAGCAGGACATAGCATGCGGCAGCAATCACAGCGCCGGCTGCGTACAGGATCCATTTCGGCAGATCCTTCTCTGTTCGTTTTTTCAGAGTTGTCAGAAGCATGATCACGGCCATCGCCATCAGCACAAGCAGGGATGTCCTTGAACCGTTCGCGCGGATCATATCCAGCTGTACAAAAACATTCAGAACATAAATGATGTCTGACGCAGCGGCCTTCTTTCCGTATATCTCACGGTTTTTCCAGAAAAAATACAATCCAAGTATGATCGAAGCAAACGCGTTGAGTCCGCCTTCATTTGTTTCATAGTAAAAGCCCCGCTGTCTTGATTCAGGATAATTGGGCTGTATGGAGATCAGGTCTGATTTCAAATAGATTGCTGCCAGACTTGCCAGAGAAACAACGAAAGTTGCGGCAACAAAGAAATGGAGAAGCTTTTCCATCCTGACACGGTCATTTTTTCCGTCATGATGATAAAACGCGCCGAATGCCACAAACATATACAGGATCAGCTGGGCAAAATCCTGAAGCACACTGATCCGGCGGTTTTCCGGCCAGATAAATGTGAAAACGACATTAATGATCAGAAAAACATGTGCGATCCTGAACAGATTTCCTGTCAGATACTTCCTGGTTATAAGCGTGTGGTAAAGATAGATGATCAGGACCCATAGATAACTGACCAGAAACAGAGGTCTGAGGTAGACGTCCAGGTAATACAGTGATACATGATTGACGGTCAGAACAATCATAAAAAACAGTGTGCAGAAGATTTCTGACAGCATGTATTCCTTCAGTTTTCCGACCAGATGATTCATAAATTTATAACCTTTGTAAAACACAGTATAGAGTAACTCACGTTCTCCGTCAAAATCAGCCGGCTTTTCTTCTCCCGGCGATCAGCGATCTGATCACATTGAAGAATACAGCCGGATTCATTCCTTTCAGAATGAACAGTGTATTTTCCCGTGTGCGCTGAAAAAGCAGCGGGGCCAGCATCGATGTAACGATCTGCGTGACAAGCGTCGCAAATGAAGCTCCGGCAATGCCGAACAGCGGGATCCATAACGCGTTCAGGATCACATTCACAGCCGCGCCGATCCCGAGAATATATTTCTGATATACCTGGTTGTTCTCACATACCATCCATGCCCCTCTGGCAACACCGAGATACGCAAATGTATTGATCCAGGTCACGATCCTGAGACAGCTTATGGAAGGAATATAATCGTTTCCGTACAGCGTCAGGACCAGCGGCCTTGCGATGATCATGATCGCGATGGACGCGAGCGCGCTGAGCCAGAATACGATACTGTACAGCTGAATGATCCTGTGATGATACTGGTCTTCATTGCCCGACTTTTTCGCTTCCACGATCGTCGGATAAATGGAGTCAATGATCGCCACCAGGATGAATGACCACATGGTATTGATGCCGGTCGCGGTGCTGTAATAACCGGTCGCTCCGGCGTCGATGAATTCCTTCAGCATGATGCTGTCCATCTGGCTGTAGATGGCTACCATCAGTCCGGAATAGATAAAGTGATGGCTCTTTGACAGCATTTCCTTCGCAAGGCTGCTGTCCCATGCCAGAGGATACTGGCGTCGTCTCCGGTAGGACAGGTACAGCATTACGGCAATCGAAATGGATTCCAGTGATGTTGCGAATGCGAACCACAGAACATTGCGGTTCAGTATCAGACCGGTCAGTCTCCAGCCCGCAACGATCACATACGTGACTGTCTGGATGATCGAAGTCACTTTCGACTGCAGCTTCGACTGGTACCAGTAGTTGAACATTTCAAAGGATTCAAAGATCAGGGACAGGGACAGCAGGAGCGTGATCCAGGTCATCAGACGGTCACCCGGATTCAGGACTGTCACAATACCAAGTACACACAATGCCGAAAGGAAGCTCGATGTCAGACGCATGATGATGGATGTTCCCAGCACATAGTGCTGTCTGTCATCATGATCGATCAGTTCTTTGATGATGACACTGTTGAGACCGAGTGTTGCCAGGGAAGAAAAGAATGATACGAAGGAGGCAACATATGTGATCTGGCCAAGGTTGGAAGGCCCCAGATATCTTGCCATCCAGGCGCTGATAAACAGGCCGAGAAACATCTGGAAGACTTTTGCGCCGATGATCCAGCCTGCATTCTTTACCACGCGTTTATTCATACATACCGTCCAGCAGTTCAGCGATCCTGGCAGCCTGAACCGCGTTGTTCTTATTCTTCAGAACAAATTCCTGTGCCCTTCTCCCCTGTTCGTTCAGATATTCGGGCGTCATATGTTCAAATTCTTTCAGGAATTTCAGAATGTCTTCGGTTGAGCCGTCTCCCATGTCGCCGATATATTCGAAATACTCATCCGGGATGCAGGCAAGATGGCTGCTTGCATGATATGTTCCGGTATTCATATATTCCATGACCTTGCTCGGGAAGGAATACTTCACGAAATCCTGATAGATCGGACGCGGATTGACCAGCAGTGAGGCACGGTTCATGACTTTGAGCAGATCCCTGTTCAGCAATAACCCCATGATATGGATCCGGTCATTTCCCTCTGACTCCTGTTTAAGCATTTCCATCGCTTCACCTGTACCGTAATAATACAGATCATAGCCGTGATCACCCCATTGATTGAAAGCACGGACAAATGTCATGACACCGTTCTGTTCATCGATCTCACCGGCAAAAATAATCGACCGGTCTCTCTCAGAAACCGTTTCACGTTCTACATGGACGTCGCACAGACCTTCCATAACGATATAGGGCTTATGTTTCGGATTCAGTTTTTCATCCATATATTCCGTAAGGAACACATAGCTGTCGCACCACGACATGATCTTGTATACGATCCTGGCATACAGTCCGTCTCCTGAGAAATGCTCAGGCAGATCGGTGACGATCCCTGTATTCGGCATGCCTCTCAGCCTGCTGGCTGCCAGCGCCCCGACAGCGTTGTCGATCGACAGGACATCGATCACGCAGGCGCCGTACTGAGCATACAGAGTATGGAAAAATGCGCCGAGAATATTCCAGAGCGTCTTGATGCCCGGAACATTGATCGAAAGTGAATAATGATACATCCCGTGGTTCTTCAGATTCCTGAACCGGTAATCAACGATCGCATCCGATGCCAGTACGGAAGTATCGCATTCGATCTTTCTTCCATTGTACGCGAATCCTTCCGCGATCAGACGGTTGAATTTCTGTGCCTGCTGGCCGGGACGTTCTGCTTTTGTGTAAAGTTCTTTATAGATGTCTTCTTCCACAAGATTTGAATAAAAATAGAAGGGCTTCGGTTCTCGCAATGACAGCTGGAATCCATACCCGGCGATCATCGGAAACAGCAATGACGGCAGTTTATCAGTGAAGATGAGAAAAATATCGAACATATCCGCAATGATCATTCCGATGCAGAAAACACCCAGTATACGGCTGACACGTTTCAGTCCGTAATATGAATCACGTGCGATCAGACTGAATGAGAACAGTCCGACAAGACCTGTCATCGATAAAATGTTGACCAGGATGTTATGCGCGTTATTATAACGTTCTCCGATATTGGTCAGATTCATAACATCTTTGGATAATGCATGGATATTGCCTAATCCAATACCAAATAAAGTGTTTTCTCTGAATAACCCCAGACAATATTTCCATAACAGGAATCTGTCACCGCTCAGATGATTCAGAAGCGCTTCAAATCCTGTATCATGTCCGTAATGCTGCATTTTTGTCGCGGTCACAGCACATACCGCTCCAACGAGCAGCAGGATCACAACAACGGAAACTTTTTTCATTCTGGGGGAAGCTGCACGGAAAACCGTCAGGGCGATCGTTACGATGATCGCGATCATGATCGAACGGCACCCGCATACGACGATCCCGATACTTTGTACAAGGATATTCAGTATATCAAATACAGATCTTCTGTTTTTTTCCGTCAGGTAATAAGCGCTGAGCATTCCGGAACAGTACGCATTGAGCCCCAGCTGATTTCCATTGAGGTACAGTCCTCCCAGCACCATGTTTCGCAGATCATCATTCCATTTCAGAACACTGGATATCGGATTTGCAAAGACATATGCAGTCCCGGCATCAGCCAGCAGCTGTCCTGATACAGCCAGTACCAGCGATCCTGCGGTCATGGCGAACGTAACGACCGTTATTGTCCGGAATATCTTCAGGTTGGCGTCACGGATCCTGTCCATATCCTCCGCACCGGTATAGATCATGGTCGCAAACAGAAGAATAAAGACCTCCAGCCATCTGATGAAACTGTAGATATCGGACCGTCTCCAGTTGATCAGGATGCTGAGAAGCAGTACTGTCATCAGGAAGATCAGCGCTCTGTTTTTACTGAAAAATCTGAGTTTTCCATAGTATAAAACCGTCAGTACATAAAAGCCGCTCAGCAGTACACAAACATAAAAAAACAGACTTGAGTCAAATGAAAACAGGTTCACTAAAAAACCGATCAGAATCGATGCGGTCGCTGTGAACAGCTGCATAATTTTCAATCCGGTAAGTTTGCTGCAGTCTAATGTCATCTTACTCTCCCAAATCCAGATACAGTTGCTCCAGGCGCAGAGCTTCCTTTGAGATATTATAGCCTTTTTTTGTGATTTCATCTGTATAATCACGTCTGTTTTTGCGGCACAGGCTGATGCAGTGATCCGCCCATTTTTCCGCCGGATCATCCAGCGAATTCATCCGAATCAGATCTGTCAAGACCGTTTCGGACGAAATGGTATCTGACATGACGCATGGCAGACCGCAGCACTGGGCATCAACAAGCGTGATCGGCAGTCCTTCATAAAGCGACGGGAACAGCAGCAGATCGGCCGCGTTAAAATAATCGTTCAGTCTGTTTGTAAAGCCTGCAAACACAACAGAACCGGCAATGCCCAGATCCGCTGCCTTCTGCTGTATCGACTGCTTCAGTGGTCCGTCTCCGATGATGATCAGCTGTGAATCATTGTTCTTTTTCAGGATCTCGCTGAACACATCCACAGCAAACCCGATATTTTTCTGTTCTTCCAGCCTGCCCGCAGCCAGGAACAGCCTGGTCCCATCGCTGAGTCCAAGCTCGGAACGCATTTCCCTGCGTTTTTGCTCATCAAACCGGTATTCTTCACAGTTAATGGCGTTCATGATGTATGTGACCTGTCCGGACCGGGCCATTTTCTTTCCGTACAGATATTCACCGGCATTCTTTGAACAGGCCAGATATACATTCGCGTATTTTTTATAATTCATGATAAAAAGCTTATTGCGGATGCTCTTGAGCGGGTTATCGCTCAGCCTGGTATTGAAGCTGTGGATGATACGGTACGGAACCCCGTATTTTTTTGCCGGCTTCAGCACCATGCCGACCTGTCCGGGATATGTGAGATGCACGATATCGTATTCCCTCGCATGCACACGAAAAAACTCATCCGTCAGACGCAGCAACTTCAGGTATGCCTTCATAGTCAGTTCGGGCAGATAATAGATCTTCGTACCCTGTTTGCGGATCGCTTTCTGAAATACACTATCTCTCTGTTCCGTATAGATCAGAAAATCAACATGCACACGGTCATCAAAGTGTGTCGTAAAGTCACGGACAAAGATACCTACCCCGCCTGTCGGTTCATTTGCAAGCACATACAGGATCCGTTTCATGACTTTTGTCCTTTCAGCTTCCGGTAAACTGACCGCAGGATATCATATGTTCCTGTCGCGTGCGCCGCTTTGAGGATCACACCCTGTGTTTTCGCAATGACCCTGCGTTTCGTCTGCAGCAGCCTGACCTTCATGTCCGGTCTGCCGGCATTTTTCAGCATTGTCTCGATCAGCTGCAGGTCATCCCGGTCCTTGCCTTCATTTCTGTTTTTCTTGAACTTCCTGATCTGATCAAGGCTCAGGAACTTTTTCCCGAAATATACAAAATACTTTTCCGGATCATTGACTGCTTCAGAGGCACTCATTCCGTAATATTTCAGCAGGTCATTATGGGAACCGGGCAGTTCATCCATGGAAATGAAATCGAGATCCTCCGCCTGACGCATGCCGTAGAGGGCAAGTACGATAGAACCGGTCAGTACGGTCCTGCTGAAGTCAAACCCGTCTGACTCTTTCAGCAGTCTGAATGTATTAGGGAATTTCGTTGACTGGCACTGATTCATGAATGCCACGGTCTCCCTGCTCAGCAGCAGTTCCGACATCAGAACGGTTTCCTGCTGGTTGTCGGTCGCATGCATGGAATGCTTTTCCAGACCAAACAGGTCTCTCAGCTGTTCCTTGACGGCTGTGACCTCTTCGTAGTCTTTGACCTCTATGAAATATACCTTCACGGGATCGAATGTCGGGAAGCACGGAACCAGTTTCCGGTAAACACCGGAGAATCCGTCCCCGTCATGGTCCTGTGCCCATGAATATTCCTGATAGATCTGCGCAAGATAATGGAACGCACCGTTCTCATTCAGTGAAACATCCTTCTTGTAGATGATCCCGAAATGTTCCTGCAGGATCCGCTCGACTTCTTCGTCATGTCCTTTCGCCGACGGCCAGATATTGACGCAGGCACAATGATCCTTCTCCCTAATGTATTCCAGTACCATCTGGTCCAGTACATCCGGATCCGTTCCGCGCTCAATAAACCACTGGTAAGGATATCTGTCGAATTCCGCTTTGACAGGCAGGCAGATCACCTTGACCGGAATATTCAGCACATACGCGCAGGCGATCCTGTGTGCCCCGTCCATCGGTTGCATGTCCGGATCTACCGGGATCGGAAGCGCTTCTTCCGAATATCCGTTCTCCTTCATCTGTTCATACAGCTGTTCAAACGAATCAATAAAAGCCTGGGCACCTGATTTATGACTGCCTGCTTCCACAAAGGAATCCCTTGTCATGACACGGATATGCTCAAGGTACATTTTCCGCGCGTATGCAGGGGCGGTATCCTTCAGTTTCAGATACAGGATCTTTGCCATGATGTCCAGACGGTTCCGGTTGATCAGCCGGCAGGCATCTGTCTCCTCAACATGAAAAGCCATATCATCCGAAAGATGATAGGCATTGAAAACAAATTGAGAAGTCAGTTCACTCAGCTTCTTCTTCATCGAAGTCCTTTCTTCTGGCGGCTCTTTTGAATACCCAGCCGCGGATCGTCGGAGTCATCCATTTCTCTACGATCTTCCGCTTCAGCATATTCCTGTTGTAGAGCTGTTCCGTGATCATCCCGCTCTCCAGCATGATGTCCTGGATTTTCTTCTCACTCTGGAAGTATTCTTCCCCGCCTCTGCGTTTATACATATCTTTTCCGACACGTACATCTACCAGCACTTCATTGATGTTGGCAAATGTGCAGCCGGCCTGAGCCATGCGGATCCACAGGAGATAATCTTCATTGAAATGAAGGTCCTGGTAATTTCCCGCTTTCACGACTTCGCTCTTTTTATACATGACCGTCATATGATTGAACGGGCAGCGCTCTTTCATATATTCCTTCAGCTCTTCATCTGTTTCCGGGCATACGCGGTATCCCTGTGTATCGGACATATCGTCTTCCAGGAATTCACGGATCACACCGCCGCAGATGGAAAGATTCTCATTCTCTTCAAACATCTTCAGCTGCTTTTCGATCCTGTCTTTGCGGGAAACATCATCCGAATCCATTCTTGCGATCAGTTCGTTCCTGCATTCCAGTAGTCCTCTGTTCAGAGAAGGACCCAGTCCGAGATTCTGTTCGTTTACAAGGACCGTGATCAGATCAGGATATTCATTCTCATACTGCTCCAGTACGACCTTCAGAACATCACTGACAGGACCGTCCTGTACGATCACTACCTGATCAGGAGAAATAGTCTGCTCAAGCATACTGTTGAGAGCCTGAACAAAGCGGTCAGGTTTTTCATTAATATAAACTGACATTAAAACACTGTATTTCTGTTCCATATTCATCACCGCCTTTATGATAACATTTTCTCAACATTTTAGAACCGATGCATCGTGTCATATTCATTTATTCGCCATTTCATAACATTATTTCCCTGATCTGCCCCACCTCATAACCGGAATTCATATTTCCTGGCCGGTCAGAGCGGTCCGCATCCGGAATACGGGCAGATCTTACCGGGACGATATCCGGAACAAACCGGCTGATGCACATTCGCAACTGTACGCCCGTAATGATATAATGACCGGGATAAAGGAAATTGACTATGACAGAAATAAAACCGGTAATCGTGGCTGTCGGTTATAACAGACCGGACAGTTTAAAAAGACTGATCAGCAGTTTGAACCAGGCTGTTTATCCGTCTGAAGATATTACGCTGATCGTCAGTATCGACCGATCGGATATCTGGGAAGAAGTTCGGAAAGCAGCTGAAAGCACCGGATGGAAGCACGGCACACTTGATATCCGTGTTGCCCCGGAACGTCTTGGATTAAGAAAGCATATTCTCAGATGCGGCGACCTGAGTCTGGAATACGGCGCAGCGATCATCCTGGAAGAC
Source organism: Solobacterium sp. (assembly GCA_017432325.1). Classification (GTDB taxonomy): domain Bacteria; phylum Bacillota_I; class Bacilli_A; order Erysipelotrichales; family Erysipelotrichaceae; genus Bulleidia. Next base: position 32,553 of record JAFRJJ010000081.1, on the reverse strand, counting down.
GATCTGATCGTTGCCCGGAATTTCTATACCTATGTCCAGCAGGCACTGTCTTTCTATGAGAACGATCTGAAGACAGCCGGTATCTCCCTTTACAGCCACGCATGGAATGAACATATGGACTTCCATTTCATGCCGCAGCAGAACGGCTATGATACGTATATCGGCCAGTTCTCCTGCACATGGGGACAGTGCTGGAGCGCCGGCCAGTGGACGGCCTTCAAAAACTGGTATCTGGAACACGAGGACAAGCTGACCGTCAACCCTGCCATTCCCGAGGACATTGAAAACTGGGGAGACCGGTCATGGGGAAAGTACTTTGTTTACTACCTTGTGGAAACAGGCAGATATTACGTCATGCCTTATACGGCGCTTTCCACGAACTGCTCCGAGATCGGCGAGCACAACGGGCATGTCAACGCGACATACCAGGTGATGCTGATGGAATGCGATCATAAAGAATACCGGTTCCCGGTCTATCATGACGCTGTCAAATACGACATCTTCTTCGAACGTGTGTTCGATCCGGCAGTGACGCTCTTCTCCATCAGTACGGACGATATCTGCATCAATCTGAACGGCAGCCACCGTGATACGATGAACAGGCCGTACCTTCTGACATCGGTGAAGGATGACAGATTCCGCCTGATCCGTTCCTTCGGCATGCAGCTGAGGCCGATCGAACAGAATATCCTGAAGGACATTCCGGGAAACAGCCTGTATCTGTACCAGATCCCTTCCGGCATGAAGAACGTACAGCTGAATGTGAAGCAGAACGTATCTGACGCGCGCGGTGAATATGAATCATATAACTTCGGCTGGAAGCGCGCGTTGAAATACAGCAGAAGTGACTTTATCAGAATGATCAAAGGAATCATAGAAGGATAATATTATGAGCAGACTGTCAATTATCGTACCTGTATACAACGCGGAAAAAGAACTTCCGGAATGCCTTGATGCCATCATTTCCCAGAAAGAGGCAGACTTTGAACTGCTTTTGATCGATGACGGATCCAAAGACAACAGCTGGCAGGTCGTACAGGAATACGCTGAAAAGGATTCACGCATCAGAACATACCATCAGGAAAACCAGGGAATTACCGCGACCAGAAGAATTGCCGTCAACATGACCACAGGCGACTATATCTGGTTCATCGATGATGACGACATCATCGTACCCGGATCCATCGCGAAGCTTGTATCAGTTCTGAACGAAAAAGAACCGGATGTGCTCTGGTTCGGTTATTCCGTGGACTTCATGGAAGAGAATTACAGTTTTGTCTGTTCCCTGCCCGACTGGACATATGAGCGTTCCATCGTTGCCGTCCATGATTTCTTCAAAACGGACAGCTTCAACATGTACTGGAACAAGCTGTACAGGGCAGATATGCTGAGAGGACATGATGAGTTCTTCCCGACAGGCAAGGACCAGTCCGGCGACCTGATCTTCAATTGCGCCGTATTCGCGCACGCAAAGAAAGTCGTCACATGTTCCGATATCATTTACCACTACCAGAAGCGTCCCAAGGAGACCATGGTCAACCGTTTCCTGCCCGACAGTGAAAAGATCCTGAAGGACAAGGAAGAAGGCGTACGTTACATGATGGAAGCCCTCGGTTCCCCGCAGGACCAGCTGATCGATGATTACCTGCTCAGGGAATATGAGGTCTTTGTCATCAACCTCTTTGCGGACAGCTGCCCTTACAGCAGGGATGAAAAAATAAAAATGATCCGTGACAATATCACCACCGATCATGCCAACACAGTCATACAGAGAGCCGTACCGTTCAATACATATTCCAGGATCTTCCGTGACAGTGCCCTGTCCGGCAATGCAAAGAAGATCTACCGTACATATGCGGCATTGAGTACGGCAAAAAATAAATTTTCCGGACTGTATAAAACATTCCGGAAAACCATTTACCGCGGAAAGTGAATCTGGAAACAGGTTCACTTTTTCTTTTTCAGTTTTTTTCTGATATCTGTCTGCACTTTCTCAGACAGCTCCTTCATGCCAAGATATGACAGCCTTGCCCATGAAGTTGCCCGGACGTTGTAGCGGGTGACCTGCTCCTTGTTGGAAGGCAGGCTGTTCTTTTCCACAGCTGTCAGATCGTAGAGATAGATCTCCCTGCCGGGGATATCGTTGGTCAGGTTGATCTCCTGCGGCCTCAGTCTGAGACCGTAGGTCCTGATCACATGAAAGTTCAGTTTGTTCGTGGAAGCCAGGTAGCGGTAGTATCCGTAATTGGACCTTGCCGCATTCAGATCCATCAAAACACGTTCACCCTGGTATTCGAATGAGAACTGTTCATCCGGCTCACGCTCGAAGAACGCGTCATAGTGCACGCAGTGCTCCGGCGCATACATTCTGAATTCCTTCTGTCCCTTTGCAAGGGCGACCTGGAAATCCGTTCCCGCAGCCTTGTAGTTCTCACCGATCTCCTGGGTATTGGTGCTGTACGCGTGATACGGGTGTACCAGATACTTATTCTCACTGGTCACAAAACCCGTAAAGTATCTGAGCCAGGATCTCTGGTCCCAGGAATAGGAATAATCAGCCATCCTGAAGGGCTTCTCAAACTCCTGATGGGAAAGATACCATTCATGGAACTCATTCCACATCCGCTTCGTCCAAACCTGTCCCCAGGACTGGGCGACCTGCATCAGATAGGTGTCGCTTCCGTTGTATTCCGGTTCAAAGAATCTGCCGTTCTGCGGATAAACATGGAATCTGTACAGGGAGATACCGACGATTTCAGGATACTTTTCATATGTTTCGATCGCCTGTTTCGTATACAGGAAGTAGCTGTCGGAAACGATGATGTCGTCCTCCAGCATGACCAGATAGTCATAATCCTCCACAAGGCATCCGCAGGAGATCACATGTTTTCTGAGACCCATGCGTTCTTCATGCGTAATGACCTTTTTTTCGCCGTGTTCCCAGGCGAAGGAAGATATCATCTCCGTGATCTCTGCTTCCATGCCGCTGTGATCCAGGCTGAAGATCAGGTCGATCCCCTCATTTTCCGGATACATCGCCTGAACAACGGATTCATAGCATCTGCGGATGGAATCCGGTCTGTTATAACCGATGATTACGATAACACCTTTCATAGGCTGCTCCATTTCTTCATGGCCGTGCTGATGTCTTCAAAATCCTCTGCGTGCGCCTTCAGCCATTCCATATCCTTATCCCACCAGCGGAATTCCTTCAGGAATGCGATCTCTTCTTCCGTAAAGCGCATACGGATCTTTTTCGCGGGAACGCCGCCGACAATGCTGTAGGGCTCGACATCCCGGGTGACGAGGGCACCGGCAGCGATGATCGCTCCGTCCCCGATCGTAACACCCTGTAGGATTGATACGCCCGAGCCGATCCAGACATCATTGCCGATCACAGCAAAGTTATCACTGCCTTCGGCTTTCTTCAGTTCATTGTATTTTTCCTGATCCGTGAAAGTAAATCCTGCCTGTTTCCGGTGGGAAAAGAAGGCCGGATGCGTTGATACCCAGGTATGTGACGGATGATCTCCCAGCAGAACTTTGACATCATTGCCGATCGAACAGAACCTTCCGATATCACAGTACAGTTCACAGTTGTCCGCGCAATATGTTCCCCTGCCGACATTTCCTCCGACCAGTGTATTCTTTCCGAATGAGTTGTATCCTTCCAGAACGGCAGTCGAAAAGATGTTGCAGCCGGAAGCGATCCGGACATGCCTGTCCCTGTACCTGATCCTGAACAATTCACTTTTCACTTCGTTTTTCAGCATAGTTTATTTCCTGCAGGAAAGTACCGCCTCACAGATACGGTCAACATCTTCCATACTCAGATCCGCATACATCGGGAGCGTCAGTACCTGGTAGCTCATCTTATATGCGAGCGGTGTTTCATTGGGGTCAAAGATATCCTTATAGCATTTGAATGCCGTGGTGATCGGGTAGAAATACTTTCTGGCGCCGATGCCCTGCTCTGCCAGCGCTGCGAATACTTCATCTCTGGAAGCGCCGAATTTCTCCTGATCGAAGAATACGGGGAAGTATGCGTAGTTGGGCAGCACATCCTTCTGAACGGGATTCATCGTCAGTCCTTCCACGCCTTCCAGATGCATGCGGTACCTGTCGTTGACAGCCTTGCGCTTGGCGATCTCTTCATCCACATGCCTCAGATTGCACAGACCCATCGCAGCACAGTATTCATTCATCTTTGCGTTGGGACCGATCTCATCGACTTCCTCCGCATCAACGATGCCGAAGTCCTTGAGCCTTGCGATCCTGTCGCCGATCTCCTGATGCGCGTCATTGAAGCAGACGGCACCGCCTTCGACCGTATTGAATACCTTTGTGGCATGGAAGCTGAAACAGGAAATGTCCCCGTAGGATCCGATTCCCCTGCCCTTGTACTTCACGCCGAATGTGTGCGCTGCGTCATAGATCACGACAAGGTTATGCTTCTTCGCGATCCGTTCGATCTCATCGATATTGCAGATGTTTCCGTATACATGCACCGGCATGATCGCGCATGTGTCTACCGTGATCAGTGATTCCAGAAGATCCGTATCCATGGTGAAATCGACCGGGTTAATGTCGCAGAACACGGGCTTCAGCCCGCTTCTGACGATAGCATGTGTTGTAGAGATAAACGTAAACGGGGTCGTGATCACTTCACCCTTCAGGTGGTATGCCTGCAGAGAGAGTTCCAGTGCCATATGTCCGTTTGTCAGAAGATCGATATGTTCAACATCAAGATACTTTTCCAGTTCCCGCTGCAGCTGCACATGCTTGACTCCCATGTTTGTCAGCCAGTGGGAATCCCACATATCCTTGATCTCTTCTGTATATTCCTCAAATGCAGGCATTGAAGATCTGGTTACATTAATTTTTCCAGACATAGGTACCTCCGTTATTTCAAAGTCTTCAGATACTCCATAAAATGCTGTTTGTTTTCCAGCGCTGTTGTCGTCGGACGGCCGAGATCGTCTCTGGCGCCGATGGCGGATTTCACTTCGATGAATGTCAGTACATTTCCTGCTTTCGCTTCCCTGAGCGCTTCATCCAGTTCATCAGGTCCCGATACGGTAACTGCCCTGGTATAGCCGCAGTCAGCAGCGATCTTTGCAAGATCGACATCCTTGACGGCTGTCGGCAGGCCGCCGACACTCTCGTGCGAACCGTTGTTGATGACGATATGCACCAGGTTATTGGGACGCATGGACGCGATGACTGCCATCGCACCCATGTGCATCAGCGCTGCACCGTCCCCGTCCAGGCACCATACCTTAGTTTCAGGCTTGTTGAGCGCAACACCTAAAGCAATGGATGAACAGTGTCCCATGGATCCTACCGTAAGGAAGTCATAGGAATGTCCTGTTCCGTCTGCTTCACGTGCTTCAAACAGTTCACGGCTTGCCTTGCCGGTCGTTGATATGACAGGATCGGTTCCGCTGATCAGTGTCAGATGACGGATGACCTCTTCACGCAGAAGAGGATTGCTGTTTTTGTATTCGACCTTGCCGTCATAGGACAGCGCTCCTTTGCGTACGACAAAGGCCACATCATGGCCTTCTGCCAGCAGTGCGCGGTATTCTGCCATGACTGTTTCAAGTTCTTCTTCGGTCGTTTCTTTACTGATGACGAAATTCCTGATCCCCATATCGTCCAGCAGTGTCCTTGTGATCTCACCCTGGTAGATATGCTGGGGCTCATCATGGACACCGGGTTCCCCACGCCAGCCGACGACGAAGATCACGGGGATCGCGTATACCTTTTCATTCAGCAGGGACGCGGTCGGGTTGATGATATTGCCTTCGCCGCTGTTCTGCATATACACAACGGGCACTCTGCCGGTTGCCATATGGTATCCGGCAGCCAGGCCGACACAGTTTCCTTCATTGGCAGCGATCACATGATGCTTCGGATCGATCCCGTAAGTGCTCATCAGCCAGTTGCATAACGGCTTCAGAAGGGAATCGGGAACACCTGTATAAAAGTCAGCGCCGAGTATTTCTACAAAACGTTCGACCTTCATGATCAGCCACGCTCTTTGATCTTCTGCTGGATCAGTGATGAAGATACGCCCTGTGTGTATTCAGGCTCAATGACTTCACCGCCCCATTCGGCCATGATGTCGATCGCCTTCTGACGGACTGCGGCCAGGGGACCTGTCCTCCAGTCTGTTCCGTGCACCATATACTTCGGCTTGAGCAGGCGCAGATTGTCTTCATAGTCCTTTGTGTACTGGGGAATGACTTCCGTGACACCCTTGATGTTTTCGACAACGATCTTTCTCTGTTCATACGGCATGTAGGGAACTCTCTTGTAGGAAGCGATCGCTTCATCCGTGAAGAGGCCTACGACGACATCGCCGTACTTCGCTGCTTCTTTGATGATGTTGATGTGTCCGGGATGGATAATATCTGCGGACATCGGTAAATATACCTTCGGATTTTCACTCATAATTCTCACCTCAGATCTCATCGATCAGACGGATGATCTGTTTGAACGGCATCAGTTCCTTCTCGACTTCTTCACTTCTGTGATTCATCAGGATGGATTCGCATACATTGGTCATTGCCGGTACAGCAGCTCTCATCAGCTGGTTTGCATAGATTACGATATTGATTCCGTGTGCCGCCAGTTCTTCGGTCGTGCACTGGCAGAAGGATGTCGGTACGACGACGATCGGCGTTGTTTTGTCTGTTCTTCTGAATTCATCGCAGAAGTCGAAGATCTCTTTAGGATCCCTCTGTCTGGAATGGATCATGATGCCGTCAACGCCCGCTTCAACATAGGCACGGCATCTCTTCAGGGCGTCTTCCTGTCCCTTTTCCAGGATCAGGGATTCGCATCTGGCGATGATCATGAAGTCATCGGTACGTTTGATCGCTTCTCCGGCACGGATCTTTTCGCAGAAGTTTTCGATCGTATCCTGTGTCTGTTCGACTTCTGTTCCGAACAGGGAGTTCTTTTTCAGTCCGGTCTTGTCTTCGATGATGACAGCGGATACGCCCATACGCTCCAGTGTACGGACATTGTAGACAAAGTGCTCCGTCATTCCACCGGTATCACCGTCGACGATGATCGGCTTGGTCGTAACATCCATGATCTGATCGATCGTATGCATACGCTCGGTCATGTCGACCAGTTCAATATCCGGTTTTCCTCTGTCAGTGGAGTCACAGAGTGAGGACATCCACATACCGTCAAACTGATCCAGTCCGTCTTCTCCGGCAGTAACTGTCTTTTCGACGATCAGACCGGTCAGTCCGCTGTGAACTTCCATGATCTTGACGATCGGTTCGATTTCCAGCAGTCTCTTGAGCCTTGCCCTTCTGAAGTCAGGCATTGCCAGCGTTTCATTTCTGCGCATGTCGATCTTTTTGACATTCGGATTATATGTATACGGGATCTCGATCAGTTCTCCGCCATACTTTTCGATATTCTTCAATACATTGTCTCTCATCCAGGACAGATGTCCGCTCTTCCAGTTGTCACCATGAACGATATAGTCCGGCTTCATTTCTTCGAATACCTTGTCATATTTGATGGAATCCTGTATTACCACATGGCTGACGCCGGGGATTTTTTTGATCATTTCCACTCTTTCCTGCTCAGAAATCGTCGGGAAACGATCATAACGGATCATTGCTCTTTCGCTTAATACTCCTACGGTTACTTCACCATATTCTTTTGCGTGATTGATCAGATTGATGTGTCCCTCATGGATCACATCAGTACAGAAACATGTATATACTTTTTTCATTTTTCCCTCCATATAGCGCATGTTCATTATATCTTAATTCGTTGATATCAGCCATATGCCCGGGCATGAAAGCAGATTTACAGTAGAGCTGAATCAACGCAATTATCGTATTCACAAGTCAAAAGAAACAGCCGGTACATTTAATTTCCGTAACGGCTGTTTCTACTATATTGTCATTTCAGTTTAATGAAGCATATCTTCCCAGGAACGATGCAATCGCCAGTCTGTTGCATGTATTCCATGGACGGAATGTATTATCTGCCCAGCCTGTCGTGATTCCGTTCTCTGATGCCCAGCTGATCGCCTTGTCAAAGTCACTGGTTCCTGTCATGTCTTTGAATGTCGCCATTTGTGTTGGTTCAGGCTTTCCCGCTGCTCTCCATAGGAAGGTCATAACTGCTGCTCTGTTGCAGGTGTTCCATGGACGGAATGTGTTATCTGCTTCCCAGCCGGTCGTAATTCCTTTCTCTGATGCCCAGGAAATCGCTTTATCAAAGTCGCTAGTTCCTGTCATGTCTTTGAACGTCGCCATTTGTGTTGGTTCAGGTTTTCCTTTCAGTCTCCAAAGGAATGTTACGACCGCCGCTCTGTTGCAGTCTGCCGTAGGTCTGAATGTTCCGTCTATGTAGCCTGTTGTGATTCCTTTGTCTACCATATCGTAGATGTATTCATAGTAGAACTGTGAAGGATCTGTCACATCCGTGAACTGGACCCTGATCTTGCAGGTAACATATGCTTCAGGGTTATCTTCTGAAACCACCTTGATATCTGCCACACCTGGTGCGATCGCCCTGACCTGTCCGTGGTCATCCACTGTTGCAGTCTCCGAATTACTGCTGCTCCAATACACTTTCTTGTTTGTCGCGTCTTCCGGTATGATCTCTGCTGTCAGCTGGAAGGAGTCTCCTATATTGAGAGTTGCTGTCTCATTGTCTAAAGAAACATTCTGTACTTTTGTGTCTACTGTCACAATACATTCAGCCGTTATGTCACTATCCTTTACAGCTGCCGTGATCGTCGCCGTACCGCTGCCGACTGCTGTAACTGTTCCGTCATTGACAGTTGCCACCGCTTCATCACTCGATGTCCAGGTAACTGTCTTATCCTCTGTCGTATCTTCAGGTGTGATCGTGACAGTAAGCTTTACAGTCTCACCCTTCTTCAGAGCAGCTTCCGATTTATCCAGACTGATCTTTTCGATCGGGATAATAACGGTCACTTCTGCGGTCGCTGTTTTTTCACCGACTTTCGCTGTAATCGTCGCTGTTCCTCCGCCGACTGCTGTAACTGTTCCGTCATTGACAGCTGCCACGGCTTCGTTACTGGATGTCCAGGTGACTGTCTTGTCCTCTGTTGTATCTTCAGGTGTGATCGTGAGTGTCAGCTTTTCAGTTTTGCCTTTCACCAGTGTGACTTCTGATTTATCCAGACTGATGCTTTCGAGCGGTACACTGACTGTTACGTCTGCTGTCGCTGTTTTCTCTCCGACTTTCGCTGTGATCGTCACTGTACCTCCGCTGACTGCTGTGACTGTTCCGTCATTGACAGCTGCCACTGCTTCGTTACTGGATGTCCAGGTGACTGTCTTGTCTTCTGTCGTATCTTCAGGTGTGATTGTGACTGTCAGCGTTTCGGTTCCGCCTTTCACAAGTTTAACTTCTGATTTATCCAGACTGATGCTTTCGATCGGTACACTGACTGTTACTTCTGCTGTCGCTGTTTTCTCTCCGACTTTCGCTGTGATCGTCACTGTACCTCCGCTGACTGCTGTGACTGTTCCATCATTGACTGTTGCCACAGCTTCGTTACTGGATGTCCAGGTAACGGTCTTATCATCTGTCGTATCTTCAGGTGTAATCGTGACTGTCAGCTTTACTGTTTCACCCTTGTTAATTGCTACCTCAGTGATATCAAGTGTGATTTCTTTAACAGGGATGATTGGCATATTTTCCGGCCTCATGCCAAGGTCAACTTCTGTTTGTACCGGAGGTACAGTCATCCATTCACTCCAGACTGTTTCATATCCCTCTTTTTCTGCTTTGACTCTCCACCAGCCTTCCGGAACATCCCACGCGTACTTTCCGTCAACGTTTGAGGACATCGGATTTTCCTGTTCATATTCCAATGCATCCCACAATGTCCCGTATACATTATCTGCCGGCACTCTGTCATAAAAGTCATCGGTTTCGTCGTATTCAATCCAGTATGCGCTGACTGTTGCGCCTTCGATCGGTTCTTCCGTTATGGAATCATATATGATTCCGCTTGGATCAATAGCCCAGATCGGTTTGACTGTTTTGCCTTCGATCATCTCTGATCTCAGGTCAAAGAAGAAACTTGATGAAGCGGTGATGAGACCGAGTATACCGGAAAAGACAATTCCCGGCGGGCCTCCCGCAGCTCCGCCTAAAGCAGCAGCCAGGACAGTCGTTACAACTGAGAAGACAGCTCTATCACTCTTCAGTTCATCAGCTTTCCTGTAAGCCTGTATCTTCTGATCATAGGTCATGTTTGACCTGCCGATAGAAGCTCTCAGTTTTGCGTCATCTTTAATAATGTCATACTGGCTTGACAGGATTTTCAGCCATGTGCCGGCGTTTGCAAACTTATCGCTGTATTTATTGATAAACTGCTCTGTTTTATAACTCGGCTCCAAAGCATATACATCATCTATGCCTTTAATTGTATAGGCATATGCTTTGATACCCTCATCAAGAAGACCGGATTTATCCAGAATATCATATGTATCTTTTACAACCATAACAGTTTCGCCGCTTGCGAGCTGATAAATATTTAAGTCTTTGATGTCATCGTCTTTTCCTTTTATGCGTCTTGTGATGATTTTGTAAATTTTATAAGAATCTTCCAGTGCACTCAGCTGATCAGAGTCAAGCGCTTCAATTCCAGTCTCGATCATTGTTTCTCCTTCTTCCTGGAAGAGATCTTTGAAGTTTACTTCGGCATATACTTTCCGTTCTTCATTGACAATCATATTGACTACCGGATTCACACCGGTAACTGCTAACGCATTGGCTATTCCGGCAATATCATAGCTTTCGTTCAGGGAAGAGAAGTCCGGAAGAGAACTTTTGACATTATATACAACCTGCAGATTCCCGGGAACATACCTGGTATTACCCGGATCAAAATATCCGTCTGTCACAAAGCTGCCTTTGGAGGAATCATAATGCGCCGGAAGCAGTTTTTCTTCATTTCCTCTTTTACTGCTGATATAAACATTTTCAACAGATTCCGGATTTGACATTTTGACTTCAAAATCAAACTTCTGATTGGGTGTAAAGAATATTTTCGGTCTGATTGTTCCGCCCAGAAGATCAACATTCAGTTTATAACCATGCTGGTCATATTCCATTTTGAAGCTTTCAATTCCCGGCGCACTGTCCAGATATACGATCTCTGCTGAAGCCGTTACTGTTTTACCGGTTGTATCGACTGCGGATGCAGTAATATCAAATGGCCTGTAGTTTTCCGGGCTGCCTAAATCAATGTTCGCGTACCAGGATCCGTTCTTCTTGGAGATAACTGTTGCGGCGAGCGCTCCGTCTACATATACACTGACTTCATGTGAAGGCAATGTCACGCCGGATATCTCAGGTTTCGTTGTGTTGATAAATTCATCTCCGGATGTAATTGCCATTCCTTCAAATTCTGCCGATATGCTGTCAATTACTTCGGTAAAATTTTTACCCCCGTACCTACCTGTCAGATATGAACTGGCAATGACAGAGGAAGATTCCAGCAATTTGATTTGAATCTGGATTCTTCCTTTATTTGACGTAACCGGTATCGAAATAATGGAGTTATTTCCTGAATCATAATTAAATGCAGCAGGTTTTCCATCAATCCGGACCGCATCGTTGTAGACAATATTCTCTCCTACAGCAATATTTACACAGCTGTTTGAAATATCGCTGAATCTGGCAGAATCGATTTCATAATCCACATACAGGATCTGGCTGTTTGACATTGATGAATCAAACCCGATATACATATCGGAATGATTGTGTACAACAAGATTATTTTCACTATCAATATAGTCACGGCCGTTTGATTCAAACGGGATATGATTCAGCACACTGTACAATGCCGGATATGACTGAAAATTACACAGAATAGACTTAATATTTGAATTCTCTGCAAAATTGGCTTTTATGGAGGCTATTCTGTCAGGCAATTCAAGATAACTTAAACCGGTACACTGCCTGAATGCATAGCTTCCGATCGAAGTCAGTGAATCTGGCAATGTAATGTTTTTGAGACTTGTTGCCTGTGAGAACAGATTATCCGGAAGTGCTGTCATTCCTTCTTCCACTGTCGCTGTCGTCAGCTGTCCCATACCCGCAAACGGTCCGTTGACCCAGTTGCTGGCACTCGTAACACTTGCAGGTACTGTAATACTGCTGATTGCCGTTCCTTCAAATACCTTGATTCCCAGGGCCTTCAGTCCGGATGGCAGACTGATTCCTGCGAGCTTTGTGCATCCTGCAAACGCACTGTCCCCGATGCTCGTCAGTCCGGCAGACAGGTTGACCTCTGTCAATCCTGTACAGCTCTTAAATGCATTGTCTCCCAGAGATGTTACAGTATCCGGCAGTGTAATACCGGTCAGTCCAGTACATGATTCAAACACGTTAGTTCCGATCGTTTTCAACGTTTCAGGCAGATCAATACTGCTCAGTCCGGTACATTGCCTGAATGCATAGTTTCCGATCGAAGTCAGTGAATCCGGCAGGGTAACACTTGTCAGACTTGATGCCTGTGAGAACAGATTGGCAGGCAGTGCTGTCATTCCTTCTTCCACTGTCGCTTCTGTCAGCTGTCCCATACCCGCAAATGGTCCGTTGACCCAGTTGTCTGCGCTCGTAACACTTGCAGGTACTGTAATACTGCTGATTGCCGTATCTTCAAACACATAAATTCCCATGGTCCTCAGTCCGGACGGCAGGCTGACGGCTGTGATCTTTGTGCATCCCGCAAACGCACGGTCACCGATGCTTGTCAGTCCGGCAGACAGGTTGACCTCTGTCAATCCAGTACAGCTCTTGAATGCATTGTTTCCTATAGATGTAACAGTGTCCGGCAGCGTAATACCGGTCAATCCCGTACATGATTCAAACGCGTTGCTTCCGATCGTTTTTACCGTTTCCGGCAGATCAATACTGCTCAGTCCGGTACACAGCCTGAATGCATAGTTTCCGATCGAAGTCAGTGAATCCGGCAGGGTAACACTTGTCAGACTAGATGCCTGTGAGAACAGATTGGCAGTCAATGCTGTCATTCCTTCTTCCACTGTCGCTGTCGTCAGCTGTTCCATACCCGCAAACGGTCCGTTGACCCAGTTGCCGGCGGTCGTAACACTTGCAGGTACTGTAATACTACTGATTGCCGTACCTTCGAAAACTTTGATTCCCATGGTCGTCAGTCCGGATGGCAGACTGACCGCAGTGAGTTCAGAATGTCCTTTGAATGCTCCATCATTAATTGTTGTTACGTTTTTGCCATCGATGATGCTGGGTATGGTAAGTTCAGAAACACTTCCGGTGTATCCGGTAATCGTAATTACATTGGTTGATGTGTTGACTGTGTATTGAATACCGTCTTCTGTTTCATAGACGTTTGCAGCAAGCATCGTTTCGACATTTTCATTAACCTCATTTTCTTCTTCAAGAGGTTCTTCTGTTTCTTCCGCTTCCTGTTCTACTGCATCGTCTGCTTCAGGATCGGATGATTCCACCGGTATTTCTGTTTCTTCCGGTTCTGTGTTTTCCTCTTCAGAACCGGATGCTGTGTTTTCCGTATTTTCCTCTTCAGAGCCGGATATCGTGTTTTCCGTATTTTCTTCTTCAGAAACCGGTACTTCTGTCGTTTCAGGTTCTGCTGTTTCCAGGGTCAATTCACTTTCAGCAATCCCATTATTATCTGACTGCTCCCCTTCAGAATCGTCTTCATACACTGGTTCTGCAGTGTTCTCAGCCGGGATTTCCGTACTTTGTATTTCTTCTGACTGATCCAGAGATTCTTCTTCGGCAAAGACCTTTATCGAATTCCCTGCCGCCAAATGAAATAACATGGAAATGCTGAGCAATATTTTGATTGCTTTTGTCATGAACTGTTCCTCCGTTGTACTATGACATATTATACTGATAAAACAAATAAAAACCATTCTATACCCGCAATGCCTGAATCCATCATTTTTGATTTCAGTCATACCCGGGCAGCCTGGTTTTCTGAATCGTTTTTGACAATACAAATTGTATAAAGATAATCCTGTGTTAACAAACAGTTTCCTGATGATGATCACTATCAGGCTTTTGTTCATTTGAATGCACTGTTTTTTACAGTGCGCTGCTGCTGATCTGTCTGATCATCCGTTCGATAAATTCGATCTGATATGCCAGATGATCGTCCCAGAGCTTCTGTGCCGTCTCTGTTACCATTGCCGGTTCCGGTCCGCTTCTCAGGATATCCAGCCTGTTTTCAAGGAATGCCAGTTTGTCAGATAAGGCAAGTTCCTCAAAATGACCCATCTGCAGTGTTTCATACAGACGGTATACATCATATCTGTCGATGTCATCCGCATTGCGGATCGTCCGCTCAAAGATCGTCCAGGGTCTGGGGAAATCCTTCTCTTCATCGACATGCGTGGAGATGCCGAAGCACATCTGTTCCACCATGTCTTCCGGAAAGCCAAGTTCTTCAAATACGGGTCTTGCGATCAGGGCGGAATTCCTACCGTGGTCTACCCATTCCTGTCTGTCCCGGAAGCCTCTGAAATACGCGGCATCATGAAGCAGACATGCACAGATCATCGCTTCCTCGTCCAGCCCTTCCTCACGGGCTATGTAAGCACCGATTGATGCGACGCGCAGGGAATGTTCATAACGGTAAAATCTCTGCCAGTCATAGTCAAAACCCCTGCCGTTTTCCAATTCACGGCGCAGGGCTTCTTCGGTTTTCAGGATACGTTCTGTTTTCAGCATAGACACCTCAATGACGCTTTACGATTCCTTTTACGGTATTCAGTACTTTCTTCATGGACGGATCGCGGAAGTTGAACAGCATCAGCCACGCCATGGAGAGCAGGAATGAAAGAATGACTGCGAGCAGGACACCGATGATGCCTGACGGAAGCAGGAAGGACAGCCTGTCAAAGCAGAAGATGGAAAGCAGCGCGATGAACAGGCTCTTGATGACTGTCAGGAAATAGCCGCTGACATGATAACTCGGGAAGATCACTCGGTACAGCACGACCGGTTCAAACCAGAATGATGTCAGCAGTCGGGATACGCTGGTTGCCAGGATAATACCTGAAAGACCCATGCGTTTTCCGAGTACATAAGACAGGATCAGATTGACAACACCCGCATAGATCAGGATGTTTCTGGTCTGTCTGAATACACCTGTTGTCCTTCTGAACATCCAGATCGGATAAAGGATCTGGGGAAGGAAGATATTGATGCCGATGGCGAGCACTGTCAGCTGGTCCAGAACACGTTCCTCACCAAGCCAGATCCTGACGATCGGTGAACTCGTGCAGTAGAAACCGGCAAACAGGATGACCGCCACAAAGCAGTACAGCAGCATGATCTCGTCAAACAGCCCTTTTTTCTCCTGTTCACTGTGTTCGACATTGAAGTCTCCCACCGAGTGGATGATGGACTGATAGACATAGGATGTGATCGCGGTCAGGGATGTGGACAGCGCGATGTAGTTGTTATACCGGCCGACCATTTTGACGTTGATCAGGGAATTGATATAGAAGTTGTCCGTGGAGTTCAGGAATACGCCGCCGAGCTTGTAGGCAAACATTGCCTTTACATCCCCGAAGATGCTTCTCTGCTTTTCGACAGGGAGTGTTTCCGGGGTGACGACAGCGATATGCGGATACATTCTGTCCGCCCGCCACGAAATATAGAAGTTATGCAGCAGTGTGCATACCAGGGCAGCCACGAGGTACAGCGTATAGTCTCTCTTGAGCAGCAGGATCAGGATCTGCATGATCTGGGTGATCATCGTAAACAGCGTACTTGCGCCGGTCACGATGTACTGCTTCTGGTCTGCCTGGATCAGTGAGCTCTTCCAGACATACAGGTAGGAAGCGGCGCTGTTTGCCAGGTAGAGGATGTAGTAGATACGGATCTCCGCAAGCGGCAGTTCCGTATTTACGATCTGTCCCAGGAACGGCAGGATCAGCAGACCCATGCCCAGGATAAACAGCATGATCTTTGTATAGATGCCCTTGTAGAAGTTCAGCAGGGAAGCGACTTCCTGATCATTCTTCTCCGACAGGGGCTTGTACATGGTATAGACCACCGCGCTGGAAAGACCCAGCTCGGAAAGGTTCAGCAGTGTCAGGATCGATGAGAACAGTCCTCCGACACCGAGATATTCCTCACCCAGAAGTCTGACAAATACGGTCCTGGTGATGAACGGAAACAACAATGAAAGGATCCTGGCTGCTCCGCCCAGCACAAGATTCTTCAGGACATTGTTGACACGGCTTGATCGATTGGATGACATACCGCCTCTTACAGGAACTTCGTATCTTTCAGATCCGGAGTATATACATACGGGAACTCATACAGGTAGTCCGCCAGCATATCTTCGATCGGCTTGATCTCTTCTGCCCACTCGGGACGGATCCTCCAGTTCTGCGTATTTGCGATCGACACTGCAGGATTCAGGTGTGTCTTGGGTCTTGTATGGTCCTTCGGATCCAGTCCGAAGAATTCTTCGACCTTGGCAACTGTCTCATCATACTTGTATACGAAGTCCTCGAACTGCATCGTTCTGACCAGTTCCGGATCATACGGACGGACAGTCTCTCTCATACCCTTATAGAAGCTGCAGAAATCATCGACGTTCATCGGGAAACGGGAACGGATGCCCTTGGTCGGCCATACATATTTCGTAATGATGTACAGGTCCCTGGGATCCCTGTCAACGATGATGGACTTCAGGTCCTTGCCGAAATAGTTTCCAATGCGGAACAGGTTGTGCGGCAGCAGGAACTGGTTTGCGTTGATCTTCTCGGCATCCCCGTACATCATCTTCATATAGTTGTTCATGAACCTGCGTGTATATTCAAAGAATTCATCTTCCTTGATGAATGAATAATAGATGTTGTTGTCCGCGCTGCGGTCGATCACGATACCCGGATTGGGACGTTCCTTGCCCTGTGCCTTGCGGATCATATCCTTTGTAAACTGAACGCTGTCAAACTTATAGCCCTTCATATCATAGGACCAGTAGCCCTGCAGCGTGTATTGCGTCAGGGCATCGATGTATTCGTTCAGGTTCTTCTCGAACGTATCGCCATAACGTGCCTTGAAGCCGCCGAACCATTTGAAATCATTGTCATTCAGACGCATCATTTCATCACGGAATGCCGAGATCGCCGCATCAAAATTATGCCAGCCGTTGTTTCTCAGCATATGGTCTTCCAGATCGAACAGTCCGTTCGGCGTATACAGGATCACATGTTCGTAATCCCCGAGATCCCCGCTTTCGATCCCGTCATATTCACTCAGCAGATGGTAGACAACGGATGAACCCGTTCCACAGTAACCGCATGCACAATAAATCATATTCAACCTCCGGTCATATATAAAAGTGTGCTTCAGACACTTCTATGAAATCAATCATAATAGTATCTGTTCGCACACATAAAAGTCAATTCAAGGCAGTTGTATTCACTTTACAATCCGCTTCTGCGGATCAGTTCTTTCGCTTCTTCCTGCTTCGCAAGGTATTCTTCTTCAGTTACTTTTCCTTCTTTCAGCAGCCAGTCTCCCATATCCAGGGCAGTCGCTTCCCCTTCCATGTTGATGTCGTCATGGCGGAATACCGCCGCGAATGTTCCGAAGAAGATCTTCAGGTCATAAAGGAACGACTCATGTCTGATATACTCCAGGTCATATTCCAGTTTCTTTTCCCATGAGATGGCATTCCTGCCGCTGATCTGGGCAAGTCCGGTAAGACCGGGACGGACATCCGCGCGGCGTCTCTGTTCGTCTGTCATGAATACGATATCCCTGACAAGCTGGGGTCTCGGACCGACGATCGACATGTCGCCCTTCAGGATGTTGAACATCTCCGGGAGTTCATCCAGGGATGTGCTCCTCAGCTTCGCCCCGAACGGTGTCAGACGGACCTCATCCGGCAGCAGCTTTCCGTTTTCATCCCGCTCATCCGTCATGGAACGGAATTTGTACATCCGGAATATCTTTTCATGATAACCGGGTCTCAGCTGTGAAAACAGGACAGGAGAACCCAGCTTCACCCTGACGAGCAGGGCTGTGATCAGATACACAGGTGAGAGTACCAGGATGACCGCAAGCGATATGATGATATCCAGGATCCTTTTTATCACACGATCGTACATATCATCCTCATTTGTATTCTTCGATCAGACGGAACAGTTCATTATGGATCTCTTCATCCGACGCGCTGTCCAGCTTCTCATATAATGCTTTGAGTTCATGGAAGAAATGATCTTTATCGATATTCATCCGTTCATTTACAAAGACACGGTTGTTCGCTGTCGTATAGCGGTTCTCATTGCCCAGGCTGATCTCTTCATACATCTTTTCACCCGGTCTTAATCCGATGAACTCGATATCGATATCTTCATACGGTTTATAGCCGGACAATGTGATCATGTTTTCAGCAAGCTTCAGGATCTTGACTCTTGTACCCATATCCAGCACAAAGATATCACCCTGGTCCGCATAGGCGCCTGCCTGAAGCACGAGGCTGGCAGCTTCCGGGATGGTCATGAAGTAGCGCTCGATCTCAGGGTCTGTTACGGTAACAGGTCCGCCGTTGAGGATCTCTTCACGGAACAGCGGGATCACGGATCCGTTGGAACCAAGTACATTTCCGAAACGGACCGCGCCGAGCTTTGTCACGCCGTTGTTTCTCAGTGCCTGGATGATCAGTTCCGTCATACGCTTGGTCGCGCCCATCGCATTGGTCGGATTGACCGCCTTATCGGTCGAGATCAGGATAAAGCGTCCAACATGATGCCTGATGCATGCCTGCAGTGTCTTCAGGGTGCCGAACACATTGTTCTTGACTGCTTCTTTGGGAGAATCTTCAACCAGGGGCACGTGTTTATGCGCTGCCGCATGGAAGACGACATCTGCAGGGAATTCATTCAGGATCTCATCCAGACGTACGGAATCCCTGACACTGCCGATCCGGCAGATGATCTCGGTATTGTCATACTGATGGGTCTTGCGGTTCTGCATCAGGATTTCCTGCTGGAGCTGATACATGTTGTTCTCGTAGATATCATAGATCACGAGACGCCTTGGCTCATATCTGAGGATCTGTCTGCACAGTTCGGAGCCGATACTGCCGCCTCCGCCTGTCACCATGACGTTCCTGCCGGTCAGATAATCTGAGATGGAGTCGGTATCCAGATGGACTTCCTCCCTGCCGAGCAGGTCTTCCACGGACACTTCACGCAGGGAAGAGATCTCCTCAAGGTTTTCCTTGACGCGGTAGTCCATGATCTGGGTGCGCAGACCCTGGGCGGAACAGCTGTCAATGATCTCGGCGATCCTCTTTTTGGGAGCGCTCGGGATCGCAACATAGACGATATCGATCTGATGGTTCTTGTTGATCTCAGCAATATCCTTGACAGTACCGAGAACCGTTACGCCGTTGATGCGCTTTCCGGTCAGTCCCGGATTGTCATCAATGTAGCCGATGACATTGGCATCAATGCGGTCGTTGGTCAGGATGTCACGGTACAGCAGAGCACCGGCAGAGCCGGCTCCGATGATCACGGCATTGTGATGTTTCTGTTTCCGCATCCAGTTCGTCCTGTACGCGCGGTATCCGAAACGGATCCCCAGCATGATCACCAGCTGCAGCAGCATCGCGATCACCGGAATCGATCTGATATACGGTGTGACCGGTTTGAAATAAACGATCAGGAACCAGATCAGGTTAGCGCATACTGTTGCCAGTCCGATCCTCGCTACTTCATCGATTCCTGTATACTTCCACAGTGAACGGTTTACCTTCAGCAGGTAGAAGAACAGATAATTGATCAGCAGAACGATCGGCAGCGTAATGACCAGTTTTTCAAAATATTCAGCATAGAATGTAATGTTTTCGCTTGCGTCCAGAAAACGCAGAAGAAATCCCAGTACATATGCCAGGATGATCGAAAATGTATCAAGCAGGAACAGACTGAGTTCCCTGTTTTTACGTATTAAAGCGTTAAGTTGTTTCATCATTTTGCCTCTTCGCTATTTTACCATAAACCAATGCCAACTGACAGAAACGTATCATAACGGACATCCTTTCTGACCGGCAGGATGATCCTTCAGGCGTTATGCATGATCATACCGCAAACTTTCCGGCGGTTTTTTCTGTTTAAACAGCATGCTAAATATTGCCTGTTGTGCTATATTGTTATACATGACAACCATATATGACATAATCGGACAGCTGGAACGGCATATTTTCAGCTCAATTGCGCCTGTTTTCCTGACAAAGCGCATCTATTTATCGAATTTTGATCAGGAACTTGACTTAAAAAACCCGAAAACCATCAATGAAAAGCTTCAGTATCTCAAACTGAACACGTATTACAACGACCCGGCTGTTACACTATGCGCCGATAAATACGGCATAAGGTCGTATCTGAAAAACAAGGGCATGGAATACCTCTGCCCTGAACTGTATGGCGTTTATGACTCTGTCAGGGAAATCGACTGGAATGCGCTCCCTGATTCCTTTGTCATCAAATGCAACCACGGATGCGGCTATAACATCATCGTTCCGGACAAAACCCGGTTTGATCAAGCGGAAGCAGCACGGAAGCTTTCCCGCTGGATGAAGGAAGACTACTGGAAAGAATACTGCGAGACACAATACAAATTCATTAAAAAGAAGATCATCGCGGAAGAATATCTCGGCGATGAACTGAACACTTATAAATTCTACTGTTTCAACGGAGAACCGAAAGTTCTTTATGTTTCAGCGACCGGCGATCATGGTGAACATGACCTGTATATCGACTATTACGATATGGAATGGAACCATCTGGACACACAGCTTGCCGGCCACATTCACAGGCCTCCCGAGCGCGCTCTCCGTAAACCGGATACCTTTGAAGAAATGAAAAAGCTGGCCCGGATACTCAGCAGTGAATTCCCGTTTGTCAGGGTGGATCTTTATGATGTCAGAGGCAAGGTCATGATCTCCGAACTGACATTCATCCCGACCGGGGGATACATGCATCTGGAACCTGAAGGTACCGATCTTGAGTGGGGAAACTGGCTGAAACTGGACCTCTGATATGAAACGCTGCTTTATTCATTCATAAAGTCCAGATCACGTACTGCAGTCATATGTCCGTTCTGACCGGAAAAGCATACTTCATCGATCACTTTATTCAGTTGGGGATCATATACGGTGATATGCAGTCCGGTCTTTTTTCTTGCAAAAGAGGAACCGTTCAGGATGATCGAAGTCCCCTCTTCATCCTGTTTCATTTCCCATTCCAGGTCATATTCCGTCATGGTACCGCCGCCGGAACCGCCTGCCCCGTCCGCGAACGCAATGATCTCCTGATCATGGATCACCGCCAGCAAACGGTCGCTGTGCTGTGAGATTCCGATCGTTTTCAGCAGGTCATCGAATTTATCGGAGGCTTCATCCAGGGAAACAAACAGGACATAGTCCCCCTGTGACAATGCATTTCTGTATTCATCGATATCTTTGATCCCGGAAAGAGACGCCTTTTCCCCGATCATTGCACCGTATGACCTGGTCTCTTCCCACTGCTGATCCTGAACAGGTTCTATATGATACCTGTCCTTCAGCAGATCACCGATGATTCCGGACATCCTGAGGGCTGCCAGGTAATTCATATGGTCCACCGGATTCTCGACCGTCAGGTCCCAGCCGCATGTGTCAAACAGCGTCTGCTCGGAATAGTCATAGTAATCAAGCCCGTGCTCTTCACAGTATGAAGTCAGCTCGTCATGCATGGCGATATGCATATCACTGGACGGTACGGTCACCAGGATCAGACGGATACCGTTCTCCGCGCAGAGTTCTTCCATTTTCCCGAGATACTCCTGCATAAGCGGTTCCATAGGGATCGTAATATCAGTCTCTTCAGGAATGACCGGTGCAAAATGATCCGTATTCGTCACAAACAGAGGACCGTATCCTTTGAGTTCCGCATGCCGGGCATCATCCGACAGCAGTTCCTTCCATGTCAGTTCCTTCCATCTGGTGTGGTATTCAAGATTTGTAAAATAATAGCTCCAACTGTTCTGGTTCTGATCCATCCCGCATAATGTACTGACCAGTTCCCTTTTCACGGATGAGAACTTCATCGGTTCGATGCTTTTGCGCAGGAAGCTTTCGTTCATGTTCACAGGCGTATTGGATTCCCTGTGGAACAGATAGCGCGTTTCCAGGATCACTGCCTGCGGCTTCTGGTATTTCAGCGCTTCCCTCAGCCAGTAATAACTGATGAAGGGACTCTGCTGTTCCGAAGCCAGACTGTAGGTGCGCAGACCTGTTTCATCATAGATGACCTGCGGGTTAAACGCATTGACCGCGAAACTGCTGCCGAAGAACAGTACATCCACGGAGTCTTTTTCCATTCTGTAGAACTGATTGAATGTCGATGTCGTCGGCCAGTTGGAATTCCTGTATGTATAAACAGGCATCATCTTCCCGTTCACAGCAAAAAGCAGCCCGGCCACGATCCCGGCAAACAGGATGCATTTCAGAATATACTTCGCAAACCGTTTCATCAGAAGCCTCCGTATATAAAGTCCTGCGGATCGAATCCGGACCCGTAAGCGCCGAAGATCAGTATGGCAAAGATCAGACAGAGGCAGACCGCCCATCTGACGGCGAGCGGTTTTTTCACCAGTTCATTGCTCAGGGAAGTTTTGCGCTGACGGAGTCCCGCCCACAGCAGGATCAGACAGGATACAGCCAGTACCGCCATATCGTATCCGTCTGTTCCAAGCTCAGACCAGGAAACCGCGCCGGAGCGCCTGAAAAGTCCCAGGATCATGACGGCCGCTGCACGCAGACCCTGCGCACGGAAAAAGAACCATCCGATCATGACCAGAAGATCCGTGACCAGGATGCGCAGAATCACAGGAAGCCTGCTGTAACGCTCAGGCAGGATGGATTCAGCGATCTGCAGACCGGCATGATACAGGCCCCAGACCAGATACTGCACAGCCCCGCCGTGCCACAATCCCGATACCAGGAACGTAACGCACAGATTGACATACTTACGGAATGTTCCCTTCCGGCTTCCTCCCAGGGGGATGTATACATAGTCGCGCAGCCAGGAACTGAGGGATATATGCCATCTTCTCCAGAAATCGCGGATCGATACGGAGAAGTACGGGTGATCAAAGTTATCCGCCAGGCGGATGCCGAACATCATGGAAACACCCTGTGACATCGTTGTGCAGGACAGAAAGTCCGCGTACAGCTGGATGCTGTAGAGAATGCCGGCCATCCAGATGTACCTGCCGGCAAAAGACGCGTAATTCTCAAAGACAGCGCTGACGACCGGCGCGGCGTGATCTGCGATCATATATTTCAGGAACAGGCCTCCGAGAACCAGATACATTCCTTTCGTGACCTGCTGTTCATCAAAATCATGTCCTTCCTCCAGCTGACGGGAAAGCTGTGCGTACCGCGGAATGGGTCCCTGTATGATCTGCGGGAAGAACGACGTGAAGAGCAGGAATTTCGGAAAATGCTTCTGGGCTGTGATCCTGCTGCCCGCAATGTCGGACAGATACGCGCACAGCTGCATGGTATAGAAGGAAATACCGACGGGAAGCACCCAGGAGTTCCACTGTCCGCGCAGCAGGAAATCACGCGCCCTGTTCATCAGCAGCGGAGCCAGCAGCACGGTCCAGCCGATCACCAGGATGAACCTTTTTTTATCATTTGACCGCTCCAGCACGATCCCCGTACCGAACGCAAATGCCGCAGTCAGCAGGAAGAACAGTATGAGCACGGTCCTGCCTGCCGAAACAAGATAATAAAACAGCATGGATCCGGCCAGAAGGACCAGATATCTATGCTGTTTCGGAACAAGATAGTAAAAGACAGACAGTACAGCAATCATCAGAAAGTATGCAGGTGCTGTATAACTCATGACTGTCCCCCTTTATACGTGAATTATTGTATCTGTTTTTACTGAGAAAGAAAACATGATGCCGGCGCATCATGGTTTCAATGACTTCCATCTTGTATCAATGGCTTTGACGATCCTCTTCGGGGAAAGATCATGGAAGATGTAGTTGAACATCCTCTCCCTGCTTCCCCTGACTTCCGTGTTGATGCCCCTGACGGATACATCAGCCGGCAGCTGTTCGCGTTCGATCAGTTCGACCGCGCTCTGGTTCCATTTACCATGATTCAGCGCGCCGCCTCCGTCAATGTCGTAGACGAATACGTGGTTGTCAGGTTCCGCGCAGTAGAACTTCTGGTCCTTATAGCGGAAGGAACGTTTACTGCCGAGCGTTTCAAACATCCAGGCATTCTCGTGTTCACGCATATCCCGGATCAGGGCTTTCCTTCTCCACAAGGCAGCCTGGCAGCTCATGCGGTATTCCCCGTTCTGGGGACGCAGTTCAAAGCCGGGATAGCCGCTCGGAAGGTTATTGCCGAACCTGATATGGGAGAAGTTGAAGCAGGTGATCTGGGGATCCTGGTCCATCCATCTGATACAGTTTTCGATCTGCTTTTCATCGACCGGTCCTTCCAGGAAGAAATCATCCAGCAGGAAGATCACATAATCCGTTGTGATCCTGTCAAATGCCTTCATCTGAAGTTCGGACCAGGTGGGGATCGTTCCGGCAGGATACAGGTCCAGCGTCCTGATATCGAGACCCTCAAAGGAATACTGCTTGCTTTCCGTGATCAGTACGATCGGGATATCCGGGTTCCAGTATTTTTTCAGCAGTGTGAAAAACGGATCCCAAAGATCACTGTATTTATCACAGCTGCTGACAGCCAATGTCACATTTTCCATATTTCTATTCCTCATTCAGTATTTCGATCAGGTTATTGTAGAACGATGAGAGTGTACGGTCTTCACTGATGACGCGTGCCCCTTCCTGCAGCTGCGCGCATTTCCGGGGATCATCCAGCAGTTCATTGACTGCGCTGCAGATGGAATCAGCCAGATGTTCATCATTCTCCAGCATCACGGCACATGTTTCATCCGCGTATTCAGGAATACCGCCCATCGTTGTCGTGATCAGCGGGCGCTGCATCCGCAGGCATTCGATCACTGCCAGCGGGGCTGCGTCTTCGCAGGTGGACGGCATGCATACGACATCGCCCATGCAGTAATATACCGGCACCTGGTCATGATCGACATATCCGGTAAAGATCACCCTGTCTTCGCCGATCTCTTTCACCAGCTCATACAGTTCATCTTCATACGGGCTTCTCGCGCTGTCGCCGAAGTTCAGGCTGCCGACGATCACCAGTACACAGTCTTCCCTGTTCAGCTTCCGGAATGCCTGCATCAGTTCCCTGACGCCCTTGCCTTCCATCAGTCTTCCCAGGAAGAGGACGACCCTGCGGTCACCGATATTCAGCTTTTCCCTGACTGCCTGTACATCTGCTTCCGTCACGTTCGAAGGATCAAACAGCGTCTCATCCACGACGTTCTTCAGCACGGCGAACTTCTCATCGGTATACTCAGTGCCGATGTTCTTTGCGAACGCGCTGCCGATGAATCTGCTCACGCAGATGATCTTTCTGGCATCTGCCGCAAGCTGCTCCGCCTTTGCGTATTTTTCCGGATGATTATGCAGGTGGAAATAATATTTCCCGGCATATTTTTCCGCATTGTTTTTATACTTCAGGATCCACAGGGAGGCCATCTGGTTCTCAAAGATCACTGCGTCATAGTCATTTTCATTCAGTTTGACCGCGCACTGATACAGATAGTCGATCCGCTGGAATGTCGTCTTGAATGACAGATGGTTGACATAGTTCAGGATATCGTAGGCCACATAATGGAACGCCTTGTCCAGTGCCAGCCATTTTTTGCGGGGTCTGATAAATTCAAAACGGACAGACGGATAACGCACGCCTGCCTTCAGTGCAAGGGGATCATAGATACTGAAAAGCGTCAGGTCCATCTCCCCGAAGATCTCGTTTTCCTTCAGGATCATTTCCGTGAGCGCTTCGACTGCGCCGCCGCGTACGGCAGGCACCGGAAAAGCGCCGTTGGTGATGAAAGCCACACGTCTGCGTTCTGTCATCATGACTCCTTTTTCGCGTCAGCCAGTTCCTTCTGGAGAGACGCCACCTTATAATTCAGCTTCCGGATATCTTCATTCATCCGGCTGATCTTCAGGAATGAATAATAGCTCAGCAGAAACAGGACCGCCGTCATGGCCAGGAACACAAAGTTGGATACGGACTGGAAGCCGATCCAGTCAGCGACCGCTCCTGCCAGTTCCGGCCAAAGGCCGATCAGCAGGATGAGTGCAGCCATCGTGATCCAGAGGACTGCATAATGAACGTCCATGCTGGACTTGATGGAACTGTAGATAATAAATACAAGTACAAGCAGCGAGCCTCCGATCAGGGCAGCTCTGAGTGCTGCGGGAATATATACCATAATCAATACTCCTTACCACTGCAGGAACAGTATGGACATCAGGATCGTAAACATGTAGCGGGCTGATTTCAGGGGACTGCGGAAATAGCTGACGCCTTCCATTCTCTCCTGCATGTTGACCTGCGTTTCCGCATATTTGTAGCCTCTGCGCAGGACATATGTCAGCGCGTCCGGCTCGGCAATGAAGTTCATATTCCGGGCGAAGTCTTCCAGTGTCTTTCTGCCAAGCGCGCGCATGCCGGAAGTCGGGTCTGTCACGGTGATCCCGGTTTTGAGCTTGATCGCGCCGCAGATCAGCCTGGAACCGACCATGCGCATGGTCATCGGTTTTTTCTGATCGATGAAACGGGAGCCTACAACATAGTCATATCCTTCTTCGATCTTTTTGACGAGATTCCTGATATAGACCGGAGGATGCTGGCCGTCCCCGTCAACGACAAGCGCTGCGTCATACCCGTGGTCATGCGCGTACATGAAGCCCATTTTTGTCACTGCGGCAAGTCCTGCATTGACAGTCAGGTCCAGATGGTTGAAGCCCTTCTCCGCCAGCATTTCCGCGCTGTTGTCGGTAGAGCCGTCATTGATGACGATATAATCCCAGCCTTCGGCAGTGATCTTCGGGATCAGCACGGGCAGGTTTTTTTCTTCGTTGTACGCAGGAACTATAATTAATACTCTCATCGTTTTATCCTTGTTATCGAAGTATATGATATCATATTAAAAGCCATTGAATGAAAGGAAGTATATGAAACGCTGTCTGGTCATACCCGCAACATTCTTTCCGTATAACGACACAAATTCACAGATCGTTTACAAGCATCTGCGTCTTTTGGACATGGAATACGATGTATGCGCGCTGAGAAACTATCCGGAAGAAGAACAGCTCCAGGAGAATCTTGACCATGATCCGAACTACGGTAAATTTCATGTCACATGGGCTGATGAATACAACAACGTATGGTTCAACATCAAAAACGTCAATCTGATCAAAGCGCTGCACCACATGAAAAAATACGTGGAAACGGCAGTACAGATGTATGACGGACAGGATTATGTATATACGATGACATGGCCCTGTTATACGACAAGAGCCGGCGTGATCCTGAAGAAAGAACGTCCCGCGGTCAAATGGATCGCAGCGTTCTCCGATCCGATCAACCATAATCCGTATATGTTCGACGAAGAGACATACAGGCATTACTCACTGCCGGAAAAAGCGGCGTTCAAGGCATACCTGAAATACTATGTCGTGGCGGAAGATGAGGCCAACGCCCTGGAACAGGCAGACCTGCTTGTGTTCATCAGTGAAGAGCTGCGCGACTTTATGATCGAACAGTATGTGAAATACTTCGGCAATGTACCGGAAGAAGACATCCGCAGAAAATGCGTGGTCGTTCCGCTGAATTACATTCCCGAATGGAATATGGTAAAGCCCGTCCGGAAAACAGATGAAGATGATACATATACGCTTTCCCATTTCGGAAGGATCTACGGCCTGCGCATCATTGAGGAATTCATCTATGCCATCAGGCTCTTCGCGGATCAATATCCCGATCAGAAGTTCAGGATCGAACAGTACGGGGAATTCCGGAAGACAGACCGCAGACTGATCCATCAGCTGGGTCTTGATGCATATTTCGTGATCAATGAAAAGATCCCCTACGAAGCATGCATTCGGAAAATGAACGAGAGCGACGGTGTCCTGCTGTTTGACACGATCCTGCCGGATGACGGCTTCCAGCCGTTCCTTCCCAGCAAGCTGATGGAATATTCCCTGCTGGAAAAGGATGTCCTGGCAGTTACGACGGAAAAGAGCCCTTCCTGGCGTATTCTGAAGAGATCGGACGCGATCGCCTGCCGGTATGACAGGAACGACATCCTGAAAGGACTGGAAGACCTGATCATACACAGGAAGCCGTCCAGAGTCGATTACAGAATGACAAATGAAGAGGCATCACTGATCCTGCAGCAGGCGATCTCTGATATGGATCAAAGAGGCACGAAATGATAGAAAAGATCAAAGAGAAATTCTTCAACAAACAGTTCCTGACATTCGGGATCATCGGCGTCATCAACACGCTGGCATCCCAGCTGCTGTACATGCTGTTTGTCGGGATGAATGTAGGCGTCGGAACATCGTCCGTTCTGGGTGATGTGATCTCCATGGTAGGCTCCTACTTCATGAATACATACTTTACATACAAGCAGAAACCGACATGGAAGTCAGCCGTAACATTCCCTGTCAGCTACATTCCGGGAACGATCATCTCGGCACTGGTGACCATGCTGGTGGTAGATGTATTCCACGGACCGAAACTCTGGGCAAAAGCGATCGCGCTGCCGATCTATTTCCCGATCAATTATATCTGCATGAGCTTCATTATGAAGACGTTCGGAAAAGAGAAATAAACAGCATCCATCCAATGAACAGGAAGGCATCATATGCCTGTATCATCCGCTTCATTTAAAATATGAAACCTCCCCTTATCTTTCGCCGCAGTTTCTCAGACTGTCTGCGAATGAAAAGTCAGGAGGTTTTTTTCGATCACGCGATGATTATGAAATGAGACGCCGGAAAACGCGGTCCGTAAACGCCAGCCATTATTTCATACCGATCGTTTTTTTGACCCGGTCGATGATTTTACGGCCTGTTTTGCTGCGTTTCTGGAAATACATCAATGAACAGGTGATATCGCACTTCACTTTATCCGCGATCCCGGAAACCGTATGCTTCGGATAGATATGGTAATAATAGAGCTCTGTCAGCTGACCGCCGAATCTCTTTTTGTAATCGCTCATATCCCACAGGAAGTGGAACCGTTTGCCGCCTTCTTTAATGCAGTCCGCTATCGTTTCATACAGAGCGATCTGACCGGGATTGTATTTGTTGTATTCCGGATCATGCGAGATTACAGCAAGATGTCCGTGATGATTGATCTCGGGATTGATCGTTGCGGCAATCAGTCTGCCATCCAGTTCCACGGTATGAACGATACCGCATTCCCGGCACAGACGATAGAATCCTTCAATATCCGTATCATCGAGATCGGAATGCGTGTTTTTTTCCTCCATGCGGAGATGGTTGAAATGTATGATCTGTTCGATCAGCTCATGACTGATCTCTTCATTCCGGTACACATTGAGCTTTCCGTCCGGGAAATCCCTCAGGAAACGTCTTTTATAATATTGAACATGTTTTCTTGTCGTACTGTTCAGACTCTTCAGATAGCTTTGTTCATCCTCAGGCAGATCCATGATGATATCACTGACAATAGCAGTCTTATGCGCGATATATTTGCCTGATTCATATGGATGATAGAAACCGCCCCAGTTAATATATCTGTTCGGATACTGCTGGAACAGGAAAGAACAGAACAGATCGATCTCTTCATCCGTATACTGGCATAATGTGCCAAGTACGTTGATCCGTTTATCCGTAAGCGTATAGTAGATGGATGTCCCGTTCATATCCGCACGGTAAACCGGACGGTCTGCAATGAACGCATTAAAATATCCGATACAGCAGTACATGCTGTGATGATGCAGATCAAATTCCGTATTCGGTTCAATATGACCCGAATACTGCGTCATTTTATACTCCATATTCATTTCCTTTTAGACAGATCTCCTGACCCGGATTCCCCTGTTTTCGTACTGCAGTCTGTCTTCCATGCTTATCCATTATAACCGATTATTGAATGAAACGTTCCTGTCCGGTGATATATTCGTCTGCGTCAGCGTTCAAAGGAGCGGTCATATCATCCGGTTAAGGTTCACTTCTTTCCAATGAAAACTGCCGGCGTGACCGGCAGTTTTCCTTCCCCATATCAGCGACTGTTAATTATGAACAGTCTGTAGATACCTTGTTTTATACTCTTGCAGGAGCTCGTTCAGTTTGTCCTCCAGTTCTTTCCGCGTGTAGAACAGTTCAGTATTCTGGATCAATGATTCCAGATAATCCTGGAATGTTTCGAAATATGAGAATTCATCCAGGCGCATGACTTTCAGTGATCCGGAATGGTCAAGGAACTGGAACATCAGAGAGTTGTCATACAGAAATACATAGAATCCGTTTTCAACAGGACCCAGCGGCTCTTTCAGCACATGAAGATCGGTCTTTTTGATACTGCTGATATATCGTTCCAGCATGCTGATACGTTCTTCCATATCCAAAGGGATATACATTTTGGAAGGAACATCTCTCAGCAGGCCGTTTTTCATGAAGTCACGATAGCCTTCGAAACAGTGGATCATCGTTACTTTTCCGCTCTGCATGACTGATCTGTTATGTTCTGTATATGCCAGGACTTCACTGATCAAAGCTTCTCTTTCCGGAATACCGGGAACGATCTTTTTTCTCAGCAGTTCTTCGTTGACGTCCTTAAAAAAGCACGGGCACATTTCAAATATCATTTTCGCGTCCAGGTTTCTGAAGCTTAGTTCAGCCATATAGTGGAACATCTGTTCCAGATCGTCCGCGAATACGATCAGCTTTTTCGAAACAGACATTGTCTCTTCAAACAGTTTTCTGTATTCATTGCAGAGTTCCGCATCCGTAATGCACATTGCTTTTTTCTGGCTGCCGGAGAACAGGATCGCTTTGTCTTCACCAAGCAGAATATTGGTAAAATACGGCAGATATCTGTCAGCTCCGACAGAAACGGTTCCATACTGATAATAGAAATTTTTATTGTCACCTAAGACGGACATCGGCAGAATACACTTGAGCTTCCGAAGATTCATATGACCGCTGTCTTCCCTGGAATATTCAAAACTATCATCATTGATCATCACAATATAATCCATTGCCAGATCAGGGTATTTCCGAAGTGTTAATGCCAGGAACCTGGATGACCTTTCGTCGGCATCCGTAATGTACAGCTGAACTTTTCCGTTTCCTTTTTCAGCCTCAGACAGAAGCACTTCATAAAGAAAACTCTCCACATCATTCTGATCTTCCGTCAGTCTGACATTGCGCAGCGGTTTTTCTTCTTTGACGACCCTGAACGCAGCAGTCATATCATGAACCATCAGAGGTGCACGCAGAAAAGCTTCCACTTCTTTTCTTCTGAAGTAAACAGCCTTTCCGTTCACAGCTATCTGATAGGCTTCCAGGAATTTTCTTTCCTCGTTCGGTGTCAGCTGAAGATATGCCGCCATCTTACGGACAAGTTCTTCGGAAGCCGGAGTCCTTGATGCCTTCAGAAACTTGTACATGGTAGATTTATCAGTATCGCAGTATTTTGCCATACTGATCACATTTTTATTCTTTTCCTCAAGGAATTCTTTCAGTAATTCAGAAAAATCGCTCATTGATGCTGCCTCGTATATGACAAATAAATCGTGGAAATGAAGA
The DNA here is from genome assembly GCA_017432325.1 of Solobacterium sp. Taxonomy (GTDB): domain Bacteria; phylum Bacillota_I; class Bacilli_A; order Erysipelotrichales; family Erysipelotrichaceae; genus Bulleidia. The sequence goes on along the minus strand of JAFRJJ010000081.1, from coordinate 756 downwards.
AATCGATCCGTTGAGACCGCTGAAGTGTCAGGAATACCGCAAGCAGTGATGCTTCATCAGACTCTGAGCAGACCGGATAAAGCTTGTGCCTGATCTGCTTCATTTCTGATCACATGATAACTTTCGGTTATTTGAACGTTATTGATAACGCTTTGATTATATATGTCAAATCACGCAATAACAATCAGTGGCAAAAAAGTGGACAGCGTTTTTTTCAATCAACAGCAAAAAAGCTGGACACAGCCTGCGTTGTTCCAAAGAAAAAGCAGATATTTTTCAATCTGCTCTCTGTTTATCATTTTTCAGGTGAACTACTCGGCAATTGAATTGCCAAGCATCGGGTTGGCACAGCATTAGCTGTGCAGCTCCCGGGTACGTCCATGACACCTTTACTGTTGTATCTGCATATCGCAGATACTACACAGCTGCCTGTATCACCACTGTCGAGGACAAGCCTGCTACAGATATATATACATCGATCTGATTCTCATACAGATACTTCCTCAGAATGTTGTATGCACCAAGCGCATCCGCATTGTATATGTCCTGACCTTCCTGATACAATCCTCTCTTTATCCTATTTTTCTTTACCGCTTCTTCTGCACATACTCTTTCTGTATGCGGTCCGCACTGGCTGCTGTATGCCTCATTCTGACGAATCATCCGGATCCCGTTTAACTGCAGTTTGTATTCCAGCATTCCATAAATCTTTGCATAGGGCAGACTGTGCAGTTTCAGGTTTACACTGTCTCCGAG
>JAFRJJ010000080.1 GCA_017432325.1 Solobacterium sp. | reverse complement strand
CGTGCTCAGAATAATGTGTGGATATCCGTATATCCAAGATCAGGATGCGCATCCGCGACATTTTTGCAGGTCAGGTGTCCGCCGTATGTGTTGACGCCGGAATAGATGACATCGTTTGCCTGGCATGCCTTTTCCAGACCGTTGGCAGCGATCTCAAGACCATACTTCAATGTTGCGTTTGTCAGGGCGATCGTTGAAGTTCTCGGTACAGCGCCGGGCATATTGCCGACACAGTAGTGAACGACACCCTGCTCGACATAGACGGGATCGTCATGTGTTGTGACACGGGAGCTTTCACCGCAGCCGCCCTGGTCGATAGCTACGTCAACGAATACTGCTCCCGGTTTCATTTCCGGCAGATATTCACGCTTGAAGAGCTTCGGTGTGCTTGCACCGGGGATCAGTACGGAACCGATGATCAGGTCTGCATTAATGACAGAGTGCTCAACATTGGAATCCGTGGATACCAGTGTCTGGATGTGAGCGCCGAACATGTTGTCCAGCTGTTCCAGACGTTTCAGGGAGATATCAAGGATCGTAACGTTCGCGCCCATACCGACAGCGATCTTGCAGGCATTCGTGCCGACTGTGCCGCCGCCCAGGATACATACGTTAGCCTTCGGTGTGCCCGGTACGCCTGCCAGCAGGATACCTTCTCCGCCGAATCTCTTTTCCAGATACTTCGCGCCTTCCTGGATGGAAAGACGTCCCGCGATCTGGCTCATCGGTGCCAGCAGAGGGATACTGCCGTCACGTTCGATCAGTGTTTCATAGGCAACGGAATTGACCTTGCCCTTCAGCAGCGCCTCTGTTTCCGTGCGGTCAGCAGCCAGATGCAGGTAAGTATACAGGATCAGACCTTCATGGAAGAGTTCGAATTCTTCTTCAAGCGGTTCCTTGACCTTGACCATCATTTCGCAGTTGTCCCAGACCTCTTTGGCTGTCGGACACATCGTCGCGCCTGCCTTGATATATTCATCATCTGTGAAGCCGGAGCCGACTCCCGCACCTGCTTCGATCAGAACTGTATGTCCCGCTTTGACATAGCTTTTGACATTGTCGGGCGTCAGTCCGACACGGAATTCATTGTTCTTGATTTCTTTAACACATCCTACCTTCATGATTTCCTCCAAAAAAACATACGACTATTATATACGAAGAATCTTTGATTTTCGTAAAAACATGCAAGCACGTCTAAATTTTTCATGGCACAGATCCCGGTGTTTCTGAAAGAAAAACAGTTTGTTTCATATGCACTCCCTGCGCATACAAAAAGCACGGGCCACCCCATGCCTTGTGTTTGTCTCAGTGTCTTGACAGCAGCTCATCCAGCGTATTGCCGTAGGAGGAAAGGAATTCCGTGATGAAATCACCGATCTCCGGGATCTCAGGGATCATTTCCTTCAATGACTCCTCTGTTGAGATCTTAGCTGTTTTGAACTCGGTATTGCCGGCACTCTCCTCTTCGATGCACTTGATCAGCGCGGACAGCTTGTCGGCCGCCTTGACGTAGCGTCTCAGTTCTTTGTCTTCTTCCGAAGTGTCTGCCTTCAGGATACTGCGGTAGATCTCCTTCAGGTCATCCGGCAGTTCTTCCAGCAGCTGGTCCTCTGCCAGGCTTTCCACATTCTTGTAGGCATCCCTGATCTCTTCACTGTAGTATTTGACAGGTGTGGGCAGGTCTCCCGTAATGATCTCGCTGGCATCGTGGTACAGGGCGATCACGGCAGCCCGTTCCCCGTTCAGGTGTCTTCCGTACCGGACATTGCCGATCATGCACAGCGCATGCGCGATCATCGCGACCTCCAGGGAGTGCTCGCTCAGATCCTCCATCCTGGAATTGCGCATCAATGCCCATCTGTTGATATATTTCATGCGGCTGACCGTCGCAAAGAAATGATAGTCTTTCATACTCACCCTCCGTACAAAAAACATGACACTCGGTCATGTTATCTGCGCTTGTTCTTTTTTCTAGCTTCTTCGCTCTTCAGACGACGTCTGACGCCCGGCTTGACGTAGAATTCCTTTTTGCGCACAGATGCCAGAATACCATCTTTACTGACAGCACGCTTCCATCTTCTCAGAGCGTCATCAATGTTTTCGTTTTCGCGAACTGTTACCTTTGCCATTACAATCCCTTTCTATTCAGACATTCCCCTTCAGAAACGTCAGTCCTCATATGGTGCGTCGATCTTATCCGGAAGCGGTGCGTCCATTACACAATGGCAGCTTGGACAGATCTTCTTTTCGATACTTGCTGTATAACCGCAGTTGCTGCAGTCACAAACCGGAAGTGAATAATAACCCTTGGCATAGGATTCAGAACGTCTCCTGTGATGGATCCAGTATGCATGTCCGGGCTGTATGCTTTCTTCGGGGCCCATAGACTCCTCCTTCTTCTCTTCAACTGGTTCAGCGATCTCTGCTGTAGCAGGAACCTCATCCATGACTGCTTGACATGCAGGGCATGTGTCGGTCTTTTCTTCTGTGCGGTAACCGCAGACAGAACATGTATAGGACTCTGCTCCTTCAGACGCACCGGAAGCCGCATCAGCTTTATCTTCCTGAATCCAATAGCCGTGCCTGACCTCGGGTACAACCTGAATTTCCGGTTCGGTTACCGGTTCATCATTCATAATCTCTGCTGCAGGTTCAACGGGAGTTTCCTTAACGGCAACCTCGTGAACACTGACTCTCTTGCGTCTCTTATTCCAACTCATATGTAATATTATATAACCCAATTCTTAAGATGAAACTCAAATTCTTAACTTTTTTTCTATTTTTTTCCGGATTTTTTGACAAAAGAGCGGTGACATCCAATACTGCACCGCTCCGTCAAACAGATTATTCCGGCAGTTTCAGATCATTCTCCCCGATCCATCCTGCTTTGCGCTCCAGCGCGCAGACTGCCCAGGCGATCACAGAAGGCAGGATGAAGCAGATCATCAGGAGACCCGTCCAGTCGAATGCGGTAATGGCTGTCCTTGTCCCGGCAGCGATCTCATTCAGCCAGCCTGTGTAGACACCGATCTGGCCGACCAGGCCGCATGTCCCCATGCCGCTGGAAACGGCAGGACCGTTCATCTGCATGCGGAAGACACATGTCGCGATAGGACCGGTAATGGCTGAAGCGATGATCGGAGGGAACCATGTCCTCGGGTTGCGGATGATGTTCGGCATCTGCAGCATGCTCGTCCCAAGTCCCTGGGCAAACAGTCCGCCGATCCCGTTTTCCCTGAAGCTCATCACTGCGAAGCCCATCATCTGCGCGCAGCAGCCTGCGACCGCAGCCCCGCCCGCAAGACCTGTAAGGCCAAGCGCCGCACAGATCGCCGCGCTGGAGATCGGCAGCGTCAGGGCAATGCCCACGACGACGGATACGACGATGCCCATCAGGAACGGACGCTGCTCCGTTGCCCAGATGATCAGATTGCCGAGCGAACTTGCCGCGGCGCCGATCGACGGAGCGATCAGGACTGACAGGATGATGCCTGCCAGGATCGTTACGGCAGGTGTGACGATGATGTCGACCTTTGTTTCCTTTGAGACCAGCTTGCCAAGCTCACATGCCACGATCGTGATCAGGTAGACCGCGAGCGGACCGCCTGCTCCTGCCAGGGCATTGGCAGCTGTGCCGACAGCAATCAGTGAGAAAAGCACGAGCTGGGGCGCATGCAGGGCGTAGCCGATGGATACTGCCATGGCGGCACCGGCCGCGCTCTTGGCAAAGTCCCCTGCCTGTACCAGCAGATCAATGTGAAGCTGGCTGCCGGCTGTAGCGAGGATCGTTCCGATCAGAAGACTCGCGAAGAGTCCCTGCGCCATAGCGCTCATTGCGTCTATTCCATAACGATGTGCAGAGATGCTGACATCTTTTCTTTCCAGATATGTGTTCAGTGCTGTCATTTCCAGACCCTCCTGTTCTTGGCAAGAACGTTATACCACAAACAAAAACACTTGTATAGTCATTCTGACTATATTTTTAGTCAATTTGACTATTTGCTTTTCAGATATGAATAAAAACAGAGCTCTCAAGGAACTCTGCTGTGTTCGTTGTATCAGACTGCTGTCCTGTTTTATCCGAGCATTACCCGTATCTTCTCTGCCGCCACAGGACCGAGCTTTGCGTGGTCTGCCCTTGAGTAATGCAGGCCGTCGACTGTATTGATCTCAAAATTCAGTTCCGCGCAGTCAATGAACCCGCATCCATAGCGCACAGCTACTTTCCGGTATGCCGGACCGAGCTGCAGGCTCTTTTCATAGGTCCCTTCCGGGAATCTGCTGGCACTGCGCAGTTTGCCGATATCGGGATGCACAGGTGCAGGCGCAATGAGCAGGACTTTCGGTGCAGGATATCCGTAATACGGTACCCGGCAGTCCTTGATCAGCTTTTCCATGCCGTAGGCGATCATGTCCGCGCTCAGGTTGAAGAATGCTTTCATCTCATTGCAGCCAAGAGCCAGTACCACGAGATCCAGCGGCGCATTGACATCCAGTGCTGTCCTCAGCCCCTTCTGACCGTTATGATCGGGGAAATACGGATCGTCCCATACGACCGTACGGCCGTTCAGGGCATTCTCAATGATGTTGTATTCAGGTCCCAGGATACTGCGTACGATTCCCGGCCAGCGTTCTGTTTCCGTCATGCGTTGGAACGCGTCGGCTTCCGGAACATAGCGTGAGCTGTCATAGCCCCATGTATTGGAATCACCGTAGATCAGAATGTTTTTCATAGTTGAAGAGCCTCCTCTGTGCCTCGGCACTCATTGCCTTTCTTATCAACTATATTATGCCATTTTCCCCACTGAAACCTGAACGACATGACCGATCTCATGCGGATATGTTTGTTTCACGGAAATTGGTCACCCACTCACCTGCGTTATCCACAATTTGCCGGTTTCAATCTTCTGTCAATTCGTGTAAAATAACGCTGTTATGAGCGGTAATCAAGAGAAAAAGAATGATCAGATCATCCATACGGTGACTGGCAGTGAGAACGGAACGACTGTCAAAGCACTGCTGAAGCAGATGAATATCCCCCGCAGGACCGTTACCCGGCTCATGCAGAACAGAGGGATCCTGCTGAACGGGGTTTCTGTCCCCTTAAGCGGGACAGTACATACCGGAGATACGCTCTGTCTGTCTTTCGTGCAGTCCGATCTCAAGACTGCGCTGTTCCTGAAGGAAGCACCGGATATCCTGTATGAAGATGAGGACCTTGTGATCGTGAACAAGCCTTTCGGCATGCCCTGCCACCCAAGCAGGGAACACCAGGATGATATGGGGACCCTGCTGGGCCTGTATTACGGGAATGGGTTTACGGTCCGGACAGTCGGCCGGCTGGACAAGGACGTGTCCGGTGTCATGGTCTATGCCAAAAACAGCATGACCGCCTCTCAGTTAAGTGACCATCAGATCCATAAGCAGTACACTGCCGTCATTACCGGACAGTTTGAAGGGCCCTCCGGCAGACTGGAATGCAGGCTGAAGAAGACACCGTACCAAAGACAGGCATTTGTATCCGCAGACGGCAAGGACTGCATTACCGATTATGAGACCATGGATATTTATCCCGGACATTCATTTGTGTCTGTTTCCATCGTGACCGGACGCACGCACCAGATCCGCGCGACTATGGCGCACTTCGGCCATCCCCTGCTTGGAGACAAGCTGTATGGCGGCAGTACGGAACTGATCAGACGGCCTGCCCTGCACTGCAGGAGCGTAACGTTCATACACCCGAAAACAAAAAAGAAGATCACCGTTGTATGTGACCTCCCTGAAGATATGCAGAAACTGAAGAGCTTACCCGATCAAGGGTAAGCCCGTTTTTGTTATAACAGTTCTTTTGCAAGAGCTTCCAGCTGTGCGGTGCTGGCTTCATTGAGCGCGGAACGGATCGTTACCGTTGTTTCGGTGAACGTGATGTTCTTGGACTTCTCAAACATGCCCTTCATGATCTTGGCAGCCAGAGGACCCCATGTACCGTTCTCGATCAGACCGATCGTACGGTTCTGGTAATTGTGCTGTGTCAGCTTGTTGATGAATTCCTTCATGTACGGGAAGATGTCCCCGTCGTATGTCGTTGTCGCAAGGACGAGCTTGCCATAGCGGAACGCGTCTTCGACCGCTTCCGCCATATCGCATCTTGCCAGGTCACTGACAGCGACAGCCGGGCAGCCCTGCTTCAGCAGTTCTGCTTCCAGCAGCTTCACAGCCTTCTCGGTATTTCCGTAGACGGATGTGTAGCAGATCGCAACACCATCGGACTCTACGCCATAGGATGACCATGTGTTGTAGAGGTCCAGGTAATAGCCGAGGTTCTCATTCAGGACCGGTCCGTGCAGCGGGCAGATCGTCCGGATGTCAAACTTCGCGAGCTTCTTCAGCACTGCCTGTACCTGTACGCCGAATCTTCCGACGATGCCGAAGTAATATCTTCTTGCCTCACATGCCCAGTCATCTTCTTCCACATCCAGGGCACCGAACTTGCCGAAGGCGTCTGCGGAGAACAGGACATGGTCCTTTGCGTCAAACGTCATGATGACTTCCGGCCAGTGCACCATTGCCGCGCCGACAAATGTCAGTTCATGTTCACCAAGAGACAGCGTGTCGCCGTCCTTGACGAGCTTTCTGTTGACCGGGTTCACGTCAAACAGCTGTTTGATCATATTGAATGCCTGTGCGGAGGAAACGACTTCTGCCTCCGGCCAGCATTCCAGGAATGCCTTGATGCTGGAGGAATGGTCCGGTTCCGCATGCTGGACGATCAGGTAATCCGGTGTTCTGTCACCGATCACCGCTTTGATATTACCCAGCCATTCTTCGCCAAAGCCGCCTTCAACGGAATCCATGACTGCGATCTTTTCATCAAGGATGACATAGGAATTGTAGGCCATGCCGTTTTCAACTTCATACTGTCCTTCAAACAGGTCAAGCTTATGATCATTGACGCCGACATATTGAATTGTATCTGTGATCTTCATAGAAAAACTCCTTTTTCTTCATCAGCCCCTATTATACATTCAACGCAGAAAAAATACAGTGATGCGTATATCAGAAAAGCCGCACAGCTGATCATGACTGATACATGAAAATGAAACAGACACATTGGAACTAAGACGATTTGGTTCTTTTTTACAGAGTTGAGAAAAAAAGTACTCCGATAAAATTTTATTCGGTTTATACCGACTCGGTGTCGACCGAATAAAATTTTACAAAAGAGAAGCTGATAGATTATAATATGGGTAGTTCGGTAGAAGCCGAATCGAAAGGAACCGAATAAAATGAAATTTATTGGAAGAACCGTACAGCTTAGGAAACTGAAAAGTGAAATGGCATCAGAAGAAATGCGTATGTCACTGATTTACGGAAGACGAAGAGTAGGAAAAAGCGAACTTGTAAAACAGGCTATCAAAGAATCCGGTATAAAGAGTATCTACTATGAATGTAAACAGGTAACAGAAGCGAGCAACGTTCAGAGTATATGTCATGTGGTATCCGAAACACTTAACCTACCGAAACTTGGATATACATCCATTGAAGAACTTCTGGAGTATATTTTTACGCTTTCAAAAGAGGATAATCTCATTTTTGTCCTGGATGAATATCCCTATCTGAGGGGGAGCGTCAAAGGTTTGGACAGTATCATTCAATCCATGGTGGATAAATATCGTGATACCACGAAACTGAAACTTATCATACTCGGTTCCTATGTTGATATCATGAAATCTTTGCTTGAACACTCCAATCCTCTGTTTGGAAGAGTTGATCTGGTGATCGACCTTAAGCAGATGGATTATTATGAGTCATCACTGTTTTATCCTGATATGTCAGATGAGGATAAAGTAAGGATCTACTCTGTTTTCGGAGGCATCCCTTATTTCAACAGACTGATTGATGATAAAAAAAGTGTCAAAGAAAACATCATTGATCTGATTGCTTCACCCGGGGCCCGTCTTGAGAATGAAGTATCCATGTACCTGAATGCTGAGATCTCTAAGATCGTAAATGCCAATGAAGTGTTTGAAACACTTGCAAGAGGTTTCTCCAAATACAGCGATATACTGTCGCAGTCCCATGTTTCAAGCGGACCTACACTGATCGATGTTCTGGAAAAACTGATCAGGATGGAAGTTGTAGAAAAGAAAGCACCGATCAATGATGAACGTAACAAAAAGAAAGCTGGTTATTATATCTGCGATAACCTGTCTCTGTTTTACTTCAGATATATTTTCCGATATTCTTCCCAGCTTAAGATCATGGATCCCGAGGTATTTTATGACAAATATATTGCGGATGATTTTGAAAAAGACTATGTTCCGCATAAATTCGAGGAGATATGCAGACAGTATCTGATCCGGCAAAACAGACTCGGGAACATAACACCGATCATCGAGAAGATCGGAAAGTATTATTATGACGATCCGAAGACTCATACCAACGGTGAATTTGACGTTGTTACGCTGGATGAAAAGGGATATGCCTTTTATGAAGTCAAGTTCAGGAAAAAGAAGATCTCAAAGGAAGTCATTGAGGAGGAGATCCGGCAGGTTAAAGAAACAGGATTAAACTGCTACAAATATGTCTTTTTCTCAAGAGCAGGATTTATGGAAACTGAAACGGATGAGATCAAACATATTGAACTCAGGCAGCTTTTCAGCTGAACGGTTTCAGATCTACGCTGACTTCAGCCCCCTGCCCCAGGCATTCACATTCTGATCAGATTACCTGCAAAAAAACCGGTCTTCCCGTTTCAGGAGGACCGGTTACAGAGATCAGTCGAGTTCTTCTCCGTTTGTTTCGATCACATGCTTGTACCAGAAGAAGGACTTCTTCCTGCTGCGGGACAGATCGCCTTCTCCGGCATTGTTCTTGTTGACATAGACGAAGCCGTAGCGCTTGTCCATCTCACCTGTAGAAGCGGAAACGATGTCGATCGGTGACCACATCTGGTATCCGAGCAGATCGACGCCGTCTTCTTCACAGGCAGCCTTCAGTGCCCTGATGTGTTCTCTCAGGTAAGCAATTCTGTAGTCATCGTTGATCGTGCCGTCTTCTTCCACCTTGTCATAAGCTCCGAAGCCGTTCTCAACGATCATCATCGGCAGTCCGAATCTGTCATAGAACCAGTTCAGTCCCCATCTCAGACCGACAGGGTCGATCTGCCAGCCCCAGTCGGAAGCCTTCAGGTATTCGTTCTTGACGAAGTATTTCCTGTCATAGTCATAGTGCGGGTTGTTCTCCGGATCCGCTTTGATCGCAAAGGACATGTAATAGGAGAATGTCAGGTAATTGACGACACCTTCTTTGAGGATCTGTTTGTCTTCTTCCGTAATGTCGATCTTGTATCCGTGACGTTCAAATTTGTTCAGCAGCCAGTGCGGATATTCCCCTCTGACATGCACATATGCCCACCAGTACTTCTGGTTCATGGCAGCCTGTGCCATCAGGACATCTTCCGGTTTGCATGTAGCGGGATATACCGGGTTGTAGCCGATCATACAGCCGATCTTGAAGTTCGGATTGATCTCCAGACCCTTCTTCACTGCCAGGGCACTGGCAACCAGTTCATAATGGGAAGACTGGTACATGATCTCTTCCGCGTTCTCCCTGCCGTTGAGCAGGATGCCGCCTTCCTGCAGGATGTGGTGCTGGATCGCGTCTGCCTGGTTGTTGATCTCATTGAATGTCATCCAGTAAGTGACCTTATCCTTGTAGCGCTCGAAGCAGGCAGTCGCGAACTTCACAAAGAAACCGATCGTCTTCCTGTTCAGGAAGCCGTCATACTCCTTGACCAGTGCCCAGGGAAGCTCAAAGTGGCACAGTGTTACGAGCGGTTCGATATTGTATTTTCTCAGTTCGTCAAACAGATCATCGTAGAACTTCAGACCTTCCTCATTCGGTTCATCCTCATCGCCTCTGGGGAAGATCCTTGTCCAGGCGATCGAAGTACGGAAGCTCTTGAAGCCCATTTCCGCAAGCAGAGCGATGTCTTCCTTGTAATGATGGTAGAAGTCCGTCGCTTCATGGTTCGGATAGTTTTCACCTTCCAGGACACCGTCCGTGATCCTTCTGGGGATACCGGGTCCGCCGACTGTCATGACATCAGCGATACTGATGCCCTTTCCGCCGACATCCCATGCACCCTCTGTCTGATGGGCAGCCGTAGCGCCGCCCCACAAAAAGTCTTTTCTCATATAGTCAATGATCTCCTTTTCATATCTCTGTCTATAGTTTAACCTGTCAGCCTGACAAATGCCAAAGAAAGCAGTATTTCTCAACCTTAAACTTGTTCACATAAACTTCAGACTGGATACACAAAGAATTCGCTGTCATTCATTATGTTTTGAGTAAGGAAAGCACAGTCCCGGTGACCTCCCCCTGAAAAACCGCTCTCGGGAATGACGCTTCCGGCTTCCCGGTGAAATACCGGCTGAACTGCTGACCGCATGACCCCCAACATTGCGGCTTGGCTGTCGGACCTCCGACAGTCTTTTTTCATGTTTTGCGCTCTTATGACCGATATTCGTGACAGATACCTGCGCAGCGGAAAATCTATAATTTTCGCAGAGGCAAATAGAATGACAACAGCGAAACCAAAACATGTAGGGATCGACCTGACGGAAGGACCCATCCTTCCGCAGTTAATGACATTTGTCATCCCCCTGCTGCTGACCAATCTCCTGCAGCAGTTATATAACGCCGTCGACACGATGGTCATCGGCCAGTATGTCGGAAGTATCGGTACGGTAGGCGTATCCACCGGCGGCGAGATCGCTGCCATGATCACGTTCATCGCCACCGCCTTCGGCAGTGCCGGACAGATCTATGTCGCTCAGTTGGTCGGCGCCAAAGACCATAAGTCCGTCAATGAGACGATCATGACCGCCCTGGTCTTTACCATCGGCCTTTCCATGGTCATTGCAGGATCATGCATCATCTTCACCAACGGACTGCTGACATGGCTGAAATGTCCGCCGGAAGCCTTTGAACAGGCACGCGCCTATCACATCATCGTTTCCCTGGGACTCCCCTTTGTCTTTGGATACAATACCGTGGCAGGTATTCTCAGAGGCATGGGCGAGGCAAAGAAACCGCTGGTATTCGTGGCAGTGGCCGCCGCAAGCAACATCATCATGGATATCCTGTTCGTCGTCGTTATCCCGTGGGAATCCGCCGGTACGGCGATCGCCACAGTCGCGGCACAGGTCGCATCATTCCTGGCAGCAGGCATCTTCCTCTGGCGGAAGAAAGATGTGTTTGAACTGGAATTCAGGCTGCGTGCATTGAAGATCAACATGAAGCATCTTCAGGTGATCCTGAGGCTGGGCATTCCCTTGGCAGCACAGTCCATCTTCATCCACTTCACACAGCTGATCTGTTCCAGGCATATCAACTCCTATGGTCTTGTCGCTTCCGCGACCAACTCCATCGGCAACAAGATCCAGAAGCTGATCACGGTATTCGCCAACAGCATCACTACAGGTTCCGGTACGATGGTCGGACAGAACATCGGTGCGAGGAAGTACGACAGGGTAAAACAGATCGTCCGGACATCGATCACACTGTCAGGCTCCATCTGTATCATATTGATCCTGGTATGTATCCTGTTCCCAACACAGCTCTACCGCCTGTTTACGACCGATCCCGAAGTCATTGAATTCGGAAAGACATATCTCCATATCTGCATTATCATCTTCTGCTGTACGCCTTTCCAGGGAAGCTTCAACGCAGTCATCCAGGGAACGGGAAACGCAAAGCTCTCCTTCCTTGCAGGATTCCTGGACGGTGTCATATTAAGACTCGGCATCAGCTTCTTCCTCGCCTATGTCATGAACATGGGCGTCACCGGATTCTTCTACGGAAACGCCCTGGCGCGTCTTGGCCCGCTGTCTGTCGGTACATGGTACTGGCTGAGCGGCAAGTGGAAGGAACGCAGACTGCTGACGGAATAAGCAGAAAAAAGACCAGCTGTCATGTGTATTTCACACCGGCAGCTGGTTTTACACTTTTATAACGACTCACCCTTTGTTTTAATGACCTTCTGATACCAGAAGAAGCTGTCCTTGCGGATCCTTTGGAGATCCTTGAGATCCATATCCGTACGGTTGATATAGATCAGTCCGTAGCGTTTGCGGAAGCCCTGGTGGGAGCTCAGCAGGTCCATCACAGACCACGGGCAGTAGCCCATCATATCCACGCCGTCTTTGATCGCCTCACTAATCGCGGTGATGTGCTGTCTGAGATAATCGATGCGGTAGTCATCATGGATCTTCCCGTCTTCCGTCAGCTCATCCGCTGTTCCCAGACCGTTTTCCGTAACGATCAGGGGCAGACGGTACCTGTTCCAGTAATCATTGAGAACGATACGGAAGCCGACCGGATCGATCTGCGCGCCGTATTCACTGGCCTTCAGGTTCGTGTTCTTCTCGATCTTCCAGTATCCGTACATGTCGTAGTCCACTTCATTCATGCCTTCGATCTTCATTCCTTTGGGGTGTTCCTCATCGGCAGGCAGGTAGCGGGCTGTCAGTGTACGGTAATAGTTCAGGGCAATGAAGTCCATCTTGGCAGACTTCAGCAGTTCATCATCCCCTTCACACATCTGCGGCACAAGGTCCTGTTCCTTCAGATATGCCATGTAGTAGCCGGGATACTCCCCATACGCATGCATATCCAGGCAGTAGTCTGTCTTGAATCGGTTGTTCTGGATCGCTGCCCAGACATCCTCCGGGGCATTGGTCAGCGGATATGTCACGGTAGAAGAGACCGCGCAGCCGATCTGACCGTTCTCAATGATGCTGTGGCAGGCATTGACTGCCTTGGCATGGGCAATGAACATGTGGTAGTCCATCTGTGCGCGGATCTGTTCCTTCTTATGCGTATCCGGTTCATTGAGGTTCATGCGCTCATCCACCCGCATCATCAGGTTCTGTTCGTTATGGACCTGCCACAATTTCACCCTGTCCCCGAACCGCTCAAAGCATACCGAAGCGTAGCGTTCAAACGCGTCTGCGCATTTCCTGCTTTCCCAGCCGTTGTATTTCTCAACAAGCGCGTAAGGAAGGTCAAAATGATACAGCGTGATGAACGGTTCGATACCGTTCTTCAGCAGTTCATCGATCACGTCGTTGTAGAACGCGATTCCCTTCTCATTGATCTCCCCGTCACCGTCCGGAATGATCCTGGACCATGCGATGGAGAACCGGTAGACCTGAAGACCAAGCTCCTTCATCAGAGCGATGTCTTCTTTGTAATGATGGTAGAAATCAGAAGCTGTTTTACTGTCAGCCTGGATATCCGACTTTTTAAATGAATTGAAATCAGCGACGGTCATGCCTTTGCCGTCTTCATTCCATGCGCCTTCAATCTGGAATGCGGAAGATGATGCGCCCCATAAAAAATGATCCGGAAATGTCATAATATGTATTCTCCCTGACAACATTGTACAGGAAAACAGCCGAAGAATTCTGCGTGCAATGCTATAATTTTCATACAGTACAGGAGGACCCTATGGACTTCAAAGAACTGAAATATATGATCGCTGTCGCGGAATGCGGAAGTGTGACTGCTGCCGCGAAAAAACTGTTTATCTCTCAGCCTTCTCTGAGCTATGTCATTTCCAAGGTGGAAGAAGATCTGGGCGTCAAGCTGTTCGACCGTTCCCATTCCCCTGTGACACTGACATATGCCGGGAAGCGCTATATCGAATCCGCGAGGCAGATCCTTGAGATCAATGACAATCTGCGGAAGGAATTTGAGGACATCCTCAATGAAGAAGCGGGTGAGATCGATCTGGGCATCCCGACCGAGAGAGCCGGGTATATGCTGCCGAGGGTACTGGAGAAATTCCGCCGTTCCTTCCCCAAAGTCGATCTCAGGCTGAGGGAGACGCGTTCCGTCCAGATCATACATGACCTGGAAAACGGCAACATCGATATCGCCATCCTGCCGGGTGATCCGGGTGACCTGCCCGAGCGCTTTGAAACAGAGCTGATCTGCCGTGAACAGCTGTATCTGGTCGCCGGCAGGGACCTGATCACAAAGGATATGATCATTGAGAAAGGCAATGATCATCAGCTTCCGCTTGTCGATCTGCATAAGATGAAAAATGTCCCCTTCATCCTGATGTCCGAGGGACAGTACATCCGCAGATACGCGGAGCGCATCCTGAGGGAAGCCGGGATCAGACCCGAGGATACGACCATCGTCACCTCCGGCATCACTGCCGTACAGCTGGCTAAGGAAAGCCTTGGGGCAACGATCATCTCCGAGCGTGCCGTGATCCCCCTTGGCGGTACAGGCGAAGTCCCCTGCTACCGGTATACCGGTTCGGATGATATGTGGGATGTGCGTGCTGTCTACCGCAAAGGCGCCTATCTCAGCCGTTCCGCGCGCTTCCTGATCGACCTGCTGAAGGAAGAATTCGATAAAAATCACTGATGACAGACAGGTTCCGGCCTGTCTTTTTCCTACGGTTCATGCCATAAAGAAACTTTATGGACATTATAGAAATCATGTATTTTACTCTATGGATGAAAGGGATTACATTATAAGTGTCAAAAGGAGATCAGGAGGAAAATATGATCAAATTATTCGATGAAGGTATTTATCTGGTAAAGGGAAACGAGATCGTTCCGGAAAGTGAAGCCGGAAAGGTCGAGCAGCTCTGCGGTATCAAGGCAGACAAAGAGGAAGCCAGAAAAGGTACCATCGCTTACAGCATTCTGAAAGCACACAACCAGAACGAAACAATGGATCACCTGAGTATCAAATTTGATGAGCTGACATCACATGACATCACATATGTCGGCATCATCCAGACAGCGAGAGCTTCCGGTATGGACACCTTCCCCATCCCGTATACGCTGACTTGCTGCCATAATTCACTCAACGCAGTCGGCGGTACGATCAATGAAGACGACCATATGTTCGGTCTGACTGCAGCCAAAAAGTACGGCGGAATCTTCGTTCCCCCGCATGTAGCAGTTATCCATCAGTACATGAGAGAAATGTCCGCAGGATGCGGCAAGATGATCCTCGGTTCCGACTCACACACAAGATACGGTGCCCTGGGTACAATGGCTGTCGGCGAAGGCGGCGGCGAGCTCGACAAGCAGATCCTCGGAGATACATGGGACAACGCGTATCCCGGTGTCGTTGCCATCTATCTGACAGGCAAACCCGCACCGTGGATCGGCCCGCACGACATCGCGATCGCGATCTGCGGAGCTGTCTATAAGAACGGCTACGTCAAGAACAAGGTCATGGAATTCGTCGGACCCGGCGTATCCTCCATGTCGACTGACTACCGCAACGGCGTCGATGTCATGACGACAGAGACAACATGCCTTTCCTCCATCTGGAGAACAGATGAAGATACACATCAGTTCCTCGCTGAACACGGCAGAGGCGATCAGTACAAAGAACTGAATCCGGAAGATGTCGCATACTATGACGGCTGCGTCTATATCGACCTGAGCACGATCAAGCCGATGATCGCTATGCCCTTCCATCCGTCCAACGCATACACGATCGACGAACTCAACGCAAACCTCGAAGACATCCTGAGAGAAACAGAAAAAGCAGCTGAAGGCGTCAGCCAGGGCAGAGCACCTTACACACTGCTCGATAAAGTACATGACGGCAGACTGCAGGTCCAGCAGGGAATCATCGCCGGCTGTGCAGGCGGCAACTACACGAACGTTGTTGAAGCTGCTAATCTCCTGAGAGGCAGACAGATCGGTGCCGGTGAATTCACACTGAGCGTATATCCTTCCTCCATGCCTGTATTCATGGATCTCTCACGCAAAGGCGTACTTGCAGACCTGATGGCAAGCGGTGCCGTCATCAAGACAGCATTCTGCGGTCCTTGCTTCGGCGCAGGCGATACCCCGAACCACAACGGATTCTCCATCCGTCATACAACAAGAAACTTCCCGAACAGAGAAGGCTCCAAACCGGGCAACGGCCAGATGAGCTCCGTCGCGCTGATGGACGCAAGATCCATCGCAGCGACAGCCGCAAACGGCGGACTGCTGACAAGCGCGGAAGAATACGCGGACGCATTCGGAGATGTTCCGGCATACCACTTCGATCCGGCTCCTTACCAGGCAAGAGTATACCAGGGCTTCGGCAAGGCAGACCTCTCCGAGGATCTGTTCTACGGACCGAACATCAAGGACTGGCCTGAGCGTCATGCCCTCGGAGAGAACGTGCTCCTGAAGGTATGCTCCAAGATCCTCGATGAAGTTACAACAACAGACGAACTGATCCCTTCCGGTGAAACATCCAGCTACCGTTCCAACCCGCTGGGTCTGGCAGAATTCACACTGTCCAGAAGAGATCCGGCATATGTCGGAAAGACAAAGGCAGTTGATGCACTTGAGATCGCAAGAGGCAATGGCGAAGACGTTATGGCAAAGGCTCCGGAACTGAAGGAAGTATTCGAAGTCATCCATACGATCCCGGGCAGCGAGAACGCTGATCTCTCCAATGTCGAGATCGGTTCCACGATCTACGCGAACAAGCCGGGCGACGGTTCCGCAAGAGAACAGGCTGCTTCCTGCCAGAGAGTCATCGGCGGACTTGCAAACATCACACAGGACTACGCTACAAAGCGTTATCGTTCCAACGTTATGAACTGGGGCATGCTGCCGTTCCACCTCAAGGGTGAACCGACAGAGTTCGAAGTTGACGACTACATCTTCGTACCCGGTATCAGACAGTCACTGCAGGACAACAAGCTCGATGACATCACAGCTTATGTCATCAAGAACGGCAAGGCAGTACCGATCAGTCTCTACATCAAGGACATGACCGAAAATGAACGTGCGATCGTTCAGGCAGGCTGCCTCATCAACTTCAACCGCAACAGCAAAAAAGCATAAGACATCACTTGAAATGGCCGGGATCCCCGGCCATTTATTAATTCCTGAAATCTACCTGATGAATGCCCTGATCGCAAGGGCATCCTTCAGGCCTTTTTCATACAGTTTCTGCATCTGTTCCCTGTCTTTGGTAAGCGTGCTCATCTGACCGATATCCGAGGGAGCGACGATCAGCACCTTTCCTTCCTTTTCCAGGCGCAGTGCTTCTTCCAGCTGTGCGTTGTACAGCTGCCAGCGGTCTACCAGCCGGTCTGCTGCCCTGGGGTATTTCCGCCTGATCAGCAACGCGATCCTGCGGTCCTTTTCGGGTGTGCGGAAATAATCCTTCGGTCTTGTCAGCACGACTACGACCTTATCACATCCGGCATCGAATGCTTTCCGGAACGGGATGGGGTCTGACAGGCCTCCGTCAAACAGCAGCCTTCCCTTCCATTCATACGGATGGTCCGCTCCCGGTACGTTGGAGGATCCTTTGATCGCGCCGTAGTCATCCTGGCTCATATCCTGCTCGGTATAGTAAACAGGCTCACCCGTTTGGGCATCCGTGGCGACGACGAGCATATGTTTTCCGCTCTTCAGCACACCTTCGTAAAACAGCGGATACTCGCCTGTACTGTTGCTGAGGGAATCCCCGTAAATATACTCGAGATCCAGGTAATTGCCTGTCTTCAGGAAATGAAGCAGTCCCATGTATTCCCTGCGGAATGAATAATCCATGTAAAACCTGTAATTGCGGTGTTTCTGACCCGCCAGGTATGACACGACGTTCGCGCTGCCTGCGGATACACCGATCATCAGATCAAACGAAATATGTCTTTCCAGACATTGATCAAGCACAGCTGCGCCGTATATCCCGCGCAGGCCGCCGCCTACATCAACATATCCGATCATAATGCCTCCTTATTCTGATACACAGCACAAAGCCGGCGGTACGCCGGCTGTCATGCTGTCTGTCTGATCTTCTGCCTTCTGACTTTACTGCCCTTTGATTTCTGGAACCTGTGATAGAACTTCATGATCCTTCCCTTTCTCCTGCCTGCCCAGGCAATGACGAGGAACTGGATGATAAAGGAGAGAACGGTAAAGAAGTACTGTCCGCGTACCAGGAAGTGTCCGGCGATGCAGTTGAGCAGCACCTGGACCCATACGGTGGTCGTCAGTGAGATCATGAACTCATTCGTCGTCAGTTTGGAATGAGACGCCACATACGGAATGATCCCGTTGGGAACACCCGGTACCAGGTATGCCATGGCAATGACGAACATCGGTTCACTGGAGTCCAGGCGTTTCTGCATGGACTTTGCGGCAGCGAACCTGTTCATCAGGTTCAGTTTATCGGAAAGTCTCCTGCCGAATTTAAATACCAGGTAATGCGCAAACACAAAGCTCACATAGCATACCAGGAAGCCTTCCCACCATCCGTAGATGGAACCTGCCGCCAGATGGATAACCATGCCCGGCAGTACGATGGAGAATACCTGGATGATCGTGATCAGTACGATCAGGAGCATTCCCTTCCACAGACCGCTTGCCCTGAGATATGCTTCGATCTCCGCTTCATTGCCCCTTCTGAGCAGTTCGAACACCTCAACCAGATTGGTCCAGTTATCGGCGATCGCATGCACGACAAAAGTGACTGCCGCAAGCACGACCAGGATGATCAGTGTCAGCAGTATAAATGTCGTATGATCCCGTTTTAATCTCAGTCTTGTCTTTTTCTTTGTCATATCAAACGTGCTTTGCACAGAAAGCAGAAATTTAAAAACAGCCGGAGCTTCGGGCAGTTCATTCCGGCTGTCTGAAATACGCAGTCTTACGCCTGTTCGTTCTTCATGGGCTGTTTATCCGCCATCTTCAAGAAGATAAATCCGAGCAGGAAGAATATTGCCAGTGAAGCAACCGCGATATTGATCGTACCGCCTGCCAGTTTGACCCAGGCAATGACGGCAGAGCCAAGGAATGAAGCGCCTTTTGCAAAAATATCATAGATGCCGAAGTATTCACCGGAGTTCTCAGCCGGGATGATCTTCGAGAAGTAACTTCTGGAAAGTGACTGGATCGAACCCTGGAAACAACCGACACCGAATGCAAGAATACCAAAATCGAGCAGTGATTTCAATGTCAAAGCGTAAACGCAGACACAGAAATAACCTACGATACAGATCAGGATCAGTGTTACGGTATCATATTTCTGGGACAGTCTTGCGAATACAAGTGAGCCTCCGAAGGCAACGACCTGGGTCGCGAGCAGGAAGACGACCTGTCCGACAGTGGGCAGACCGAGGTCAGTACCGATGTTGATGCAGTTGTCGATGATCGTTCCGACACCGTCAATGTACAGGAAGAACGCGATCAGGAAGAACAGGACTTTCTTGTCTTCCGTACCGATCCTCTTCAGTGTATTGAAGATCTTGGAGAATACCTTGCGGATCGCGTGCTGTTCAGGTTCAACATAGTTGATCTGCTTATAGTTCTTGATCAGAGGCATTGTGACTGCCAGCCACCAGATACCTGTTATGGCAAATCCGATGATGCGTCCGACTTTCGGTGAGAACCACATGAGGTCTTCACTCAGGCCTCCGCTGAGAATATAAGCGATCATGGCAAGGATGAACGGGATGCAGGATCCGATATAGCCCCAGGCATATCCGTAGGAAGATACCTGGTCCATGCGCTCATCCGTTGTAACGTCATTCAGCATACTGTCATAGAATGTGAGGGATGCTGAATAGAAGATCTTGGTAACGACATAGATCACGATGAAAGCTACCCAGCTTGTCGCAAAGCCGTTCAGGATGCATCCTGCTACGCCGCATGCGACTGCCGTGGTGAAGAAGATCTTCTTCATATCCTTGTGGTCGGCGATCGCGCCGCAGATCGGTCCGAGTACCGCAACGACTACGGTAACGACAGAGATGGAAATGGAATAATACGCTGTTGCCTGGTCAGAAGAAATCTGACCCGGAGCAGTTCCGATCGCCAGTGCTTTGAACCAGATCGGAATCAATGAGCATGCGAGCATCGTAAATGCGGAGTTACCGACATCATACAAGACCCAGGCACGCTCGACCTTTGTCAAATTCTTAAACATATATTCTCCCGATAAATCATGAAATCCCTTGTAATCATTATCATACCGCATATTTGCGGCAATATTCATTTTACAGACGCAAATTAATGCTGAAAAATTCATGAAATACCGTCAGATGATCATAATTCCGTTCGCAACAGGACGCTCTTTGTCACTTCCCGTGACCGGATCACGGCCTGAAACCATAAGTTCTCTCCGGTTGTTCAGCAGGATCTGAGCTGAGCCTCCCCCGTCCAGATTGACTGCATTGTACAGGCCGATGTCCTTTGCGATCATGCCGAGTTCCTTCAGCGATGCCCCGCAGCTTTCCTTTCCGGGTTCATATCCTGTTTTTCCGGCACCTTCTGCCCAGACGAATACAGGCTTCCCGGCACGGTCTGCCCCCAGCATGATCCGGGGTGCCCTGCTCTTTTCAAAGTCAAGCGGATACAGACATGGCGGAAAGACGACAGGCTCCAGATGGTAGATGTTGTAGAAACGGGAGATGAAACGGTCTGTCATCCTGCCGTTTACCATGACGCTGTTGCCTGTCTGTATGGCAAATGCTACGTCCTCAAGACCCGTGTATTCCACGTGATCACCGGGACGGATATCGTTCCTTTCCGTATGAATGACGAAGCCCGATGTCGGAATGACGGTATTGCCGCCGGGACGGACCGCGATGACCCGGTCACCGATGATCACAACATCATTGCCCCGCGCAAACGGAGTGCGTCTGCGGAACGGTCTTTCATAGATCGTACCCTTGATACTGATGGAGATGTTTCTCAGACCCATCGGTCTGACCGACACATTCCCGTGTCTGTCTACAATCAGCGTTTCCCTGTCGTACAGCGGAGGATTCAGGATCTTGCCGTCATTGACCATCAGTCCGATCGGTGTACCGAACACATCATACGGGGAATCCCCGTCCGGTACATCAAAGGTAAAGAATGACGCATTGACCTTCAGGGAAGCTTCCGGAAAGCAGTCGCTCAGGAAGCCGGCATTTGTATAAGGAATGATACGGCGGACAGAAAGCCTTCCCTTCTCGATCCTGAGGAAACCGCGTTCCTCAAGCTGCTTCAGGAATGCCTGCGTATCCGGTGCGTCATACTGCTTCATCAGACGGATCCGGGCTGCCGTATGTTTGTCAGTGATCCCGGGTACCGTGAACGGCAGTTCCATGTCATCCGGGATGTGGAACAGCACCAGCTCCCCGAAGATCATGGGAGCGACCCTGATCATCTGGTCCCTGTATACATCACACATCGCCTGGAAGGATTCCCGGGTGATATGGGGTGTGATGAAGTGCAGATCGCTCCAGTTCTCTGTCCGGACGATCTGTACCCGCTGGAACTCCCCGTTATCGTATGTATATGTCCTGATCTCGGAATCCATCATGACTTCTTTCCGTGAAACAGCTGTTCTGCTTTTCTGCGGTCTTCCAGTGATTTCTGCATGGTGGATGTCATCTGCTTCAGCGCGCTGATCAGTGTCCGGTTCGTTTCATGGAACATTGCGGGTGAGGCTTCAGTATCATAGGAATAGCCCATGGACAGCACGAGCCGCTGTTTCCATAACGGGAACGCATTGACGTTCAGCCTTCTGAGGTTCTCCGCCATCATTTCATCGCTGTTCATGACCGTACGGATATAGGAAGCCGTCTGGATCGGCAGCTGTCTTGTGACACTGAGATCATAGAGCTTCCGCTCCAGCCTGGCACATGCGTCCTTGTAGTCAGCCGCAGTGATCACATCGATCTGTGAACCGGAATGCTTTGCCTGTTCTGACAGTTCAACAAGCATCCCTCCCCGGGAACGGTTGATGCACAGCTTTCCGGCATAGATATACATATCGAATTCCTTGACTGTATCCAGGCATGATTCGTAATGCTTTCTCAGCAGGTTCATATGCCTCAGCAGTGAACTGCGGTGGATCTCCAGTCTCCTGGCTGTTTCCGTTGCCTGCAGTTCCACTTTGTCATACAGTGCCTTCACTGTTTTGTTCAGTATATCTCTCTGATCAAAATCCTTTTCAAACTGTTCCAGTACAGCGATCAGCTTGTTGAGATCCTGTGTGATCTCTTCCAGGTCATGGTCGGGAATGGAACGGAGCGCGGAATCCGCAAAGGATGACACCTTCTTCTGGGCAGCTGATCCGTACTGCAGGATCATCGTGTTGTTCATGACATCGATGTCCGCAGAAAAAGCTTCCGCGTATGCTTTGTCAGCTTCCGTAAGTGTCTTCAGTCCGCCTGCAGTGCCTTCTGTCTGCAGTGATAATTGTATTTCGCCCATAAGCAATGATCTCCACAACGGAATTATACTTGTTTTCCGCCCGAAAGAAAAAGACCTTCCGATCAGGGAAGATCTTAAGAGTGCTTAACGGCTCCTGTTTTCTGTATTATTCGGTGATGAATGATGCGATATACTCGGTATTCTCCGGTGCGCTGATGCCGGGATCACTGATCACCCAGCTGCCCTGAATGCCTGCCTCTATGCGAGCCAGGTCGAAATGGCACATGGCGATGCCAAGGTCGATCTTCTGCATGTCAGACTTTTCCGTGACATAGCCTTTATCATGCCGCTCATAGAAGTGAACGGCACCATCCCTGACCACGACTCTCCATGGCTGCTTGTTGACGGCGGAAGGCGCTGCCTGTACTGTCTGCAGCGGCATCAGGTACTGACCTGCGTCGGTCTCTGTCAGAGGGCATCCGAATGAATCACGGAAGAAGAGCTCCATGAACGGCAGCCTGCTGTCTGCCTTGACGCCCTTGCGCATCAGCGTTTCCTTGAGGGACATCTTCTTGGCGGGATATCCGATCGGTGTGACCGCAGGCATGGTCTCATCCTCCTGCAGGTCCATCTTTGCTTCAAACGCTTTGCGGTCCATCGTACCGCCGATCCATACGCTGCCAAGTCCCTGGTCGACCATATTCAGGATCGCTTCTTCCAGCACATAGCCGAACATCACTTCGGACATCGGTTCCTGATATCTGATCTTACCGGCAATGTACAGGTCTGTACCCGAGATCACCGGTGAGCTCATATTCTCAAGCAGCCTGAATTCCATGAAAACCGGGAACGGCATCTGTGCTGTATTCAGCCGGGTCATCAGATCATCCAGTACTGCCTGGTCCGGTCTTCTGCTGTCAAATGTCCTGACACTTCTGCGCTTTTCTGCTAAATCTTTGATCATAAACAAAAACTCCTTTTACGCACCAATCATTACACATTTCCCGGATATACATGCTTCAGATGCTTTCTGGCAAGCTCAGTCAGCCGGTAGATCTCATTACGTTCCGTTGCCGGGATCCTGTATTTATAGCGCGGGAAGTATCTGGAAAGATGCAGGACGATATCCGGATCCAGGGAAGCCAGCCATTCCGCCTCTTCTTCGATGAATGCGTCCGTATCGTTCTTGCCGGGTATGACGAGGGTCGTCACTTCCACATGGCATTTCTTAAGGGATGCCTCGATCGTCCTGCGTACCGTATCATAGTCACCGTTCAGTTCCCGGTAGAACTGCGCGTCTCCCTTCAGGTCGATATTCATCGCGTCCGTTACTTCCAGCAGTTCATCCAGTATATGAGGAGAGATACAGCCGTTCGTCACCAGGACGGTCTTTTTGTCATACGGCCTGATCAGCCGCGCGGTATCGATGATGTACTCATAGGAGATCATCGGTTCATTGTAGGTAAAAGCAATGCCGAGATTGTCTTCCTGCCCAAGGATCAGTTCTGCCAGCTGTTCCGCGGATACCTCCCGGTAGTACGCGGTCCTTTCATCCGTCATGGAAATGGACGCGTTCTGACAGAACGGACAGGAGAGGTTGCAGCCGTAGGAACCGGCAGACAGGATCCATGAACCGGGATAAAAATGATACAGCGGTTTCTTTTCGATCGGATCCATGGCAAGCGAAGTGAGCCTGCCGTAATTGTCACAGACATTCACGCCGTTCACATTCCTTCTCGCCCGGCACATCCCTGTCTTTCCTTCCTGCAGGTGACAGTGGTGCATGCACACGTCACAGATGATCTCAGACATGTCTGATGACCTCAAAGCGCTCCAGCACCAGTTCTTCGTCGTCCGGGTCGATACCGCCTTTGCGGCAGGCAATGGCGATCTGGTCTTCCACTGTATCCACGCCTTCCAGGTTCGGCAGCAGCAGTCCCCTCTTATATCCCTTTGAACAGATCACGCCATAGCGCTTCACATCCAGCTGGGAACGGTCAAGTACAGGTTCCGTGTCACCCAGTACATCCACTGAGATATCCAGATACGGAAGTTCATCCTCCCTGATCGGGGTAAAGCGGGGATCCTTAGCGCAGGCAGAGATCGCGTTGTATATGATCTCTTTCGCGATGCTGTCCCTGGTCGGGGCGATCGTACCGATGCATCCGCGCAGGTCGCCGTGTTCATGGATACTGACAAAGACACCTGCCCTCCGCTCCAGCATCTCTGCCGGAAGTCCTTCCGGCACATCGATCCGGTTCCGCTTTGTCACCCATTCCGTAACCTGTTTCCTGGCAAGGCTGACATAAGGGTCCTGGCCGGCTGACTTCTTCGTAATGCGCTCTTCTTCTTTCTTCATGTATGCATCCAGGAAATGACGCGACGCATCCTCTCCTGCCAATTCATATGTCACGATGCCGTAGCCGACACCGAAGGTCGCTTCATGGCTGTACGCATGCGGTATGACTGCTGTTCCGTCCAGTGCTCCCGCCATCATGACGAATGAACGGTGTCCGCACTCCTGGGAACGTTCCAGCAGTACGGGATCATACTCCAGCAGTTCACCGAACCTTGCGTGGCCCATCGTACCCATGATCTTCAGATCATACTGAGGCCCTTCCGGTTGATAGCCGTACGGACCGTCTTCCTTCTGGCAGTGCGACAGGTCACCGCTGCCGATGATGACAGTACGTCTGTTCAGCGCCTCCGATACCTGCCTGATATACATGCCGAGCTGATAGTGCATGGCCAGCGGGAACCCGCTCAGTCCGATGCGCACCACCTTGTATCCGGAAAAGTGCTGGTTCAGAAAGTAAAGCGGCACCATAACACCGTGATCGAGTATTTTTTCACGGTCATACTGCGTTCCCGCTGGGAAATCCTCTTCCTCACATAGTTCCGTCAGTATTCTTGTAAACTGTTCATCATAATCCACATCAAAGGCAACGCCTCCGGCACGGAACCTCCCGAAGTCACCGTATGCATGTTTTCCCGAAGACACATTGAAGTAATCACGGTACATGATCGCATGCGGACTGATGATCACGACCGTTTCCGGTTTGAGGTCCGCAATAAACTGCATGGCACTGTGATAACTGTCCAACGTGTCCTTGATCTTGAATTCTTCCCCTTTGCCCACTTCATGGACCGCCAGGGGCGGATGCGGTACCATAACTGCACCAACGATCATAAGCTCCTCCTGTTGAGATCACCTGCCTGATGATCAGGCAGTTACCTATCATTATGCAAAACTGAACTTCATTACATCTTCAGCATACCTGTTTTTAAGAATGTGCTCAATCTGTTTCAAATCAAAAACGTAATTGATGGAGCCTGGACAATACCGGTTAAAGAAACATATGCAGGTCAAAGTAAAACGAGGCAGCATCTTACTGTCCCGTTTCAGCAGTTCTTCATATGATCATCAGGTGTTTATCATTGTATTGTCTGAACTTTGAATCATGTGTGATCAGGATCATTTTCTCATGTTTTGCCTGTGCCAGCAGCATTTTATCGAAAGGATCTTTATGTCTGGTATTTGGATGTCCAATATTTTTCAATTCCAGTATATGTTCATTTTGAACAGGCAGGTTCAATAATCCGTTTTGATCACACAAAAAGGCAAGTTGTTCGCCTGACAATTGAAAATTCGGGTCTTTCAAGTGTTTAATCTCTACCTCCCATGGGGATACAGTGCTGTAATAAATCGAATGATCCGGGTTCAGGATGATGTTTTTTACTTCTGCGCTTAATCGCGGATCATCGATTAATGCCCAAAGAATAATATGTGTATCCAGCAAGTATTTCATCGCGGGAAGATCTCCTCCTCAAAGTCATCAGAAATATCGATATCATCAAAGTTTTCAGGAATTGTAAACAAGCCTTTCCCAGATCCAAAAAGACTGCTGCGCGGATTCTGATCAAACAATGTTACCTTTAGAACTGGTTTCCCGTTCCTGCTGATAATGATCATATCTTCCTTTTTTTCTTCAAGAAGCCTGCAGATTTTGGAAAGATTCGTTTTTGCTTCATACATATTGTATTCAGTCATAAGCCCTCCATAAGTATCCCATCAATATAATTAGTCTAGTTGGTCTAGTCTAATGTTATGATAGCATATAATACTTCAGTTCATAGAGTTTATTTCGTCTTTTATCGATAATCGATATTGATCACCACAAAAAACGAGGCATGTTCATTCATACCTCGTCTTCGTGTTCTTCTCTTATCCTGATCTGCATGAAGCAGATCATTGATCCAAATAAGATCCTTTATTTGTTTTCCCAGCGCTTCTTCAGCACGAATGCGGAAGATTTCGGCTGTCTGTTTCTGGTGAATACACCCTTCTTGTTGCCGTTGACGCGGAAGATACCTTCGGTCGTCTGGAAGTCTGCGAAGTTCCATGTCAGTTCACCCTGGATGAAGTCATAGGAATCAAATACGCTGAAGTTTCTTTCATAGTATTCATCCTGGTATTCCTGTGACCACATGATGGACGGGAGCTTGTGGAGAGTATCCATCGTATCTGTACCGAATTCTGTAAATACGAACGGAACGTTCAGGTCTTTCGCTGCCCATCTGTTCATTTCATCACGGAATTTCAGCTCAGCATCTTCGATCTCCGGACCACCGCTGATG
Source organism: Solobacterium sp. (assembly GCA_017432325.1). Classification (GTDB taxonomy): domain Bacteria; phylum Bacillota_I; class Bacilli_A; order Erysipelotrichales; family Erysipelotrichaceae; genus Bulleidia. The sequence continues at coordinate 17,698 of JAFRJJ010000080.1, read as the reverse complement.
TACCATCCATAGTATCTGTTCAGGCACATGAAGTCGCAGAGCGGATAGACCTGGCAGAGTTCCGGCTGGCTGTTCTTTTCGAACGCACCGGTCAGCGGACGCTTCTGGGGATCCAGCGGACGTGCTGCGTCAAAGACTGCCTTGAAGTAGTCATGTGCTTCTTTGGATGTTGTCTCAGGCTCATTGAACAATGAGAATGAGAAGACGCTCGGGTGGTTCTTGTCGCGGGCGATCATTTCTTCCACCTGCAGCTTGTGGTTCTTCAGCAGTTCGGGAACTGTATCTGTTTCAAAGAAATGCGTGAATCCGCCTGTACCTGCCTTGACGAAGTTTCTTGTCGAACGCATCATGCCGACAGCAGGAATTTCATCGATGATCAGGAAGCCTTCCTCATCCGCCAGCTGGTACCATTCATCCGCATACGGATAATGGGATGTACGGAAGCAGTTGGCATTGATCCACTTCATGCACTCATAGTCGCGCTTTGCGACACCGTAGTTGAATGCTCTGCCGATCACTTCAAAGTCTTCGTGCTTGCCGAAACCCTTGAGGTATACCGGTTCATCATTGACCAGGATCTTTGTGCCTTCGATACGGATCGTGCGGATGCCCAGCGGGGATTCATATCTGTCGATCACTGTTTCGCCGTCTCTGATCTCGAGTACGAGCGTGTAGAGATACGCGTTCCTGACCTTCCAGAGATGCGCGTTTTCGACATGCAGCGTGCCTTTTGCGCCGGCAGACTCAGCAACGGTATTTCCTTCCCTGTCTTTCAGGACAGCGTGTACATCATGTACACCGTTCGTGTATACCTGGTAATGAACATCCGCGTCAGCACCCTTCAGCTCGAAGCATGTATCGTAATCGGAAATATTCTCCTGCGGTTTTGTCACAAGATATACGGAGCGCTGAATACCGGAATAGTTGAAGAAGTCGAAGTAAGGAGCTGCCAGCTTGCGGCCGCTCATCAGTTCCTTCACGCTTCCGCAGGGAAGTGTAGCTTCGCTGAGTTCGTTGTTTGCCTTGACGACAACTTTGTTTACGGCATTCTTCTTAACAGCATCAGTGATGTCGCATACGACTGGCAGGAATCCGCCTTCATGGAAGCAGATCTCTTTTCCGTTCACGAAGACTGTGCATCTGTGCGTTACGGAACCGAAACGCAGCTCAACTCTCCGGTCACCGCAGTCATGCAGGAAGAACTCCTTTTCATACCAGAAGTCTCCGCAGTAGTCACGGGATTCATGATCCGTGAATACATCGGAGAATGATGCGGGAACAGGCATCTGAACAGAAGCAGGCAGGCCGTTCATCCAGTTTTCACTGCAGCCTTTCCCTTCTTTGTCGAAGCTGAATTTCCACATGCCGTCAAGTGATACTGCCGATCTTGCTGTGGTGTTAACAGGAAACAGAACAGAATAATCCAACATATTTTTTCTCCTTTATTTTGACAAAAGGATCCCGGAATCGGGTCCGGGATCCTGAATTGATCACATTAGTCAGCTTCTGTGAAAGCTTCTTCTTCCTGAACCTTTTTCTTTTCAGCCATCTTGAACCACGGATACCAGAGTACCGGTGAGATGATGAGCTGTGAAATAAGCTGCCATACGACGATCGTCCAGTGACCGCCGACCATAGCGTGGAAACCGAGCGGCAGACCGAAGATGCACTGTACACCTGAGCATCTGGCAACGACGCCGATTGCTGTGAGGAAGTAGGACAGAAGGATGATGATTACGTTATTGAAGATATAAGGGAAGAAGAAATCGAAGTTGAATACCAGAGGAAGACCGAATACGAGCGGTTCGGTGATTCCGAGCAGACCAGGTACCAGCGCGATTTTTCCCATTTCACGATACTGCTTGGACTTGGAACGCAGCATCAGGAAGATCAGACCCAGAGTTGTAGCACCCCATGTGTTGATGGACCAGAATGCGTTGCCAATGATGTTCGGCAGAGGCAGGCCTGCAGCCAGAGCTGTCAGGTTTTCTGTATCCAGAGCGAGACGGAGCGGCTGAACCAGCGGGTTGATAACGTTTGTTCCGTGAATTCCGAAGAACCAGAACAGCTGAGCGACTGTACCGAATACCAGAGTAGCCGGCAGGGATGTACCCAGACCCTGCAGAGGAGCCTGGATCATGGAATAGATGAACTGGTGCATGCTGCCGAAGCTTGTCATCTGGAACAGCAGTCTGATCAGCATGAAGATGCAGCCGAGTGTCATTGCAGGGAACAGGGAGTCAAATGACTTTGTTACAACAGGCGGAACACTTTCCGGCATCTTGATCGTGATGTGTTTCTTAACGAACAGTTCATATACCTTAGCGGTAATGATACCGATGATGAATGCTGAGAATACACCGGAAGCACCGAGCCACTGGGTCGGGATTCCGTTTCCGCCGCCTTCCAGCGGTCCGAGCGGTGTGATGATCAGGAAGCCCATCAGAGAAAGAGCACCGATCAGGGCACCGTCTTCATTCAGCAGCGAAGAAACAAGGTTCTTTGCCATCAGGAATGAGACATACAGAGCAAGTCCGCCGATCGTTACAGAGTTGACCGCAGCCAGAATCGGTGTCAGACCGATTGCGGCAATTGCGTCCTTAACCCCCTGAATCGGGAACGCAAGAAGCAGTACTGCGATGGAACCGACCATCAGAGGTCCGATAGTCCCCATCATCGTATTTGAAATAGCACGCAGGTAAACATTGTTACCCAGCTTATTAACTGTCGGGGCAAGCTTGTCAAAGAAGCCTGTCATTTTGTCTTGAATAGACATGATCTCTCTCCTTTTTTACTCATCCAGCAGATTCAGGATCTGCTCGAACACGCGTTTTCCATTCATTTTTCCGTAGTCAGCCATGTTGATCATAGCTACTTTCGTACCGGTTCCCTGGTACTTCCTGCTGATCTCTTCATGCATGAAGCTGAGCTGCGGTCCAAGAAGAATGACATCCACGTGCTGTCTTAAGCCCTGGAAATTCCATTCAGACATTGCTTTGATGTCACCATCGAACTCATGTTCTTTCATTTCTTTCCTGATATACGTTGCCAGAATGTTTGTAGAGAATCCTCCGGCACAGATCAGAACGATATGTTTCATAGTATCAATACTCCCCCGATTACTATTCTACACGAATTGAGTTCATGCTGAATGGCTGCTGTGATGTAACTATTTATCGCGATTTTTGTTACATCCATAATATAAAAAATTCCTTAGACAATCTCCATTCATAAAAGTGCCGCAATATTGCGGACACTCATTTTACATTGCATTATTCAGATCAGATATCCTTCAGAAGATTCATAAAAGCTTCATAGGAAGGCTCCCTGATCAGTTCCTCAATACCCGGACAATCCACGATCAGCTGGGTCGTTACGCGGTAGAATTCTTCTTCATCCGGATCGGATTCTTTTCCCGTAGAAGCCAGGATGACGAACTGCACTTCATTCCGTGACCATAAGACCGGTTTCTTCAGGGCAGCGACGCATACGATCGTCTTGTCCGTGACTGTTTTATACGGATGAGGCAGCGCGATATGGTTGCCGAAGTCTGTCGGAGCCAGTGCTTCACGCTTCAGTACGGAATCCGTAAAGCCTTCCGGCAGTTCCGTCTCTTCGGCCGCCCGTTCGCACATCTGCTGGATGATCTCTTCCTTTGTATCCCCGGTAATATCCGTATAGAACGCGGAAGGCCTGAAGTATTTCCGCAGGAAAGATGTTTCCCCTCTTTCCAGCAGTTCCTGTACGGCTGCCCTGTCATTGTCATTGAAGAAGTTCCCGACTTCCATGATCGGCTTGGGCACATAGACAGCAACGTTGACTGTCGTCAGGATATAATCAACCTTTTCAAAATCAAAGCGGCTCAGTTCGGCAAGATCGCACAGATAGATGTGATCGAGATATCTGCTGAATTCCCTCTGGTAGCGGTTTGCAAGCAGTCTTGAGGATGCTTTGCCGGCAGCGCATACGATCAGGATATTGGCTTTTTTCTCATTCTTGGAGTTCTCTTTTGCCAGGGCAAAGATAAACGCAAGATAGCCTGTCTCGTCTTCACTGACAGGTTTTTTATAATGTTCGGAAATGATCGCGCTGACATGTGTCGCGACGATAAATGACTGCATGTCATAGCGCTTGATCTGATCCAGCATCGGATTGACCGACTGGATATCAAACTGCAGACGAATATCCATCGGGACGAGATGCTGGTTCAGCAGCATGCGTATTTCAAAATTGTCACGCAGATCCATGTGGTACTCCTGGTATACCGATTCCAGGATCTGGGTGGTCAGCTCATCGATCTCTTCATGGATAACGAAGTTCGTCTCATCACCGGACACACTGCCGCTTCTTCTGCCTGCCATCAGGTATATCAGCATGTAATACGCTTCATCTTCCGGCGCGTCAAAGTCATATTCTTCCTTGAACACGGAAAGCAGTTCCCTGACAAAGCCGAGTTCCTTTTCACCGGCGCCGCTGAAGGCGCCGCTGTTCAGTTCGATATACTTCCCCTGCTTCATCCGCTCCAGCGCGACGTATGACTGGAACAGGAGCGACGCAAAGGAAACATCCGTCAGATGGATATCATAGCGGATCAGCAGTTCCCTGATGATCTTGGCCGCAGAGTGCATGGCGGATTCCATATCACTGCGGTAAAGCAGGTTGTTTCTTCTGACAAAGTAGCTCGCAATGCATCGGCGGATATCAAATTCGTTTCCTTCCACCTTGATGCCGTATGCCGGACGGCGCTTCAGCGTCAGGCCGTACTGGTTCAGGATGCCTTCCGCTTCCCGTACTGCCCCCTGCATGGTAGGCCTGGAAACATACAGTTCGTCCGCAATATCACCGATCCTGACATAGTCACCGCTTTCCAGCAGTACCTTGATCAGATAATACAGGCGGGTATTGGGAGAATCGGGAGAAAGTGCTTCGGCTGAGGAAAGAGACTGCTTCAGACGTTCAATATCTTCCGGATCATCGGCGATCAGGATGTAGCCGTAATGCGGACGTGACTCGATACTGACACCGAATGCCTCACCTTCATCATTGATGCTTTTTACCCATGACCGGATCGTCTTGTTCGAGACATGGAAAAAAGATGACAGCTGGGAAGCTGTCACATATTCTTCCGCCGACAGTGTTTTCAATAATTCAGATTTATAATCCATTGTTGTTTCCGACTACCCTATCTGCTTAACAAACATCAATAATATGTATATATCATACCACTTTCGCAGGGTATGTTTGCCTTTTTTTGAATCAGACAAACAGGCATCTCCATCATCGATCAGCACTCCTCATTTCACTGTATATCGTTTGACAGAGCTATGAAGTCTTCTTTCATAAAATTACTTATATATTGTCAAATAAACCGTATTTTATGCGAATAATGCTAATATATTAGCGAAAAAGGAGAATAGTTATGATCCTTGAAACTCCATACGAGATGGCAATGAACACTGCCAAACGGTTCCGAAAAGTCAGAACTGCAAAGAAGATCACAATAAACGTTCTAGTAAGGAGGACATCATGGAAATACTGGTTATAGGCGGGACAAGGTTTTTCGGAATCCCGATGATCGCAAAGCTGCTGGAACAAGAACATCATATCGCGGTCGCAACAAGGGGAAATCTGAAAAATCCTTTTGCGGAACAAACAGAGAGCATCATCCTGGACAGGACTGACCCGGAAAGTGTCAGGCAGGCTGTCGGAGGCAGATATTTTGACGTGATCATCGACAAGGTCGCCTACAGTTCCAATGATGTCAGGGCACTTTTAGAGAACGTCAGATGCGGTAAGTACATCCAGATGTCGACCGGTTCTGTCTATACGGAATGCCATGAAGGGATCATGGAGTCTGAATTCGAGCCTCAGACTTACGAATTGAAATGGCAGGGAAGAACCGACGACTATACGGAATCCAAGCGTCAGGCCGAACGCGCTGCCTATGAGTATATGGCTGAACAGGACTGCGTCTTTGTAAGGTATCCGATCGTCCTGGGCATCCATGACTACACCAACAGACTGCGGTTTTATGTGGAACATGTGATGCGCGGTCAGCCGATGTATGTGGATGATGCGGACTATGGGATGTCATTTATCCATGAGAAGGAAGCCGGTGAGTTCATGGCGCATCTCGTCAATTCTGAAGTAAGCGGAGCGTTTAACGGGTGCTCATACGGCTTTATTTCACCGGGAGAGATCATCCGGTATATTGAATCAAAAACCGGAAAGAAGGCAGTACTCAGCGGGGATGGTGATCCTGCCCCGTTCAACGGACTTGTTTCCAACGAATCATTTGATACCGGAAAGGCATTGTCTGCCGGTTATCGTTTTTCAAACCTGCGGGACTGGATCTTTGATCTGACGGACATCCTGATTGAAGAAGAAAGAGCGGAAAACAAAGCATAACGACCGTACGGACGTATCCCGTATACGGAGCTGTAGTTACATTGCTGTCACGAACAACTGAGATAGTATTTCATCGGATCGGCCGATCATAGCCGGTCCTTTTTCCTGATATGCAGCTGATTCTGTTTATCAGAAGGTTTACAGTGTTTCCTGCACTTCCCGGATATCGGCCATTTCTGCTGTCGCTCACACGAAAGATATCTTCGTCCCCGATCCTGCTTTTCGTCAGGACCTTCCGGTATATAGGCTCATGCGCACTATACTGAAAGCCTGATTTAGTCACCAGTACAATAAAACTTGTAAAGCAGCAGATCAGGAGTCAATTTTATGAAAAAGATATTTACTGCCCTTCTTTCGTCTGTCACGGCATTCTGTCTGGCAGCCTGCGGGAACGCGGGTCAAACATCTTCGTCCGAAAGGAAGGAAAGCTTTTCCTTCAAATTCTCTACTCACTATGATGGAGACAGTGAGACCGCAAAGGCTCTGACGGACTATTTCAACGCTGTCAGCGAAGCGACTGACGGGCATGTCAGTGTCTTTCCGATCTACGGCGCCGGGATCGCCAGCCCGAGAGAGGTGAGCAGATATGTCTCTCTTGGCATCGTCGAGATCGGACATATGAGCACACAGTATGACGATACCGTGTTTCCCCTTTCCGACGTCGTCTCGCTTCCGCTGAGAGGCGCAGACGACAATCTGAAAACGACCCGCCTGCTCTACGACCTGTATGATGAATTTCCCGAGATCAGGAATGAGTGGGACAACAACTGGAAAGTCCTCTCGATCTATACCGTTCCGGAAAAACTCCTGAAAGGCGATCTCCCGCAGTTCGGAAGAAGACCGGACGGAATGGCATCCGTGCTGAGCATCTGCGTCAATATGGATGTGTGGAATTCTCTTCCCAAAGAATACCGGGAGGCCATTGACGCTGTCTCCGGCCGTGACCGGGCGCTTGTCTTTGCCGAAGCCGCAGCTGCCGACTTAAAGAAAGAGACAGACATTCTTGAAGAGATCGGTTATGAATACCTCTCCCCGGACGATCCGGACTACGACGACTGGCTGCAGGCATGTGAAGCTTACGGCTATGTTTGGGGAAGGACGATCCTGGAACAGACAAAAGGCGCTGTTGACGGAGAGAATCTGAACTATCGGGCCCGGGAGATCCTGGCCGGATATTGATATCCCCTTCCCGGCTGATTCCGGCGGTACACACAGACAGGTTCGTTTATAATAGCGGTATGAAATATACATCCGTGTCAGAAAAACTGAAGCAGCAGTTCGGTACAAAAGTGTACCGCCTTTCCCTGTCCACAGGCTGTACCTGTCCGAACCGGGACGGCACGAAAGGTTACGGCGGCTGCACATTCTGTTCCGAAGGAGGATCCGGGGAGTTTGCGGCAGATGTCCTTCCGGTTTCACAGCAGATCGAACAGGCAAAGCTTCTGGTCGACAGGAAGTTCCCCAGACAGATCCGTCCGGAAGAGCGCAAGTACATCGCTTACTTCCAGTCCTTTTCCAATACATACGGTGACATTCCCCGGCTGCGCAGGATGTTCATGGAAGCCATTGAGCGGGAAGAGATCGTGATCCTGGATATCGCCACCAGGCCCGACTGTATCAGTGAGGAATGCCTGGACATGCTGAAGGAACTCAATGCCATCAAGCCTGTCTGGGTAGAGCTTGGCCTGCAGACGATGCATGACGACACGGCAGAATCGTTTCACAGGGGTTACCGCACCGCTGAGTTTGAGCAGTGTTTCCGGAAACTGCAGGATTCCGGCATTGAAGTGGTCGCCCACCTCATCCTGGGACTGCCGGGAGAAACAGAGGAAATGATGCTGGAAAGCGTCCGGTATGTAAATGACCTGAAGCCCCAGGGCATCAAGCTGCACCTGCTGCAGATCCTGAAAGGAACAGCCATGGCGGAACAGTTTGCGCATGAACCATGGCACATCATGTCCCTCGAAGAATACTGCAGCCTCGTCATCAAGTGCCTGGATATCCTGTCGGAGGATATCGTCATCCACCGGCTGACCGGGGACGGACCGAAGTCATTGCTGATCGAACCGGCATGGTGCGCGGATAAAAAACATGTGCTCAACACAATGAACAGAATGGTTGCCCAAGCAGAACGGACGAAATTGTAAAGTCTTTTCTTTGGAAATATCATGGCTAATATAGTAAGCAGATACAGGAGTTATGAAGTATGGCAAAGTTGTATTTCTATTACGGGGCTATGGGCTCCTCCAAGACAGCCAACGCACTGATGGCAGAATATAATTATACAGAGCGCGGACAGAAAGCACTGCTCGCAAAGACAAGCATTGATACAAGAGACGGCGTCAACATCATCCGTTCAAGGATCGGTCTGCAGAAGGAATGCATCCTGCTGGACGCGATCTGTGAGATGAGCGATGAGGAACTGAAAGCATATGATGCCATCATCGTTGATGAGATCCAGTTTGCAAAGCGCGAACAGATCGATTTCCTCGCGCATATCGTCGATGACCTCAATGTACCTGTCCTGTGCTATGGCCTGCGTTCGGACTTCCAGCTGAACCTGTTTGAAGGCAGCGAACGCCTGCTGGCGATCGCCGATGAGCTCAAAGAAGTCAAGACAGTCTGCTGGTGCGGCAAAAAGGCTACCTGCAATGCCAGGTACAACAAGCACGGCATCGTACGTTCCGGCGCACAGGTCATGCTGGGAGCCAACGATGATTATATTGCCCTCTGCCGCAAACATTTCCTGGAAGGAAAGCTCTCCGCAGACGATCCGGGCGACAGAAGCAAATAAAAACAGCGGAGCGATCCGCCGTTTTCATTGTGGATAACGTTGTTATTCAGGAAATATTTATACTGCATGGCAGATAATTGTTTCCTATTTTTATTGTTCACGCATCATATTCCTCTTTTTGTGCGGTCATGGTACTCCTGAAGCTTGCCTTCATTCCATTCACTGAGTTCCCGGTAGTTTCCGGCAATGCGGCAGTACACCTCCGTCGGTTTCCCGCATTTCGGACATACGTGTACTTCCCCGCTCATCCAGCCATGTTCCTCACATACGGAATATGTGGGCGTTAATGCCAGATACGGAAGTCTGTAATGTTCGGTGATCTTGCGGATCAGTACAGCAGCCTCCTGCCAGGAGTCAAAGTTTTCATCCGGATAGATCTCAAATACCGTAGCTCCGTTATAGTATGACTGCAGTTCATCCTGGATATCCAGCGCGGTAAACAGGTCTCCGCTGTATAAGGCCGGAAGCTGGGAACTGTTGGTATAATACGGCACACCGTCCTGACCGGCGGTAATGATGTCCGGGTACAGCTGCTTGTCAGCCTTTGCCAGGCTGTGCGCAGTCGTTTCTGCCGGCGGAGCAGCCAGGCTGTAGAGGCTGTGATATTCTTTCTGGTAGCCCTTCAGGCGTTCCCGCATATGCAGAAGCACCCTTCCTGCAAAGTCCTGGGCACGCTCTCCCGTCAGGTCCTCCGCGACCCATCCGGCGTTCAGGCACATCTCGTTGATGCCGATGGTGCCGATCGTACTGAAGTGGCGGTCAAAGGAACCCAGGTACCTGCTCGTATACGGATACAGTCCCCCATCCAGGAACCTGCTCAGGATATCCCGCTTCACCTTCAGGCTTCTTGCGGCAATGTCCATCATCTTGTCCAGGCGTTTGAAAAATTCCTGTTCATTGGCAGAGTTGTAGGCAAGCCTAGGCAGGTTGATCGTAACGACGCCGATCGATCCGGTATGCTCGCCGCTTCCGCAGTAGCCTCCCGCATGGTCATACAGCTTTGTGCAGTCCGGTTCTTTAAGAGAGATCATTTCCCGTACATCGTCATTCCTTCTTCCCGAAGTGCGGTAATTGGCAAAGTACGGGATACCATAGCGGTATGCCATCTCAAACAGCAGCCGGTTGTTTTCGGTATCGCTCCAGTCAAACGCATCTGTCAGGGAATAGGTCGGGATCGGGAATTCGAACCTGTTGGAAGAATAATCTCCTTCCATCATAACTTCAATGAATGCCCGGTTGAGCATATCCATTTCCTGCTGGCATTCTCCATAGGTGAAATCAGTTTTTTCAGCAGCGATCCACGCGCGTTCATCCTTCAGGTCTTCCGGCACCGTCCAGTCCAGGGTGATGCTGATGAAAGGCTTCTGGGTACCCCATCTGGACGCCGTATTGATCTCATAGACAAACGACTGTACGGCCTGCTTGACCTCTTCATAGGTCAGCTTATCTTCTTTTACGTATGGCGCAAGGTATGTATCAAAGCCGGAGAATGACTGGGCGCCAGCCCACTCATTCTGAATAATGCCCAGGAAGTTCACCATCTGGGAACATAACGTGGTGAGATGTCTGGCCGGACCTCTGGATACACGTCTGGCAACACCGGTCAGGCCCTTCTGGATCAGCAGCTTGATGGACCAGCCGGCATTGAATCCCGACAGCATGTTCAGATCATGGATATGGATATCCCCTGCCTTATGGGCAGCCGAGATCTCTTCGTCATATGCTTCATAGAGCCAGTAGTTCGATGTGATGGCAGCGGAATTGGAAAGGATCAGGCCTCCCACCGAATAGGACGGCTCGCTGCTGTCATGTTCCATGCCGTGCAAATAGCTGTCCACCAGGTTCTTATAATCAAGTGTCGTTGCCTGGATGTTGCGGATATTCTCACGCTGTCTTCGATAGAGGATGTAAGCCTTGGCTACATCCGTATATCCAGCTTCACTCAGCACCTTCTCCGCCGAGTCCTGGATGTCCTCGACATCGATCAGGCCGTCTTTGATCTTGGGCTCAAAGTCACTTGTCACGCGCAGAGCGATCATATCGATAATGCTGTCGTCAAACTGACGGTCGCATGCCAGAAAGGCTTTGCGCACTGCACTCGAGATCTTCTTGACATCAAATGAAGCTTCGCTTCCGTCTCTTTTTCGCACTTTATACATAAACTACCCCTTCCTGATACTGCGCAGATGTGTATCCGGTACGATCGTTCTGACCGCTGCAAGGAATTCTGTCATCGTTTCTTCGTCGTATGGATGCAGTCCCGGCTGGATCGCTTTTTCCGATTCATGGTACTGTTCGAGGATATATCTTTCATCTTTGCCGATCCACTCAGCACATGCCAGGAGATCTTCCTCATCATGATATTCCTTTACGACCGTCGTCGTGAACTCATGCGGGATCCTGCTTTCCCTGAGCAGGCGGATGGATTCTTCAATGTTCTCAATGCGGAACACGTCCTGGTTCAGGCCGACCGTCTCCGCGTATTTTTCTTTCCGGTTCTTGACGTCCAGGGATATGACATCTGCCAGTCCGGCATCGATCAGTTCCTTCAGGCGTCCGGGATGATAGCCGTTCGTATTGACTTTGATCCGGTAGCCCATAGCCCTGGCCTGCCGGATGAACGGCAGCAGGCCGTCCTGCAGCAGAGGCTCGCCGCCGCCGATGCAGATGCCGTCCAGGATGCCCTTGCGTTCTTCCAGGAATCCGATCAGCTCATCCGGATCGACATAGGAAAAGTTCTCCGGCAGGAATACCAGGTCGCGGTTATGGCAGAACGGGCACTTGAACGGGCATCCCGCCAGCATGACCGAAGCGGACATGATGCCCGGATAATCCAGCAGGCTCATCTTCTTCAGTTCACCGATCCTCAGCATGGACGCGGAAGCGGTGTCCGACAGCTCGCTCCTGGTGTTGTCGCACGCCCGGCTGAGCAGCTGTTCAAACAGTTCGAAATCCATGTCCTTGGTCAGCAGCACGCGCAGCTGGTTGCGGCATTCATAAAGAGCCGCCATAACCTCGGATGTCCGTTCCGTCGTATACAGACGCTTCACCCTGCGGTCATTCTCATCGATCCTGGACTGGACATATCCCTGCTCGATCAGCTTCTGGATGGACTTTGTTGTCGTGCCCTTGTCGACTTCAACGATGCGCGTGACTTCCTGCATCGTGACGCCTTCATTTTCATTAATAAAAAGAAGGAACATGAGCTGGCCGGAGCCGATTGAAAACTTCGCCAGTTCCTTATCAAGATATTTCTGCACGTTCCGGTACAATACGGAAACATTGATCAGAAAATTACTGTCTGCCATCTGCTGTCCCTCTTACTGGTCTTCACTATTTTAGCATAATCATGCAAATAAAAAGCAGAGGCCGCATACTAAAGGCCTCCGTTTTTCTGGTTACCTGTTATGAATATGGTATTCGTCATCCATGATCCTGACGCTGCCGTCTCGTTCTTTGCTTTCTAAAACCTTATAGTCCGATTCGGACATGTATTCGTGGATCACAGATGCACCGCATTCATAAACAACCATAAAAACTCTATCGTTGTTAATCTCATGCATACTGCATTTATCCTTTCATGAACTATAATAATAAGCTCGTACCCATATAGTAATACCTTGGTCTACATTTGTAAATATCTATGTTTATAAATATTAAAGTTTTCACATAATTGTTCACATGAAATTCAGATTTTAAGAATGCGTTCAGAACAAAATTTACCCCCAATTCCCGGCGCAATATGACATAATAATAATTAAGAGTATGAAAGGAGTATCTTTATGACTGAAAATAATCGTCCCAGAGGTCGTAAACGTACTGAAGCCACTTCCTCGGGTGGCGTCCATAAACGCGGAGATGGTCTGAATACCGGCAAAGTCGGCAATGCCGACTACAGCGGCAGAAAGCCCGTGCAGTCTCCGAAGAGGTATTCCGGTGTAACGCGCGGTGCCGGAGGGATCGGTATTCTCGCGCTTGTCGCATATCTGCTGTTCGGCAACCTCGGAAGCGGAGCAGGAGGCGGTGCTGCTGCTCCTACCCCGACACCGAAGCCTCCGCAGCCTGTGGTGACGACGCCCACACCGACGCCGAAACCGACACCGACACCAAAGCCGACCGCTTCATCGTCTGTCGGACATTTCAATCCCCCGACGACGACTTACACGGATACAAATACGAGCACTGTCAATGAGACGGTGGACGGCAAGGCCAGAGATAAATTCACCAAACTGAAGGGAAACGGACAGGATACGGCTACGATCCTTGTATACATGTGTGCGACCGACCTGGAAGCCAACTACGGTATGGCGACCAGCGACATCAATGAAATGGCGACAGCGGCACAGTCCGATAAAGTCAATGTCATCATTGAGACCGGCGGTACAAAGAAATGGCAGAACAATATCATGAGTACTGCCACCAATGAACGCTGGAAGGTCGGACAGAATTCCCTGACTGCCCTCGACAGGAATGTCGGCAGAAAACAGATGACCTCCCCCAACACACTGAAGGACTTCATTGAATGGGGTGTCAAGGAATATCCGGCAGACAGATATATGCTGATATTCTGGGACCATGGCGGAGGATCCATCCAGGGTTACGGCTATGACCAGATCTATCCCAACGCGACGATGACAGTCGATCAGATCTCCCAGGTCCTCAAGAGCACAGGCGTCAAGTTTGACTTTGTCGGCTTCGACGCATGCCTGATGGCAAATGTTGAAACAGCAGTTGCCGTATCACCGTACGCTGACTACATGATCGCTTCCGAAGAAACAGAGCCCGGCACAGGCTGGTACTACACAGACTGGCTGACGACACTGGCAAAGAACTCCAGCACGCCGACAACGACACTGGGCAAAGAGATCGTTGATACATTTATCGCAAGAAGCGGCAGAAACGAAAAGACATCCCTGTCTCTCGTTGACCTGGCGGAATTCGAAGCATCTGTTCCCAGTGCGCTGACCTCTTTCGCAAAGACGATCACGACAGCAGTCAATTCCAACGCTTACCGTACGATCGCCAATGCGCGTTCCCAGACAAAGGAATACGCACAGTCCAATAAGATCGACCAGGTTGACCTCGTGCACTTCTGCCAGAATGTCAATTCACCGGAAGCACGTGACCTGATCAAAGCGATCCAGGGATGCGTAAAGTACAACCGTGTATACAACATGACGAACAGTTCGGGTCTGAGCATCTACTTCCCCTACCGTTCCACATCAAGAGTATCTGCGGCTGCCAGACTGTATGACAACCTCGGCATGGACAAGAGCTACACGGATGCGATCCGTTCCTTCGCAACGATGGAAACATCCGGTCAGGTCGTTACCGGCAACAACAGCAACTCCCTGTACAGCATTCTCGGCGGACAGCCTTCCTACAGCCAGCAGCAGGCAGTCGGATACAACGATATCCTGAGCCTCCTGATGAACGGCGGTTCCCCGCAGTCCCAGCAGTCCGGCTACGGTTCCCTGGAACAGCTGCTTGGCGGTTCCTATGGCGTACAGCCCAACTCCCTCGATCTGTTTGCGCAGATGCTGGGCGGCAGAGCTGAGATCTTCGACACGAATGACCTGATCCTCTCCGAAGTCAATGGACGTCAGGTACTGAGCCTTTCCCAGGAACAGTGGGACCTGATCAATGATATCCAGCTGAACGTATGGATCAATGACGGAACAGGCTATATCGATCTTGGTCTGGACAATGTGTACGACTTCGATGAAGAAGGCAATCTCCTTGTTGAATATGACGGCTTATGGACAGCTCTTGACAACCAGGTCGTTTCCTACTATGTCAGGGAATCCGAGTTCTATGATGACGGCGGCTATGTTGTAGAAGGCTACGCACCCGCGCTGGTCAACGGTGAGCTTGCGAACTTCGTGATCCGATTCACGGACGAAGTTCCCGAAGGAACAGTCCTTGGCGCGCAGAAGGTCTATGACACAGGTGTAGAAGCCAAGGGTTATATGGAACTGAAAGAAGGCGATGAGATCTCCTTCATCTGCGACTACTATGACTATGACGGCAACTACCAGAATACATATGCGCTGGGTGATGCGCCGCTGAAATATGACGGTGAACTGACAGTCAGCACATATGAGATCACCGGTGAGGACATCCTCTTCGGATACAGACTCACAGATATCTACAACGCTAATACCTGGACACCGATGCTGAATCTTGACTGATCAGCAGACATGATCGAATCAGATGCTCTGCCGTGCCTCACGGCAGAGTTTTTCTTTCCGCATCATGTTGATTTGACGCATAAACATGATATAATTTCATGCGCAAACGATGACGGAGAGAGGATCTGCGCGGGGTCTCATCAGAGAGCTTCCATACGGTGAAAGGAAGCGTGACTGTACGCATTTCGGCAAAGCCTCCCAAGTAAGCCGCAGTCCGGCGTTACCGGCATAATGAAGATGACTGCATGCAGCAGTCATGAACCGGGGTGGTACCACGAACAAGCTCTCGTCCCTTAGATTGAGGGCTTTTATTTGTTTATATGGAGGATGCTATGGCAGAAGAACTGACAAAAGAAGAAAAACAGCGTTTAAAGGAAGAACGCAGAAAAGCATTTGAAGCAGCTCATCCGGAGCTGGCTGCGAAGCGCAAGGAAGCCGAGCAGAAAAAGCAGAAGGCAGAAGCGAAAATCACGGAAGTGATCGGACAGATCGAAGAGATGAGCCTCAACGACCAGCAGGCAGCCCGCATCAATAAGATGAACGATTTGCGCGCAAAAGGGATCGACCCCTTCGGACATTCCTTTGCAAGAACACATCGTTCCTCCGAATTATTCGCGCTGTACGGCGGAAAGACACTGGAAGAACTGAATGAGATCAATGCTGAGGTGTCCATTGCCGGCAGGATCATGTCCAAGAGAAGAATGGGAAAGCTTGGCTTCGTACACCTGCTCGACCGTGACGGCAGGATCCAGATCGTCATCAACCAGAGAGTCGTCGGTGATGAAGTCTATGACCTGTTCAAGAGTGCTGACCTGGGCGACATCATCGGTGTCAAGGGAAAGGTCATGAAAACCAACGCAGGCGAGCTGTCCGTTGAAGTACATGAATATACACATCTGACAAAGGCACTGCGTCCCCTGCCCGAGAAGTTCCATGGTCTGACAGATAAAGAAGAGCGCTACAGAAGAAGATACGTTGACCTGATCGTCAACGATTCCAGCAGAGAGATCGCGATCCTGAGGCCCCGCATCATCAGCGCGATCAGACGCTACATGGATTCCCATGGTTTCCTGGAAGTGGAAACACCGATCCTGCAGCCTACGCTCGGCGGCGCAAGCGCCCGTCCGTTCGTAACGCATCACAATACACTGGACAAGGATTTCTATCTCCGTATCGCGACAGAACTTCCCCTGAAGAGACTGATCGTCGGCGGCATGGAAGGTGTCTATGAGATCGGGCGTATCTTCCGCAACGAAGGCATGGACCTCAAGCACAATCCGGAATTCACATCCATGGAAGCGTATCTTGCATATTCCGATCTGGAAGGCATGATGAAGTTCAATGAAGACCTGTTTGAAACAGTCGCCCTGGAAGTATTCGGAAAGACAGACTTCGAATTCATGGGCCGGACCATTTCCCTGAAAGCTCCGTTCAGAAGACTGGACATGACAGACGCTGTCAAGGAATATACAGGCATTGACTTCCGTCAGATCACGGATGTAGAAGAAGCGCTGAGACTCGCTGCTGAAAACAATGTTGAGGTCGCGCCTCACCAGCATACTGTCGGCAACATCATCTCCCTCTTCTTTGACGCATTCGTTGAGGACAAGATCATACAGCCTACATTCATCTACGGACATCCGATCGAGATCTCCCCTCTTGCAAAAAAGGATCCCAAGGATCCCAGATTCACACAGCGCTTCGAGCTTGAGATCTGCGGCATTGAATTCGACAATGCATTTACCGAACTGAATGATCCTATCGATCAGAGGGAGCGTTTCGAGAACCAGCTCAAGCTGAAGGAACTCGGTGATGATGAAGCATCCGAACTGGATGAGGATTACCTTGAAGCCATGGAATACGGCCTGCCTCCGACAGGCGGTATCGGCATCGGCATCGACAGATTCATCATGCTGTTGTGCGGAGTAGATTCCATCCGTGACGTTCTGCTGTTCCCGACCATGAAGCAGAGAGGCGAGTAATTCCCAGAAAAAACACGAAAAAATGACGAAAAGTGGCGATTCATGTGGGTTCCATAAGGGTTTTTGATACGATTTTGTACATTTCATAAGGCAAAAATCCCCAAACTTCCCCCAATTTTTCCCCAATCGTCGGTGAAAACACGTGCGAAATCCGTTTAGGATCCGTGAAGCACACTGCATCCAAGGGGCTGTAACAGTTGAAAAATGACTGTTACAGTTTTCTTTAGCTGGCAAAACACATGCAAGCATGGTATAATATAGATATGAAAAAAGCTAATCAAGTACTCGACCTACCTGATCAGCGAACTTATTATAATGCAGTT
>JAFRJJ010000079.1 GCA_017432325.1 Solobacterium sp. | reverse complement strand
GGATCCTTCGTCTCCTTGAGCATATAGGCGGATACCTGCAGGCGGTATTCATTCAGAAAGCTGATAAATGTCCTTCCGGTTTCCGCTTTGAACAGGCGCATGAAATGTGAGTCGCTGTAATCGGTCAGTGAGGCGACATCATGTATCGTGATCGGCTGTGAACTGTGTTCCTTGACATAACTGATCACTTTTTTGAGTGCTTCCGAATGATCCTTCTCATCTTTTTTTGAGTGATCTTTTTTATGTTTGAACAAAGCGTATAGAAACAGGAACAGGCTGCTTTTAACCCTGAGGGAATACCCTGGTACACGGTCTATGCATGCCTCGTCTGCCTGGTCAAGACAGGCAGATACTTCATCCCAGAAAGCAGTTCCAGGCCTGATTGGTCTTTCGAAGAGGAATCTGTTCTCCTTCATGGGAATGATCACACTGGATCTGCACCAGTCATTCTGTTCCGTGCTGTCGAGCAGGTCCAGGGAAAAGATGATGTTTTCATATTCCATTGGTCCTCCTGGGCTGCCGTCGATGCTGTGGAGCTCGCCCGGCATGACGGGTATGATACATCCGGCGGATACTTCATAGGGCTTCATGCCTACGCTGACAGTGCCGTTTCCTTTCTTGATGTAGATGATCTCCATCTGTTCATGCCAGTGCATGGGGACGGAAGGGAAATCCAGCGGGATCGTGCAGAGATATGTATTGTAGGAGAATCCAGGCTGCTCATGGAGCTTCGTTTCGTGATATTGTATGTATTCTTCTATTTCCATGATAGTATTATACAATTTTATGCGGATATTATGCAAGAAATCACTATTTTCTGCAACTATAATGCAGTTGTGAAGTAAGGAGGTAGGAATATGCTGACAAAAAACATAGCAGATTACACGAATAAGCGCATAGAAGAGTGCACGGATCTGGAACTGTTCAATGCAGTGCTGAACATGAGTGCCGACCTGATCAAAGAAAACGGGTACAACGAAGGGAAGAAGAAGCTTTACTACATTTCAGCGGAATTCCTGATTGGTAAGCTCCTGAGCAACAACCTGATCAATCTCGGCGTCTATGACGACGTCAGGGGACAGCTTGAAGATGCCGGCAGGAACATTACCGAACTTGAAGAGTTCGAGAATGAGCCTTCGCTCGGAAACGGCGGCCTCGGCAGACTGGCTGCGTGCTTCCTTGATTCACTTGCTGCGCTCGGCCTCCCTGCAGACGGGATCGGTCTAGCGTATCACTGCGGACTGTTCAGGCAGACGTTCACTGACGCGAAGCAGTACGAGATCCCCGACCACTGGCTGAAGTGGGGTACTGAAAGCTGGATGAAGAGAACGGACACACACTACGACGTCTGCTACAAAGGCATGAAGCTGCGCAGCACGATGTATGAGATCGCCGTTACCGGATATAACGGCAAATGCGGCAGACTCAGGCTGTTTGATACCGACAGCATCGACGAAAGGCTGATCTCTGATTCCATCCATTTCGACAAGAAGAAGATCGCGAAGAATCTGACGCTGTTCCTCTATCCTGATGACAGTGATGAGGAAGGCAGGATCCTGCGCATTTATCAGGAATACTTCATGGTATCCAACGCAGCACAGCTGATGATCGACGAATGCACCGCAAAGGGATCCGACCTGCATGATCTCGCGGATTACGCTGCAGTACAGATCAACGACACACATCCGACACTTGTCATCCCGGAACTGATCCGCATCCTGACGGAAAAAGGCATTTCTTTTGAGGAAGCGGTAACGATCGTCAGGGATATGTGCGGATACACGAACCATACGATCCTGGCGGAAGCGCTCGAAACATGGCCGAAGAACTATCTTGATGAGACAGTGCCGCAGCTGAGCGAGATCATCTGCCGGCTGGACGCGATGGTCAAGGAACAGTACAGCGAACCGTTCGTCCATATCATTGATGAGCAGAACAGGGTCCATATGGCTAATATCGATATTCATTTCTCCCATTCTGTCAATGGTGTTGCCCGTCTCCATACGGACATCCTGAAGAACTCGGAACTGAAGCCTTTCTATGATATCTATCCTGAAAAGTTCAACAACAAGACGAACGGCATCACATTCAGGCGCTGGCTCGTCATGTGCAACAGGGAGCTGAGGGAACTGATCTCATCCAGGATCGGCACAGACTGGATCAGGAACGCGGATGAACTGGAGAGACTGCTTTCATACAGCAGTAACACGGAATTCCTCAGCCAGGTCCTTGACGCCAAACAGTCAAGGAAGAGCAGCTTCAGCGAGTATCTGAGGAAGGAAAGAGGCATTGAAGTCAGTCCCGATTCCATCTTCGACGTACAGGTCAAGCGTCTCCATGAATACAAGAGACAGCAGCTGAACCTGCTCTGTGCGATAGACATGTACTACCGGATCAAAGCCGGCAATAAACCGGAAAGACCCGTGACGGTATTCTTCGGTGCGAAGGCAGCTCCCGCCTATACGACAGCCAAGGATATCATCCACGCGATCATCTGCTTCAGCAGGATCATTGAGAAGGATCCGGAAGTCTCTCCTTACCTGAAAGTCGTCATGCTGGAGAACTACAATGTGTCACTGGCGGAAAAGCTGATCCCGGCAGCGGATATCTCCGAACAGATCTCCCTGGCATCCAAAGAGGCATCCGGCACATCCAACATGAAGTTCATGCTGAACGGCGCAGTCACCCTCGGAACGATGGACGGCGCCAACGTCGAGATCGCCGAACTGGTCGGACCTGAGAACATCTATACGTTCGGTCAGTCCTCTGATGAGGTCATCGGCCTCTACAAAAAGGGAACCTATAACGCGTACACCTATTACCAGGCTGACGCAAACCTGAAGCGTTCCGTTGACTTCCTGATCTCTGAAGAAATGCGCACAGAAGGTGACGAAATATCGCTGAACAGGCTTTACGATGAGCTCGTCCATAAGGACTGGTTCATGACTTTCCCTGATTTCCGTGAATACTGCACAGTCAAGAACAAGGTGCTGAAGGATTATGAGGACAGGGCTTCCTGGGCAGGGAAGATGCTGGTCAATATTTCGAAGGCAGGTTTTTTCTCAAGTGACCGTACGATCAGGCAGTACAATGATGAGATCTGGCATCTGGAAGAATCAGAACAGAAATGATCATTCCTGCGGAGACGATAAAACTGAAAGACATGAAGGAATACCTGCTGCGCTCCACGGAAGAATCCGATGCCGAACAGCTTGCCTCCTTTATCTATGAGCTGCATACGGAATGTCCGTATATGGTCAATACCCTGGATGAGATCGAAACGGACCCAGCACCGTACGAAGCCATACTCAGAAGCTTCAGGGAATCTGATCATGGATTCCACATCACCGTGTATGACGGTGAGAAGCTGATCGCAGCCGCCGGTGTGGAACCTGTCGGATTTGAGAGAAAGGTCATGCACAGGTGCACGATCGGTATAGCTATCAATAAGTCGTACAGGAATAAGGGCCTGGGCACACAGATGACCGCGTTGTGTATGGATCTTACAGGTGCTCTTGGATATAACGCCATGGAGATTGGCGTCAATTCAAAGAATACGCTTGCGCTTTCCGTCCTGAACAGAACCGGCTGCAGGATCCTGGGCTATATTCCCAGGGCATTCAGACAGGATGACGGGTACGATGATGAAGTATACCTGTGGAAGGATCT
>JAFRJJ010000078.1 GCA_017432325.1 Solobacterium sp. | reverse complement strand
TGCAAAATAATATGGTATGGGAAAGGGGGACAGAATCCTGAAAGATGCGCAAATCGGTAGGACACCAAACCTGAAAGATGCCTAAATAGGTAGGACGCCAAACCTGAAAGATGCCCAAATAGATAGGACACCAAACCTGAAAGATAACAGGGCATAGTTCAGAATAAAACAGATCAGGATTCAAATTGAGGAATGGCAAACCAGACGTGTGAAGTATGTGGAATCGAGATAGAGCAGACACCCAAGAAAAAGCCAAAGAGATTCTGTAGTGGGAAATGTCGAAGCGCGTGGTGGCATCAATACCATAAGGAGCATTATCAAGAGGAAGGTGCGCGCACACGTATATGTGAATTCTGTGGGAAGAAATTCCCGATTCAGTGGGAAAGCGCAGAATCGAGGAAATACTGTTCCCATGAATGCTATATAAATGCTCGATATCATTCAACAAAACAGGACGTCACCAGCCAATTCACGGAGGCCGAATCGCTAGTTACATCGGCTATAGATCATTTGGATGGCGTTGAAGAAAGCATCACCGACAAGTTGACTCGTTATAGTAGAAATCCATATGTGCGAATAAACCTGAAGAAAAGACGGGTTGAAATAAACGCTTTGTTCCAATCTGCCGCTGTACCATTTAGTGACAAGGCATTATCGGAAGTGCTCAGGATTTTCGAGATTGACCCTGAGCAGTTGAGCGATGAAGAATTAGATGTAATTAGCGCGAAGCTTAAAAGGGCAAGAAAACTGCAAAAATTCAAATATGACGTTACGCCATTCGACTCTGAAATAGCAGTGAGAATCGCTATGAACAGAATGGTGGCCCTAGAAAACGACATTGAGGAGATGCTGCACCAGATAGGTGATTTTAAGAAGAATATGTCCCCCAAAGAAAAGAAAGCGCTTTGCCTGATGTTGGAGGCTTTTCCGAAAGATCCCACGGGAAAGTACACGAAACAGTATTTTTTCGGCGCAGTAGGCATTAGTAGGAACTCGTATTATAAATATGTGAACAATCCCAGAGCAGGAATGGATGTCGCAGAGCGGGATGCGAGAGACGAAGCAGATGTCAGAATGGCGTTTGAATACAAAGGATACCCGAAGGGTGTGCGGATGGTATATATGCTCATTCCTCGATTAACAGGACGAAAAATAGGGCTTGACAGGGTTCGGCGGATCATGAGAAAATATAACATGAATTGCAGGATAAGGGTGCCGAGCGAAAGAAAGGAAACGACGCAGCAATTATTAAAAGAGAGGCGGAAACCGAATCTGCTACGCAGGATGTTCAAGCTTCACAGGCCTAACGAGGTCAGATTGACAGACGTAACCGTGATTGAATGCGCAGACCAATTGGACGCATATGGATCTGCACTGATTGACCCGGTGACAGGCGTGCTGGTCGCATTCGATGTTTCAGTTCATAATGATCTTGACTTGGCGATGGCAACACTTCATAATGCGGACAAACATCCATGTAAGGACGGTGGGACCATCCATTCAGATCAGGGAATACTGTATCTATCGCCGGAGTTTCAAGCCAAAGTGGAAGCGATGGGGATGGCGCAATCAATGTCCCGGCGCGGGAATTGCTGGGATAACGCGCCGCAGGAGTCTTTTTTCGGTCATTTCAAGGATGATTGCCGGGAAAAGTATAGGCAGTGCAGAACCATACAAGAACTGAGAAAAGTGATTGAAGAATATGCGTATTATTATAATTACGAGCGTGGTATGTGGGACCGGAATCACATGACGCCGATGGATTATGAAGCGTATCTGTTGTCGCTCGCAGATGAAGAGTATGCAGCATATATGGAGCAGGAGACAGAGCGTTTCATCCGAAAGAAGGAAGAGGCGAAAAGGAAAGCCATTGAGCGGAACAGGAACGGCCTTTAATATGGAGGGCGAATGAGCGAAATCATAGATTACATTTCGAAGCATGTGAATCCCAAATATGTGAAAAGCATTGCCCAGAATGGAGACATTTATTATACGGACGAGTTCTACGAGGCAATGTACAAAAAAACAGAGCAGGAGAATCTATCGTCGGTGGAGGCTTATAATTCCCTTGGCTTCGATACGCAGATTCTCACAGAAGCAAGGGCTCATGCTGCGAGGATAAGAGCGATTCGAAAGATAGAAAAGAAGAAAGCTTTTGAGAAGAACCCTGCTGCATATGATTCCGATACGACATTCGAGCAGATGATGGAACGATACACAAAGGGAGAGATGAGCAGAGACGACCTGTATGCCAACATGGCTGCCAGGCTTATCGTGCTGGAAGAGATCCACAAAGGACTAAAAAAAACGATATCATCTTTCCCAGAGGAGAAGAAGAAATAAGGATCTGTGCCGCGACAGGTTTGACCCCCGGCGAGAAGATGGACAGAGCCGACCGGTTTATTGGCAGCCCTCTCGCAGCGGCGTTACGCCTGACCACAACTGATGTGCTGGGGATTTTCAAGGTCTATCGCACTACCTACTATAATTGGAAGGGGAGCACGGAGAAAGAAAATGGGCGAAAATACATGCTCGCCCAGGAGGATCTTCAAATCAAGGGCAAGCTGCTCGAAATTGTTGAATGTATTGGCTATGTGCCCGGCAGTCGTACTTTCTATACGTATCTGATCCGTGATTATGGATTGCGGGTGAGTATACTACGGTGCCGTCGTCTTATGGAAGAGATGAATCTGGAGCCGATAAATGGGCGACCGCCGTCCTACAAAGCGGCAAAGGAAAAGGGTACGCACTGCCACCCGTGCGCTGCCGTTGAAAACCTTGTCTTACAGGATTTCTACCGTGGTCCACGCAAGATAATACTGACGGACATTACGTATCTGTATATCAAAGATTTCCATGCGGTGATCTACCTTTGTGTGTTCTATGATTGCTTCACCAAGGAGGCGCTGGGCTGGTCTGTCCGGAAGGACATGACGACTGAGTTGGTCAAGGAAGCGTACAGAATGATGATGGTGGATCATGGACACGAGCTCAGGGGTGCGAAGGTTGTGATCCATAGCGACCAGGGTTCACAGTATACGTCCACAACATTCAAACAGTTGCTTCACGATGAGGGCTTTGTGCAGTCTATGTCCGAGCGCGGCAATTCTCAAGATAACGCGCCGATGGAGTCCTTTTTCGGCCGGATGAAGGAGCGGATTCTCAACTTGATTGCCCTGTGCCAGGACTTCGGTACAGCCAAACGTTTGATATACGGATACCTAAACGACTACAACAACAAACACTACCAATATTATCTGGCAGGGCTGACTCCCGTGGAGTTTTACGAATATACGCAGACCGGGATTTATCCGCTGGCAGAATACTTCGGCGTGAAAGCCTCCGAGCTTGGTACACAAAAGCAGCTTATTGATGCGCGGATAGCGGCATCCCGGAAAAGGAACGAAGCTGAGAGGGAAGCATACAGAAAGAGGCGCGAGCAGGAACAGCACAACTTGAAGCTGACGCCCAATCTGCAGGTGCTGCGCGACCAGTCCGTTCTGAAAAGACGACTCAGCTTCCAGGAGAGGGCAAAGAACCGAGCCGAAGCGAAGATAGAAGCGCTGAAAAGGGTGCTGGAGAAAACAAAGATAGCCCTTGCCTTTATTGAAAGCGCCGGCGCAGAGATCCTGCGTGATCTGAAGGATCCCTACCGATGGCGATGTTACCCGGAATTGGCGTATGTGTACGACATGAACGGGATGTATTGACGAGACAACCACAGGTCGGAAAAGCTTACAGCTAAATCCCCGGCCTGGGCATTTATTCCACGGTGCCCTTTACAGTGGGACCCCTTGATGCGGTTTTCAGGCAACCGCGGCACCCCGGCGGCTGAAGCCTTGGGTTGCCTGGCGGCAAGCCTAACCGCACCAAGCCCACTGTAAAGGATCTTTCGCGGCATAAACGCCCAGGACTATGTTGGTCTGCCTGTCGGGGGTGAGGCGGACATTGAGGGTATGGCTGACACCGAATTGGGGCTGAATCGACCAATGTTAAGAATTGAATCTTTCAGGATTTTGTACTTGACTTTTGAATCAGTTCAAAAT
>JAFRJJ010000077.1 GCA_017432325.1 Solobacterium sp. | reverse complement strand
TTACAAAGTAGTCGAAATCCTCACCGAAAGGATATTCGGCGTTTTCAACACGGGCATTGTATTTTTGGAAAACAGTGCCGGTCCACCCGATCATCAGGTCACGATCCTGTTCTGTTTCATATTCTTCAAACGCTTCCCTGATATTCAGACGGAGATCCGTACCGGTCAGCCATGTCCCGTGTTCCGGCATGCCGGCATCAACATGCAGGAACATTTCATAAACATCATACTGGGACGTACGGTCATAGATTGCCCCGCCGTTCAGTGTGATCTGTATCCCTTCCTGCACTTCTTCCAAAAGAACACAGGAGGAGCCGTCTTCATTCAGATCAATGAACTCATCTTCATTCCAGAAACCGATGCCGAACACACCGATCTCATAGTCAACTTCACTTAAGTTCTCCAGATTCAGAAGGATCGTCTTGGTCTCATCACTGTACAGGAAATCATTATCCGTTTCAAACCAGATATCATAATTCTTTTCATCCAGCCAGTAGTCTCTTCTTTCTTCATGATACTCATCACCTTCGCCCCAGTCCGCGATCAGAGTGAAGCCTGTATTCCGGTTCTGCAGTCTTCTGATTGTAAAGGGTACCTGTGAACCATGGCTGGCAGGAGAATCATTGTACTCTCCCTGCTCATTGTTATTGCCTACTGTTTCACCGTTTCCATCCAGGATCTCGAGGGCATTGGGATCATAATACCAGCGGTAATTGACATCATCCAGGACCTCATATTCCTCTGCATCAACATTGAAGAGTCTGACTTCTGCCGTAATATTCAGATCAGTACCGATATCCATATGTCTCGGGATCTCTGCCGGCCATACTTCGGAATATACGGAACGCATGAGGAAATGAGCCGTTTCACTGGTACGCTCGACCGGATTTCCCGAAGTGTCTGTACCATCGAACAGCCTGACCCTGACAATGACGTGTTCTTCAGCGTATCCTTCCCCTTCTTCAAGTTCTCTGAATACCAGGAGAGCTTTGTTTGGTTCGACGCCGTCCTGCATGATGACCGCATTGCCTTCAACGATCTCCCATTCAAACAGGAAACCGTCTTCTGAATAACCATTTTCAGAATGATGGCCTGCATCCGCATGCAGCGAAAGTGTTTCTCCAGGCAGTACGAAATACGAACCGCTGTCAGATGAAATATGGACCTCATACACATCCTGACTGACATTTACGTTGAATGTATAAGACAGTTCATCACCGTACACCCCGCTATATGACACCTCCAGGACAGCACTGCCGTATCCGACAGCCCGATAATCCCACCAGATATTTTCGTCGTCTTCCCTACGTTCAACCTTCACTACTGAATCATCCGACGAGGTAACATTATTCACTTCATAATCTATATCGATACCATCAGGGAAACGGTCATTCTCCACATAAGCACCGTATTTTCCGTTTACAGTGCTTGTCCATCCAACCAGCATATCCCGGTCATATTCACGGTCATAATCCTCAAAATTCCTTTTCAGCCGGAAAGAAACAGTTTCAAAAACAGGAAATTCACCAAATTGGCGGTCTCCTATAGCCGCGGCTATTTCTATATGATCATGTTCTTCCCCAGCCAGTTCCAGGATCCTTTTTCCATGAAGGACAATGACATTGCCGTTTCTTGAGTAAGCGGGATCCTCCGCATCCGGATCGAACCAGTCTTCCCGGTCCATCGTAAAGCCTGCCTGGATCGCAAGATCATAGTCTTCTCCTTCAACGAGTTCCTCGGGAATTACGAAATGAACTGTGATCTCCTGTTCTTCATCATCGAACAGATATTCATTCCCACTGAATTCAAACGATACAGAGCAGCTTCCATTCTGACAGATCGGTTCTGTATCACGCAATTCGGGTGTTTCTGTATCGGATGGTTCCTCATACAGAGCAATCTCTTCTTCAGTGATCTCCTCCGCAACGGCTTCTTCAGAATCCTCTTCTGCTTCAGTGTCTTCTGCGATCAGCTCCTCTTCTTCGGGAACGTCTTCAGAAGGATCCGGAAGAACCAGGTCCTGCGTTTCTTCCGCCAGATCCTGTACATTTTCTTCGGTTTCCACATCCTCAGTGATCTCTTCTTCCGACAAGTCTTCGGTCGGTTCTTCTAATCCGAAAGTGAGTACTTCAGTTACTTCCGGATCTGCTGATGTTTCGTCTGCTATCTCTTCTTCCGCAGCAGTAGTAAGCGGCTGAATACACGTCATCGCCAAAAGCAGTGACAACAAAGTTCGATGCAGTTTTCCAATAAACATATGGCCCTCCAAAATAATTATGTGATCAGAATCGGTTCTTCCAGACAAAAAGCATTCATCTAACAAGGCAGAAGTCTTTTTTTAATCATAACAATATACCTTCAGTATTTCATCAGGAAAGTCCGAATGAGTTTCACATTATTTGGCACAAGGACTTTGCTTTCTGATTGTGGGATGTATATTTCATAACAATGAGTTTTTCTCATTCTTCAATTCATGAATGTCTCACACTTCCGTAACGTCATTCACTCCAAATACAGAAGAGGCAGGTCCAAATGGATCATCCTGCATTCTCACATCAAAAAAGAGATGATCCGATGTGTTTTCACAACATGATCCATCTCTCTTTTGTTATTGTTTGGCAATCAGATCTTAATTGATTATTTGTTCAGCGCATCATATCTTCCAAGGAAGGATACAACTGCCAGCCTGTTGCACGTGTTCCAGGGACGGAATGTGTTATCTGCCCAGCCGGTCGTAATACCGTTCTCAACGCCCCAGCTGATCGCTTTGTCAAAATCACTGTTTCCTGTCATATCTTTGAACGATGCTGTCTGCGTTGGCTCTGGTTCTCCTGCCGCTCTCCACAGGAATGTCAGTACTGCTGCTCTGTTGCAGGTATTCCAAGGTCTGAATGTGTTATCTGCCCAACCCGTCGTGATCCCGCTTTCTGCTGCCCATGATATTGCTTTGTCAAACTCCTCATTTCCGGTTAGATCAGAGAATGTGGCCATCTCTGAAGGCTCGGGTCTTCCCAGCATTCTCCAAAGGAATGTTACGACCGCTGCACGGTTGCAGTTATTCGTCGGACGGAACGTTCCGTCATCCCAGCCTGTGACGATCCCTCTTTCCACCATGTCATATACATATGTGAAATAGAACTGGCCGGGATCCGCTACATCCTTGAATACGACCATTACATCGCTTTCGTCTGTATATCCTCCGTCCTCTGACCTTCCATGCAGTCTTGTCGTTCCGAACTTCAGTCCTGTGATTGTACCGTCTGCATTGGCCCTGACGATCCCGGAGTCATCTGTTGTCCACTCTATCTTTTTGTTCGATGCATCTGTTGGCTCATAGATCACTTCGACTGTTGTGTTTTCTCCGATCTTTGCCAGTACTGTATCATCCTTGATCCGGAATCCTTTCAGGTTTACCCAGCGTGTCGTCACACTGACTGTATCTGTATAACCGCCGTCTTCTGTCTTTCCGGTGATCACCGCAGTTCCGATACTCTTCGCTGTTACGACTCCGTTGCTTACTGTCGCAACAGCATTGTTGCTGGATGTCCAGTTCACCGTCTTATTGCCGGCATCAGAAGGTATGACCGTATAGTTCAGGGTATAGCTGTTATTGACCGACAGTTCTATACTGCTCTCTTCAATATTGAATCCTGTTACAGATGGCTTAACCGTGATCGTTACGGATGACTTCTTTCCGTTATGCGTCGTACCGGTGATCGTCGCTTTCCCGGGTGCTCTTCCCGTGACATTTCCGTTTCTGTCAACTGAAGCGATGGATGAATTGTTGGATGACCAGGTCACTGTTTTATCTGTCGCATTCGAAGGACTGATTGTGGCTGTCAGTCTGATCGTCTCATTAACATTAATCGCTGTCTTCGGTGCTTTTACAGTGATCCCGGTCGCGGCTACAGACGTTACTGTCACTTTACACGATGCCGCTGTTTGGCCGCTTGATGTATGTGCCCACACAACCACTTCTGTTGTTCCGGCTTTTAATCCGGTTACTACACCTGTGCTGCTAACTTTTGCGACAGTTTCATCACGCACATCCCATGTCACACTCTTTGGATTCGCATTGGATGGTGTGATCGTCAGGTTCAGCTGTTTTGTGCTTCCGACATTGATCGTTATGCTTTTTTCAGAAAGCGTCAGTTTTGTTATAGCGGGATAAAAGACCTTTTTAGCATTCTTAAAAGGTGTATTGTCACTCTTTACTGTGATCTTATTAAACATAGCCTCTGTCCCATAATAATAAACAGTCAGGCTGCTTGGCGCGTCTTTGAACGCTCCTATTTCTACTGTATTTAGAGATGGAGAAATATCGATCCTTGACAGATTGGTACAGCCATTGAAAGCATGAGCTCCGATCGAGTTGGAAGTGCCGGTATTTATATTGACATATCCGACTTCTCTCAGATTCGTACATCCGTCAAATGCATAATCAGCGATCTGTGTTATTTTTTCACAATTGATTTTCTGAAGACTGGTGCAGTTTTTAAATACTGTTTTACTGATACTGATCGGCCCGCCAAACTCTACAGTTCTTAATGATGTGCATCCTTCAAATGTAGAAAGAGGAAGCCACCAGATGCTGGCAGGGAGTTTAATCGTTTCCAAACCCGTGCAGTTTTTAAACGCTTCTGGTTGCAAATCTGTGACACTGCCTGGAATTGTTATTGTTTTCAAACTTGAACATTCCTCGAAAACCAAAGAACCTATTTCGGTAACACTGTCCGGAATACTTACTGATGTCAGACTGGTGCAGCCGCTGAACAAACTATTGGGCAGGCTTGTGATGCTGTCCGGGATCTGTATCTGCTGCAGGCTCGTACAATTCGCAAACAGCCAGTCCCCTATACTGCTCAGACTGCTTGGAAGTATTACACCGGTAAGACGATCACACCCGTAAAATGATGACTCTCCAAGACTTTCAACTCCGTAAGAGATATTTACAGTCTTCAGATTGGCACATCCTTCAAAGGCTCCTTCTCCGACATTTTTAACACTTCCGGCAATTGTTATACTTTCGAGAACTTTGTTGTAAGCAAACGCATAATCTCCAATGCTTTTCAGACTGTGTCCGTCGATTTCTGACGGAATGACCAGGTTTTTTTCACTTCCTGTATAACCTGTTATCGTGATCGTTCCATCACTGTTCAGGCTATATTTAAAATCTGTGCTTGCCAGGAATTGTTCAGTTTCTTCTTCCTCTGTTTCTTCCTCGCTTTCTTCTTCCGGTTCTTCTTCAGTTACTGTTTCCAAAGTTTCTTCCAGTGATTCTTCTTCAGCAGCCGGTTCCAATGTTTCTTCTTCCGGTTCTTCTATGAATTCCTCGGATACTTCTTCTTCAACTGCTTCCTCTATTATTTCCTCATCCGATATCTCTTCCGTAATCACGGATTCTTCTTCAGAAACTGTTTCTTCTTCCTCTGCTTCTGCTGTTTCTTCTTCCGCTGTCTCTGAAGTTTCTTCTTCAATTATCACAGCGCTTTCTTCTTCATCTTCCGTGACAGATTCCGATTCCTCTTCTTCCAGTACTTCTGTGTACTGGTCAGTATCTTCTTCTGTCTCTTCAATAGCCATGACCGGCATACTTAAAACATTTAAGCTTAGCAACACACTTGTCACGATAATGAAAAACTTCCTGACTGCCATTTTCCCTCCTAAATACGGATATTCAACGTAAAATTCTAGAATTATTGTTGGTTTTTAAACAACACTGATGTTTTCGGATTATGAACTCACAATTAACCGATCTGCAGAAAATAATCTATATGAGCAAGATCCTGTTCTGCTGACCTGATGGTGTACCAAAATCAGGAATAATATGACTGCGAGTCTGCTGCATGTGTTCTATTGCCCGAATATTTTGCTTTTCAGCTTCCGCTCATCATTTTATATCTATAGATAAATGTGACCGCTGCTGCTCTGTTGCATGTATTCCAAGGACGGAATGTACCGTCTTCATATCCCTGGATAATTCCCGTTTTGTAACCCCACATGATTGCAGGATAGAACTGATTTGTTCCGTCTACATCTGAGAACGGGCTTTTCGTATTTGCATAAGTCATGGGGGATCCGGCTATTTTCCATAAGAAAGTTATGATCGCTGCTCTGTTGCATGACGTCCAGGGACGGAATGTGCCATCATTGTATCCCTGGATAATTCCTGTTTCATAACCCCACATGATCGCAGGATAAAACGGATTCGTTCCATCAACATCTGAATACGGGCTTTTTGTATTCTGATATGCATATGTTGAACCCTGCAGACGCCAGAGGAACGTAATGATCGCTGCTCTGTTGCATTCGTTCCAAGGACGGAATGTACCGTCGTCCCATCCTCCAACGATTCCTTCAGCCGCACCCCAGTAGACCGGCCTGTAGAAAAACTGCTCGTTGTTTAATACATCTGAAAAATACGGCATTTCAAAACGGAAGCGCAGCAGCCTGTCGTTATCCGCCACAGGTGAATTATCCACAAACACTTCATATCTTTTTGACGGTATCCCGTTTAACCCGGCGTTCAGGTCTTTCGCAGGCACAAAAGCATATCCGCTGTCCGGGGTAATATTGATCCGCAGTTCATATGTTTCTCCGGGCAAATACTTATGCGTACTGGATACGATACCGCTGCTGTTCATCCACTCTACCTCAGTGATCGAGAATTTAGACCCGTAAGAAGGAGACATCAATGACTTAGGCTTGACAGTATCCCCGACATACGGTCTGTCCGAGAAGTTGATCAGTACCCCGGCGATCGGCGGGTTCAGCATCGGGAATATGTAACTCACCCTGACACCGGATGCGCCGACTGAGTTCTTCTCTGTGCTTGCTGTGATCATGGTTGTATAACCAAACAGGGAGTTTTCCCAGAACGCCGTAATAGAAGATACTGCCGCAAACGTATGCCCGGGATAAGGCACGATATCCATCACAAACTGATAACGTTTTCCCTGCTGAAATTTATCTGAACTTGAAAGCTGCACATGGCTGTCCAGATCCTCCCAGTACATCGTACCGGTAGACATGATATGCTCGCTCAGTTTATAGCCGATCGTATGATAGTTTGCCGAGCCGCCGACCGACGGTGCCGGCAGGACACTCAATGACACACTTGTTATCGGTACCGCGTTGATAGCTTTGAATGTGATCCAGAGAAATCTCCGGCTGTCAGATCCTGATCCGGTAACACTAAGGTAATAGTCACTTGAACTGATGCCGCTCAGAGTAACCGATAATGAATCTTTCGACACAAATGAATAACCGCTGTTAGGACTCAGAGTGACACGAAGCTGATAAGTATAATGATTCATGAAACTTTGAGAAGATGTCATCTCACCCGTTTCTCCATAGTAAGCATGTTCACTGTCATACCATACAATGCTGGTGATAGTGCAGTTACTGCCGGATGCCAGTCCGATTCCGGAAGTGGTGGCATATGCGCCATATGTCGGCTTTTTTACTCCGGTCAGTGTAACACTTGAAATGGCAGCTTTCGTTTCATTAAACTGTTCCAGTTTTTCTGTAAACACTTCAGTCTCTTCTGAAATCATACTTTCCGCAGATTCCGTATCTGCCGGCTGTTCCGGTTCTATCGTTTCGTCAGCAGATTCTTCAACGACTTCCTGAGGCTCCGGGACTTCTTCTGTCTCTGTGACAGTTTCAGAAGAATCCTCAGCAGTGTCCTCAATTTGATCCTCTATCACCGCTTCCTCAGGTGATAATTCCTCTTCCTGCAATACAGCAGTTTCTTCCGGATTATCAGCTGTCTCTTCTGCAATTTCCGTTATCTTTTCCTCTGTTTCTTCCGCAAAAACGTTTATCTGCCCAACAGGCAGCATTGTCACAAGCATTGCAGCAACCATAAACAGGACATGCATGGTCTTTTTCATTGTCAATAATCCTCCTTATTACATATAGAGCGGTATTATTTGTAAGATGGTATTTTTCAGGTCCTTTTTTTGCCTGTACATGTAATAAATATATCATTTGTATTCCAATAAATTTAGTACATAGACTTGAAATTCTAAAACAGTACCGCTTTACCTCAACAGAAATTCTGCAGTACTGTTTCATACAGTGCCCGGCTCTGATCTGTCTGATCAGCTGCCTTCATTCTTTGAAATTATAATTGTTCTATTGCAATAATAACTGTCTGTCAGTTGCTTTTCAGCGCATCATACCTTGCCAGGAAGGACACTACCGCAAGTCTGTTGCATGTATTCCACGGTCTGAACGTTCCGTCTGCCCAGCCTGTTGTAATTCCCTTCTCTGATGCCCAGCTGATCGCCGTGTCGAAGTCTTTGTTTCCTGTCATGTCTGTGAATTCTGCCATCTTTGTTGGCTCAGGCTTTCCTGCTGCTCTCCACAGGAAGGTCATGACCGCAGCTCTGTTGCACGTGTTCCATGGACGGAATGTGTTGTCTGCCCAGCCTGTTGTTATATTGTTCTCCGCAGCCCAGGAAATTGCTTTATCAAAGTCACTGTTTCCTGTCATATCTTTAAACGTCGCCAGCTTGCTTGGTTCAGGCTTTCCGCTCAGTCTCCACAGGAATGTTACGACCGCTGCACGGTTGCAGTCGGCTGTGGGACGGAATGTGCCGTCAGCATATCCTCCGACGATCCCTCTTTCTGCCATGTCATATACATAGTCATAGTAGAATACATCAGGATTTGTTACGTCACTGAACTGTACTTCTAATTCACATTCCAATTCATCTGCAAAGTCTCCGACTTTCGCTGTAATCGTTGCTTTTCCGATATTAACTGCTGTAACTTTTCCGTTCTCAACAGTAGCCACCGCTTCATCACTCGATATCCAGGTGACTGTCTTGTCATGTGTTGCATCTTCAGGCATGATCGTGACAGTCAGGGTTTCTGTTTTACCTTTCGCCAGCTTGAGTTCCTGTTTGTTCAGTTTGACGCTTTCGATCGGCACATCAACTTCTATTTTCGCTGTTGCTGTCTTTTCACCGACTTTAGCAGTGATCGTTGCTGTTCCTCCTCTGACCGCTGTGACTGTTCCGTCAGTAACAGTTGCCACTGCTTCATTGCTGGATGTCCAGGTGACTGTCTTGTCCTCTGTTGTATCTTCAGGTGTGATCGTGACTGTCAGTTTTACTGTTTCACCCTTCTTCAACGCAGCTTCTGATTTATCCAGACTGATGCTTTCAAGCGGTACATTGACTGTAACTTCTGCTGTAGCTGTTTTTTCTCCGACCTTCGCTGTGATCGTCGCTGTTCCTCCGCCGACTGCTGTAACTGTTCCGTCATTGACAGTTACCACCGCTTCATCACTCGATGTCCAGGTAACTGTCTTGTCCTCTGTCGTATCTTCAGGTGTGATCGTGACTGTCAGCTTTACAGTTTCACCCTTCTTCAGAGCAGCTTCCGATTTATCCAGACTGATCTTTTCGATCGGGATAATAACGGTTACTTCTGCGGTTGCTGTCTTTTCACCGACTTTCGCTGTGATCGTCGCTGTTCCTGCACCGACTGCTGTGACTGTTCCGTCATTGACAGCTGCCACTGCTTCATTGCTTGATATCCAGGTAACTGTCTTGTCCTCTGTTGTATCTTCAGGTGTGATCGTGAGCGTCAGCTTTTCAGTTTTACCTTTCACCAGCGTGACTTCTGTTTTATCCAGGCTGATGTTTTCGATCGGTACGCTGACTGTTACTTCTGCTGTAGCTGTCTTTTCACCGACTTTCGCTGTGATCGTCGCTGTTCCTGCACCGACTGCTGTGACTGTTCCGTCATTGACAGCTGCTACTGCTTCGTTGCTGGATGTCCAGGCAACTGTCTTGTCATCTGTTGTATATTCAGGCTCATATGATACTGTCAATACACAGCTTTCTCCCTTGATCATCTCAAGGCTGTTCGTATTCAGGCTGATGCTTTCCAAAGGAATAAAGTCAGGTCTCTCATTCTGATATACAGGTTCTTCCACTGTTAAATAATCCTGGTCATTTTCTGTATAGTCATAATAAGCTTCTTTTATTTCAAGTGCATCCTCTCCTGCTTCCACATTGATCACAATATGATAGATCGTCTTATCAAGGATGTATTGTCCGTCTGTTCCCTGCTGATTGATGCTGTAGTAATAATTGCCGATGTCTTTGAATGTCAGTTTGTTGAAGCTGATCTCCTCAAACGGAATATTCTCACCTGCATTGACTTTTACATCATCCTGTACGATTCCTTCATCATCTTTCAGCACGAATGTGAACAGACCATCTGCAGGTACTTCTCCGTCCAGTCTGACTTTTACAATCGGGGTAAAGGAAACAGGTGTTTTTGATGTGACTGTGTATTTGAATCCGGTCACTTCATTACCGCTTTCATCTGTAAGAGCAGACTGCACTACACGAAGCGCTCCGTTTGTTTCTTCCACCACATACTCTGCATAGTAATTCACACCATCATATTTCAGACCGGGATTATCTTCTTTGACACAGAATCCGTAATGATATGTACCGGGTGCAGTAAATACAATTTCTTTTTCTGTGATCCTTCCGCTGTTCATGAAATACTCTTCGGTCATTCCTTTATCAAGATTCATCATCTCATAATAGAACACACCAACAGGATCCTGATCATCCTGTGTCAGTTCAAATGTCAGCGGATCTGCTTTTACTGCGTAATCTTCTGCAGCATAATTGAAGACCAGTTCATCCAGAACAGTTTCAGATTCTGATAAGTATGTTACATCAGGCAGGAATGCATCTTCTGTATAGCCGCTGTTATTGATGTTGATATGACGGATCGCCGAATCAATTACATAACCTTCACCAACAACTGCTTCAAGATGATAGAAATAGTATTGTGCGTCATCCAGTCCGTCAATGTTATCGAATTTTACAGTACCTGTACTGTCATTCTGTTTCTGCTGGATCACGATGCCTTCATCATCTTTCAGGTTGACTGTGAACAGTCCTGCTTCTGAAACAGGCTGGCCATTCAGTGTGACTTTCACTTCCGGCGCGTATTCCGCAGGCTTTGGAGTAACCAGATCAAATACGATCTTTGCTGCGGTATTTCCATCATTATCTTTAATTACCGGATCTGATACCTTGAGCTCACCGTTGTTTTCCGTAACTGTATAGCTGACGCTATATGTATCATAATTGGGAATAACACTGGGGTTATCCTGTGCAAGATATACAAGATACGTAAACTCCCCGGGTTTTGTGAATCTGATTCCTTTCAGTTTGTTGTCTGAGGGACTGATCGAACATACATGTTCAGTCTTACTGCTTTCCAGTCTGAACAGAACATTTGTGATACCCTCTGAAAGTTTGCCATCCAGATTGACAGTCACCGGAAGTTCTTCCGGAACTGTTGGAACAAAGCTTTCACTTCTTAGTGTTGAATATACTGCAGCAGAGTTTGCGTAATTCTTCTGATCTCCGATTGCCTGTACTGAGAAGCACCAATCATCATCCGGATATTCTGCATTCAGTTTATCCCAATCTGGCATGACTGATAATTCCGCTGTGTAATAATATCTCACATAATCCTTTCGACTGTTATAAAGAAGTACATAATAGTACACTGTATTATTAACACGTTGCCAGCTGATCGATCCGTCTTCTTCCCACACAAGTTCGGTCGGTGCAGCCAAAGCCTGATTTGCGGGAACGGAATAATAGAAACTCTTATACTCTCTTGAACCGTTTGTAACATCTTCTTCTGCCAATGCTGTTTTGACTGTGAAGTAATACTGCTCATATTGAGAAAGCAGATAACCCAGATCATACGAAACAGTTCCCAATTCATCTGACACAACATTAACTGTCTGCCAAAGAGGATCATTCCAGTTTTTGTTCTTCAGGCAGATGTTATACCAGGTTCCGTATCCAAGTTTGAATGAAATAGTTCCATCCGGATTCCACTTCATATTCTGAGGGATCAATGATTTTGCTGTCTCAGTAGGTCTCAGATGAACGTTCTCAGCACTGCCGGTTACATATCCGCCGCCATAATCAGTGAATCTTACGAAGTAGTCATTTTCCTGCACACCGTATTTATCCATGATTTCTACAGGGATCTTCAGTGAAACGATCCTGTCACCTGTGCTGTTGAATGAAGGAACAAGGTAGTTTTCCTTTTCTCCTCCATTTCCGGAGATCGTGATCCTTTCGCTGTAGTCTGATGTGTCAATTCTGATCTGTGTCCAGGAATAGTTATCCGGATATGTTTTGTTTTCGTCGTACTGGTTATCATACAAAGAATGCAGATATGTATTGCATGCATCATTATCCCCGCAGCTTGCAGAAATAGTGTATCCGTCATCCGAAGCCTCAATGACCAGATCTTCCGGAGTTTGACCTGTAATATCATGGTCAACTGTCATTTTGCCGGCATAGTACAGTTCTTCCTGGTCATTTTCAGCATAAATTTGTACTTCATATCTTCCTGCAGGTAATACGTCTAAGTAGATTGCCTTTCTGATACCGACTTCATCAAACGAAACCGTATTACCGGATATCTGACATGAATAATCATTCTGAAAATAGACATCCGGGAAGATTGCACCGGTTTCAATATCAATGAAATTCATTCTGATATACGTATCTTCTGTCAGTCCTCCGGTAGGATATCCTGTTCTGAAGACAATTTCATATTTGTTGTTTCCAAGGTCGTGCAGAGTTGCGGCATTGATGTAAGGTGTTGAACTGCCGTCGCCGGTAACCTCATAATTCTCACCAACCACTACATTTACATTAAATGTATATGTATTGCCGTTTGGCATTAAGAAACTGGCGGTTATCACTGCGGTTCCGTCAGAAACAGCAGTAAGATTACCATTATTATCAACTGTAACGACTTCACTATCGCTGCTTGTCATTTCGATACTTTCAGCAGGTTTTGATTCATAAGGTGAGTAATACCAGAGAACTTTATCTGTTTCTCCCGCACTCAGATTATATGTACCTCTGAATGCACGAACACTGCTCGCATCAGGTCTTTCAGCCGTCAGATGTACCCGTTTCAGTTCTCCTGCATCATCACTGATAATCAGGTCCGTTTCTCCATAATTCCTGGCAGCAATGTATCTTTCTTCATATTCATTAAAATCTGCTATTGACGGATCAGTAAATGTATATGTCAGATTTCTGGTACTCTGTTGGACACCATTAATATAGTAACAATCTTCAAAATTATCAGGCGAATCCAAATAATGGAAAGTCCATGATTCAGATATGTTGACACCGCCAATATAAATTTCGTAATACTTCCCTTCTGCAGGAACTGCTTCCTTAACATTAAATTCCATGCGTTTCATTACATTGACGCATTTTTCGCTGGAAATTTGTATTTGACCCCAGCCTGTAGTGAGAGGCTTTACCGTAAGTGTTTCACCTTCATCAGAAACGGTGATATCAAACATGTTCTCATCTGCATCAAAACTCAGTTCTGAATAATTGCCTTCCTGTTCTCCGTCCATGTAGGTGATGTCAAATTCATATTCTGTCCCAACACGCAGAATACTTCCTCTCACTCCGTCTTTTCTTCTGGCATTCACATAAAAACTGCTGTTGTCAGTTTCAACTTCGAAACTGCCGACTTCCCAACCATCATATAAAACAGATACCATCAGATCGCCATATTTCAGCGGTACTACAGAAAACATGAAATTATCATAATCTACATCAACTTCAAGAGCATCCGGATATTCCGGTTTGAATTCCAGCTCCCTCGGATCACCCGGTTCCCCATTAACCAAATATGTAAATGAATATGGTATTGAAGATACATTCAAAGTATCCAGATGGAGCCAATATCTGCTTGATGTAAAATGTCTGTCTTCAAAAATCTTTTCTTCAGATACAGCCGTCTCACTATCGGTATATCGTGAAGGGTCATCTGAGTATGCAATTACGGTGAATTTCCATCCATGATCATAAGTTTCTGATAATTCTGAAGGAACCCAATAAGTTCCTCTATCAGCATCAATAACATGAGTAATGTACCAGTATGCTTCCGAACCTGTTTCCGAATTGACGAAAGCAACTCTGTATCTGATTGCATTAGGAACTGTTTTCCAGCTTACCTGTTTTCCTTCCCATCTCAGGTCTTCAGGTGTTTCCAACTGCTCTGGTCCGGAGACAGAATTGTAATGAATATTTGCATTTAATAAAGTATCATTTTCTCCTTCAACAGAGATACTGCTCCACTGCTCTGCTGTACCGCTGTAGTAAACATCTGTCAGTGAAGGACATTCACCAAATGCTCCATAGTATATAGTTGTGATACTCGCTGGCAGCGTTACGCTTTCAAGATCCGAACATTCCCTAAACGCCCAGTTGCCGATCTCTGTCACACCGTCGGGCATTGTGACGCTCGTCAGTCCTTTGCACTGATAGAACGCCGCTCCCCCGATTTTTGTTACTCCGGAGGGTATCGATGAAGTCTTGCATCCCAGCAGTAAAGTGTTCGATGCTGTTTCAATCACTGCGTTGCAGTTATCTCTGCTGTCATATACAGAGTTTTCCGGGTCAACTTTGAGCTCTGTCAGATTTGTACAGTTCAGGATCAGATCTCCTCCGATCTCTGCAACATTTTTCGGGATCGTTAATGACTCAAGGCTCGTGCATCCTCTGAATACCGCATCACTGAGCATTGTTATGCTTTCGGGAAGTGTGATCCATGTCAAGTCTTCACAATACATGAACGCGCCAGATTCAATACCGGTCAGACCTTCCGGAAGATCGATGCCTGTCAGTCCCTTCCGTTTACTAAATGCGTTGTATCCGATAATTGTTGTATCCTGGGGAATGACGGTGTTTTTACCGCCCACGATCAATGTATTGCTTGCTGTTTCGATGATCGCATTGCAGTTATTTCTGCTGTCATATACAGGGTTATCAGAACTGACAGTGATCTCAGAAAGACTGCTGCAGGAATTGAATGCACTGACTTCAATACTTGTCACACTTGCCGGAATGATAATACTTTCCAGGCTGGTACAGCCGGAGAATGTTTCATCTTCGATAGCTGTTATATGATCTGAGAGTGTGATTCCTGTGATGTGGGTATTTCCATAGAATGAATAACCTCTTAAACCTGTTACAGTTTTACCATCTATCTCAGACGGAAGTACAAGTACTGTATCACTGCCGCTGTATCCGGTGATGGTCACTGTACCGTCATCATTCTCTTCGTAGTTATATCTATTATCATCAAGTTCATCAAAATTATGATTGGCATATAACAGATCATCATTCTGTCCTTCAATCAAAATATTGTTCCACTGTTCTGCTGTACCGCTGTAGTAAACATCTGTCAGTGAAGGACATGAACCAAATGCTCCATAGTTAATAATTATGATACTTGCCGGCAGCGTTACGCTTTCAAGATCCGGACATTCTCCAAATGACCAGTTGCCGATCTCTGTCACACCTTCGGGTATTGTGACGCTCGTCAGTCCTTTGCACTGATAGAACGCTGCTCCCCCGATTTTTGTTACTCCGGAGGGTATCGATGCAGTCTTACAACCAAACAGCAATGTGTTCGATGCAGTTTCAATCACTGCGTTGCAGTTATCTCTGCTGTCATATACAGAGTTTTCCGGGTCAACTTTGAGCTCTGTCAGATTTGTGCAGTTCAGGATCAGATCTCCTCCGATCTCTGCAACATTCTTCGGAATCGTTAATGACTCAAGGCTCGTGCATTCTCTGAATACCGCATCGCTGAGCGTTGTTAAGCTTTCGGGAAGCGTGATCCCTGTCAGATCTTCACAGGACATGAACGCACCATAATTAATACTGGTCAGACCTTCCGGAAGATCGATACCTGTCAGTCCCTTCCGTTTATTAAACGCATTGCTTCCGATTGCATTTACTTCCTGAGGAATAACAGTATTTTTACCACCCAAGATCAATGTATTACTTGCTGTTTCGATGATCGCATTGCAGTTATTTCTGCTGTCATATACAGGGTTATCAGAACTGACAGTGATCTCAGAAAGACTGCTGCAGGAATTGAATGCACCGACTTCAATATTTGTCACGCTAGCAGGAATCGAGATGCTTTCCAGGCTGGTACAGCCGGAGAATGTTTCACCTTCGATAGCTGTTATATGATCTGAGATCGTGATTCCTGTGATGTGGGTATTCTCAAAGAATGCGAATTCTTGCAATCCTGTTACAGTTTTACCATCTATCTCAGACGGAAGTACAAGTACTGTATCACTTCCGCTGTATCCGGTGATCGTTACTGTACCGTCATCTAAAACGCTGTACTGAAAATCGGATCCTACTGCACCCTCCGGATCATAGTCGGACGATGCAAGATTTCTTTCTTCACTGCTATATGAAGAAAGTGTATCAGTACCATATGTGTATTCGATCACCTGATTACCGCAATTGAATCCATATGTATTCTTATCACTGCTGACAGATGCAGGTGCCTTCATAAACAGCAGATCCGGATATCCGACCGATCCCTCGTCACAGTTCGTGACATCAACCAGGTAGTTGCTGCCATCATTCATATGGACGATATTCCACATATGCGGACCGGCTCCGGTTCCTCCGCCCATGGTACCGTCTACCAAAAATGCTTCTACATTGCTGTTGTTGAATGTTGTCAGATCACACAGGTATTTGAATGCCTTGGAATAGCCTTCACATACTACTGTTGTGTTCGGATCTCCATCAAACACATATATCAGCTGCCATGGATCTCCATAAGGAGTATTGTTATCGTCTGCTGCGGCATGGTTATATGATGTCAGTTCACAGATACGGTCTTTATAATGAACAAGTTTCTCATAATCCGATAAAGTTCCGCTTTCAGAGACAACATTTGCTGCACTCTGAACTGAATTCGCTGCTGCTGTTGTTTTTGCTGTATCTACAGCTGTTGTATTTTGTGCTCCGTCAGCACTGTAAGCACTGCTGACTTTCATTGTGAAATACAGATTTGAAACAGACAGTGTCTGACCATCACTTCCGTAACTATAACCTTTTGATATACCTTTCGTTTTATCATACCAATACAGGTCATATGGTTTATCCAGCATAAGTGCATCAATTGCCGCGTCTATCGGTGAGGAGATTTTTTCGCCAAGTGCCGCAGCAGCTTCACTTGATATATTATTTCCATCATAAAGTGATGAAACACCAAGTTCTTCGGCTGTATAAGACGTTTGTATATTAGCCAGCAGTTCTTCCGTATCTCTGAATTCTGCAGATGCAAGACTTCCATTTGCTACTGCAGCTACCTTATTGCTCAGATAGGAGTATACTGCCGCACTGAAATCGGACAGATTATTATATCTTGGAGCTTTTTTCCTTCCGCTCACAGTATCCGCCTTTTCAGATACCGGACGATACAGATATGACTCCAGCAGTGTATCGGAATCCGCAAGTTCATCTGTCTGATACGTATCTTCAATTGTTCCTTCTATGATAACTGCTTCTTCCGGTTCGGTTTCCTCCGCCTGGATCTCTTCCACCGCAGCTTCTTCCGGCTGATCTTCCGCATCAGACGTAAGAACCGGTACTTCTTCCAGCACTTCTTCCTCTGCTGTATTCTCAGGAACTGCTTCCTCTATTACAGGTTCTTCTTCGTTTGATTCAACTGTGACAGGTTCCTGTTCAGGCTGTACAGTCTGGTCCTCTTCGTCTGAAGAGATTTGCTCAGAAAGCTCAGTCTCCTGTCCATCTTCATTTGAATCGTCAACTAAAATATCTGATGATACATCAGGATCCTGTTCTTCTGATAACTGTTCATCATCAGTAAGTTCAGATACTGATTCCTCCTCAGCTGTTCCGCTGATTTCTTCAGCAAACGCCGAAAGGTTCTGAGGTACTAATAAAAAGAGTACCATCAAAACGGATAAAAATGATCTCGTAGATTTTGTAGACATGTTCACCCCCATGATGGTAAATGGCAACTGAATGCAGCCATTAACCACCGTTGTAATCTTAGAAAATTATATCAAACATGTTGCTTGCTCAGAATAGACAATTACAACTTGTCATAATTATTTCTATGTCATGATTTTTACTGGTTTTTTCGCAGAATAAGCAACGCTTAATGTCACACTCTATTTATGACATAATTGTTATTATGTAACGCATTGCATCTATAGTATGTTGGAAAACATTGATATGTATTTTGGATCACCTGATTCCCATCACCTTCATAAAGACCATACTTGCAAGTAATTAAAAACAGTACTGCTTCACCTCAATTGAAGTGCTGCAGTACTGTTTTATGCAGTGTCCGGCTCTGATCTGTCTGATCAGCTGCCTTTATTCTTTGTAATCAGTATGATTCTTTTGTTGCAATAATAACTGTTTGTCAGTTGTTGTT
This sequence comes from Solobacterium sp., assembly GCA_017432325.1. Lineage (GTDB taxonomy): Bacteria > Bacillota_I > Bacilli_A > Erysipelotrichales > Erysipelotrichaceae > Bulleidia. The sequence continues at coordinate 92,807 of JAFRJJ010000077.1, read as the reverse complement.
CAGTGCATCATATCTTGCAAGGAAGGATACAATAGCCAATCTGTTACATGTATTCCATGGCCTGAACGTTCCATCTGCCCAGCCTGTTGTAATATTGTTCTCTGATGCCCAGCTGATTGCTGTATCAAAGTCTGTGTTTCCTGTCATGTCTGTGAATTCTGCCATCTTTGTCGGTGCAGGCTTTCCTGCCGCTCTCCAAAGGAATGTCATGACTGCTGCTCTGTTGCATGTGTTCCATGGACGGAATGTGTTGTCTGCCCATCCTGTAGTGATATTGTTCTCTGCAGCCCAGGAAATCGCTTTATCGAAATCACTGTTTCCTGTCATATCTTTGAACGTCGCCATTTCTGAAGGTTCAGGCTTTCCGCTCAGTCTCCAAAGGAATGTTACGACTGCTGCACGGTTGCAGTTGGCTGTAGGACGGAATGTGCCGTCAGCATATCCTCCTACGACTCCTCTTTTCACCATGTCATATACATAGCCGTAGTAGAACAATTCAGGATCTGTTACATCACTGAACTGTACTGTCAGTTCACATTCCGCAGGTTCAAGGTCTCCCACCTTTGCAGTGATCGTTGCTGTTCCGATACCAACTGCTGTAACTGTTCCGTTGTCCACGGTTGCCACTGCTTCATCACTGGTTGTCCATGTGACTGTCTTATCATCTGTTGTATCTTCGGGTTTGAACGTGACTGTCAGCGTTTCCGTTTTACCTTTGTTAAGCGTCAGTTCACTCTTATTCAGTGTAATGCTTTCAAGAGGGATAACCGGCTGATCGTCCCTTTCCACCCACGTCACTGTACCGCCATAACTCTTACGAACCTGTTTGGTCCATGTTTCATTACCTTTTGGATAATAGGCTGTCAAAACATCCCCGCTGAAAACATAATTCGGAAATTCCGGAGCATTACCATAGAAATCTATTCTTTCCAGTGCTGAACATTGAGAAAATGCATGTTGACCGATTTTGCTTACGGACTTTGGTACATTAATGCTTTTTAATGAACTGCACCCGTAAAACAGATAGTTCTCTATTGTTCTCAAACTCTCAGGCAAAGCAATATCACTTAATGAAGAACAATTTTCAAATACCCTCATTTCGATCTTTGACAGTCCGTCAGGAAGACTTACTTTCGTGAGACCGGAGCATCCAGAGAAAGCCATAAAGCCAATAGATATTACGCTTGCAGGTACAGTAATTTCTGTAAGACCGGTACAATTGCAGAACATTGAATTGTTTATGACTAATAGGCTGGATGAAAGCTTTGCATTCTTCAAACTGCTGCACCCATAAAATACATATCCATACATATTGGTCACACTATCAGGAATATTGATTTCAGCAAGACTGGTACAACTATCGAACGCTCTTGTTTCGATCGTTTCCAAGCCATCGGAAAGATGAATATCGTGCAGTGCACTGCACCCATTGAATGCATACTCTCCAATACTTATTACACTGCCGGGTAAAGATATCTTTCTCAGACTGCTGCAGTCAGTGAATGTGCGGTTATTAATTACAGATACACCGTCGGGTATATTTATTTCTGTGAGAGAGGTACAACCATAGAACGCAGAAGTCCCGATGCTGTTTACACTGTCAGGTAAAATCAGTGAAGTCAGACTGCTGCAGGATTGAAATGCATTCAGACCAATCTGTGTTACACCTTCAGGAATATTGATCTCTGAAAGACTGCTGCATCCGCCGAATAACTGGTCTTCTATAACTGTAATGCCTTCAGGAATATTGATACTTACTAAAGAAGAACAGTTGCCGAAAGCAGAAGGCTCGATACTCGTTACACTGTTCGGAATTTTGACAGAAGAAAGACTGCTGCATCCATTGAAAGCAGAATTCTCTATGCTTGTCACACCTTCATGAATATTGATTTCAGTCAGGCCTGTGCAATGATAAAATGTTCCGGTTCTGATCACAGTCATTCCTTCAGGAATCGTCACGCTGGTCAGGCTGCTGCATCCGCTGAACACACTGATATCCATTGAAGTAACATCTTTGAAGAAACTGACATCATTAAGACTGATGCATCCATTAAATACGTTTGCTTCCAAAGTGGTCACATGTTCCGGACCTGAGATATGCCTCAGGCTGGTGCAGCCATAAAACATATTAGATCTTAACGTTGTCGTATTGGCAGGAAAAACAACAGTTTCCAGGTTAGTACAATTCCTGAACAGCTGCGCAGAAAGACTGTCACCTTCCACAGAATCGGGAATGGTCACGCTTGTAATACTCTTATTTCCGTCGAAAATAAATCCGGAAATTCGAACTACAGGAAGACCATCGATCTCTTCCGGAACTACAACATCTGAATCTGCTCCGATATAACCGGTGATGATCACCGTTCCGTTTTCGTGATAATAATTCCATCCGCCACCGCTGCCTTGGAATAACGGTATTTCTTCTTCAGCTGTTTCTTCTTCATTTACAGGAATAGCATCATCAGTTTCAGAATCAGTTTGATCATCATTTTCATCAAACGACTCATCTTGAACCGTTTCTTCATCAGAATACTGTTCAGCCGTTACTTCTTCAGGCGCTTCACTTTCGATATTTTCTTCGGCGACTGCGGAAGTCTGCAGATTAGTAATACAGAGCAGAGCACTGATCACTGCCGAAACAATGTACCTGGTTCGCTTCATATTGATACCTCCCCTTTAAAACTCATAGATTTCCATTTTGTCATACTTCAAATCTGAGTAAATCAATTAATTATTATTCTACTACGGATGCAATTACAGCAGTATTCAATTATTTGTTTTACATAGAGAAGAAAGCTGTAAATGGCTTACATGATAAATCGATGTAACTGACAGAACAATTACATCATCCGGTCCGATGTCATCATTTTAAAAGGGCCGCACATGCAGCCCATCATTATGTGTTAATCTAACGCATCGTACCTTGCCAGGAAGGATACGACTGCAAGTCAGTTGCAAGTGTTCCATGGACGGAATGTGTTGTCTGCCCAGCCTGTTGTTATATTATTCTCCGCTGCCCAGCTGATTGCTTTATCAAAGTCAACGTTTCCTGTCATATCTTTGAACTCCGCCATCTTCGAAGGCTCCGGTCTTCCGCTCAGTCTCCAAAGGAATGTTACCACAGCTGCTCTGTTACAGTTACCATATGATCTAAAGGTACCGTAATTTGTCTGAAAAGGGCAGTACCTGATCAGTTCAATCTATGCGGCTGATTGTCAGTCTCTTCTGTAAAGATCCCTTGTATATACTTTATCCTGTACATCATCCAGGACACTGTCATACCTGTTCGCAATGATTGCCTGTGACTGTGCTTTAAATGCGTCAAGATCGTTAACTACTTTACTGCCGAAGAAAGTACTCCCGTCTTTCAGTGTAGGTTCGTAAATAATGACCGTCGCGCCTTTGGCTTTGATACGTTTCATTACACCCTGGATGGATGACTGTCTGAAATTATCAGAATTGCTCTTCATTGTCAGCCTGTAGACACCGACCACGCATTCCTTTTCATTGTCCTGAGTAAATTCTCCGCGTGAATAGTAATCATAATATCCGGCTTTTTTCAGCACCCGGTCAGCGATAAAGTCTTTTCTCGTCCGGTTGCTTTCAACGATCGCTTCGATCAGATTCTCGGGAACATCCTGATAATTGGCAAGAAGCTGTTTGGTATCCTTGGGCAGACAGTATCCGCCATATCCGAAGCTCGGATTGTTATAATGGCTTCCGATTCTCGGATCAAGACATACACCGTCAATGATATCCTGTGTATTGAGACCTTTCATCTCCGCATATGTATCGAGTTCATTGAAATATGATACTCTTAATGCAAGATAAGTATTTGCAAAGAGTTTTACAGCTTCTGCTTCTGTATATCCCATAAAAAGCGTATCGATATTTTCTTTCAGCGCGCCTTCACGAAGAAGATCAGCGAATATCTCAGCATATTTCCGCGTATCATCATCACAGCCTATGACGATCCTGCTCGGATACAGATTGTCGTAAAGCGCTTTGGATTCTCTCAGGAACTCAGGGGAAAAGATAATATTTCTGCTGCCTGTTTTATTCCTGATGCTTTCCGTATATCCTACCGGAATCGTTGATTTGATGACCATAATTGCGTCCGGATTCACAGACATGACCAGATCGATCACAGCTTCAACTGCGCTTGTATCAAAATGCTGTGTAGTTGAGTCATAATTGGTCGGTGCGGCAATCACTACAAAATCCGCGTCTGCATATGCGCTTTTTCCATCAATTGTCGCTGTCAGATCCAGATCTTTTTCCGCAAGATATTTCTCGATGTAGTCATCCTGAATCGGACTGATCCTGTGATTGATCTTATCGACCTTTTCAGGAATAATATCCACTGCTGTCACATGATGGTTCTGTGCAATCAGCACAGCCATTGATAATCCGACATATCCCGTTCCGGCAACCGCTATCTGCAGATCTTTAAATTCTCTCATACTTAAACCCTCCGGATAAATTTGCATTCGCAAACTAATCGTAAACTAAAATTATCAGTTTGTAATCAATGTATTCTTTTCTGAAGTAAAATTCGGGCAGATCTTCACTTAAAGAATACTACTGCCGCAAAAATAAGGGGCAATTCATTGACCGCCCCTTCAATATATGATTAGTGAGAAACTTTACCTAAATATCTGTCATATACACGTGAGACAGATGTATGGTTCATGATCGCGTCGATCGTCTCTGCCAGCATATCAGCGATGGACAGCTGCACGATCTTTGTGGACTTTGCCCTCTTTTCATCGGACAGCTGGATCGTATCGGAGATGACCATTTCCTTGATATCGGAAGCTTCGATCTTTTCAACAGCATCTCTGGAGAAGATACCGTGTGTCACAGCAACGTTGACTTCTTTTGCGCCATGATCCTTCAGGATCTTGGCAGCTGCGCAGAGCGTTCCGCATGTATCGGCAATATCATCAACGATAATGCAGATTTTTCCATCAACATCACCGATGACATTCTGTGCTTCAACTTCGTTCGGCTTCGGACGGCGCTTGTCAACGATCGCGATAGGGCAGTCAAGCAGTTCGGCAATTCTTCTTGCACGGACGACTCCGCCATGATCCGGAGATACGATGACGACTTCGTCACTGCTGAAACCTTTTTCCGCATAATAATGTCCGAGCATCGGTCCTACAGCCAGATCATCGATCGGTACATCGAAGAAACCCTGGATCTGCGTTGCGTGGAGGTCACAGACAACGATTCTGTCAGCTCCTGCTACAGTCAGCAGATCTGCAACAAGCTTTGCAGTGATCGGCTGGTGCGCGGATGCCTTACGGTCCTGACGGGCATATCCATAATAAGGAATTACAACGTTGATCTCTTTTGCACTTGCCCTCTTTAATGCATCAATGCATACAAGGACTTCCATCAGGTGTTCTGTTACGGGTGTGCATGTGGACTGGATGATAAAGACAGATCTTCCGCGGACTGTTTCCTGCGGTGTTACGAGGATCTCGCCATCCGCGAAATGTTCTACCTTGATCTTTCCCAGAGGTAATCCGAGTTTTTCCGCTACGGATCTTGCCAGATCAGTGCTGGACGTTAATGCAAAAACAACAGTTTCTTTTAACATGAGAGCTTTCCTTTCCCCTTTTCAGCGTCAGCAGACCAAAGGCCTGCCGTCTCCTTTAGTCTTCTGCCGGAACGCTGTAAACGTTCGGGCCGATTGTTTCCCCTTGTCCGACCAGAGCATCTCTCAGGTAGCTTCCCGGGAGAATGACTGCTCCGTCCTGTATTTCTGTTTTGCCGTATAAATAGACATTCGGATGAATGATCACATCATGACCAACGGTAACATATGGACCGATATATGCTGTATTCGGATCGACCATCGTTACGCCCGATGCCATCAGGCCTGTGTTGATTCTCTGCTGCAGATATGCAGACGCACGGGCCAGTTCAATGTTGTCATTGACACCCTGTACTTCCATGCAGTCTTCTACCTGCACTGCCGCAACCTTGTATCCATGGCGGATGAAGATCTCCACCAGGTCTGTAATGTAATATTCATGCTGGGCATTGTTGTTTGTCAGCTCTTTCAGGCCTTCAAACAGCAGTTCATTGCGGAACGCATAGAAACCCATGTTGGTTTCTTTGACAGCACGTTCTTCATCCGTGCAGTCTTTATACTCAACGATCTTCTCTACGCTTCCGTCCGTGCCGCGGATGACTCTGCCAAAGCGGTTGTCATATTCCGGCACAGCAGTCATGATCGCCATCTCCGCGTGTTCGAGCGCATCATAAAGTCTGGCATACGTTTCCGGTCTGACACACGGACCGTCTCCATTGACAACAACAGTCAGTCCTTTTTCTGTTTCCAGCTGACGCGCCTGCATGACAGCGTGACCTGTTCCGAGCTGCGGTTCCTGCACCGCAAATTCACAGGTTCCTGCCAGAGCCGCCTCAACAAGTTCATGCCCGTATCCGACGATCGAAACGATACGTTCTGCACCGGCTTTTTTCAGATTATTGACGATCAGTCCCGCCATCGGCTCATCCAGAATACGATGGAGCACTTTCGGCTGATCAGAGTGCATTCGCGTACCTTTTCCGGCCGCCATTACAATAGCATTCTTCATGTTTTGCGCCTCCCTGCCCATATATAATATGAATATACTATTTTTTCAATCGTTTGTTCCCACAAAAAGCAGTTATTTCTTGCGAAATCGCTTTCATTATAAGATTTTTGTCATTCTTACAAAATAACCCTTATATCTCATCAGATCGGATGTTTTTCTCAGCAGACGGGGGCTTCTTGTGATCCCGAATACGGTCGAACCGCTTCCGGACATCAGGACGCCGTCAAAACCGAGCACTGTCAGATCGTCTTTAATATCGCGGATCTCACGGACCAGCCTGAGACTGACTTCCTCCAGGGAATTGCCGAGGTTCCTGATCACACCGTCATAGTCGCTACTCATCAGCGCTTCCCGCATTGCCGTGCAGTCCGGGTGAACGATGTTTTCTTTATCCATTTCAGTGAATGCTGTTTTGGTCGAAACGCCCCGTTTCGGCTTCACCAGAAGAATGTCGAAATCAGTATTGCATTCAAACGGTTCCAGCACATCACCGATACCGGACACGAATGCACATTGATTGAAAATACAGAACGGTACATCCGCGCCAACCTTTTTGCCGACATTGATCATATCTTCCCTGCTCATGTTCAGATGCAGAAGCTGATTCATGATACGGATCGCCGCAGCAGCGTCTGCAGATCCGCCGGCCAGTCCGGCCTGGGTAGGGATATGTTTCTGAAGACTGCATGCGAACTCTTCCTTGAAACCATAACATTCACGCATGACATTGATCGCCTTGATTACCGTGTTCTTTTCATTGACCGGCAGAAAGGAACGATTCAGGGACATCGTGGTCGTTTCCGCGGGAACCATTTCAAGAACATCATAAAAGTCTACCGGAGCCATGATCATCTTCAGCTCATGATATCCGTCTTCCCGTTCTCCGACGACATCAAGACACAGGTTGATCTTTGCGTATGCACGTTCTTTCATATCATTTTCCTCCAGACTGTATACAGTGTACGGAACTGTTCCGAAGTCATATTCTGTGCCCTGATACCGGGATCGATCCCCGCTTCCGCAAGCACAGCACTGATGTCGGTGCCTTCCGGCGCATATGCTTTCAGGTTGTTATACAGTGTTTTTCTTCTCTGGGCAAAACATGCTCTGACCAGTTCAAAAAACTGATCTGTTTCTTCTGTTTCCACAGACTTCCTGTGAAACTGTATGACCGCGCTGTCCACATTCGGAGCCGGGGAGAAGCATGTCCTTGGCACCTGAAAAAGCTTCTTTACATCATACAGGTATGCGCTCTCTACACTTAACGCTCCGTAATCCGGACTTCCCGGTCCTGCCGCAAACCTGTCTGCCACTTCTTTCTGGACCATGACCGTGATCCATTCCACAGGCTCTGCACATTCAAACAGCCTGAACAGAACAGGTGTCGTTATATAATAAGGAAGATTTGCGCACACACTTACAGAACCATATGTTTCCTTCAGTTCCCGCACGGACTGTTCCAGGTCTGCCTGCAGGATATCCTTAAGGATGATCTCCACATTATCATATTCAGACAGTGTATCATCCAGCACTGTCAGCAGTCTTTCATCTACTTCGTAGCTCCGGACGTGCTGTGAACGAAGTGCCAGCTGCTCTGTCAGACTTCCGATGCCCGGACCGATCTCAATAACTGCTCCTTCACAATGAGAGGACGCAGCTATTTTCTGTACGATGGAAACATCGATGAGAAAATTCTGTCCGTAGCCCTTTTTCGCTTTCAGATCATATTTTTTCAGGATCTCTCCGGTTCTTGAAGGAGCCGCAACAGGTTTATTCATCATCCATTTCCTTTCTGATCTCTTCGTATGTAATGCCGAGGTGGTTCAGACGCTTCAGCATCGTTTTTGCCGAACCGCAGCCGATATGAAGCTTTCTGCCGATCAGTTCCCTCTTTTCCTGTGAGCGGCTTCCTCCGCTCAGGCCGAGATCCACCAGATCAGACATGGTCAGACTTCCGGTATCGTGACCACTGTATGTTACCAGATGATCCAGCGCTTCTGCCAGAACATCTCCATCCGCGTGTTCTACGCCGACTTTCTTTTCCGTTCTGGCATCCTTTTTATCCACAAATGCGTTCTGACATCCGGGCACTGCCTGATTGACCGCATGACGGATCATATTTCCCGGTGCGTCGGGATCCGTAAATACGATGACCCCGGTCCGTTTCTGTGCTTCGCGTATCTCATCCAGGACTGTTTCCGGCAGTGATGTACCGCCGGTTTCGATCGTAACGCAGTCAAAATACTTTTTCAGGTTTTCCGTATCGTGCCTGCCTTCCACAACGATCGTCTGCAGGATCTTCCTCATAGCACTTCCTCATGAAGAAGACGTTCATAGTTCTTTGCAATGATCTCTTTCATCTCTTCTACAGGTTTGCCGCATACGTCCGCAATGACCTTGACGATATGCGGAATATTGGAAGGTTCATTCCTTCTGCCCCTTAGAGGCTCCGGCGACATATACGGGCAGTCTGTTTCACTCAGCAGGAATTTCGGATCCACCGCAGCCGCAGCAGCTTTGGAATGTCTGGAATTTTTGAATGTGATCGCTCCGCCGAATGCCAGATAATAACCCAGCTTCGTGAATTCCACAGCCATCTCCGCGCTGCCGGAATAGCAGTGCATGACACCGGGTATACGGTGCTCCTTCATAATGTCATATGTATCCTGTATCGCGTCCCTTGAATGAACAAGGATCGGTTTATGAACAGCCCTTGCTTCCTCGATCTGTTTGATGAACAGTTCACGCTGTACCGGTTTATTGTCTTTCACCCAGTAATAGTCCAGTCCGATCTCACCGACGCAGGCGATCCTCGGATCCCGGATGATCTCACAGAATCTGTCCCATCTTCCCTGCCAGTCATTGGCATCTTCCGGATGGATCCCGTATGCGCAGGAAAAACGGAAGGGATCACTGTCGACCAGTGAAAATGCTTTATCGATTTCCGTTTCACCGGTGCACATGATCATGATCCGTTTTACATCAGCCTGTTCGGCACGCTCTAGCAGTTCATCCAGGTCCTGCTCGAATTCTTCAGAGATAATATGCGCATGTGAGTCAAGATAATATGTCATTCCGTTTACTTCCCCAGACAGAATCTGCTGAAGATCTCATCCAGCAGTCCGTCTCTTGTTGATTCCCCGGTGATCTCCTTCAAAGCATCATAGGCTGCCTGAAGGTCGATCGTCACCAGATCTGTTTCCATACCGGCTTTCATCGCGCTGACAGCGTCCTTCATATGACTTTCCGCCTGCAGCGCAAGTCCGATCTGACGCTCATTGTTCAATGTATCCTGATAAGCTGTCTGCACATCATTTTCATATTTATGAATGATCGCTTCTTTCAGCGCGTCCAGATCATTTTCCAGGGCGGATACGGCGATCGTATCAGGAATTTCCGCCATGTCCTTCTTATTATATATGATGATCCGTTCCTTATCCTTTGACAGTTCAAGCAGCTCCCTGTCTTCATCGGTCAGGCCGCTGACGCTGTCCAGAACTACGATGACCAGCTGTGCTTTCTGCAGTGCTTTCAATGAACGCTCGATCCCCATCTGCTCGATCTTATCCGTGGATTCATGGATCCCGGCCGTATCGATCAGGTTCAGTGTCAGGTCACCGATATGAACGGTTCCTTCAACGATATCCCTGGTCGTTCCGGCAATATCAGTGACGATCGCTTTATCTTCTTCCAGCAGGGCATTCAGGATCGATGATTTTCCCACGTTCGGCTTTCCCAGGATCACGGTATCGATTCCGCTCCTGATCTGAACTGCCCGGGATGCTTCCGTGATCAGTTCATGGATCTCCTTCAGCCATTGTTCTGCCGAGGGCAGGATGATCTCTGATGTCAGTTCCTCGACATCGTTGTATTCCGGATAATCAATATTGACTTCGATCTGCGCAATAATGGAGATCAGTGATTCACATAAAGGATCCAGCAGCTTTTTCACACTGCCCTTCAGGGAATGCACAGCACTTCTGACATTCATGTCATCTCTGGCACGGATCAGGTCAGCTACACCTTCCGCCTGGGCAAGATCCATCTTCCCGTTCATGAATGCACGTTCCGTAAACTCGCCTCTGCGTGCCATGCGGGCTCCTGCCCCCAGCAGAATGCTCAGTATCCTGCGCGTTACATAAATACCGCCATGACAGCTGATCTCAACACAGTCTTCACCCGTATAGGAATGCGGTGCCCGAAACATGCTTACCAGCACTTCATCCACGATCCCGTTTTCATCCCGGACATACGCGTGACGGATCCGGTATCCCTTCAGATCGGACAATGATCTGTCCAGGATCTTCTCACATACCGGGACTGCTTCATCCCCGCTGATCCTGATAACGGATATTGCGCCTTCTCCCTGTACTGTTGCGATTGCTGTAATTGTGTCCATACGTGCCTCCGGGTCCATATTACCATATTCGGTTCTGTTTTGTTTCACCGCTTAAATGGTCTATACTTTTTATATGAAATACGACATCAGACCTGAATTGCTGGAAACAATGCGTCATCTTGGCTACGGCAGCCTGACGCCGGTCCAGAGAGAGTCGATCCCTTTGTTCATGGAGGGACACGACCTTTATGTACAGGCAGGAACCGGCGCGGGCAAGACCGCCGCGTTCCTCCTGCCGATCCTGAATCAGCTGACTCCCCTGGAACGGAAGACCAGGGCTTTGATCATTGCGCCTACCCGGGAGCTTTCTGTGCAGATCAAAACACTGTCGGATCGTTTTTCCGCATACCTCAAGATCCATACTGCATGCATGATCGGCGGCAGAAAGTATGATCATCAGCTCAATATGCTGAAGCATCATCCAGAGATCATTACCGGAACTGCCGGCAGGCTCCTGGACCTGATCAGACAGGGACTGATCGAGCTGGATGACCTGAGGTGGGTCGTGCTGGATGAAGCGGATATGCTGCTGAGTCTGGGCCAGAGACAGGAAGTATCCGCGATCCTGGAAGCCCTGCCCTCAGGTATCCAGACTGTCATGTATTCCGCGACCATGGACGAATCCTTGACATCGTTATTTCCCGGGGAATACCGGAGCGTCGTGATCAATGAGACAGAAGTCAATCCGCATGTCAGACAATACTATATCGTGACAGACAATGTATACGAAGACCTGGCACAGATCCTCGGAGAACTCCCGTTTGGATGCGTCGTATTTTTCAACCGTCAGTCTGACTGCATCAAAGGTGTGAAAGCACTGCAGGCACATGATATTCCGGCAGAGGCATATCATGCCGGCTTGAAACAGTCCAGGCGTGAGCAGATCATACAGAGCTTCTCAAACCTGGAACTGAATGTCCTCTGCGCAACCGATGCGGCTGCCAGAGGACTTGATCTGCCTGATATCGGTCTTGTCGTACACTGCGGTCTGCCGTTTGACCGGGAAACGTATATCCACCGGTGCGGAAGAGCCGCGCACCAGGGCGGAACCGCGTATTCCATCCTCCTGCTGAATGAAGAAGAGTCAGAGAAAGGACAGCTCCTGATCTCCGGGTGTGAACAGCTGACATCCGTATCTGAGGTGGAACTGAAACCGAACCTTCCCGTTTTTCAGCCGGAGAGCCCGCTACCCTTTGTAAACATGTATTCCATTTCTGCAGGAAAAAGAGATCATATCAGGAAAGCCGATATTGTCGGCGCTTTGTGTGAACTGATCCCGTTTGAAGAGATCGGAACGATCTTCATCGATGACAAATATACCGATGTGCAGATACTCAGCGATAAAACACTGCCGGAACAGATCAGGATCAAAGGTAAAATCAGAAAAATCAGGCTGAATAACTCACTTCCATTCTGAAATGACCAAAAATAGTATAAAATGTTTAACGGATAATCAATTATATCCGGGAAAAGAGGAAATCATATGGAACGTAGAACCGGTACCGTATCAAGAGGCATTCGCTGCCCCATCATCCGTGAAGGTGATGATCTCGCCAGAATCGTTTGCGACAGTGTTCTGGCTGCCGCTGAAAGCGATGGCTTTGAACTTCGTGACAGAGATGTCGTTGCGATCACTGAATCCGTTGTTGCCAGAAGTCAGGGCAACTACGCTGACATCAGCGCGCTTGCAAAAGATGTCCGTGAAAAGACCGGCGGTGAAACTGTCGGTGTTATCTTCCCCATTCTTTCAAGAAACCGTTTTGCGATCTGTCTGAAAGGTATCGCATTGGGCGTTAAAAAGGTCGTACTGATGCTGAGCTATCCTTCTGATGAGGTAGGCAACGAACTCGTCTCCCTCGATCAGCTTGATGAAGCAGGTATCGATCCGTACCGTGATGTACTGACGCTCGAAAGATACCGTGAACTGTTCGGAGAAAACAGACATCCGTTTACCGGTGTTGACTATGTTTCTTATTATGAAGAACTTGTTAAAGAACAGGGCGCCGATGTTGAGATCATCTTCGCCAATCATCCGCAGGCAATTCTTGACTATACAGACGTCGTACTGACATGCGACATTCATACACGCAAAAGATCCAAGAGACTGCTCAAGGCTGCAGGCGCAAGGATCGTTCTGGGTATGGATGACATCCTGACTGCTCCGGTCGATGGAAGCGGCTATAACGAAGACTATGGTCTGCTCGGCTCCAATAAAGCGACCGAAGAGAAAGTAAAACTGTTCCCGAGAGACGGCCAGACATTCGTTGACCGTACACAGAAGTTCCTGGTTGAAGCAACCGGAAAACATATCGAAGTCATGATCTACGGTGACGGTGCCTTCAAGGATCCTCAGGGAAAGATCTGGGAACTCGCTGACCCCGTCGTATCCCCTGCTCATACAGAAGGACTCAACGGCACACCGAATGAACTGAAGCTCAAGTATCTCGCTGACAATGACTACGGTGATCTGTCCGGTGAAGACCTGAGAAACGCGATCGCTGAACGCATCCGCCAGAAGGATTCCAACCTGAAGGGAAAGATGGCTTCCGAAGGTACAACACCCAGACAGCTGACTGACCTGATCGGTTCGCTGTGCGACCTGACCAGCGGTTCAGGCGACAAGGGAACTCCGGTCGTTCTTGTACAGGGATACTTCGATAACTACACCAACTGATATGGAAACAGAGAGATTAATCCTGAGACCATGGCAGCTGTCTGACACGGAACGACTGTACGAACTGGCCGCTGACCCGCATGTCGGTCCTCCCTGCGGATGGAATCCGCATAAGGACTCCGCGGAAAGCAGGTATATTCTGCAGAACATTCTGATCAATGATTACACATGGGCTATAGTCCTCAAGGATGATGATCTCGTTATCGGCAATATCTCACTGATGCCGCTCCATGTCAGCAGACTTGCTGAAAATGATACGGAAAGTGAGATCGGATACTGGCTTGGCTATCCTTACTGGAAACACGGTTATATGTCTGAGGCATGTGCCCGTGTCATCCGATACGGCTTTGAAGAGAAGCATCTGAAAACCATGCTGGCATGTCATTATGAGTATAACCCCGCGTCCGGAAAAGTCATGGAAAAGTGCGGTATGCGTGTGATCAGAACAGAGCCGGTCTTAATTGACCCGTTCCGCAAAGGCGGCATGGATGTCGTCCATCAGATCACATTTGATGAATGGAAAACGATGAAAAACACTTCGTGTCAGTGACATGAAGTGTTTTCATTTTGATCAGATCGTCGGCTGATCTTTGCCGCTCTCAATGTGAGAAAGGATCCCGTCCCCGGACGGCTCGATCCCTTCAATGATCAGCTCAGGATTTTTTGTTTTCAGATAATAAGCCAGACGCTCTGCCTGACCTTTGGAACTGGTCGTATTTTTCGCGGACTGACCGGCAGAAATATATACAACATCCCAGTTGTCACGCTTTCCGGGTCCGCCTTTCAGCTCTTTGATGTCCCGGTAATAGAATTCCAGGATCTTATGGTTATCGTAAACCAGCATTCTGTCTTCCAGCATGAAAGCCTGACCGATAATATAGCTGTCATTGTATTCTTTGGGATCTTTAAATCTGCTCAGCTTTTTGGGAATGGACATCCGCTCGGTATAGAACCGGACCAGAAGTACCGCGAGGATCACTGCTGTGATCAAAGCTGCGATCCTGAATGCCGGTATGCCTGTTTTAAAATAGCAGGCCGCCAGAATAAAGATCAGGATCGCCGGAGCAGGAAGTATAAACACATACTGCATCGATATGAATGCATGTAAATAAGATCTGACCATAAATGCCTCCGGTACTATTATATGGTGCATGGCTCTGATTGTCATGCGTCATGTCCGGTTTCATTTTGTGACGCGATTTCTGTTCTTCAATGAATATGTTTGGTTTGATTCCCCTTGTTTTGCTACAATGGACATGCCGGAGGTGGCGTTATATGTATTATCTGAATTCATTGCTGAGGACACCCGTCACATTGTGTACGCTGATCGTGTGCATCGTTGTTTATATACTTCAAAACCGCAATCCGCTGATCACACAGAAATATTCTTATCATTACTATAGTGTGAAACAGGGACAGTATTACAGACTTCTGACAGGCGGATTCCTTCACGGCAGTCCATGGCACATCCTGATGAATATGTATTCACTGTACAATCTCGGTACATGGCTGGAACTGTCCATGGGTTCTGTCAGGTTCTCGATCATACTGTTCGGAGGCGTTATTCTCGGAAACCTGTTCTGTCTGATGATGAATGTCCGTTCATCGATCGGTCTGTCCGGCGGTCTGTATGCGCTGATGTTCTTCTACTTCGCTCTGCTGTTCTCATACACCAATGTATCGATCGTCAGCCTGCTGAGAAACAATATTGCGAACATCATGATCAATTTCCTTCCCGGTGTTGCCTGGCAGGCACATCTCGGCGGTGCCGCATTCGGTATGATCACTGCGTTCCTGTTCCGCTTCATCTGAAAAAGAGCTGTTGTCCAGCCCGGATGGTTTTTCTGATCACCGGGTTTTTTCAGCTCTTTTTATGATTACCGACTTCTGTTCAGCTTATCTGATCATGGAATTGTCAATGCCCATCGTTTCCAGAATGCTGTAGCGGTCCATCTGGATGTTCTTGGTCATCTTCAGAGCTTCCTCGATCGGGATCTCTTTGATCGAGCCTTCCTTCGTTCCGATGATAACGTTGAAGCGTCCTGCCGCCAGGGCGTTTACAGCATAGTATCCCATACGGGTCGCTGTTTCACGGTCACGGGCATTCGGGGATCCGCCTCTCTGGATATGACCGAGAACTGTAACACGCGGATCGATTCCGATGCCTTCCTTGATGACCTTTGCGACATCATAAGCATTTCCTGCGCCTTCAGCCACGATGATCATGAAGTGTGTATGTCCTGCAAGTCTTGCGTTCTGGATACGTTTGATCACGTCTTCTTCCAGATTAACTTCTCTTTCCGGGATCAGGACTGCTGTAGCACCGCCGGCTATGCCGACATACAGAGCCAGGAATCCGGCGTTTCTGCCCATGACTTCGACGACTGAGCATCTTTCATGAGACTGCATCGTATCACGAAGCTTGTCAATGCACTCGACTGCTGTGTTGCATGCGCTGTCAAATCCGATCGTGTAGTTGGAGCAGCCGATATCATTATCGATCGTTGCCGGAATGCCTACGACCGGGATACCGAGTCTTGAAAGTTCAAGTGCACCTCTGAATGTTCCGTCTCCGCCGATCGCCACGATCGCTTCAATGCCGAGCATCTTGCATGTTGCTACTGCTTTTTCCCTGCCCTTTTCTGTCATGAAATCAGCACTTCTTGCGGTGTAAAGGATCGTACCGCCGCGGGCAAGGATACGGCTGACACTTTCCGCTGTCAGGACTACGAAATCACTGTTGATCAGTCCCTGCCAGCCTCTTCTGATACCGATGCATTCAATGCCGAGTGAATGAGCTGTTCTGACGACAGCACGTACTGCAGCGTTCATTCCCGGTGCATCGCCGCCGCTTGTCAGAACACCGATTCTTTTGATCATTTTTTCCATTATGCTTTACCTCTGTTCTTTATACGTTTCCTTATCACCATAGTAGCACAACAAAGAATCGGTTTATAACGGAACCTTCAGAAGAAATAGAAATCTTTTTGTGTGTTCCGCAGTTCAAAATCCGCATGACGGGCAGACAGCCGCTTATAGTACAATGAAATCAGGAGAAGTAACATTATGAAGACAAGATGGTATAAGAATGCTGTTGTGTACCAGATCTATCCGTTCAGCTACATGGACGCTGACAATGATGGCTGGGGCGACATCGAGGGTATTATCTCGAAACTTGACTATATCAAGGATCTCGGAGTGACAGCGATCTGGTTCTCACCGCTGTATAAATCACCTGACTATGACTATGGATACGATATCAGTGACTATCGTGCGATCGACGAAAAGTTCGGTACAATGGAGGACTTTGACAGACTGCTTGACGAATGTCATAAACGGGATCTGAAGGTCATCATGGATATGGTGATCAACCATACCTCTATCGAACACCCGTGGTTTAAAAAAGCCATGGAGTCAGAGGATTCACCATACCGTGATTATTACATTATCCGCAAAGGAAAAAGAGACGGTGACAAACTCCTGCCTCCCTCCAACTGGGAATCCACGTTTACCGGACCTGCATGGGAGAGAATCGGGGATACGGATGACTTCTATCTCCATCTATTCTGCACGGAACAGGCTGATCTGAACTGGGAAAACCCGAAAGTCAGGGAAGAGATCATCGATATCCTGAACTTCTGGCTTGATAAAGGTGTTGACGGGTTCCGCTTCGACGTATTCAATATGTTCTCCAAGGTATATCCGATCGCTGACGATTATGATAAGAAAAGTTTCCAGGTCGGTGCACCATGCTATGTTGACGGTCCGCGCATGCATGAATTCCTCAAGGAACTCAATGAGAAGTCCCTTTCCCTGTATGACACATACACAGTCGGTGAGTCTTTCCATCCTTCCGATGAGAATGCCCATGCATATGTAAAGGAAACAAACAATGAGCTGGATTCGATCTTCAATTTTGCTCACCTTGATTCCGACAATATTGCCGGCAAGAAGTATTTCAAGAAGCCGTTTGATATCCTCCAGTTCAAAAAAGGACTTCTGGATCCTCAGATCACTTATTACAAAGACGGCTGGAATACACTGGTCCTGGAAAACCATGACAATCCGCGCAGTGTGAACCGATTCTCAATCGACACAAAGCACTACCGCTATGAAGCAGCCACAATGCTGGCAACGATCACCTACATGGGTTTCGGTATCCCGTTCATCTATATGGGACAGGAGATCGGCATGACCAACTGCAATTTCAAACACATGGATGATCTGAAGGACCCTGTCAGTCATTTTGTCTATGATCTGATGAGAAGCTACAAGATTCCTGCGAAGCTTGCCTTCAGTTTCATCAAATACGGTGCAAGAGACCATTCCAGAGTACCTATGCAGTGGGACAATTCCGTCAACGGCGGCTTCAACAACGGTCATGATACATGGCAGTGCGTCAACCAGGCTTATAAACAGATCAATGTCAAAGCAGATCTTTCTTCAGAAAGATCCATCTACCGTTATTTCCAGAAGGTACTTGCACTCAAGAAGAGCAATGAAACAGCCATCTACGGCGAGACAGAAGAATACGATCATGAAAACAAAAAGATCATTGCCTACAGCCGTCAGTATGAGGGAAACAGGTTATTCATCTGTGCAAACTTCACAAACAAAACCGCAGAGTATAAACTGCCTGCCTGGGTCAGTGATGGCAGGCTGCTGCTCAGCAACTATGATGAGATAAAGCAGAAAGACAGGACACTTACCCTGAAGCCATATCAGGCTGTGGTGTTTGAAAAAGCTCCCATCAGAAAAAAGTAAGAAAAACCAATAAAAAAGCAATGCTTTGCAGTATATACCGCATGCATTGCTTTTTTTGTAACATCAATCCGCGTATTCCAGATTCTTTCCTGTCCACGGGTCGAACACATGGATAGCGTTCGGTACAAGTGTGAACTTGACCGTGGAACCGATCTCGAGAGCTGAGTTGTCTTTCAGATCAAGTGTCGGAACGATGATGATGCAGTCTCTTCCATATGCATTGAGATGCAGGTGGACTGATGAACCCATCATTTCGCTGACTTCTACAACACCTTCCAGCATTCCGCCATCTACGTTGTCAAGCGTAATGTGTTCAGGTCTTGCGCCGACTGTAACGTTGCAGTCTTCAACGTTCCTTGCGGCAAGTCTCTTCTGCTTGTCTTCTGAAAGTTCGATCTCTGCGCCTTCGACTTCAACAACGTACTTCCCGTTCTTTTTCTTCAGTTCGCCGCCGAACATATTCATTCTCGGCATTCCGATGAAGCCTGCTACGAATGTGTTTACCGGTGCGTTGAATACTTCCTGCGGGGTTCCGATCTGCTGGACTTCGCCATCCTTCATGATGACGATCCTGTCTCCCAGCGTCATAGCTTCGGTCTGGTCGTGCGTGACATAGATAAACGTTGTGTTGATCCTCTTTCTCAGCTTGATGATCTCAGCTCTCATCTGGTTTCTGAGCTTAGCGTCAAGGTTGGAAAGCGGTTCGTCCATCAGCAGAACTTTCGGTTCACGGACGATAGCACGTCCGATCGCGACTCTCTGTCTCTGTCCGCCTGAAAGTGCCTTCGGCTTTCTTTCAAGATACTGGACGATACCGAGGATCTCAGCAGCTTCGTTTACTCTTTCGTTGATCTCTGCCTGCGGGACCTTTCTCAGCTTCAGCGGGAATTCAAGGTTCTGTCTGACAGTCATGTGAGGATACAGCGCGTAGTTCTGGAATACCATTGCGATATCCCTGTCCTTCGGTGCTACATCGTTCATGAGTTTGTCGTCGATGAACAGTTCGCCTCTCGTGATCTCTTCGAGACCCGCAACCATTCTAAGAGTTGTGGACTTTCCGCATCCGGAAGGTCCGACCAGGACGATGAACTCTTTGTCTTTAATGTCGAGGTTGAAATCGTCTACAGCCACTACGCCTTCATCTGTGACCTTAAGCTTGTAGCTCTTTTCCTCAACCGGTTCGTCTTCCTTCTTCTTCTTCTTTTTCGGTTTCGGATTCTCTGCGTTCGGATAAATCTTTTGAATGTGTTTCAGTGTTACAGTTGCCATAAGTTTTTTTGCCCCTTTCTATGGTATGAAAGAATTATGAAGCCGGCTGCCGGATAAAGAATTCGAACAGGCCCCGGCTTACTGGCACGGTCTTTCACCGTTACAGCCTTCAGGATTGTGCCAACGGCACATATCATTTTGTGTTGAGAAGATATGCGAGAAATGCCCGCACCTTTTCAACACGCGGCGTATTTCCTATTACACCTAAATACATCTTACCATCTATTTCTGCACTGCGGAATATAGGAAATTCTGAAACATCGATCGCATTGATCTGCTGTTCTGTTACAGCTTCGTACGTGTCTGCCTCATTCAGGCTATACTCGACAGAATTATCTTCCAGTATCACAGTGCCTTCCGTCAGGTAAGGCTTGAGATCTTCATAAAGCTGTGTATCATCTTTCAGCACAGTATCCATTTCCATCAGCAGTCCGCTGGCAGACATCTGGCCATATGCGTTGTCATTCATCAGTGCAACATCCATCTGTTTTGCGCTGATCGCTCCCAGGATCTTCATCTTGGATGCATATACATACTGATGGTCTTCCAGTGTGGGATCCTCATCGATGTACAGGTCTTTGTAGACAAGCACTTCGTTTCTCTTCAGATCCAGGCCGATATCATTCAGAAAGTCATCCGTCATCTTCTGTGTCATGTCGTCCCCGAATACGGTATTGACATAGGCGGTATACAGGACAGGCTCTTTCTTCGTCAGTGTATGGACCAGCGAAGTAATACCTACAGCCAGAACAACAAACGCGGTAAACAAAGGCAGTTTATAGTACGTGAGAATATATTCTGCCTTTTCCTTTTTGTTCATCTTGTAGTATGACTTCCTGACGGCCGCGCGTTCTTCCGGTGATCCTCTCATTGTTCGTCCTCTTCAGGCCTGTATGAAATGACCCGGAATACATTGATCAGCATATAGGATGACAGCAGTGCGCATAGTCCTTCTCCAAACAGGATCAGCGGAGTGAATATCGCGACCACAGCATAAAACATCACAAAGTGGATCGCAGCTACTACGATCGTACAGAACAGAAAATGGATACCGACCAGCAGAGAATTTTTCAGCATTGCCTTGTCGTTGTTCTCAAATCTCGCAATCAGCGGAAAGATATACACCAGGACCACGGCATAGATGATCGATATAGCGATCAGCAGTGCCAGGTTCAGCGTCCACATGATCGCCAGACTGCCGCTGGACATGGAACGCATATGCAGGACTACATAAAAGTCGCCGCCGATCAGGATCCCTGCCAGCAGCAGAAGAAGCCACATCCTGGTCGCCTGCTTGAAGTTGCTGCGGAATGCAGTGATGAACTGCTTCGTAATATTCGATTCTTTTTCATCTGCGATCTTCAGCGTCACCGAGTAGAGGGCAGTTGTCGATGCACCGATCGTTATGATCGGCAGAGAGCATATCATCCACATCATATTCAGCCAGCAGGCATAACTGAGTTTCAGAAACAGCTGACTGAATTTACTGTCATAGGAAAAAATGTTCATATTTTTTTCTCCGTATCAGAATTCAGTGGACTCTCTCAGGACAAGATCAGTCGCGACATAGATCGTCCGATATTCCATTGTAGGTTCCTTGATCCTGGTCATCAGCAGATGCAGTGCGGAAAATGCCATAGACTGGGAGTGAATGTGGACGGTCGACAGTGCCGGATGGAAGATCCTCGATTCATAGGAATCGTCAAAGCCAAGAAAACGGGTCTTCTTCAGAATGTTTTTATGGCTCAGGATAAGCAGCTGTATTGCGTCGATCGCGACAAAGTCATTCGCACAGATATATACATCCGGTATATCCTTCAGGTCTTCAAGGAGATCCGCAAGTGAATCGGTATCCTTATCCTTAGTATTGATCACATAGTGTTCATTGATCTCGATGCCTGCTGATATCATTGCAAGACGGTAAGCACAATAACGTTCCCAGAACGACTGGCAATGTTCGTAATCACCGATGAAGCCGATCTTTGTCAGACCTCTCTCGATCATCAGATTAACAAAATGCGTGATCTCCGTATAATTATCCATCAACAGCTGGTCACCATTAACGGAACGTTCGTTTTTCCGTGCCGGGCCATCCACGAACAGGACAGGAATACCAAGTTCGCTGATCATATCACAGTAACGAGGATCAAAGACTTCAATACAGATTATTCCTTTTGACTGTTCCCGGTTGAATGTACGGGGAAGAGACCTGTTTTTGATGTTCTCACGTGATATACGGTGGACAGACAATGTATATCCCATCTGTGTGATCTCTTCATGGATATTATCCATAAAAAGTGAAGCGAAATGTGAATTGCTCAAACTGATCGTTGTAAACAGTGAGATCTCTCCTGATTCTTCCTGTTTTGCTTTTTTTGAAGTCCCGATACTTGTCATGGACGCAACATAAGAAAACTGCTTATATCCCATTTCTACCGCCTTCTCAAGAATTTTGTCCCGGGTAGCTTCGGCAATCCCTTCGGAGTTGTTGATGGCTTTCGATACCGTATTGCGGGACATTCCAAGCGCATCTGCAATATCCTGGATCGTGACTTTCTGTTTCATATATTGGTCCTCTGCTTCTGATTCATATTCTATCATCAGAATAGACAGTTGACAAACAGACGCCAAGTCAGAATTGTGCATTTGCACAATTCTTTATATATCAATATAACCCATCTTTCAAGGGCAATTATTCATTAAAAATGTGCATTTGCACATTTTTTTTGGGATTTTTCTACTTTTTTATTGCACCGTATATATCCAAATGCTAGTATGGTTATATCTCGAAGTAAGCGCTATCATGATCTGCATTCATCCGCCGAAAAATGCATTTCCGATAGCTGCACAACTTCTAAAGGAGGGTTTTAATGGGAAAGGCTTCTGGAAACAGTACAGCAGGTGCTGCTTCAAACTCGAAGCTGCATAACGCTCTAGTGTACTTCAGACAACACTGGCAGCTCTATCTGATTTTTATCATGCCGGCATTCCTGCTGACGATAATCTTCAGATACTTACCTATGGGCGGTATTCTGATCGCGTTTACAGAATATAACCCGATCCGAGGTATCCTGGGCAGCGAGTGGGTCGGTTTCTCACACTTCTCACGCTTCTTGTCTTCACCGGATTTCCTGAGTTATCTGATGAACACTCTGAAGCTGAGCGTATTCGGCCTGCTGTGGGGATTCCCAATCCCGATCCTGCTTGCATTCCTGCTGAATAGGATTCTCAGCACAAGTATCAAGCAGAAAATTCAGCTGGTTCTGTACATGCCGAACTTCATTTCAGTCATCGTCCTTTGCGGTATCGTCCGTATCCTGCTGTCGCCGACTGGAATGATCAACTCCATGCTTGGAACATCCACTAATTTCATGACGATGCCTTCAGCTTTCCGTACGATCTATATCGCTTCCGGAATCTGGCAGGGCGCAGGATGGGCTTCCATCATCTATACTGCCGCTCTTTCCAACGCCAGCAAAGAACTGAAGGAAGCTGCAGTCATTGACGGCGCAAACATCATCCAGCAGATCAAAGCAGTCGAATGGCCAGCTATCAAGGATACCGTCCTGATCCAGTTCATTATGTCTGTCGGCAACATCATGAGTATCGGCTTCGAAAAAGCATATGCTCTGCAGACTGACCTGAACCTGTCGACATCCGAGATCATCTCGACCTACGTCTATAAGAAAGGTCTTCTGGACGGTGACTACGGTTTCTCGACCGCTGTCGGCCTGTTCAACACTGTCATCAACGTTATCCTTCTGATTTCGATGAACAAGATTGTTCAGAACATGAATGAAGGAAAAGGTATCTGATGAGGAGGGAACGATATGGAAAAGAAGAAAAAGAGTGAGTTTTCCAAGTATCCCGTAGAAGATAAAACGATACTGATCATCGGTTACATTCTTCTCGGACTCTTCATCGTCGCGATCATCCTGCCGATGGTCTACATTATCCTCGCTTCGTTTATTGATCCGATCGTACTGCAGAACTCCGGCATCACGTTCGATTTCTCCAAGTGGACACTCACTGCATACCAGCGTGTCCTCTCCAACTCACAGATCTGGGTAGGTTTCAAAAATGCACTGATCTATTCAATTCTGTTTACATTCATCTCGGTCATCGTTACGCTGCTTGCGGCATATCCGATGTCCCGTCCGGATTTCAAGGGTAAAGGTTTCTTCAACATCCTGTTCGTTATCACGATGTTCTTCGGCGGCGGCCTGATCCCTACATACCTGCTGATCTCCAGCCTGGGCATGCTCGATACCATCTGGGCAATTCTGATCCCCGGCGCGTTCAGCGTGTGGAACATGATTATTGCGAGAACATATTACATGGGTATTCCCCGTGACCTGCAGGAGGCTTCCGAAATTGACGGCGCTGATGAAATGGTTTATTTCTTCCAGATCCTTCTGCCGGTCTGCACACCGATCATCGCTACCATTTCCATGTGGCAGTTCGTCGGTATGTGGAACAGCTACTTTGACGCAATGATCTATCTCAACAGCGCATCTAAGCAGCCGCTGCAGCTCGTACTTCGTTCCATCCTGATTCAGAACCAGCCGGAAGCCGGCATGGTATCCGACATGCAGTCTACCGCGGAACGTGCGCGTCTTGCAGAACTTCTTAAGTATGCAACAATCATCATCTCCAGCATTCCGCTGATGATCATGTATCCGTTCTTCCAGAAATACTTCGATAACGGAATCATGGCCGGCGCGATCAAGGGTTAATTGAAAATTGAATAATAATCGGAGAAAGAAAAATCATAAGGAGTCAACATGACAAATTTATTTAAAAAAGGCAGTGCTCTGATCCTCTCCATGGCTACAGCAGCAGTTCTCCTCACAGGATGCGGCGGAGGCGGCGGTGCTCCGAGCGGAGGCGCAGCCGGCGGAACAGACGTCGATCCTGCTACTCTCGCATTCCCTCTTGCTGAAAAAGCAGAGATCAACGGTCTGACAAACTTCCCTGCAGGAACTGAGTCCGAACCGAACAACCGTACGATCTTCAAGCGTCTTGAAGAAAAGACAAACGTCCATGTCAACTGGAAGACGATCCAGTCCGACCAGTGGGGCGACAAGATCCAGCTTGAAATGTCCAATGTCAAGACACTTCCTGACTTTGTCTTCAATGCTGGCTTCAGTGACACAGACCTGCTCAAATATGCTAAGCAGGGCGTTATCCTGAACCTTGAAGATTACATTGACAAATACATGCCTAACCTGCAGAAAGTCTTCGAGCAGGCTCCTGAATACAGAGCTATGTGCACAGACTCAGATGGCCACATCTGGGCTCTGCCGTGGATCGAACAGCTCGGTTATGAAAAGACAGCGATCCAGACGATCGATAACATGCCTTTCATCAACCTGAACTGGCTTGAATATCTCGGACTCGAAATGCCGAAAACAGTTGATGAATTCGAAGAAGTTCTGATCGCATTCCGCGACAACGCAGCTGACCTCAAGAAAGAATTCAACATTGATGGTGATATCATTCCGATGTCCTTCATCATGAACGATGGCGGTCAGGACCCGATGTCTCTGGTCAACGGCTTCGGCGAAGGTATTGGCGATCCTGATAAGGGAAGACATATCGCTGTTACAGATGACAAGAAAGTTGTCTGCACTGCTACTCAGGAAGGCTTCAAGAAGGGTCTTGCATGGCTCCATAAACTCTATGAAGAAAAACTCATTGACCCTGAAGCATTCACACAGGAATGGTCCACATATGTTGCCAAGGGTAAGTCCGGACGTTATGGCGTCTGCTTCTCCTGGGACGTTGCAAACATTGCTCAGGTCTCCATGGATGACCTGATCGCCGGCAAGAGCTGGGTACCGCTGCCTATGCTGCAGGCTGATACAAAGAACCTCACACCTGGCAATGGTTCCTTCACATCCGGTTTCGACAGAGGCCGCTGTGTAGTAACCGGCGTTTGCAAGAACCCTGCACTCGTATGCGCATGGCTCGACCAGATGTATGATCCGTTCCAGTCACCGCAGAACAACTGGGGTACATACGGTGAAGACGATGACTTCGACATCTTCGAACTCGGCACAAACTCTGCTGGTGAAGAAATGCTGAAGCACTGCTGGCTCGGTGATGCTTCCCCTGTTGAAGTACGTGAAGCAGAAGCAGTTGGCGGACCGCTCGCAATTCTCGACTCTTACTATGACAAGTATGTAACATGCCCTGACGATGCTCAGTACAGACTTGACTGGATCAAGGACATCTACACACCTGATATGCACACGAAGTATGTTGTACCGAATGTCTTCATGTCAACAGACGACGTAAAAGAACTCTCCAACCTGCAGGCTGATATCACTAAGTGCATCAACACTGCTAAATCCGACTGGGTAATGAACGGATTCACAGACGCTGATTGGGACAAACTCCAGTCAGATCTGGAAGCTTATCAGCTGCCTAAGTACCTGTCAATCTATCAGAAATACATTGACGAATACTACAAATAATCTAAACTTAAAATAGACTGGGATATCCGCTCTGCAAAGGGCGGATATCTCATACTTGAAACAGGAGTGAAAAAAGAAATATGACAAGTCAGATAATCAATGAAGCTCGGAATTATGAAATGACCGAAGGAGAATTACTCCCAGCAGAAACAAGGCCCCTGTTTCATCTGACACCTAAAATCGGATGGATGAACGATCCAAACGGATTTTCTCAGTATAACGGAGTATATCACCTGTTTTTCCAGTATTATCCTTACCGGAAAAAATGGGGACCCATGCACTGGGGACATGCAATTACCAAAGACTTCCTGAAATGGGAATATCTGCCGTGTGCCCTGGCACCGGATACAGTACCTGATTCCGGCGGATGCTTCTCAGGCAGCGCGGAAACAACTGATGACGGCAAGCATCTGCTGATGTACACCGGAGTCGTTAAGATCTCTGATCTTGATGAAGAGAACTTCATTCAGACTCAGTGTGTAGCGATCGGTGATGGTGTCGACTACCAGAAATATGAAGGCAACCCGGTCATCAATTACACAGATATCCCTGAAGGACTCAGTAAGTATGATTTCCGTGACCCGAAACTCTGGCGTGAGCAGGACGGCACTTACCGCTGTGTTGTCGGAGCATGTACTGCTGACAGAGACAAAAAGGGCCGTATTCTCTATTTCAAGAGCAATGATGGCCTGAAATGGGAATTCATCAGCATTCTCGCAGAAAATGACGGTACTTTAGGTGCCATGTGGGAGTGTCCCGATTTCTTTGAACTCGACGGAAAATATGTCCTGATGGTCAATCCGCAGGATGTCCTGCAGAACGATCAGTTCAACTGCGGCAACGTATCCGTTGCAATGATCGGAACATTTGATCCTGAGACCGGCAGGTTCACCAAAGAACATGCACAGCTTGTCGATTACGGAATCGATTTCTATGCAACTCAGACACTGCTCAGTGAAGACGGAAGAAGGATCATGACCGCCTGGATGCAGAACTGGGACAGTACAACATACACATTCCGCAGCCTCCGCTGGTTCGGACAGTGTATCATACCCAGAGAACTTTCCGTCAAAGACGGCATACTCATCCAGACTCCCGTCAGGGAAATTGAACGGTATCGCAAGAACCGTGTTGTATATGAAAACGTACCTGTCAACGGCAAGCTCACACTGGATGGTGTAAGCGGCAGGACGATCGATATGACTGTACGGATCCGTCCGGAATTCTCCGGAAGTTACCGTAAGTTTGAACTCCGTGTACGTGAAGACGAAGAACATTACGCGTCACTCGTATACAGACCGGCGGAAAATACGCTTAGATTTGACCGCTCCAACTCCGGAACAAGAAGAGCTACAACACACACAAAGAAATGTACTCTTCCGGACAGAGACGGTGAATTGACACTGCGTATCATTCTTGACCGTTACAGCTGTGAAGTGTTCATCAATGATGGTGAAAAAGTCATGTCGAATATGATCTTTGCGAACTCGAAAGCAGAAGGTGTCAGTTTCATTAATCTGACCGGATCGGTATTTATCGACGTCGAAAAATACGATCTGGAATTTGACTGAACAAAAAGAGCTGTCTGATTGATTCAGGCAGCTTTTTGATTGTAAGCAGTGTTATGTCAGTGACACTGCTTTTTTCGTTCAGGCAGGAGGATTTTAAAAACCTGATCCCATGATCCGGCATCAGGCTGAGTTATGCATTTTTATTACAGTATTTCGACCAGTTCGATCAGGAAGTTCAGTTCCTTGCCTGCCATTTCATGGTTTGCGTCGAATGTGATCATCGTGTCTGTTTTTTCGGCTACTGTTACAGGGAATGCCCTGCCGCTCATATCCTGCAGGTAGACTCTCTGTCCTTTTTCAAGACCTTCTGAGCCGGGTAGTTCTGACATCGGTACAGTGAATACCTGTCTGGGATCCGGCATACCGTAGGCCTCTTCGGGCATCAGGTGAACGCTCTTTGTTTCACCGACTTCCATGTCAGCTACAGCAGCATCAAACCCTTTGATCATCATACCTGCTCCGCAGATAAATTCGAGAGGCTGTCCGCGGTCATAGGAAGAATCAAACTGTGTGCCGTCATTCAGCGTTCCCTTGTAATGAACACGGCAAGTCTTTCCGACATTCTTTCCTGTAAATGCCGGTTCTGCGCCTCCACAGTGTCCGCAGCATCCCTGTCCTTCTTCACTGTCATGGTTTCCGCAGCATTCGTGATCCTCATCATGTTCACCGCAGCACTCATGTCCGTCTTCATGATGATCATGGTGGTCGCATGTGATATCTGCAGATGTCAGTTCACCTTTCAGGTATGCTTCTACTGCCTGGTCAGCGTCACCCTCTGCGCCGGAGCATAATGTGATCCCTGCATTCATCAGTGCGTTCTTAGCGCCTCCGCCAATACCGCCGCAGATCAGTACATCAATGACCTGCTGTGCCAGAAGGCCTGCCAGGGCACCGTGTCCGATCCCATTGGAGGAAATAACTTCAGAAGAAACTACCTTCCCGTCTTCTACCGTATAGACCTTGAAGTTCTCTGTTCTTCCGAAATGCTGGAATACATTTCCGTTTTCATATGTTACTGCAATCTTCATTTCAATTTACCTCATGATATCCATTATATCGGAAATACAGTAAAAGCCAATCAATAAAACAGGTTCTGCTGTGAGAACCTGTTTACGATCGTTATGATTCCTTTTTATTGATACTATAGATTCCTTCCGGATACACTCAGTCGATTCAGAGCCTTTTCCAGTGCGATCCTTGCACGCTGTATATCATAGTTCGGATTATTCGATGCAAGTCTCCTCTCTGCACGCTGTCTTGCAGATTCTGCACGTTCAACATCGATCTCATCTTTCGACTCGACCGCATCTGTCAGGATTTCCGCCAGATTATCACGGAAGTAGAACAGTCCGCCGGCTACAGCATATTCTTCCCGTCCGTCGGGCTCTTCCGTTGTCATCTTTCCGATCTTCAGCATTGTTACCAGCGGCATATGATTCGGGAGTATTCCCCGCTCACCATCCGTAGTTACGATGTTGATGATCGAAGCGTCCATTTCTTTATATACTCCCTTCGGAGTAACGATGCGGCAATGAATCATCATTTCAGTGTCTCTGCCTTCCTGACAACATCTTCGACCGTACCGACAGACATGAATGCCTGCTCCGGCAGATCATCGTATTTACCGTCAAGAATTTCACGGAAGCTTCTGACTGTTTCCTCAACAGGTACATATACGCCCTTGATGCCGCTGAACTGTTCAGCAACTGAGAACGGCTGTGAGAGGAAGTTACGTACACGTCTGGCACGGGCAACGATCTTCTTATCATCTTCACCAAGTTCTTCCATACCGAGGATCGCGATGATATCCTGCAGTTCCTTATATCTCTGAAGGATCGCCTGTACTTCACGTGCTACTTCATAGTGTTCTTCACCGATGACCAGCGGATCCAGGTTACGTGAACCTGAAGCCAGCGGATCAACTGCCGGATAGATACCTAATGCAGCAATGCTTCTTTCAAGGACTGTCTTGGAGTCCAAATGAGAGAATGCTGTCGCAGGTGCCGGGTCTGTCAGGTCGTCTGCAGGCACGTAAATTGCCTGTACAGATGTAATGGAACCCTTATCTGTTGAAGTAATACGTTCCTGCAGCTGGCCCATCTCTGTTGCCAGAGTCGGCTGATAACCGACAGCACTCGGCATACGGCCAAGCAGAGCGGATACTTCAGAACCTGCCTGTGTGAAACGGAAGATGTTGTCGATGAACAGCAGCACATCCTGATGTTCTTCATCACGGAAGTGTTCAGCCATCGTCAGAGCAGACAACGCAACACGCATTCTGGCACCGGGCGACTCATTCATCTGTCCGTATGTCAGAACCGTATTCTTCAGGACACCTGATGTCTTCATTTCATAATACATGTCATTGCCTTCACGGGTTCTTTCACCAACGCCCGCAACAACGGAACGTCCGCCGTGTTCAATAGCAATATTATGGATCAGCTCCTGCATCAATACTGTTTTGCCTACACCGGCACCGCCGAACAGACCGACTTTACCACCCTTGGAATAAGGACAGAGCAGGTCAATGACCTTAATACCTGTTTCCAGGATTTCTGTTGATGTCTGCTGCTGAGCAAATGAAGGTGCTTCTCTGTGGATCGGCATCTTTTTCTTAGCATCTACCGGGCCCAGTCCGTCGATCGGCTGACCGAGGACATTAAACATTCTTCCCAGCACCTCATCACCTACAGGCACTGAAATCGGTGCTTCGGTGTCAAGGCAGTCCATTCCGCGCATCAATCCGTCGGTAGAAGACATAGCAATACAGCGCACGATATCGTCACCGATATGCTGTGCGACTTCTGCAGTCATCTGATGATCTCCTTCTCCGATCAGAATTGCATTACGGATAGACGGAAGATCATTCGGATCAAAGCGGATATCGATGACAGGTCCGATAACCTGTACTATTTTTCCTGTTTTGCTCATATTCGCCTACCTTCTTTCTAGACAGCCGCGGAGCCGCCGACGATCTCGGTGATCTCCTGCGTAATCGCTGCCTGTCTTGCTTTGTTATATTCGAGCTTGAGACTGGAGCTGAGTTCATCAGCATTGTCTGTAGCTGTCTTCATTGCGACACGTCTGCTGCCCTGTTCCGCAGTTGTGGATTCCATCCAGTCTGCATAGACAACGTCATGGATCATCATCGGAATCAGCTGATCCAGGATCGTCTGGGCATCCGGTTCAAATAATGTTTCCACATAATCGCCTGTTTTTTCCGGCACGTCTGTTAATGTCAGATTACAGGGAAGAAGCTGATCGATCTCAGGTACGAAACTCATCGTGTTCACAAATCTCGTGTACAGCAGTTCGACTGTGCCGACTTTGTTATCCCTGTACATATTGATGCCTTCATCAACCAGATCTTTCAGTTCAAGGAATGTCATACGGTCTGAGCTGATCGGATATTGATTGACCAGGCTGAACCCTTCTTCTCTCAACTGACGGAAGAGTGATGTTCCGACCAGGATCACAGGATCCTTTTTATCGAGTTTTTCTCTTGCCAGCTTAACAACATTCTGATTGTAGCCGCCGCACAGTCCAAGATCCGAACAGAAGATGATCGTCACCTTTGCTTCAGAGGTTTTGGGTTCAAGATACGTACATTCAACACCGGGGTTGTTTGCCACGATCTCATCGACTGTATCCTGAAGCCTCTGAGCATACTGTCTGTTGGCTTCCATAGCGTTGCGCTGTTTCACCAGTTTGGCGTTGGCGATCATTTCCATTGCCTTGGTGATCTTGCGCGTGCTGTTAACTGACTTGATTCTTGTACGAAGTGCCTGCTTCGAAGCTGCCATATCAGTTCACTCCTTTTACAAGTTTAAACTGTCTGAGTGCCTCTGCCATTGCAGCATGAACTTTATCAATCAGTTCAGGGCTCAGAACACCTGTCTCCTCTATTTCGTTTACAACGTCTTTTGCGTATTCGTGGAAATAACGGTGCATATTACGTTCGAAGTCTCTGACATCTTCCGTATTTACATCATCCATATAGCCGTTCTTTGCGGCAAACAGTGACAGTACCTGATCACACATGGACATCGGCTGGTACTGAGGCTGCTTCAGAAGTTCTGTCAGCTTTGCGCCGTGATTCAGGATCTTCTTGGTTGCTGCATCCAGATCGGAACCGAACTGTGAGAATGTCAGCATTTCATGGTATTGTGCAAGGTCAAGCTTCAGGGATGAAGAAACGTTCTTCATTGCCTTTGTCTGTGCATTGGAACCTACACGTGATACGGAAAGACCGCTGTCAACTGCCGGACGGACACCGCTTGCAAACAGGTCTGTCTGCAGGAAGATCTGACCATCTGTAATTGAGATGACATTTGTCGGAATATATGCCGAGATATCACCTGCCTGTGTTTCGATGATCGGAAGTGCTGTCAGGGAACCTCCGCCAAGCTCGTCGGAGAGCTTCGCAGCACGTTCCAGAAGACGGCTGTGCAGATAGAAGACGTCACCGGGGAACGCCTCACGTCCCGGAGGCCTTCTCAGCAGCAGAGACATTGTTCTGTATGCGACAGCATGCTTGGAGAGGTCATCATAGATGATCAGGACGTCTTTGCCCTGTTCCATCCATTCCTCACCGATCGCACATCCTGCATACGGTGCAATATACTGCAGAGGCGCGCTTTCAGATGCGGAAGCATTGACGATCGTCGTGTATTCCATAGCATCGTTTTCACGCAGTTTCTGCACCAGTCTGGCAACAGTACTTTCCTTCTGTCCGATCGCTACATAAATGCAGTTAACGTTTTTGCCTTTCTGGTTGATGATCGCGTCGATCGCAATCGCTGTTTTACCTGTTTCACGGTCGCCGATGATCAGCTCACGCTGACCTTTGCCGATTGGGATCATTGAGTCGATAATTTTCAAGCCTGTCATCAGAGGCTGGAAAACGCTCTTTCTGGTCATAACACCGGGTGCTACACGCTCGATAGGTCTTGTTTTGCTGGAAACGATCGGGCCGCCGTTATCGATCGGCTGTCCAAGTGAATTAACGACTCTTCCGAGCATCGCATCACCGACCGGTACTTCCGCAATTCTTCCCGTTCTGCGAACTTCGTCGCCTTCTCTGATCAATGTATCATTACCAAGCAAAACGGCACCGATATGATCTTCTTCCAGGTTCAGCACCATTCCTGTGACGCCGTGAGGGAATTCCAACAATTCAGAGGACATCGCTTTGTCAATCCCCTGGACCATTGCAATACCGTCACCGACACTGATTACATAACCGACATCGTCGGAATGTATTTTCTGATCATAGTTCCGGATCTGTTCTTTAATCAGAGCACTGATCTCTTCCGGTCTGATCTCTTTCATACCTGTCCTCCTCTCAGCAGAGCTTCCTTCATACCTTCAATACGCCGTTTCATCGATACATCTGTAATGTTGTTTCCGACAACGACCTTTATCCCTGCTATGAGCTGCTCGTCAATCTGATTTTTCAATACGATTTCTTTGCCTGTCTTTTTCTCCAGAGCGCCTTTGATCTTTGCCAGAGCATCATCATCCAGTTTTCTTGCGGAATAGACCGTAGCTTCCTGAATGCCAAGTTCTTCATTGGCCTTCTGGATCAGAACACGCAGGATTTCCTTCAGGTAATCCATACGTCCTTTATCAATCAGGAGATTCATAAAGCTGACCAGGTACTGATCATATGCATCTGAAAAAACCCGATTGATCAGATCTTTCTTTTCTTCTTTCGTTACTTTGACAGCACGGAAAAAATCCAACAATTCCGGTGTATCTTCCGTCAGCTGAAGAATACTTTCCGCCTGCTGTTTGGTTTCTTTTACTGTGTTCTCGTCAAACGCAAGTTCGAACAGCGCCTGTGCATAGCGCTCGGAAATCTCACTGCTCATTGCCGGCTGCTTCCTTTACAAAAGCATCAACCGCCTGACGGTCAAGGTCTGCACTGTTCTGTTCGGAAATGAGTTTTCCAGCCGCAGCCATAGCGACTTCGATCATTTCCTGACGCATGGAACTGTACATTTCCTGACGTTCAGCCTGTATCTGTTCACGTGCCTTCTTACGTTCCGCATCAGCTTCCCTGGATGCCTGCGTAAGAATCGTTTCCTTTTCGTCCTTTGCCTGACGGACAGCAGCACTGACAATTTCCTCCGCTCTATCTGAAGCTTCGTTCAATTGTTCCAATGCCTTTCTGCGGTCACTCAGAGCGTCCTGTTTTGCCTGTTCGCTTTCAGCAAGATCTGCCTGCATTTTTTCTGCGCGCTTTGCGAGGAAATCCTGTACAGAAGCCCACAGGAATGTTTTCATCAGCAGAAACAGAACGAGTGTACTGCATAACTGCACGATCATCGTCAGAGGGTTTGGCAGCAGCTGTCCTACAATGTCAATATCTATCATTGCAGAACACCTGTATTAATATACAAACATCAGAAGAATGGAAACCAGCAGTCCATAGATTGCACATGTCTCGGACAACGCAATACCAAGAATCATTGTTGAACGGATCTTTGATTCTGCTTCCGGGTTTTTGCCGATTGCGTCACATGCGTGCGCAGCGACTTCACCTTCGCCTCGTCCGGTCATCATACCGGTCATAACTGCCAGACCAGCACCGATTGCGATTAAACCATGATTGATATCCATAAATAGCTCCTCCTTTTTTAAGCTTCTTTTTTAACTTCTTCGGGAATATCGTTACCAACAAGGACAACTGTCAATGTAACAAAGACAAGTGTCTGAATAAATCCTGAGAACAGGTCGAAATAAGCATGCAGGATCGGTGTCATGATCGGGGCAAGGAAATTGAATGTGCCCGATGCACCGAACAATCCTGCGATCGTGTTCGACAGGAACTGGCAGAATGAGTAGATCAGCTGCATCATGATTCCGCCGCACAGAATGTTGCCGAACAAACGAAGTGACATTGATACCATCGTTGAGAATTTGCCGAAAATGTTCATCGGCAGCATGATCGCGATCGGTTCAATGAAGCTGTGAAGATACCCTCCGATTCCTCCGTACTTCAGTTCTACATACTGTATTACAAGCCATGTAATAATGGACAGCAGCAATGTAACACTGAGATTGGCTGTCGGAGAGGAGATACCGAACAAACTGATGATGTTGCATACAAAGATATATACAGCGATCGAAAGAACATACGGGGCATAGGATTGTGCGAATCGTTCTCCGCAGTTGTCCTTGACCATGTTATATATTGTTTCAACACCCCAGATGACAGGTACAATTACTCCTTTTGGTTCAGCCAGCGGATCTGCGCTTGATACTTTCTTCGACAGAACAACAATCAGAATTCCGATGA
Organism: Solobacterium sp.; assembly: GCA_017432325.1. Lineage (GTDB taxonomy): Bacteria > Bacillota_I > Bacilli_A > Erysipelotrichales > Erysipelotrichaceae > Bulleidia. The sequence goes on along the minus strand of JAFRJJ010000077.1, from coordinate 57,734 downwards.
TCACTGTGACCAGGATGATCGTAAATACATCTGTCTGAACTTCCATATTTTATTCATCACTCTCCTTCCGCGGTAATAATGCTTCTACGGTTATTGTCATTTTGATGATCAGCAGACCGGCAGCACTTGCGAATATATTCATGTACTCCGGCAGTTTGACCGATATGATCATAACTGCTGCCATCAATGCATAGTTTATCAGAAAATGCAGAATCCCTGTCCCCTTTTCCGCATAGCCTCCGTCAACTACACTGTTCCAATAACTGTCATTTCTGAAATACAGCAGGATGCCGATCATAGCACCTGCAAAAAATCCGGCAGCGTATTTCGGATGAATCAATCCTGTCAGTGAACCAAGAATTACAAGGACTGCACAGATCTTCCATGATCTCTTTTTCATCAGTCACTGCCTTTCCTTATAATTATCAATCCTTTTTTCACTTACAGCAATTGTTAAATGTTCAGTTGTGTCAGTTTTCATCTTCAATACAGCCGAGAATTTCCAGAATCCTGTTCAAATCATCCGTATCTGTAAAATGGATCGTCAGCGACTTGCCGGAGACACCGACTTTTGTGCCGAGTTTTCCGGACAGTCTGTTTTCAAGATCCGTGATCATCGGATCTTTTTCTTTTACAGGCTTTTTTGTGACCGGTTTTTCGGCCAGTTCCTTGACATATTTTTCTACTTCACGAACGGACATTTTCTTTTCCAGAACAGTGCGAGCTGCTTCATACATCTGGTCATCATCTTTCAATGCAAGAAGCGGTCTGACATGTCCCATGGTCAGTTTTTTGTCCGTTACCATTTTCTGCACTGTCTGGGGAAGCTTCAGCAGTCTCAGCATATTCGCACAGTATTCACGGCTCTTGCCGACACGCTGTGCAAGCTTTTCCTGTGTATAACCCAGGTTCTTTACAAGACTCTCATACGCTGCTGCTTCTTCGATCGGGTTCAGGTCTTCTCTCTGAATGTTTTCAAGGACTGAGATCTCCATCATCTCATCGTCAGTGAAATCGACTGAGATTGCCGGAACTGTCTCCAGGCCAGCGATCTTCGCGGCTCTTAAACGGCGTTCACCGGTGATCAGATCAAATCCTGAAATCTTTGATTTTCTGACAAGCAGCGGTGTAAAGATACCGTGCTGACGGATCGAATCTGCCAGTTCATTCAGTGCCTGCGGTTCAAATTCTTTTCTGGGCTGATACGGGTTCGGACGGATCTCGTTTATCGGAATCTCTACTTCCTTTCTTCCCGGAGCATCCTGCGCGTTGTTCTGAATGTCATCCAGAAACTTTTCAACATCGACATTGAAGATGTTGTCCAGTCCTTTTCCGCCCAGTCCGCCTGTGTCACGTTTAGCCATTAACGTCCTCCTTTCTCATTATGAGAAATCACTTCTCTGACCAGTGCTGCGTATGCTTTTGCGCCTTCCGATTTTGTATCATATTCGAAGATCGATACTTCACGGCTAGGTGCTTCCGATAATCTGACATTTCTCGGAATATAGCATCTGTAGACTTTTTCCTTGAAATATTTCCGAACTTCCTGCTGGACTTCAACAGACAGTTTCGTTCTGACGTCGAACATCGTCAGCAGAACTCCCTCAATGGAAAGTCTGGGATTCCATAATTTCTGCACCAGACGGATCGTTCCGAGCAGCTGTGTCAGACCTTCCAGCGCGAAATACTCACACTGGACAGGAATCATAACGGTGTCTGCAGCAGTCAGTGCATTGGTATTCAGAAGACCCAGGGAAGGCGGACAATCGATAATGATGTAATCGTAATCGTTCCTCACTGCGTCCAGCTTCTGCTTCAGAAGGTTTTCCCTGCCTACCGCATAGTTGGAAGATGCCATCTCAACATCTGCGCCTGACAGGTCTATCGTTGCAGGAAGCACATCCAGCGGCGGCATATCCAGCCTGACTGCATTCTGCCTGACACTGTCCGGCCCTACAAGAACATCATATACGGTGTGATTGCGGTCAAAGCCGACTCTGTTGGCTCCGATCCCGTGTGTTGCGTTGCCCTGCGGATCGAAGTCCACAAGCAGTATTTTCCTGTTTGCATATGCCAGACCTGCAGAGAGGTTAATACTGGTCGTTGTTTTTCCTACGCCGCCTTTCTGGTTGGCGACTGCTATGATCTTTCCCATAATCTATTTCTATCTCCCCAGGTCATTTCGGTATCTTGATAATAATCCGTGTATCCTGATCTGTTTCTTCGACATCAGTGCTGACATCGATTCCCATCTTGCGGATCATCTGAATACACTGATTCACGGAATTCAGCGCAATACGGGCGTTTCTGGTAAATCCCTTTGTTTTTCTGCGCGGCGGTTTTTTCGCAGTAAGACTTTCAATATAGCTTTCTGTCTGCCGTACGTTCAGGCCCTTATCAATAATATGTTCGTATGCTTTTTCCTGTTTTTCTTCCGGAAGGCCGAGCAATGCCCTTGCATGGCGCTCACTGATCCTTTTCTCAGCAACCGCATCCTGGATATGTTCCGGAAGGTTCAGAAGCCTGATCTTATTCGCTACGGATGACTGTGATTTGCCGACGCGCTCGGCAACCTGTTCCTGTGTCATGCCGGTCTGACGCATGATCTCTACATAAGACTTAGCCTCTTCCACTGCAGTCAGATCTTCACGCTGGATGTTCTCGATCAGAGCCATCTCCGCAGCCTGACCTTCATTTGGTGAAAGCAGGTAGCAGGGAACCTCTTTCAGGCCCGCTTTTTTGCATGCGCGATAACGCCGTTCTCCGGCAATGATCTCATATCCGTTTTCCGCCTGACGGACAGCGATCGGCTGGATCAGTCCGTTGACGCGGATCGAAGCAGTCAGTTCATCCAGCGCTTTTTCATCAAAATTCAGTCTCGGCTGATATCTGGATGGCTGTATTTCATTGATGTCTATTTTAATCACCTGTCCGGTCTTATCACGGTCCAGAAAATCAAATAAACCCTTTCCTGTGTTTCTCATTTTTACTTCCTGCTCCCAAGTGGTTTTTTCGAATCTTTGCATAAGGTCTGGGATACTGTTCAGGCGTATCCTTTTCTTTTCTGTATACCAGCAGCACCCTTTCCGAACCATCAGGCAGATTCTGCATGATCGTTCCGCTTTCCCTGCATCCGAGTGTTTTGACGGCAAATGTACCTTCGATTGCTTCTTCAAGGCCTTTATCGCCCTTCATTGCAAGGAAAATACCGTCTTTGCGGACCAGAGGAATACAGAGCTCTGCCAATACCGGCAGACCCGCAACTGCCCTGGCACATACTACATCATAATACGCCCTGAACTTCATGACATGTTCTTCAGCGCGTTCATTCAGTACCGTTACATTCTTCAGATCAAGTTCTTTGATCACTTCTTCCAGAAAACGGCATCGTTTTCCTGTAGGTTCTACGAGCGTTGCCTGCAGATCCGGATCGGCTATTGCAAATACCATTCCCGGAAATCCGGCACCGGAACCAACATCACATATTTTATTTCCCGGGAAATGAACCTGCAGTGGAAGCATACAATCAAGGAAATGTTTTTCATATACCATTTCAGGTTCATCGACCGCAGTCAGATTCATTTTCTGATTCCACTCTTTTAAAAGCTCCGCATATCTGATCAGGCGGCTCTTCATAGTATCATCCCATGAAATACCCAGGTCCACTGCGTGTTTTTCCAGTTCTTCAATCTGCATAATTGCTCCGTGTTGTCTATTTTACCATCAGATCAGACCGCCTGAAAGACGTTATACCGATCACAGTGTTTTTATTTATTGTGGAGAAAAAAGTTTTCCACAATTTTTCGTAAAAGCGCATCAAAAAGGATATCATAAATCACTTTTGATATCCTTATTTCTCTTCATCGCATCGTTTTTGTAATAAAGTCTGCATTCGGCAATGTCTCGATCCATTCACAGAATGCGCGCCACTCAGGCAGGCGGTGATTTTTTCTCTGCGCATAGATCGTTTTCAGCTGACGGTAATTCGTCGTCATGCGTGCTGTCAGTTTAAACCCGGCAGGATTAGAATAGAGGATCTCAAGATATTTTTCCGCAGCTACCGACATCAGGGTCCCGGTGTCTTTGCCTTCTTCCTGGAGTCTCTTGATATCATTCTGCAGATCATTGTATTCCTTGGTTTTTTCTTTCATGATCTCAATGATCCTGGGATCCGTATATTCAATATATGCCCGGTCAAGATCAAACTTCGTGATCCTGTGCATAGTCGACTGTGAGCTGACAAAATCCAGAAAATGATACCGTTCAGCTTCAACCCATGCTTTGTTTGTAAATGTCAGATCAAACTGTACGATCACACCGTTCAGGAAGTTATCGTGTCCGCTTCCTGCAGGAGCGTTTGCGAGTTTCAGTGTCCGTTCTGTAACTTCTTCACTGACCTTGCTGAGATCTGTTGCCATGGGATATTTTGAACCGCGTACTGATTCATCAAATCCGTAAACACATACATTGGATACTACTTCTTCATATCTCATAATTACGCCCTCTTTCCTTTGCCTTGTCTGATTGTGATCGCAAGTACTGCCAGATCAGCCGGATTGACACCGGATATTCTGGATGCTTGGCCCATTGTTGCAGGCTTGAACTTCATCAGTTTCTGCCTGCCCTCCAGGGACAGATTGTCGACCTGATCATAATCAAAGTCTGTTCCCAGTACCTGCTGTTCCATCTGGGCAAGTTTATTTGCTTCACGCTTTGCCTTTGCGATATATCCACTATATTTTATATCAATGTCTACCTTTTCGAGCAGCTCGTGATCAGCTGCTTCGCCAATGCAGTCAAGCAGACCTTCTGATGTAACACCCGGACGTTTCAGCAGATCGATCCCTGATACGCCGCGGTGTTCATCACTGCTGTAACCGACAGATTCCAGGTATTCTTTTGTCTTCGGATCATCAAGCAGAAAACCGGTATCTTCCAGTTTCTGTTTGATGTTGTTCAGCTGTTCCATCTTCTGAAGATATTCATTGAATCTCTCTTCACTGACAAGACCTGTCTCATATCCGTATTCGATCAGACGCTCCTGTGCGTTGTCATGTCTCAGCAGAAGTCTGAATTCCGCTCTGGAGGTCAGCAGTCTGTACGGCTCTGCAGTTCCTTTGGTCGTCAGATCATCGATCAGCACACCGAGATAAGATTCATCTCTGCGGAATACGAGCGGAGCTTTCCCGTCCAGTTTTCTTGCGGCATTGATCCCTGCCAGGATGCCCTGTCCGGCTGCCTCTTCATATCCGGATGTTCCGTTGACCTGACCTGCGGTAAACAGGTTTTCAATGATCTTGGATTCCAGAGAAGGCTTCATCTGGATCGGATCAACAGCATCATATTCGATCGCATAGGCATACTTCTTGATGATGCAGTGCTCAAATCCCGGAAGTGTATGTGTCATGGCTTCCTGTACATCTCTTGGAAGCGATGTTGAAAAGCCTTGAACATATGTCGTATCCATCCTTAATGATTCCGGTTCCAGGAACAGAAGATGCCTCGGCTTATCAGCAAACCTGACAAGCTTATCTTCGATCGACGGGCAGTATCTCGGTCCGACACCTTTCACGACTCCCGAATACATGCTGGAACGGTTCAGGTTCTTCATGATGATCTCATGCGTTTCAGCTGTTGTATGAGTCATGTAGCAGGGAACCTGCTTTTCAAAGGGAAGGATCGACTTTGTCGTTTCCGAAAATCTCAGAAACGCGTCTGTTCCGGGTTCCAGGGATGTCTTTGAGAAGTCAATGCTTGAAGTCAGTACACGCGGAGGTGTTCCCGTTTTCAGACGGAACGTTCTCAGCCCTGCTTCTCTCAGAGACGCAGACAGGTCCGGTGTTGTTTTTTCAAGATCCGGTCCGCCTTCCTTCACTTCATCAGAGATCATATTGACGCCGGCCATGTATGTGCCTGTTGTCAGTATGACGATCTCAGAAGTGATCCTGCTGCCGTCAGACAGTGTTACCCCGGTTACTCTGTTGTTCTCGGTATCGAGATGAACTGCCATCGCTTCAAGAACTGTCAGGTTTTCCTGATGCAGGCAGACATCCTGCATCATTTCCGAATAAGCAAGTTTATCCGACTGAACTCTTAAAGCACGGACACCGGGTCCTTTCGCAATGTTCAGCATTTTAAACTGCAGCGCTGTACGGTCTGCAGTGATCGGCATCTGCCCTCCCAGAGCATCTATTTCCCTGACAACGATCCCTTTTGCCGGTCCGCCGACAGACGGATTGCATGGCATCTTGCCGATATTGGAAATGCTCAGCGTCAGCAGAAGCGTTTTCTTTTTTAAACGGGCAGAGGCCAACGCGGCTTCAATTCCGGCATGGCCTCCTCCGATGACTATAATTTCATAATCTTTCATTGTTTAAGCTTTCTACAAGCTGCAGTACATCCCGCGGCTCGGTTTCATACAATATTTCAAATGTGATGTTTTCCGCAAAACCGCCCGCAGCTTTTAGATAGAGTCGATATAATTCTATTTTTCCGATCAGTTCGGCAACCCTCAGCTGTCGGTTCTTTGTCTGAGATATAAACGGCACTGCGATCACTGCACCGTCTTTCGTCAGCTTCAGACAGTCTGTCCTGCTGTTGCGGATGTACTCCCATCCCTCTTCGGAAACCTTTGCCTGGGCAAGCTTCGCTGCCCTCATTGTTTCTTTCTGATTCCAGCCTTCTTTTCCGATAACTGTTGAGATCAAAGCCAGATTATGACGGAATTCATCCTGCCGGAATATGTTTTCCGGTTCGAATGACTGGCTTGCGCTCCAGAGGTCGATTCCGTTTTCTTCCGCCTTCCGGAGGATCCGGACAGTTGTCTGCGGATCATCCTGATCCAGATAGCAGAAGCTTTCCAGATTTTCACTGATCTGCAGTCCGACTTCTTCAGGATATACAGGGCTCTGAAAGAATACCGCGTCTGTCAGATAAAGACAGTTCATTTTCTCCGGTACAGGACGGTCTTTGGCTGCCTTGAAGATCGCATCCTCCAAAGCTTTCATATTGTCATACCCGTTGCTTGTTCCGTACCGTTTCCACATCTGTCTGATAGACAGTTTATGAGTTCTCACATAATGCGCGTAGCCCACAAATCCTTTCTTTCTTCTGTGCTTTCCGCGCGCATAGAAAAACAGTAAGTCCCCTTTCCGGAAGTCCTTAAAGTCTTTCTTGCTGGAAAGACGCCAGAAATTCATCTCCCTTGTACCGCAAAGGCGATGATATTCGATCATATTTGTGTCCGTCACATAAGCTATTGAACTCATAAACTGTTATTCCAATCGATCAGAAGATACCGTAGCTTTCGCCGTTTTCATCAACACCCATATGCAGGGCTGCAGGATCTTTCGGAAGTCCGGGCATTGTCAGGACGCTGCCTGTATATGCGACAACAAATCCTGCACCTGCAGAGATGCTGAGATCTCTGACATGGATCGTGAATTCTGCCGGACGTCCCTTGATCTTTGCGTCATCAGTCAGGGAAAGCGGAGTCTTGGCCATGCAGACAGGCATTCTGTCCCAGCCGTTCGTAATATAGATCTTTATCTTTTCCAGAGCTTCTTCAGAGAATTCAACATCTGTTGCGCCGTAGATCTTTTTGGAGATCGCAGTGATCTTATTCTGGATCGTATCGTTTACATCATAGATCGGAGCATAGTGGTTTTCTGCTTCACACATCTTGACGACTGTATTCGCGAGGTCGATCGTTCCTTCGCCGCCTTTTGCCCATCCGTCACTCTCTTCAACAGGGTGTCCGTTGTCACTGCACCATTTCATCAGAGCAGCAACTTCTTCCGGTGAGTCAGAGCTGAACTTGTTGATTGCGACAACATAAGGTACGCCGAACTGTTTGATCGATTCGATGTGCTTCGCAAGGTTGCCTGCGCCGTTCAGCATTGCTTCAACATTCGGAGCAGCGAGGTTTTCCTTTTCAACTCCGCCATGCATCTTCAGCGCGCGGATCGTCGCAACGATAACGACTGTATCCGGCTTTAATTCGGCCAGTCTGCACTTGATATCCAGGAACTTTTCAGCACCGAGGTCAGCGCCGAAGCCTGCTTCTGTAACAACATAGTCTGCAAGTTTTAATGCCATTTTTGTAGCAATGACAGAATTGCATCCGTGTGCGATATTAGCGAACGGTCCGCCATGGATCAGAACTGGTGTATGTTCCAGTGTCTGAACAAGGTTCGGCTTGATCGCTTCTTTCATAACAACTGCTGCTGCGCCGTCAACACCAAGATCTTTGACTGTAACAGGCTTTCCTTCATATGTATATGCAACGATGCATCTGCCGATCCTTTCCTGGAAATCCTTCAGGTCTTTGGACAGACAGAGAATTGCCATAACTTCAGTAGCGACAGTGATGACAAATCCATCCTTACGTTCAATGCCGTTTACTTTCTTTTCCTGCGCAATCGTGATGTTTCGCAGGGTACGGTCATTCATATCCAGACAGCGTTTCCATGTGACACGCTCCGGGTCAATGTTCAGGAGGTTGCCCTGATAAAGTGAATTATCCAATACTGCAGCGATCAGGTTGTTGCATGTTGTGATTGCATGCATGTCACCTGTGAAATGAAGGTTGATCTCTTCCATCGGGATGACCTGAGCATATCCGCCGCCTGTAGCTCCGCCCTTCAGTCCGAAGACAGGTCCCAGTGAAGGTTCACGAAGGCATGCCATCGTGTTCTTTCCGATCCTGCTGAGTCCGTCTGCCAGACCGATCGTTGTTGTAGATTTTCCTTCTCCTGCAGGAGTCGGGTTAATCGCAGTTACGAGGATCAGTTTTCCGTTCGGACGGTCCTTGAGACGATCCATTTCAGTAAGAGCTACTTTTGCCTTGTTCTTTCCATAAGGTTCAAGTGCTTCTTCTTTGATTCCTGCTTTTTCTGCAATTAATCTAATGTCTTTCAGTTCTGATGCTTGTGCGATACGCAGATCGTTGTTCATAAATAAATCACTCCTTATCCCATTTTTCTTCGGTCAGACAATGCATGTGACAATGTAATTTCATCAGCATAGTCCAGCATTCCTCCGGAAGGGAGGCCATGCGCGATTCTTGTGACAAGCAGACCCGGATTACTGTCCTTCAGCAGTCTGTCCAGATACATCGCTGTTGTCTCACCGTCCATAGTAGCACTAGTAGCCAGAATAATCTCATCACATTCTTTACTGCGCTCTACCAGAGAATCAATATTCAGATCGTCAGGCATAATACCTTTGCTGGTAGAGATCAAGCCGTTCAGAACATGATATACACCGTGGAATTCTCCTGTACGTTCAACTGCGATCACATCTTTCGCAGACTGTACGACAAGGATCTGACGGTGATTCCGGCTGTGATCACTGCAGATCTCACATTCCTGTGATTCTGAAAGATTTCCGCAGATCCTGCAATGTGTCAGTTTTTCCCTGACATCGATCATTGCGCCGGCAAAGTTGCGTACATCGATCTCATCTGCTTCACAGATCATCAATGCATAGCGTTCGGCAGTTTTTTCGCCGACACCCGGCAGCATTCGGAAACTTTCAATCAGTCTCTGCAGACTTGCTGGATACATCAATCACATCCCCGGGATCTTCAGTCCCTGTGTTACGGATCCCAGTTTTCTTTCTCTGTCATCTGATGCCTTTGTTACTGCGGCATTCATTGCGATCATGATCATATCCTGGAGCATTTCCTTGTTGTCTTTTTCAAGAAGGTCTTCTCCGATCTCTACTTCTTCTACTGCATATGTACCATTGATTTTAATGGTGACACCGTTCTTTCCGCCGTTGTTTCCTTCGTAGATCGTGTTGTTGAGCTGTTCTTCAAGTTTGCCCATCTGATTCTGCATCATCTGAGCTTGTTCCATTAATTTGGAAAAATCCATCCTATTTGCCTCCTTCATCAATAATCTGTACCAGATCTGAACCAAACAGCTGGATCAGCTGCTGTTCGAGGTCCGGTTTCTCATCTTCTTTTTGTTCCGCTTCTTCGGAATATTTCGTAATCGGCCTGATCTCAGGCAATGTACCTGATTTTCTGCGGCTGATAAATTCCTTTACCGCTTCTGAATACAGCTGTTCTTCTGCAGCGAAAGGCATTTTATCGATATGAATAAAGTCTTTCAGATATTCATACAGTTCCCTGTTATATACAGCATCATTGATACGATTTACGATCGCAGGCATACTGCTTGTAAACAGGATCGTATTTTTTCCGCTGGCCGCGACTGTGCAGCTTCTGAGGTTATTCAGATATCTGTTCATCTGCATACTGTTGATCAGCGGTGACAGTTTTGCCTGATCTTCGGTTTTAGATTGCTTGTCGCTCTGCAGCAGCAGATTGAGAACTTCTTCAACACTCAATTCATGCTCATCCGGTTCTGCCGGAGCAGATACAGGTGCAGGCATTTCAGGCAATGGTGCGGCTGTATCATCCTCGGCACCGGAATATGACTGTTCATCTGCCAGTACCGGTTTTATTTCTTCCGGTCTCACTTCAGGTACTGCTTTAACAGGTTCCGGTTTCGCTGCCGGCTGTACTGTCCTGACCGGCGGAATATATTCCGGTTCTGTTTCCTGAAGTGTCATCATATTCATACATGCGATTTCAAAGCATGATGCCTGTGACTGAGAGATCTTATATGTGTCCAGTGCCTTCATCAATGCGTCGATCATCTTCAAAAGACTCTTTACAGTTGATCCTTCGCCTGTTGTGACTGCCTGGTCTTCCGATAATACTCTCAGCAGAGAAGCTTTCGCTGTTGTTTTGTAAAGAACAGTATCTCTTAATATCTCGATCAGTTCAGAGTTCATTCTTTCGAGATTGATGCCTCTCTGTTCACATGAACGGATCATTTCGATCACTGAAGCAAGATCTCCGCTCTGTATCTTTTTCAGCAGATCGATCTTCTGTGATGTTGATGACAGACCGTAGATCTGATTGATATCTTCTTCCGTGATGCTTCCCTGCGCATATGATACTGTCTGTTCAAGAATACTGAGCGCATCCCGCATACCGCCGTCTGCCAGTTCAGCAATTTTTTCGGCAGCAGCCGGTTCCAGACGGAATCCTTCTTTACCGGATATATTCAGCAGATGGTTTTTGATCTTTTCGCGGTCGACTTTGGAAAAGTCAAATCTCTGGCATCTTGAAACGATCGTCGGCAGCAATTTCTGCGGATCTGTTGTTGCAAGGATAAAAATAACATGTGAAGGCGGTTCTTCCAGTGTTTTCAGAAGCGCGCTGGCTGCTGAGGAAGAAAGCTGGTGAACTTCGTCCACAATATATATCTTATGGTGACCAACCATAGGAGCCAGTCTTGCCCGGTCAATAAGGTCGCGGATATCCTCGACATGAGTCTCGTTTGCCGCATTGATCTCAATAATATCCGGGTGTGTTCCATCTGCAGCTGCCTCACAGTTCAGGCAGTGTCCGCATGGCGCTTCTGCAGGATTCTCACAGTTGACTGATTTGGCAAGCAGTCTTGCCATCGTCGTCTTTCCTGTTCCTCTGGGACCGCAGAACAGATATGCATGACCGACTTTACCTTCGCGGATCGCATTACGAATAGATCTGACCACATATTCCTGGCCGACCACTTCATCAAAATCCGACGAACGATATTTTTGATACAACGCAACTCTGCTCATATGACTGCTCCTTCAGCACTATACTATTATAGCAAAAAGCACTATACCTGCCATTTGGAATAGTGCTTATTTATCATATGTTTTATTCTGTTTTGTTTTCTTTTTCAGGCGCTTCTTTCAGCAGTGCGGATTTCCGGAATGAAGCCGGATCACGCTTCGGCCGTTTCCTTTTTTCACGGAAGAAATCCGTCAGGATCCTGCTGCATTCCGGCTGAAGAATATCAGATTCCACTGCCGGATGATGATTCAGATGTGAGATCTGTTTGATCTGGATCAGACTGTCTACTGCCCCGCCTTTCGGATCTTTTGTTCCGTAATAAAGATTCCTGACTCTTGAAAGAATGATTGCGCCAGTACACATCATACATGGTTCCAGTGTCACATACAGATCACAGTCATCCAGACACCATGTGCCCAGTTTTTTGGTTGCCTTCTGTATTGCAAGAAATTCCGCATGTGCATATGCCTGCTTGTTCTTTTCCTTCAGGTTATGTGCTCTTGCAATCACTTTTCCATCCTGTACGATTACAGCCCCTACCGGTACTTCATCAATCATACGGGCCTTCTCTGCTTCTTTTAAAGCCAGGCGCATATAGTATTCATGATTTTTGATCATCTGTTCTTTCATATATATAAAATGGTACACGCAAGCAGAGGTTTTTATGGCTGCTTCCTTCCGGACCTGACCAGGTTCTATACATGCTTGCTGTACCACGGATATTATATGTGTATTTTATAGTTTCATCAACAACAAAGTTATCTTCAAAATTGTTTCACGTGAAACAATAAAGAGAGCTTTTTACAGCTCTCATGATTCTTACAGTGTGTTTTTCTTTTCTTCTTTCGGCAGAATGACTTCCTGACCGCCCATATAAGGACGAAGAGGTTCAGGAATTCTGACACTTCCGTCTGCCTGAAGATTGTTTTCAAAGAATGCAATCAGCATTCTGGGAGGTGCAACAACTGTATTGTTCAGTGTGTGCGCAAAGTAATTGCCCTTTTCACCCTTAATGCGGATTCCGAGTCTTCTTGCCTGCGCATCACCCAGGTTGGAGCAGCTGCCTACTTCGAAGTATTTCTTCTGACGAGGTGACCATGCTTCAACATCACAGCTCTTGACCTTCAGATCTGCCAGGTCGCCTGAGCAGCATTCCAGTGTACGTACGGGAATATCCAGGCTGCGGAAGAAATCGACGCTGTTCTTCCAGAGCTGATCATACCAGTAAGGAGAATCTTCCGGTTCACACACTACGATCATTTCCTGCTTTTCGAACTGATGAACACGATACAGACCACGCTCTTCAATACCGTGAGCACCTACTTCTTTTCTGAAGCAGGGGCTGTAGCTTGTCAGTGTATAAGGAAGATTTGCTTTCTGAACTGTTCTGCCCATGAAGCGGCCGATCATTGAATGTTCAGATGTACCGATCAAATAAAGATCTTCACCTTCGATCTTATACATCATGTTCTGCATTTCTGCAAAGCTCATAACTCCGTTAACGACATCGCCGTGGATCATGAACGGAGGGATCACGTATGTAAAGCCTCTGTTGATCATGAAGTCACGCGCATATGACAGAATGGAAGAATGCAGTCTTGCAACATCACCAAGCAGATAATAGAATCCGTTTCCTGATGTGTTTCTTGCGCTGTCCAGATCAATACCGTCAAGTGCAGTCAGAATATCTGTGTGATAAGGGATCTCGTAATCCGGAACAACGGGTTCACCGAATCTTTCGATCTCAACGTTTTCTGAGTCATCTTTTCCGATCGGAACTGACGGATCGATGATGTTCGGAATCACCATCATCTTTTCTTTGATTACTGCAGAGAATTCTTCTTCTTTTTTTTCAAGATTCAGAAGTTCCTGTTCCATATCTTTAACCTGCTGTTTTGCGGCCTCAGCTGCTTCTTTTTTGCCTTCACGCATCAGCATACCGATAGATTTGGAAATCTTGTTTCTGTCTCCTCTTAATGCATCCGCTCTTGTTTTGGATTCACGGAACTTTTTATCCAGTTCTGCTACCTCATCTACAAGAGCAATTTTTTCATCCTGGAACTTCTTTTTGATATTTTCTTTTACCAGTTCAGGATTTTCGCGAATCAGTTTAATGTCGATCATTTCTGCCTCCCTATTAACAAAAAAACATCATCCTGATTAGGGACGATGTTGATCGCGGTGCCACCCTATTTGTAATTGTTTCACGTGAAACAATTACCACTTCATTATGCGTATAACGGCCGCATCCGGGGGTCATTACTCCCACTCTGAGATGGATTTCAACCTGAATCAGACCGGTTCGCATCAACCACCGGTTTTCTGCATCAGACAGCAGGTTTACTTGTTCTCTTCAACGTTTTACTGAACCATTTTGGCATTGAGAAAGTTGTTTGTCAAGATTCATAACAGTATACTAATAATAGAAACAACACCAATAATAGAAGAAGGTTCAATATGACAAAAAAAATATATAGGATATGCTTAGCTTTCCTACTGTTAACAGGCTGTACTTCAAAAAAAGAAGAAAAGCCCCAGGAAGTCTATTCCGGACCTCTGGTACAGGAAGAAGAAATGACAGATGAAGAAAAAGAACTGTATATGATCCAGTCCTGTATCTCAGATTACAATGAAGGAAAAATAGCGGATCGGGAAGAATATTTCCAGATCAAGATACCTCCCTTTCCGATCGGAATCACATCACTTCCTGAGATCAGTTCGTTAAATGATCTTCAGGAGATCAAGGATGACTCTGATGTCACAAATACTGCTTACGTCGGCAAATATGATCTGAAAGAACCATATCAGGCAGTATTCACGGTCTTCCATCCGAAAAAAGCAAGTTTCTGGATGAACGGTAAAATTGATTTCTGTATTGATCCCTCGGATGTTGAAACAAATAATCCGGCATTTGCGGAATATAAAAACGCGCTTGATTCTCTTCTGGCACAGAAAACAGATGTATTGAACTGGCTGTACGGAATCAACGTGGAACTGGGAGATGAAGTGTCTCCGGGTTATTATGAAGTTCTTTCTCTGGGCTCAAATCATCCTAAGAATATCGAAGAGATCAAGGCTCTGGCAGAACAGGTTTTTACCAAAGATTTCCTGGAAACCAATTATTACCCGACAGTTTTCAATTCGTTCAATTCCGTTTACAAAATGATCGATGGTAAACTGTGCTGTGTTCTGACAGAATTATATACACTTCCTTATATAGAATATGAAACGGAATATATCATAGCTGCAGAAGAGAATGATGATGTTGTTAAACTGAATATTCTTTCTTCAATTGAAAATACTGTACAGCCAAAGATCTATGAATTAAGTCTGATCAGAACGGCAAATGGATACCTGCTTTCAGATGAAGTATGATAAATACTTTTTTAACTTTAATTATTGATAGTATCGCTATTATATTTGATATAATAATATGCAGAAATTAGCAGATATCATAATATAAGAAAACATCTTTGGAGATCGTAAAAATGTCTGAAAAGAAATCATCTTATGAAAAAAAACTTGAATATAATAATGCTTATAATCGTGAAAAATACCGTTCTTTTTCTATTCGATTCAATATTCAAAATGAAGATGAAATCATCAAATGGCTGGAAAAACAGCCCGGCGTTAAAAAGTACCTGACTGAGCTGATCATGTCAGATATGAAAAAGACAAAAGAGGAAAAACCTTCAAAGAAAAAAGAAGAAAAGAAAGAAAAAGATAAAAAGAAAAAGAAGAAGTCCAAATAATATGATCTTCCCGGAAATAATACTTCCGGGATTTTTTCTGTATTGCATCAGAAAAGCAGTTTATGATACAGGACTCAGCCGTATCATAAACTGCTTCTTCATTTCACGTACCCTTTATTATATAAGGATTATGCCTCTTCAGGTTTGCTGTCGTCAGCTGCAGGTTCTTCTTCCTGTTCGATTACAGTATCTGTTTCATCCGGAGCGACTGCTTCGAGGATCTCAACATTGGATACTTTCTTTGTATCATCAACTCTGATCAGTTTTACACCCTGTGCGCCTCTTCCGTATACGGAAACTGTGCTCAGCGAGATCCTGATCAGAATACCGTCATCTGTCATGATCATGCAGTCTTCATCACCATGCACTGCTTTCATACAGACGATATTTCCAGTTTTTTCGGTAATATTCAATGCTTTGACGCCCTTTGCGCCGCGGTTCGTCATTCTGAAGTCTTCAAGAAGTGATTTCTTTCCGAATCCTTTCTCCGTAACTGTCAGAATGTATTCGCCTTCTTTGTTTGTAGCCATACCGATGACACTGCTGCCGTCTGTATTGACACCTCTTACACCACGGGCAGTTCTGCCAAGGGGACGGACGTCTTTTTCATTAAATCTGATTGCCTTGCCGTTTGCACATGCAAGAATGATTTCATCATCTCCGCTTGTGCCTTTTACAAATGCAAGTTCATCATCTTCGTTCAGACCGATCGCTATCTTGCCGTTCCGGTTGATATTTTCAAATTCATCGATCGTCGTACGTTTGATCAGACCGTTCTTTGTCGCAAAGAAGAGATACTTGGCGCTGTCTTCAGCTCCATAAGGAACCAGAGCCTTGACACTCTCATTCTTATCGAATTTCAGAAGGTTGATTACAGGGATGCCCTTTGAAGTACGGCTGTAAGCAGGAATGTTATAGCCCTTGATCCTGTAAACACGTCCGAGACTGGAGAATACAAGCAGATGATCATGAGTCGACATGTTGATAAACTGATCGATCACATCATCTTTATTCAGTTCCATTCCCTTGATGCCTTTTCCGCCGCGGTTCTGGACCCTGTATGTATCTGCAGCAATTCTCTTAATATATCCGTTGCTGGATAGAGTGATGATGATGTTTTCTACCGGGATCAGGTCCTCGTCTTCCATATCAGCTGTTGCATCAATGATCTCACTGCGTCTGGGATCAGCGAATTTTGCCTTGATCTCCAGGAGTTCGTCTTTGATGATCTGCTCGATCCTTTCCTTGTGTGCAAGGATATCCTGCAGATCAGCGATCTTGATCAGCAGTTCCTGATATTCATTTTCGATCTTTTCACGTTCCAGACCTGTCAGTCTTCTGAACTGCATATCCAGAATTGCCTTTGCCTGGATCTCATCAAGTCCGAATCCTTCCATAAGTCTCGGCATTGCTTCATTGGCATCTCTGGATGCTCTGATCGTATGAATGATCTCATCCAGATTATCAACTGCGATCCTTAAACCTTCCAGAATATGCGCTCTTGCCTGAGCTTTTTCCAGGTCAAACCTTGTTCTTCTGGCAATGACATCTTCCTGGTATTTGATGTATTCCAGGATCATATCCTTCATGCCAAGCTGTCTGGGAACATTATTGACAAGAATGACATTGTTGACGCTGAAATTGGACTGCAGCGGAGTCAGTCTGTACAGCTGGTTCAGCAGTACTTCAGGCTGTACGTCCTTGCGGAGTTCCATAACGATACGGATACCGTTCATATTGGATTCATCACGCATATCCGTAATACCTTCGATCACCTTATCACGGGCAAGACCGGCGATCCTTTCAAACATGGATGCTTTATTGACCATATAAGGGATCTCATAGATCACGATACGTGATTTTCCGTTGGGCATATCTTCGATCTTTGTCTTGCCGCGCATGACAATGGATCCGCGTCCGGTCTCAAATGCCTGACGGATACCGGATCTGCCGATAATGAATGCGCCTGTAGGGAAATCAGGACCCTTGATATATTCCATCAGATCCGTACTTGTCATATCAGGATTTTCCATAATGGCAATGACACCGTCAATCGTTTCACCAAGGTTATGCGGCGCGACGTTTGTTGCCATACCTACAGCAATACCGTTGGAACCATTGACGATCAGGTTCGGGAAACGGGAAGGAAGAACTGAAGGTTCTTTTTCTTCACCGTCATAGTTATCGATCATATCAACGGTATTCTTATCAAGATCTCTCAGCATTTCCACTGAGATCTTTGCCATACGTGCTTCGGTGTAACGCATCGCGGCAGCACCGTCTCCGTCCATGGAACCGAAGTTTCCATGACCGTCTACAAGAACAGCTCTCATATTCCAGGGCTGCGCAAGATATACCAGGGAACCATAAATGGAAACATCTCCGTGAGGATGATATTTACCCATGGTATCACCAACAATACGGGCACATTTACGGTACGGTTTATCCGGACCGTTATTCATTTCATTCATTGCATAGAGAATTCTTCTCTGAACAGGCTTCAGACCGTCTCTGACATCAGGAAGCGCTCTCGCAACAATAACCGACATGGAATAATCAAGAAAGTCTCTTTTGATCTCCTTGGTCAGTTCTGTTTCTGTAATATTACCGGGATCAAAATTTTCTTCATCAAATTCCATGAATTCATCTTCTTTAGCCATATTTTCCTCCCGTTATTACACATCAAGATTTTCTACGAAGTTCGCATTTTCAATAATGAAATTCTTGCGGGGTTCTACTTCTTCACCCATCAGCATGCTGAATGCCTGGTCTGCTGCTTCCGCATCACCGACATTGACCCTGATCAATGTACGGTTCTTCGGATCCATGGTCGTTTCCCAAAGCTGGGACGGGTCCATTTCACCCAGACCTTTGTATCTCTGGATACTCAGACGGTCGCCAAGCTCTCGTTTTACATCTTCCAGCTGTCTGTCGGTATAAGCATATCTGACAGTATTTCCCTTTGTGACTTTATAAAGAGGCGGCTGGGCAATATATACATAGCCTTCATCAAGGATCGGACGCAGATAACGGTAGAAGAATGTCAGAAGAAGTGTTCTGATATGAGCACCATCGACATCGGCATCGGTCATAATAACGATCTTGTGATAACGAAGCTTGGATGTATCGACTTCATCCATGACACCGCAACCGAATGCTGTGATCATGGAACGGATCTCTGAATTTTCAAACGCCCTGTGCTGACGTGCTTTTTCAACGTTCAGGATCTTTCCTCTTAACGGAAGGATCGCCTGATAATGTGAATCTCTTCCCTGCTTTGCAGAGCCGCCTGCGGAGTCACCCTCGACGATATAGATCTCACAGATCGAAGCATCTTTGGATGAACAGTCAGCCAGTTTTCCGGGAAGTGAACTGATCTCTAGAGCACTCTTTCTTCTGGTTAATTCTCTTGCCTTTTTCGCAGCCATTCTTGCCTGGGAAGCCAGAGTCGCTTTTTCCATGATCGACTTTGCTTCATCAGGATTTTCCATCAGGAAACGTTCAAGCTGCGAGCCGAAAATATCCGAAACGATCTTTCTGACTTCTGAATTGCCGAGTTTGGTCTTTGTCTGTCCTTCATACTGAGGATCAGGATGTTTGACGCTGATCACGGCAGTAATGCCTTCTTTGCAGTCATCACTGGTCAGATTATCATCTTTATCCTTCAGGAAGTTATTCTCACGGGCATATTTATTGATGATCCTGTTCAATGCCAGACGGAATCCTTCTTCATGTGTTCCGCCTTCAGCAGTATTGATATTATTGCAGAAGGTATAAACACTGGGATTATATCCGTCATTATACTGAACAGCTACTTCAACCTGGATGTTCTGTTCATATCCTTCACAGTAAATGATATCGGGATGAACAACGGATCTGTTTTTATTCAGATATGCGACATATTCTTTCAGTCCGCCTTCAAACATATAAACATATTCACGTTTATGTTCATCTTCTACTCTTTCGTCACAGAAGACGAGACGGATCCCTTTGTTCAGGAAAGCAAGCTGTCTCAGCCTGTCTCTTAACGTATCATGGTTGTAAACTGTCGTTTCTGTAAAGATCGTCGGATCAGCTTTGAATGAGATCGTTGAACCATGTTTATCAGGATCACAGCTTCCTACCATTTCCAGAGGCTTGACCGCGTGACCGCCGTTTTCAAAGCGTACATAATATTCGCTTCCATCATGGAATACCCGTACTTCCAGCCATTCTGACAATGCATTTACTACGGATGCACCTACACCATGGAGACCGCCTGATACTTTATAAGCTCCGCCGCCGAATTTTCCGCCTGCGTGCAGTACCGTAAAGATCGTTTCGATCGTTGATTTGCCGGTCTTGGCATTGACACCTGTCGGCATGCCTCTTCCGTCATCTTCAACAGTTACGACATTATCCTTATCAACAGTAACCTTGATCGTTGTTGCATAGCCTGCCATCGCTTCATCAATACCGTTGTCTACGATTTCCCAGACAAGGTGATGAAGACCTTTTTCAGATGTTGAAGCAATATACATACCCGGACGTTTTCTGACAGCTTCCAAACCATCCAGAACCTGAATATCATCATCACTGTATTCGTGAGTTACTTTGATATCCATTTCTTCTCCGATTACAGCTTCATTTTCGAATGTTTCTTTTTCTTCGCTCATCATTTACCTCCGTTGTATTCTGTAACAGTTCCGTTTGTGATCCTGAATTCCCTGATCTGATAGTCTTTCAGAAATTCAGGATAATCCGTTGAAGTGATAATGCTCTGACATTTTCCGTAGATCTCCCGGATCAGCCGTTTCTGACGTGTCATGTCGAGTTCTGACAGCACATCATCCAGCAGCAGAACAGGGATCTTTCCGGACTTGCTTTCCGCAAATTTCATCAGGGACAATTTAAAAGCCAGCAATATCATTCTTTTCTGGCCCTGACTGGCCGTATAGATAACATTCTGATCATTGAGATCAAATTCGATATCTTCTCTGTGAATGCCGTTTCCTGTCACATGATATTCAAGATCACGAAGTCTTAAATTCATGTACAGCATTCTCAATCCGTCTTCGATATCGCTGCTTTCATCATCAATTACAGAATGGTACCGGATCGTTCCTTTCAGATCGGTTCCTGACAGTCTCCGGAATATATCCGGCATATGCAGGTTGATCTCAGATACGAATTTTCTCCGTTCATCAATAATGACCCGGGATGCTTCGATCATCTGTTCATCTAGTACATCCAGATAACGAATGTCCGGTTCTTCCTGTTTCAGAAGGATATTTCTGTCTTTCAGGAGAGCATTGTATTTTGACAGTGCCGTAAGGTATTGAGGGGAAACTTTTGTGATCTCCTGGTTCAGGATCTTTCTGCGTTCTTTGGGTGCGTCGGAAAATATTCCCATATCATCCGGAGAAAAAAGGATGACGTTCAGAAGACCGATAAATTCACTGTTTCTTTTGACAGGCTGCTTTCTAACCAGAAGTGTTTTTCCTTCCGGATGAATCAGAATATCGATCCTTTTATCAGTGCCATCCTCAAAAATACAACCAATTTCCGCATAATCTGTACCGTTCCTGATCAGACTCTGATCAGAATTAAGACGATGCGATCTCGTTAAAGACAAACAAACCATACTCTCAAGAAGATTTGTCTTTCCCTGTGCATTGTCACCGGTGATCAGATTCATTCCGGGATCCAGTACGATCTCTGTTTTTTCATAATTTCTGAAATTATGAAGTCTGAGATTTTTAATAATCATTCGATAACAAACTTTCTTCCATTCACAATGACAATGTCGCCGGGGTATAGTTTCTTTCCGCGTCTGTCTTCTTTAACACCATTTACGGTAATATCAAGTTCTTTCACAAGATACTTTGCCTGACCGCCTGTAGAAGCGAATCCGTTCAGTTTCAGAAACTGTGTCAGGGTAATATACGGTGATTTTGCTTCTGCCATTTTCAGCCCTCTCTAAGCGCCTTTACAGGCTTAAGATATTATATCATAAAACAGCCCTAAAATCCGCTTATAATGCCTTTAAAACTGCGTTACAGCGCAAAAAAAACAACCTGTTTGAGCAGATTGTTTTCAGGATGATCAATTGTATGTTCTGACAGGGAGAACAAGCTGCAGAAGTGAAGTATCTTCACCATCATTTACCAGTATGAACGGCTTCATTTCACCGGTAAATTTAATGCAGATATTTTCAGAACTCAGAGCTTTCGCAGCGTCTTCAACATAAGTACCGGAGAAGCTGATATCAAGAGGTTCGCCTGTGTAGCTTTCCGCAACCAGTTCTTCATGAGCTTCACCGATCTCCTGTGACTTGTTCGTCAGAAGAACTTCATTTCCGTTGATCTGGCATCTGATGATCGACATATTGTCTGTCTTGATAAATGAAGATCTGTCGAGAGCACTGATCAGTGATCTGCGGTTGATGACAAGCTCCCTGCTGAATTCGGTAGGAATCAGTCTTTCTGTTTCAGGGAATGTACCGTCAAGCAGTCTGCTCTGCATAATGATCCCGCCTTCGGAGAATACGATCTTCTTATCATTCTGGCTGATCTCAACATCGGAATCTGATGAACCGAAGATGCTGCGTGCCATATTCAGTGTTTTCGCTACTACTGTAATACCGAACGGTTCACATTCCGTATTGATCGTTTTCTTTGCAAGACGGTAGGAATCGGTTGCTGTGCAGATAAGTACATTGCCGTCACACTTCATATTGACACCGGTCAGGATCACACGGGTATCTTTTGAATTGACAGCGAATGCTGTTTCTTCAATGATCTCTGATAATTTCTGGCATTTGATCGTAAAGTGATTGGAAGGAACAGAGAAATCGATCGTAGGATAATCGGATGCGCGGAATCCGTTGATCTTGAATTCTGCTTTTCCGCCTGAGAATCTTGTCAGTGTTCCATCAATGATCTCGATCTGGACTTCTTCGGAATCGATCTTTCTGACGATCTCATTCAGATATCTGTAGTCAATGACAACAGATCCTTCTTCGATCACAGACAGATTCAGTTCAGGTTCTGTTTCATTTGAAAGAACCATCTTAATTGAGATATCCGCATCGCTTCCGGTAATGACCAGTTCATTTGTATATGCTTCGATCTTGATTCCGGAAAGAGCCGGAACAGGTGAATTGGGAGCGATTGCTCTGGAAACGATCTGTAAAGCTTCGTAGAACTTATTTTTTGAAATTCTGATATTCATGGCGCAGCCTCCTGTATATATTTCTTTTTAATTAAATAATTAATATTAGCAGTGTTAATATTGTGGAAAACTCCTGTTTTCCGCATAACACTCATCTATTTTACCATTTTGAATATGTTGATTAAAGGTTGATAAATCTGTTGATAATCAGATCGTAAGAAGACGTTCAATGTCTTTTACAGCAGTCGCAAACGCGGTATCTTTCGAGATCTGCTTTTCAACTTTCTTACATGCACTGATGACCGTCGCGTGATCCCTGCCGCCGAATTCTTCTCCTATTTTTATATAGGGAAGATCCAGAAGTTTTCTGCAGAGATAGATCGAGATATGTCTGGCATTGGAAATATTCTTTGTCCTGGTTTTGCCTGTGATCTGCTGTTTTGTCAGTCCGTAATAATCCGCAACGCATCGGATAATCTTATTCGGGGAAATACCTGTCACATCCGAGACAACAGCCTGGTTTCTCAACGCATTGACCACAGTTTCAAAATGAATAATGGATTTATCTTTCTGGAACATGATCGCATAGAACAGAACACGGTTCCAGGCTCCTTCCAGGTCTCTGACATTGCCTGAGAAATTGCTTGCAATATAAGCAAGGCCCTGTTCATCCACATCATTGATATCGCTGCCGCTGTTTTTGATCTTCAGACGAAGGATCGCAAGAGATGTTTCAAATTCAGGAGAATCGATACCGACGGATAAGCCGCTGGAAAAACGGCTGATCAGACGTTCTTCCAGTCCTTTGATCTCTTTCGGCTGTCTGTCAGATGCGATGCATACCTGTTTTCTGTTGTTTACTAGCTCGTTGTAAATAGAGAAGAATACTTCATGTGATTTCTCTTTTCCTGCAAGGAACTGGATATCATCGATCAGGAGCAGATCAATGGAACACATAAACTGCTTGAAATATTCGATCTTATTATTCTGGATCGCTTTAACGACCTTTTCTACAAATTTCAATGACTCGATATAATAAACTTTCTTATCAGGATATGCCTTCTTGACATAATTACCGATCGCCATCAGGAGATGCGTTTTTCCGAGTCCGGAATTACCATATATAAATAAAGGATTAAAGTATTTGCCTGGATTATAAGCGCATGCAAGAGCTGCTGCCTGGCTTTCACGGTTGCAGTCACCGACTACAAAGTTTTCAAATGTACGGTCAGGCTGGATCGTCATACTGCTGAAATCATCATCATCGATCACCTGCGCCGGTGCTTCCTGGATCAGCTGTCTTGTCTTCAGATCTTTATCCTGCATGACTTCAACATTGATCGGATGATCCAGTTCCAGAACAGCGATCAAAGCTGTCTGGATCAGATCGGGAACAAGGATCTGTTTTGCAATGATATTCGGCGCAATAATGATTGCTTTTTCCGTATTCAGTTCATGAATATAACAGTCATTATAAAAAGTATTAACAATATCCTGATCCAATTGCTTGTTGT
Organism: Solobacterium sp.; assembly: GCA_017432325.1. Classification (GTDB taxonomy): domain Bacteria; phylum Bacillota_I; class Bacilli_A; order Erysipelotrichales; family Erysipelotrichaceae; genus Bulleidia. The sequence continues at coordinate 33,675 of JAFRJJ010000077.1, read as the reverse complement.
CTATTAAATATTTCAAAGCCTGCTTCCAGGCATCTTCCAGATACTGATCTCGGGTGCTCATAATATGCAATACTCCTGATGATTTTTAAGGTGCAAATACTATTCTAAACATGTAATCATCAGAAATCTATATCAAAAATGTGGAAAACTTTTTTATCCACAACCAATATTTTAATAAATGTTGACAAATATCAGCAAAAACAGGTTTTTCCACATTTTTCCACAAAATTTATTGTGAATAAATAGTGGATAAAAATACACACACTGTGGAAAACTAAAATTATTGTGGATAAAACAAATATCAATATGATTATTCAACAAGTTATCAACATCAAAAAAGTGCATAAATATCGCATTTTTTGAATAATTAACAATTTTCCACAATTGTGGAAAATAATAACTCCCAAGGTGTGAAAAGTATGTTGAAAACTCGTTAAAATGCGTATAAAAACAGGCTGATTTTTATATTTAATCACTGATGCTTAAATTTTTGTGGAAAAGTACCGGTTATCTGCAGGATATTGGCATTTTGCAGATCAAAAAGGTCGTGAACGTTGTATTCACGACCTGATCAGTTTATGCTTCTTCGATCTGTTCTTCATCCGGTACATATCTGATGCAGAGATGACGTTCGGAACCTTCTCCTTCGCTCTCTGTTTTGATATTGTGCCAGTTGCTGAGATACTTGTGGATAACTTTTCTTTCGTCATTGGGCATCGGATCCAGATCAGCATCTACATGTGTACGCTGTACCTGTTTCGCTGTTCTTTTTGCGATGGAACGCAGTTTGGAATATCTGTCTTCTTTGTAATCATTGACGTCAACGAGAATATCGATGCGTTTTCTGAATTCATTGTTGACTGCGCCTCTGACGACTGTGTTCAGCGCTGCAAGTGTTTTGCCCATTTTACCGATCAGAACCGCATTGTTTTCCGCATTCAGTCTGACGATATATCCGTTGTCTTTTTCTTCAATGCCTACTTCAATATCCTGATCAATGCCTGTAAAGAAATTGCCGATATAGTCAAAGAGGAATTCCTTTACATCATCAGAACAGTATACATCAGCGGAAACGGAAGATCCGATTCCAAGGAGACCTTTCTTTTCTTCAGTAATGAAGTATGTCAGGTCTTCAACAGCAACTCCTTTTTCCTCTGCTGCAGCTGCAAGTAATTCTTCTAACGTTTTTGCTGTGTAGTTATTCATTTTGCAGCACCTTCCTGCTTCTGCTTATCAATAATGTTCTGAACAAGCAGAGTCTTAACAATGTTGACTAATGAGTTGATAGCCCAGTAAACAGTCATAGCTGTAGGCCACATGAGACCGAATACCATGATCATGCCCATCATATAGATGTTCATCATCATATTGTTGTTCTTAGGTTTTTCAGGACGACGGTGATGCTTTTCTGCTTCAGCCTTTGCTTTTCTTTCAGCTATCTTCTGCGGAAGCATCATTGAGATGAACTGGATGATACCCATTACCAGCCAGATAACGATGTAGAGATACTGACCTTCTTTAACTCCCTGCATCGGTGTCTGCGCAAGTGACAGACCGAGGAATGTACCGGTCTTGACCGCTGCTGAACGCTGCACAGCCTGATACATCGCGATGATGATCGGGAACTGGATAAATGTGATCAGGATCGATGAGAGCGGATTGACATTGTATTTCTTATACAATGCGTTCATTTCATTTGCCTGACGCATCTTGGAAGCGTCATCATCTCTGCCCTCATATTTTCTCTGAATACGTTCCAGCTGAGGCTGGATCAGCTGCATCTGCTGCATCTGGATCGTTGATCTTAATGTAACAGCAAGCAGTACCAGGTTAACAAGGATCGTAACCAGCGCAATACCCATGCCTACGCCGATTTTCGGAGCTACGACATTCAGCAGCTGGGAGAGAGGCCATACGAAGATCGCGCTGAACCAGCTCTCTGTGCTCATAATTTCTTTGAATGTAGTATCTGTAGTGATCTGCAGGATCTGTCCGTTTTCATCCATTGGAATACGGCATCCGCTAGCACTGATGGTGAATATCAGCAGCATACTCAGCATCAGTAATCTTTTCGTTGAGTTCTTGAGCTTCATAGAATCTCCTTTATAATATAAAAACGCTACTGTATTATAGCGTTTAACATCAGTTTTTCCAAGTTATTTTTATTAATCGCATAACTGCGCTCTTTATATCCGAATCTTGCTATCACAATGCAGTCATAGGGATAAGTCTCGAAGTCTATGATCTCCTGGCACATCATACGGATCTGACGTTTGTAGAGATTCCTTTCCACAGCTTTTCCCATTTTGCGTGACAATGAAACACCGATACGGGCTTCTTCTTCGGATTTCGGAGCATAATAAAGTACAAAGCTGGCATTGGCTTTTTTTGAAGCACTGTGGATCAGCTTCTGGAACTCCTGTGATTTTCTGACTCTGTTTTTCTTTTTCATATCAGTTATCATCAATACCGGTAAAAAAAACCACCAATCGGCGGTTCTCTTTAAGCAGATAATACCTTTCTGCCCTTGGCTCTGCGTCTAGCTAAAACTTTGCGGCCGCCGACGGTTGCCATTCTGGCTCTGAAACCGTGAGTGGACTTAGTTTTTCTCTTGCTCGGCTGGTATGTTCTTTTCATTCATGCCACCTCCGTTTTTTACATAAGAACAAATGCTAATATATAATACAAAAGCGGCATATAAAAGTCAACGAATTATTGAAAAAAGAAATGCTGTATTGATACGAAAAAATGCATATTTCTGCCATTTCCGGGTCATTTACAACGCTTTTACTGATATGTTTGTTTTTCAGAGGAACATATCCGGTACCGGTCTGATGGGATTCTGTATATTGTATGGAAAAAAAAACAGTATTCATTAAATTGTCAACAGGCTTTTCATTCAGGTAATGAATTGAAACCGCACGCCTGTGGTATACTTGTTTAGCATAGGGAGGAACTATTTATGAGACTGACTACTATCATGATCATCTTTATGATCTTTTATATGATCTACAGCAACATCGGCATGGGAAAGAAAACAGTCAAAAGCAAAAAACTGAACGCTGTCCTGCAGGATATGCCTGATAAAGATCTGATCTTTCAGGAGCTGAATGAAATGATCGCCGAAGAAACAGATCCGGCATTTACCGCAAAATACAAGGTCATCAAACTCTGGGCTTCGATCTATCATAATGAAAATGATCTCTTCCTGGAAGTTCTGGACGAACTGGATATCGATCCGCTGATCAGTGACGGAAAGAAAAATACGGTCATAAACTACGAAGATTCATTCTTCTATCTGCTTCTTGCGATCCCGAACCGTCTGTTCTATGCGGAAGAGCCTGAACTGATGAAGAAGTTCTATGAAAAACTCGAACCGTACCATGAAACATTAAAAAGCTATCTGGTTTATGGCCTGGGTATGGCCGCAAAGAAGTACTATCTGAATGAAGATGATCTTGGCAGAGAAATGTATGTCAAGCTGGATGAGGGTGAATACGGTGAATACAGATACAATAAACAGCTGATCGGTATCTATAAGAATATCGCTTCATCATTCATGGCAGGCATTGCCCTTCAGCAGAATGATATGGAACTGTATGAAGAGCAGATCCCTTATCTGAAGAGCTTTTCGAAAGGCGGTCTTGGTTCCAGATGGCTGAAAGAGCTGGGTATTGAACTTCCTGAAGAAGCTGAAGAAGCAGAAGATGAATTTGATGAAGAATCAGATGAAGAAGAATCAGCTGAAGAGGAAGCAGAAACGGAAAAAGAGGACAGCAAATGAAACTGATCGCCGGATTGGGAAACCCCGGGAAGGAATATGCGAATACCCGTCATAACAGCGGATTTATGGCAATGGATCTGCTGGCTGAAAAATGCGGTGTCAGTATTCAGACAGAAAAATGGAATGCACTGACTGCCATCGTCAGGATCGAAGGACAGCCAGTCCTTCTGATGAAGCCGCTGACATATATGAATATGTCAGGAAGTGCTGTCATACAGGCAGTGAATTTCTATCACATCGAACCGGAGGATGTTCTGATCCTGCATGATGATATGGACCTGCCTGTCGGGTCTCTGAGGATCCGTAAAAACGGAAGCTCGGGCGGACAGAAAGGAATGAAATCCATTCAGCAGACGATGCATACGGAGCAGATATCCCGGATCAGGATCGGAGTGGGACATGACAGAAGCGGAAATGTTCCTGACTATGTTCTTTCACCGGTAGCCAAAGCGGACCAGCAGCTGTTCAGAGAAACATTGGAGGCTGCTGCTGAAGCAGCATATGCATGGGCATATCTGCCTATGGAAACTGTTATGAACAGATATAACAGGAAAGAAAAGAAAAAAGAGGAAGAGTGAACTTATTAAACAGATTATTATCTGAATTTGATCAGAATGAGGCTGTCAGGATACTGGACGGAAACAGGGGTGAACTTCCCATGTCTTCCCTGATCGAAGAAGCATTGGTCATCAGTGCTTCTTACAGAAAAGATCCAAGGCCGGTTCTTGTAGTCAAAAATAACCTGTACAGTGCGCAGCGTCTTTATGAAAGAGTATCGTCTCTTTTATCTGAAGATGAGTGCGCTCTTTTCGGCGCGGACGAATCCCTTCGTGTAGAAGCGATCGCTGCTTCTCCAGAGATGACCGCCAACAAGGTGGAAACACTGGCATCCCTGCTGAAAAATCCGGCACAGGTCGTGATCTCATGTCCTTCCGGTCTGCTGCGTCACCTTCCTTCACCGGAACATTTCAGAAACAGCTGTATCGATCTGAAAACAGATGAAACGATGGATATGGATGATCTGCTGCGCCGTCTCCAGGCAGGAGGCTACTATCGGACGTCACATATCGATCAGCCGCTGAGCTTCGCGGCGAGAGGCGGTATCGTCGATATCTATTCGATCAACTATGAACAGCCGATCCGTGTGGAGTTTTTCGATGATGTGATCGAATCGATCCGTTTCTTTGATGTTCTGACACAGAAAACGATCCGCAGTACAGATGAGGTGCATATCGTACCGGCGAATGAAGTGCTGTTTTCAGATAAGGATACCGAGGAGATCGTAACCGCCTGCAGGAGTCTGCTGGAAGAAAAGAATGATCCGATCCTGTCAAGCAATGTAGAATCGGATCTGAATCTGATCAGTTCAGGAGTCCGTGAAACCAGGCTGTATCCCTATACGGCGTTTCTGAGCAGTCCCTCCGGTATCTGGGACTATATGGATCATCCGGTCGTGATCTGGTCTGATCCTGATGAGATCCATGAGAAGACAAAGCGCCTGATCGAAGACAGTGTTTCCTATATCCAGGAACAGGTCCAGGAGAAAAAATTACCCGGGAAATATTCTGTGTGGCATGAACTTTCCCGTGCCGCTAAAGGATGTCCTTCTGTAAAGGAAAATCCGTTTGCGGACAATATAGCAAATATCAATGAACTGCATCTTCCGAATGATTCTCTTGAGATCAAGCTGCAGATATTAAGAGCTTATCCCAAAGTATTATTCTGCCTGGATGAAAAAGAAACAGGCAGAGTCGTGGAAGCCTGCGTCAATGAAAAGATCCCCTACCGGTTGATCATAGATGATGAACCGGTCATGGAAGGCTTTCAGATTGCGGTATGTCCTTTACCGGAAGGATTTACATATGCTGTGTCCGGACTGACCGTTGTGACTTCTGCAGAGTTATTTGAAATCCACAGACATACCGGAAGATATGAGAAGAAATTCAGCAGCGCGGAAGTCATCCACGGGTATGATGAGCTGGAAGCGGGAGACTATGTCGTCCATGCCCAGCATGGAGTTGGTCAGTATATAGGCATAGAAACCAGGGAAGTCAGAGGTGTCATGCGTGATTTCCTGCGGATCGTTTACCGCGGGAATGCCGAACTGCTCGTTCCTCTGGAACAGTTCCGCCTGGTACGTAAATTTGTTTCCAGGGAAGGTGTTGTCCCGAAACTGAATAAACTCGGAAGTACGGAATGGGATAAGACAAAGAAGCGTCTGGAAGAAAATGTCAATGATATTGCCGAACGCCTCGTCAACCTGTACGCAGTCCGCGAAGAACATATCGGATATGCGTTTCAGCCGGACAGTCCGATCCAGAAGGAATTTGAAGATGCATTTGAATATGAACTGACACCCGACCAGCAGAAGGCTGTTGAGGATGTCAAGCGTGATATGGAAAGCGATAAACCGATGGACAGACTTGTATGCGGAGATGTCGGTTTCGGAAAGACCGAGATCGCAGTCAGGGCAGCGTTCAAGGCAGCTGCGGAAAACAAGCAGGTAGCTGTTCTGTGCCCGACGACCATTCTGGCGGAACAGCACTTCCGAACATTCTCCCATCGTTTTGAAGGCTTCCCCTTTACGATCAGAGTACTGGACAGATTTGTTGTCCCTTCAAAAGTGAAGGAAACATTGAAAGAACTGCAGGACGGAACCATCGATATCCTGATCGGAACACACAGGATCCTCAGCAAGGATGTTGTGTTCAAAGATCTCGGACTGCTGGTCGTTGATGAAGAACAGCGGTTTGGTGTTGAACATAAGGAACGGATCAAGGAACTGAAAAACAATATCGATGTCCTGACCCTGAGCGCAACGCCGATCCCAAGAACACTGCAGATGTCGCTGATCGGCATCCGTCAGCTTTCACAGCTTGAGACTCCGCCGGGCAACCGGTATAACGTACAGACATACGTGGTGGAGAAAAACAAGGGACTTGTGATCGACGCGATCGAAAAAGAACTGGCAAGAAACGGTCAGGTGTTCTATCTGTATAACAGTATTGCGGAGATCTACGGTGTCGCAAGATCGCTGCAGATGTCCATACCCGACGCAAGGATCGGCATTATCCACGGAAAAATGGACAGAGAATCCATCGAAGATGTCATGATGCAGTTTATTCATCATGAACTGAATGTTCTTGTGTGTACAACGATCATTGAAAACGGCATTGATATTCCCAACGCCAATACGATCCTGATCGACAACGCGCATAACTTCGGACTGGCACAGATCTATCAGATCAAAGGCCGTGTCGGAAGAAGCGACCGTGTCGCATATGCCTACCTGCTTGTCCCGCCCCGCAGACAGCTCAGTGAAGTTGCCGGAAAGAGACTGCAGGCAGTCAAAGAATTCGCGAAGCTCGGAAGCGGATACCGCATCGCCATGAGAGACCTGACGATCCGCGGAGCGGGAGACCTGCTCGGACCGGAACAGTCCGGATTCATTGATACCGTCGGTATCGATATGTATATTGAAATGCTGAACAGCGCGATCGAACGGAAAAAAGGGATCGTCAGAGAGCCGGAACAGCAGATCGTACATACAAACGTTTCCCGCAGCAGTTATATTCCGAAGAAATTCGCTCCGGATGATTATGACAAGCTCGGTATGTATCAGAATATCGACAGTATCTACCATCTTGATGATCTGGATGATCTGAAGGATCAGGTGGTCGATCAGTACGGCAGGCTTCCGGAAGAAGTAAAGTCGCTGTTTGAAAAGAGGAAACTGGATATCCTGGTCAGCAGCCCGGATGTAGCAGCTTACAGAGAGATCCGCGGCAATGCGGAGATCACATTCTCTGTCCCCTTCTCCCAGAAGATCGACGGTGTGAAGCTGTTTGAGATCTTCTCTGATCTCTCAAAAGATATTTCACTGAGTTATAAAAATCAGAGCATCATTGCGACTGTTCCGATCGGAAAGGACAGTCTTGAGATGTGCTCTCTGATGATCACGAAAGCAAAGGAGGCGCTTCGCAATGCGGATCGATAAATACCTGAAAGTATCCAGAATCCTGAAACGGCGCACGGTTTCCAAAGAACTTGCGCTGAATGACCGTGTCGAAGTCAACGGGCGTGTCGCAAAACCGTCTACGGATGTCAAAGCCGGAGATATCGTGACGATCACATTCGGAAACAGAATGCTGAAGATCAGGGTCCTTTCCACCGAAGATGTGAAGCGGAAAAAGGATGCGGCAGACCTCTATGAAGTCGTTGAAGAATCACGGCTCAAAGAAGAACCTCTTTCAGCAGACACGCAGCAGTAAGATAACGGACTTCAGGGAACTTTCATTTCTAAAGATTAAAGAACCGACAGCGATACGCTGTTGAAGACAGACATAAAAAATGGTATATAGAATTATGAAAAGAGGAATGAAATGTCTGAACAGAAAAAGACTGTAAAAAAGAAGAAAAAGCAGAAAAGAAAGATGACGCCGTTTCTTCGCCTGATCTGTTATCTGATCATTGCGGCATCGGTCTTTCTGCTTGTTGAAGTTGCCAAAGAGATCTATACGACAGTGGAACTGAAGAAACAGCTGGCTGAAGTTCAGCAGAAATATCAGGAAGTCCAGGATGAAAGTGCATACCTTCTTCAGGAACGTGAGAAGCTGACAGATCCCGATTATGTGCAGAGCTATGCCAGAGGCAACTATATGCTTTCAAGAGAAGGAGAACAGATCTTCTACCTTCCGGAAAACGAAAACAAATAAAGGAACTGAAAAAACCCGGAAATATGTATCCGGGTCGGGAATCTCGGTTCCTTTTTTCATTGTCAAACAGTGGATCTTGGCTTCCTGATCATTGCGATGACTGTCCAGACAAGCCATATGACCAGTGTCAGAAGCAGGAATGTCAGAATAAAACTAAACGGATCAAACCTGCAGCTTATTGAATCCCTGCTGTCCGGAGTCATGGCATATATATGTACGACGGTCAGACCGAAGCCGCTTTCCCTTGTGATCTCCCCGCCGAACGCACGGTAAGCCAACAGCAGGCTTTTGTTGTTCTGATAGTACATATAATTAACAAACAGACCGGTCAGGGTCAGGACCAGAGACGCTGCGGCAGAAAGGATCAATTTCTTCATAGGACACTCCTGTAATCAATAATATAAGGTATATTGCGAATCTTCCATTTCTTCGGCAGATGCGATGATCAGGACACAGTCCTGCATCCAGGTGATCCGGAAGTTCTGTTCGTCTGCTGTTTTGCCGTCGTTGCGCAGAACGATGTCAGTTTCATCTGTTTTGGACCGTCCGGTATACAATACCGCCCTGCAGTATGTACTTCCGAACGGGAATTCCGGATCCCCGGTCATGAAGATCCGTACACTGTGCATGCCGTCATCAGAGCTTTCCCGCAGGATCAATGTATCCTGACGGAATATATGAGAGAACAGCAGAATGACGATCACTGCCGCAGGAATGAGGACAGCAGCCAGACGTTTCATTGTGTTTCCCTTCCTTGATCAATAGACATAATCATTCCAGAGATCCTCTGTATCAATATCATACAATACATGCGAGAATGCTGTATTGTAATCGATCATGTCCGTAATACGGTCATAGCAGTCAGAAGCGAACATGACATAATTACAGGTCACATCATTCCCTTCCGTCGGGGCCGGAACAAGCAGAACATGTCTGAATACCTGCTTTGCGGTATAAAGAACATTCAGCAGGAAGTCTGATTTCTGAAGATCCACGAAACCGGGAAGGTTGGCCGCAAAGATCCCGGTCTCCTTTATACCTGCATGCATGAGCTTCATGGCTTCCAGTGTCAGTAATTCAAAGACCGGATAAAAACCGTCGTAGGCGTCAAATATGACAGCGTCATATGCATGTGTATTGTGTTCCATATAATGCCGTCCGTCATCCGTAATAAATTCCAGACGATGATCCTCGTCCGGATGATACTGTTCAATCAGTTCATCCAGATAGAAGAAACTCATCGCGGAATCCACGGCAGTCGGATCGATCTCAACGACAGAAATACTTGCCTGCGGATAATGTGAGATCACATATTTCGGATACGAATAAGCACCGCCTCCGATCATCAGGATCTCCGCGTTTTCATCCAGGTGCTCGAAGATCAGATTGAACCGTTTCGTATAATTGAAGACAAGATCAAAATGTCTGCCTTCTTCGGTATACGCTGCGGAATGCCATCCTTCATTATGCTCGTATACCATGACAGATTTCCCGTCAACAAATTCAGATTCATACAGAAGTACTTCTGCGGGCAGATGATCATTGTCACTCATAATACACTCAACTTATAAACTGTCTGGATCGGCACGGGATCCGGACGGGCAGTGCCGGCGTCCTTACAGGAATTATGATAAATCAGAAGAAAGAAGCCGTCAAAAATAGAAAAGAGACTTTGCAGTCTCCCTCCTTATGTCGGCCGGTTTCTGATCAGCGGAAGAATGAAATCGGCGCAAACATACAATTTCAGCATTTCCTGTAAAACAGGGTACTTGCTTATTTTCATTATACACTACTTTTTTTCATACGTGTCTACAATTTGATTTATGTTTCATAAAAAGTTTCAACGAGGCGATTACTATGCTAGAATACTATTACCATGGGGTTGTAGCTCACCTGGGAGAGCGCATCGCTGGCAGCGATGAGGTAGCGAGTTCGAGTCTCGTCAGCTCCACTTAATGCAGGAGAATGAAACATTCTCCTTTTTTACTGCCATATTTTTCATACGGCCCATATTTTTCTGAAAAACATATGCACTGCGAATGTATCTTATCTGCTGCACTGATAAAATAGGACTAACGTATTACAAAGGAGAAATCATTATGCATGACAGTAAGATCTTCAAGGATGCAGTTTCGGAGAAACGACTGCTGAATGTCGTGAAAGAGGTATCGAATTACCACAGGATCCAGGCATCGACGATGTTCCGGGAGGCTGCGGAACATGTCAAAGCCATCTGTGATAAATACGGACTGCAGGCTGAGATACTCAGCTATGACGCGGATCCGGATGTATGGTATCTGCAGGGCAGGATGTTCAAAGAATGGACGATCAAAGAAGCCACACTGGACCTTGTGGATCCGGAATGGCGCCTTTGCGATTTCTCGGCTGAGAACATCTCGGTGATCCAGAAAAGCTATCCGATCGACAGACGGAACGATCCCGTTGACCTAGTCCTGCTGGACAAAGGCAGTGATGAAGCAGAATACGGTGACCTTGATCTGGAAGGAAAATGGGTCTTTGTCCGTCAGCACATCAATTCATTTGACTGGGCATTCAAAAGAGGCGCTCTGGGTCTGGTGACGGACTACATCATGGAAACACCGAACCGGAAGAGATCCGATCTGTATGAATCACTGACCTATACATCCTTCTGGCATTCACATCTTGAGGATGAACCTGAAAAGAGAGGCTTTGTTCTTTCACCGAAAAACGGCGATATCCTCGCCGAAATGTGCAGGAAAAAGTGGAATGAAGAAAAAGCATATCTGAAGGTAAGACCTTTTATCGATTCATCACTCTATAACGGTCATATTGAAGATGTTGAGATCACGATCCCGGGAAAAGATGATAAGACGGTGATCCTGTGCGCGCATCTGTGCCATCCGAGAAGTTCCTGCAACGATAACGCGTCAGGCGTATCTGCAACTCTGGAAGCGATGAACGTGATCAATACGCTTGTCCGTGAAAGCAGGCTCGCTCCTCCTCAGCATACGATCAAATGCGTCCTGATCCCGGAGTTTACCGGAACATTTGCATACCTGTCCGATCATAATGACTACGGAAATATGATCGGCGCGATGAACCTTGATATGGTAGGCGGAAAGCAGACCAGACGCTATGGACCGATCACCCTGACAAGGACACCTCTGTCTACTCCTTCCCTGATCAATGAACTGTCTGTTTACAGCATGGCTGAAGCAGGCAAAGAAGCATATTCACTCACCGGCGGCAGCATCTCTCTGACGAATCACTGCACTTCACCGTATACCGGAGGATCTGACCATGTCGTTTACTGTGATCCGACGATCGGCGTTCCCTGCTGTATGCTGGGACAGTGGCCTGACCTGAATTACCATACAGCGACTGACACACTGGACGTCATCGATCCCCAGGTCCTGAAATTCTCATGCCTGACAGCGGTCAACTTCGCCTACGCTCTGGCAAATCTGACGGAAGCGGATATTCCGTACCTGTACGAAGAACTGGATAACAGTATTGTCGAGACTAAGACAGCACTGGCAGGAGAATATCTCAGAAAAGAGATCGATCAGGATATGTTCGGTTCCCTCTTGTGCAAATATGAACAGTATTATCTGGATACTGCCTGCTCTGCCGGAAAACTGGTGCCAGGATATGATGTATCGGGTGAACTGGATCATATCCGTAAGATGTTCGCGTCCTGGAAAGATCAGTACGGAGTATCAGACAGCTATTCTGCCGACCGTGAACTGACAGACATCTGGCAGCGTACAGCTGTGGGTCCGTATCACAGGCTCAGCGATTACTATGCGCTTGGATACGGGGAAGCCCTGAATGCGTATGAAGCAGGAAAGAAAGATATGGGACACGGCTTTGACAACATTGTCCAGAACTATATCGATGGCAGAAGGACAGCCGGTGAGATCATCAAAGAAGTCTCCCTGGAATACCGCAAGGATGTCAGGGAAGAAGTGCTTCGCTATCTGGAACTGCTGGAAAAGATCAGACTGATCAGAAAAATATCATAAAACATGAAGAGAGTCCGGATGTCCGGACTCTCTTTGAAAAGCAGTATCTGATGTAATTTACGGTCTGCCGTCTGCGAACCATACCGCGGCGGCTTTTGTTTTGTCCTTGAAGGTGACTTCACGGATGAAATCATATTCAAGATCATACGCGTCTTCCGTATCAGCGATCATTCCGGAAGATGTCATATCGGCAATTCCGGTTAGTTCCTCCCTGGTAAAGCCTTTGTCCAGTCTTTCATCAAACAGGATGATCAGACCAAGGGAATCCCGGATGAATCCGTCCCGTTCACCATAAGAAGGCAGTTTTCCGATCCCTTCCAGCAGGATATGCGCCGGATCATCACGTTTCAGGATCTCATAATATGCGCTGCAGTCATCCGGGAAGAATTCCATGACATATTCCGGATCGTCGTATTCATACAGTTCCTCCAGCAACGGATATTCCGCTACAGCTCTGACCAGAGCGTCGTCTGAAAGTGTGCCCAGTACATCCTGTTTGATCCGGCAGGCTCTGAGTTTTTCTTCTTCCGAGTAACTGTCCCATTCTTTGGAAGCAGTGACGGCGGGATAAACATACCAGCCTTCCGCATCGATATTCACCGAAGGAACATAGTCACGTTGTGCCAGATCCTCGCAGAATGATTTGAATGACTGCTGTATTCCATAGGAAGCGAATTCAAACTCCTGCATCTCTGACTTGTCATTCTTCCAGTACAGATACATCCACGGCCCGGAATCACCGCTGCCTGTATCTGATTTCCGCTTGATCACAGTCCCGTCTTTCAGAAAATCGAAGAAGGCATTCCATTCCTCATCCGTTAACTCAAATGTCCCGGTCAAAGTTGTGTCTTTTTCTGTCGTCGGGCCGTAGTCATTTTCACGTTCCCTTGTTTCATGGAAAAACATATGTTTCCCGTTTTCCACGAAGAAGTGATAGCGCTGGTAGAAGGCATTGAAGTTAATGTTGGAATAGGTATAGTAAAACTCCGTCAGATCATCGGCTTTGATGTCTTTCCCGACAATGTATTCACTTTTACAGCCGGACAGCAGGATACCGGCAAGCGTACCGACGATAATTGTTTTTTTCTTCATATACTGAACCTCGGAATCGTATATCGTTATTATACAGCAGCCGCTGTACAGGACAGACGGGCAAATGAGCGGTCCTGTCTGTTTTTATATTCTTCCCTCCCGGCTGCGATATTCGGCAGGTGTCATACCCATTGCCAGCTTGAACTGACGGATGAAATAACTTTGTGAACAGTAATCCATCCGGTAAGCGATGTCACCGCACGGAATGGCGGTATAGCGCAGATAGTAACAGGCTTTCTCGGCTTTCCGTTTCCGGATGCTTTCTGTAAGGGACAGACCTGTTTCCTGTCTGAAACGGTGCTGGAGCGTGGAGACACCGGCTGAACAGATAGCAGCAATATCTTTCACTTCGATCGTTTCATAGATATGTTCTTTGATATACATCAACGCCATATTGACCATAGGAGAATATCTTGTGTCGCTGTACTGGTTGACATATCTGGTAAAGTCATACAGCATACGCCGCATGCCGGATCTGACTGCTGCGATCGAAGTATCCTGTTTCAGGTCTCTCAGATACAGTTCCACCAGCTGGGCAAGCTCGGTGATCGGAACACCGGCCCCCAAAGCCGCATGATATGTTTTAGCAAGATTAAAATGATAAACAGTATATGCCTCATCCCATTCTCTGATGACACGGTTCAGATATTCTGTGTAGCTTCCTGTCTCCAGCAGCGATTCCAGCTCACCCAGGTCCCCGGTTCTGACACACTCAAATATCTCGTCATAACTGTTCAGGTTGATCGTCTCTTCACGAGCCTCAAACATGTGTTCCGCCTGTCTTCTTTCAGCAAAAGTACCGGTATCATCCTTCAGTACAGCATCTTTGCCCTGCAGAAGGCGGATCAGGCACAGGGATATGTCCCTGAACCGTTCAGGCGTATATTCCCGGATCCCTTCATAACGGAAAGACGGGTTGCGGCCCGTCTGTACCGGTCCGAGCAGAATCTTCATTCCCTCTTCCGGAATACAGCACCAGCATGACGCACCGGCATCATACATCAACACGGGACATTCTTCCTTCCGGTCAAGGATCCCGGCACAGTCATTCAGGTACATCTGGAGCCGGTTTTCCCCGAAATCGGAAAACAGCCTGATCAGTACATTGTCCGCACTGAAAATACCCGCCGGGATCCTGTGGGCTTCATAAAAGATATCGCAAAATTCTGCTATTGTGTGCTGTTTCATACTGTACCTTCATTATAGTACAGCTGTGTTTTGATAATGATCATTTTTGACATGATCATGCTAATAATGACAGATATGTTAAAGTACAACGATTTGGAACCGGTTACATTATATATAAGGATAAAGGAGTAAATACAATCATGGAAAAATGCTTAGAAGGAAAAGTCGCGATCGTGACCGGATCCGGTCAGGGTATCGGCAAAGGCATCGCAATCGGACTTGCAAGACTCGGTGCGAAAGTCATCACCAACAACCGTAAACCGAACGGCTACAGCGCCCAGCAGTATCATAAAGAAGATATGCCGGAAGAAGACTGGAATGAGTTCTGCAGACTGAAGGGTGACGCCCAGGTAGCTGCGGATACGATCAATGCGGAAGGCGGAGAAGCAATCCCGTTCTTCGGAGACTGCTCCAACTGGGAAACTGCTGAAAAGATGGTCAAGACAGCAGTCGATACCTGGGGAAGGATCGACATCATCGTAAACAACGCTGCAGGTATGGGAACAGGCGACATCGCAACAATGGACGAGAAGAATTTCCGGCTGTTCATGGACAGCAGAAACCACGGCGCGATCGCCCTGATGCATTATGCGCTTCCTTATATGAAGGAACAGGGCTACGGACGTATCATCAATGTCTCCAGTGACGCATGGCTCGGCCTTGCCAACAATGACGGCTACAGCGCTTCCACAGCAGCTATGGTCGGTCTGACCTGGGCTGCCGCAAAAGAACTCGATAAGTTCGGCATTACTGTCAACTGTGTCTGCCCGCAGGGCGAATCACCTGCACACGCTGTTGAATACAATGCGCTGATCAGACAGATCACAGCAGCCGGACACGCACCTGACCCCAAGATCCTGGCAGTTGTTGAAGCAGACCATGGTGACCCGGTCAACCTGGCGCCGTTCTGCGCAGTACTCTGCCTTGACGATTACATCAACGGTTCCGTATTCTCCATCAAGTCTTCCGGCAGATTCCAGGCTTACTCACAGCCTGCTTTGGGCAAAATGATCACAAACGGAGACAAGGGACCTCTTTGGGATGTAGAAGAGCTCCGCAAAGCAGTAAAAGAAGAAATGCTCGGCCCTGACTACAAGGCACCCGGCAAAGACTACGGCTGGAAATAAACACAACAAGAAAAGGTACATTCCTGCATTTCCCTGCGGGAATGTCCTTTCATATACCCTCTTGGACGCATAATAAGGAGAATACGTTATGAATTCTTTTCCAAAACTGCTTGAGCCCGCAAGAATGGGATCCATCAAAATCAACAACAGGATCGTTATGGCACCGATGGGTTCCCTGAACTGCGACTCCAACGGATATATTACCGACAATGCGCTGGCGTTCTATTCATCCCAGGCAAAAGGTGAAATGGGCATGATCATCGTGGAATGCACAGCGACTGATAATGATCTTTCCCGCGGTGAAGACAATGTCATGTGTCTTTATGAAAACGGTCAGATCACAGGAATGGCACGTCTGGCTTCAGCGATACATGACCAGGGTGTCAAAGCAGTCCTGCAGCTCTGCCATATCGGACACCAGCTTTCCCTGGCAGACAAAAAGGAATCACTCGGACCTTCAACAATGTATGAAATGCAGGGCGGCATCAGACCGTTCCCGATCCGCGGCCTGACGGTCAAAGAGATCAATCAGATCATAGACGACTTCGCCCAGGCAGCCTGGCGCGCAAAAATGGCAGGTTTTGACGGGATCGAGATCCATGGTGCGATCGGACACCTGATCAACATGTTCTGCTCTCCGCAGTACAACCACCGCACCGATCAGTACGGCGGTTCACCGGAAAACCGGATCCGCTTTATGGTCGAGATCATTGAGGCGTGCCGGAAAAAGTGCGGGAAAACATTCCCCATTATCGGCAGGATCTGCGGAGACTCCTTCGATCCGAAGGATATCTCACTGGAAGAAGGCATCATTCATGCAAAAGCACTGGAAAAGACCGGTATCGTTGCCCTTCATCTGGTCGGCGGTGATTCAAACAATGTCCGTGTCATCAATGCGCAGTATGACAGACGCGGCGACTATATTCCCATCGCGAAAGCAATGAAGGAGGCAGGAATCAAAGTCCCGATCATCCTGGACGGCGGCTTTACCACACCTGAACTTGCTGAAGAGGTACTGGAAGAAGGAACAGCGGATTTCATCGGCATCGGAAGACCTTCCCTGGCAGACCCGGCATGGGCAGTCAAACTGAGAGAAGGCAGAGCGGGAGATATCGTTCCCTGCATCCGCTGCACGATGGGCTGTGTCGGAACGATCGAAGGCTTCAATGCGGCGATTGGTCTGAGATGTTCCGTCAACCCTCTCTGCAACACCTCCAATTTCCGGAAAACAGAACCGGCCAGGACAAAGAAAAAGATCTGCGTCATCGGCGGCGGTCCCGCAGGCATGGAGGCAGCCAGACTGGCAGCGGAAAGAGGCCATGAAGTTACACTCTATGAAAAGCGGAAGCTCGGCGGAACCATGCATGAGGCAGCTTTCGACAAAGAACTGAAAGGCGATATCGATCACCTCATTGATTACTATGTCAGACAAATGCAGA
Source organism: Solobacterium sp. (assembly GCA_017432325.1). Lineage (GTDB taxonomy): Bacteria > Bacillota_I > Bacilli_A > Erysipelotrichales > Erysipelotrichaceae > Bulleidia. The sequence continues at coordinate 16,323 of JAFRJJ010000077.1, read as the reverse complement.
AACCCGGCATCACCGTGATCGAAGAAGAAGCCACAGCGGAAAAAGTACTGCAGGGCGGATACGACGCGGTCATCGTCGCGACAGGTGCAGTACCTATCACAGCAAAGATCAGCGGCATGGATCTTCTGAATGTTCACACAGTATATGATTACTGCAAAGATCCGCAGAGCATCCAATTAGGAGACACTGTCGTCATTGCCGGCGGATGCTTCATGAACCTGGAAGTCGCCCAGTCATTGGCCCGGGCAGGCAGGAAAGTGATCGTCACCTCCAGAAGAGGCAGCGGCATGATGGGGATCATGGAACTCGGAGACGACAACTCCTCGCCCCAGCAGCAGCGCCTGATGATCCTCAATGCCCAGAAAGGCGTCACATATAAGACCGGCAAGGACATTGCCCGCTTTACGGATGAAGGGATCGTACTGAAAGACCTCCGTTCCAAACAGGAAGAGACTGTAAAGTGCGACAGTATACTAGTCTGCCGCGGCTATACAGGCACGCCGAAGATCTATGATGAGCTTTTAGGAAAAGTCAAAGAGATCCATAAGATCGGTGACTGCACAATGACACTTCGCTGCAATGATAAACGGAATATCGGCAATGCCATCCTTGAGGGCTGGCAGATCGCGAATCGTATCTGAGGTGGAACATGAAAAAGATCACAAAACACCCTATCAGGATCACCGCTGACGCATTCAGGACAGCGCTGATCCTCTCCGGTTTCACCCTTTACGATAACGGTGAATACCCGGAACTGGAAAAGACCGAACTGAATCTGACTGTATTTGAAGATCCGGACATGTTCAGAAAACCTGTCCTGCTTCAGAACGGTGAATATGCCCTCAGAAGACAGCTGCTTCCCTTTGCGCTTCCGAAAATGAAGCAGGAAGGACCTGTCAAAGCAGCTGCTTTCGGCAAAGTGTTTGACGGAGAAGATCCGGAATATCCCGCGCATATGATGGCTCAGGGCATCATTGCCTGCGGTCTGAATGTATATGACCTCAATGTTCTGTGGAAGAAGATCGTAAAGCTTGCCCTTGGTACAGCTTATGAGGCTGAACTGGTCAAAGTCAGCTCGGCTCAGAAACCTGCTGACCTTGCAAGTTGGGGTGCTGACAAACTGACAGATACGACACTGACGGAAACGGATGTCTGGGCAGTATCGGTCAAAGATCCTGAGGGTGGGACATTCACACTCGGACATACCGGTACATTGACCTGGCTCGGCGGTGTGCTGCTCGGGAAAGAACCGGCAGCCAGCTATGCGTTCACGATCGACATTGATAAGGCAGCCTGCTGTAAGTTCAGTCTGAACAGCAGAAACGAATTGTTTGACAACACGGATGCCTTCCTTTCCCGCTTTACAGACGATTCATCATCTGTCACCGAAAGCTTTGAAGACAGATGCCGTGATATCCTGCGCGCGCTGGGCTATGATGAAGGCTTCGGCATGAAACTGTACCCGGACGGGATCTATAAAAAGATGAACATGATCCAGGATGAATGGGATCTGAACAACAGAGGTGTTCTTCTCAAAGAACCGCTGGGTGAGAGCACCGGACTTCCGACCGTTCTGACACCGGCGATCGAAGATATCATCAGCAGGAAATGGGCCGCCGGTGAGACCCGGGCAAAGGCATTCGAGATCTCGCATATCTTTATCCCCCGTCAGAACAGTTCACCGATCGAAAAACTCGCAGTATCTTTCGCGGCGTACGGGGAAGATACTGACCAGGCTTCCTTTACAAAGGATGTCGGAGATTTCCTGACAAAGATCGGAAACAGCAATCATTTCTATATCCCGACAAACATGGCGATCGCCTATAAAACAGGCGAATGCCGTCTGATCCTGGATGAGAAGATGAGCTATCTTGGCGGAAACTTCGGCGGGATCAGTGAAAAAGCTGAACAGAACTTCAACATCGGCACACATGCCTATATGGCAAACCTCGAGATCCTTCCGCTGAAAAACAAGGCTGCGGAAGAGTACGGCTATATCGCCCCGGAACTAAGGGAAAACTGAATCATAACGTAATATCCGGACGGACTGAACAGACTGCCCGGATATTTTTGTGAGCAGGATATAGAAGGAAACCTTTTGACAAACTTAAATAAAATGTAAGGTTCAACGCTTTGGCAAAGGTGTATGATATTCTGCATGAATATATGTTTGACAAATGATACATTCCCGCCGACGATCGACGGCGTAGCGAATGCTGTGATGAACTATGCGCAGGAAATATATGCCGGCGGCAATTCCTGTACCGTAGCGGTGCCGTATTATCCGGGTGTAAAGGATGAATATCCCTTCCCGGTCGTCAGATTTGACAGTTATGATACGACAGGACTGATCGGATACCGTCTAGGCAATCCCCTGAGACCGGATGTGCTGCTGGACCTGTCTAGAAATAACTTTGACCTGATCCATACGCACTGCCCTTTTGCGTCCATGGTACTGTCCAGAGAGCTGCGGGGCATGATCCGCAAACCTGTCATATTCACTTATCACACGAAATATGACGTTGAGATCAAACGTGCTGTTCAGAACGATCTGCTCCAGAAGGCTGCGGCAGACCTGCTTGTAAACAACATCAGCGCTTGTGATGAAGTCTGGGCTGTCAGCCGCGGCGCGGGAGAAAACCTCAAGGCACTTGGTTATCAGGGTGACTATATCGTCATGCCCAACGGTGTGGATCTGGAAAGAGGAAGGGTTCCGGAAGAAAGCATACATGCTTTAAAGGAGGCAAATGATATTCCGGAGGGAGTTCCTGTATACCTGTTTGTCGGCCGCATGATGTGGTACAAGGGCATACGGATCATACTGGACGCCCTGCAGATCCTGAAAGAAAAGCAGAAGCCCTTCTGTATGGTCTTTGTCGGCTCCGGGATGGAGAACGGAGAGATCAAAGAATACGCGGAATCACACGGATTGTCCGATGTATGCCGCTTTATCGGTCCTGTATATGAGCGTGAAGAGATCTGTGCATGGTATTGTCTGGGAGATCTGATGCTGTTTCCTTCTTCTTTTGATACAAACGGTCTGGTCGTCAGGGAAGCATCCGCATGTTCCCTTGGCGCAGTCCTGATCAAAGGAAGCTGTGCGGCAGAAGGTATAACAGACGGCAGAAACGGGATCCTGATCGAAGAAAATGCAGAGGCACTGGCTGAAGTGCTGATGGATGATTCCCTGACAACGGATAAAATGCATGAGATCGGTGAACATGCCATGCAGGAGATCTATCTTTCCTGGCAGGATGCTGTCGCAAATGCGGTAAGACGGTATGAGATCGTCATGGAAAAAGGGGAACGGAATGAATATCCTGATAAACAGATCACTGCCGATGATTTCCTGAAGTTCTTCCATGATGTGGATGAAATGCATCAGGGCATCCGGGAACATGCAATGACCCAATACCTGAAACACCGTGAGAAGGTACGTTCGATCATCGACAGATATCTGTAATGATATAAGGATGCCGGAAACAGCATCCTTTTTGAATGGATGAAAAAAGCCGCAGCTTTTTATCAGCTGCAGCTCTGTATGGATCGATTACCAGTCTTTGACGGATCCGTCGAAGCTTCTCTTGGCGACGTTGGAGCCTCTTTCATTTGCAGGATAGAGTTCTTCGGCGTTGTCAGCGAGTTCAACACCGATACCGGGTGCTTCCGGAATGACCATGAAGCCGTCCTTGAACTTCAGAGGTTCCTTGACCATTGCGTCTTCCGCGCCGTTCAGGCAGAAGCCGGGGAGTTCCTGGATGCCGAGGTTCGGAATGCATGCGCAGATCTGCAGGCAGGCTGCCGTGGAGACAGGTCCGAGCGGATTGTGCGGGATCAGCAGCACATCGTGTGCTTCTGCCATGCCGGCGATCTTCTTTGTGGCTGTAATACCGCCGACAGCGCAGACATCAGGTCTGACATAGCGGACAGCTGTTCTGTCCATCAGCATCTCGAATTCCCTGATGTTGGTGAAGCGTTCACCGGTAGCGATCGGGATGTTGATCTTATCGGCTACCTGTGCCATGGTGTCGATATTGTCCGGTGTAACAGGATCTTCAAATACCATCGGTCTGTATTTTTCGACTTCCCTGCCGAATGTAACAGCTGTCGGTGTATCCATGCCTCTGTGCGCTTCCAGGACGAAGTCGAAGTTCGGACCTACCGCCTCACGGATCACACGTACTTTTTCCAGTTCTGATTCGACTCTTCCGGAATAGAACTCATCGAATCCGTCCTTGGACTTGATCGGACCGTTGACGAAGATCTTCGCAGCGTTGAATCCCTGAGCCTGGAGTTCTTTATAGCCTTCAGCCAGTTCGTCCAGGTCTTCGGACTTTTTCATAACGGATGCGTAGACACGGATCTTGTCACGTGTTTTGCCGCCGAGCAGCTGGTAGACAGGTACACCTAATGCCTTACCCTTGATATCCCAGCAGGCGATATCGATCGCGGAGATCGCGCTCATGATGACCGAACCGCGGAAATATACGGCACGGTAGAGGTTCTGCATGATATCTTCCGCATTGAACGGATCTTTGCCGATCAGATAAGGCTTGAACTTCATGATGGCGTCAGCTGTGGATGAGAGGAAACCCCAGTTTCCTGCCTCACCGAGACCGGTGATCCCGGCATCTGTATAGAGTTCCACAAACAGGTAATGCTTTGCAAAGCGAAGCTTCAGATCTGTGATTTTCATATATAGTTCCTTTCTAAATAAGACCTTTCAGAAAACGATAGTGGAGGGAGAGAGCTTCTTCCCATTCGTCAACACGGTTGATCGTAAAACCATGACGGGAATTGGTAAATCTTTTCCAGGTTACCGGTACACCGAGTTTTGCCAGACGGCAGGCAAAGTCTTCTCCTTCTTTCAGGAGCGTATCATATCCTGCTGTAACGACCAGCGTATCCGGGAATGATGCAAGTATTTCGTCAGAAGCGGCTGCCGGAGATGCAAGATCTTCTATGCACTGTTCCGGTTCCATATACAGCTCAAGGTAATTATACTCCATCAATGCTCTGGAAACCCTTTTCGGATCGCTGTATTCTGCCGGACTCAGTTTGGAAAACGGATTGATCCTCTGATCGACAGGAATGTAATCCAGGACCATTCCCTTAATATGGAATGCAGGTTCCCGGTAATTCCTGATCAGGGCAGCACAGGCAAGATTGGAGCCGGCGCTGTGGCCGAGAAGGAAGATCTTTTCCGGATCATATCCATATTCTGCTGCATGTTTATATGCGTACTTTGCAATATCATATGTTTCGTTGACAGCTGCCGGATACGGATATTCCGGAGCCAGAACATAGTCAACATCCCACACCATAGCCTGAAACTTATCTGCCAGTTCACTGCAGTATACCGTATCACGGTCAGCTCTTGCCTTGATGAATCCGCCGCCGTGCAGGTTGATGAACAAAGGCTGTCCCTGTTTTCCTTTTGTACCATCCAGTATATTGACATCACTGGGTCTTTCCCCTGCTGGTATCAGCTGATTGACAGACTGTACCGGAAGGTTTTCCAGGATCTCCGGTGCGATGGAACCGAACGCTCCCGCTTTACGGCAGCGTTCGGCAAGTGCAAGTTTATCTTCCTGATTCATATCAGAATGCAGGAATCAGTGTCATCGTGCAGATAACAGAGACGACACAGATGATCAGAGAAGGCAGCCAGCCCATCTTGAGCAGGTCTTTCTGATCGTATCCGCCGGCTCCCATCATCAGAGGTACGGTAGCTGTCGCAGACGGTGTCAGGAAGGCTGTCAGGCAGGCAGCCTGGAGAAGTACCAGCGGTCCAACAGGGTTGCAGCCGAGAGACTTGCAGGTCAGGATAACGATCGGGATAAAGATGTTCTGTACAGACTGGTTCTGCATGAACTGTGTCAGAACGAACGGGATGATGAAGAATGCTGCGCCGATGACATAACCGTTTCTGGTTCCGCCAAGTGCTGACGCAAGTCCATTACCGATCAGATCACCAAGTCCGCAGGCAACCATTGCGCCGCCGACAGACAAAGCAGCGATAAGCATTAATACGATCTGGAAAGGAACAGCCTGTGTAGCTTCTTTCGGTGTCAGGACACCAAGGACGAGTTCAAGAACAGCACCGGTCATGGCAACCTGCCAGTTCGCAAGACCAAGTTTGGATGCGAAGACAAGTCCAAGTGTTGTCAGAGCGAACAGGAAGTAACCAAGGAATTCCTGTGTCGGAGGAAGTGCTTCTTTTTCCGCTGCGCCTCTGCCTTTGGCTGTGGAGCCTTCGATCGGATTTGTAGGCTGGTCCGGCGATGTTTTCGGAGCGATGAAGATCGCATAGAGAATGATAATGATCGCAGAAAGGATACGGCCTTTGAACGGATCCAGCAGCTGCATTGTGTAATCCGTATATGCATAGGATTCCAGATAACCGTTCTGAGTTGCGAACATAACAGCGCCGCTTCCGACAGGAAGAACACCGCAGGTACCGACAACGACCAGACCCATGGCGAACATTGCCTTGGAAGGAGATACACCTGCAGCTTCACAGCTTGCGGCAAGCATCGGTGAGAGGATCGTGAAGACCGCTACCGGGCTGGGAATCAGGTTGGAGAGCAGGAAGGTTACAAGCAGGTAACCTGCCATCATAACGGTGAAGTTGCCGCCGGCAATCTTAAGAACGAGGTTAGATAATTTCTTGACCGCCTGGGTTCTGTTGAAGCCTGCCGAAACGATGAACATGCCGGTAATAAGCAGAACGTTGGCATTGGCGAAGTTGCCGAGAACCTGTTTGGGATCAACCAATCCGGACCAGGCTGTCAGGATGATCGCACACAGAGCGACGACGCCGTTTGTTGTTTTGAGCTGTTTTGCGAAGACATATCCGCCGATCAGGAAGACGAATAAGCCAAGGCAGATGAACATTTGAGATGTCATGTGATTTACCCCTTTCAGTCTTTCATGAGACCTTATCTGTTTACATCTGCAATATAGCAGAACAGACAGATGGTGCGAAATTTGAATATTCGGGAAATGAAAGCGTTGTCAATGGCTGAAAACAGGCCTGATACCAGTTTCCTGTATGTCTGAATAACCGGAATATCCAAATATTTTCCCATGTCGGTTATGGTATGCTATAAATGATTTACAGAAGTTTCTGCAAATCTGGGGAGGATCCTCTGATCTTCGGGAAGAATTTCAGAGTGATGATGCAGTTCAGAAACCTTATAAATATCCGAATATTTTACAGGTGGAAAATATTTGGATTTTGGGAGAAAAAAAGATGACAAAATATCAGTTGACATGGTCAAAAGATAACATCAGCGTTGAATGCTATGCGCATCAGGTCACTAATTTCCGCTATCACTGGCATCAGGATGATTTTGAACTGAATATTCTTCTGCACGGAAAACAGCATTTTTATGAGGGTACGGACATCTATGACCTGGAAGAGAACGATGTCGTACTCATCAATCCCAATGTCGGACATGCATCATACTGTGATCCTGAAGGAACGATCGCGCTGATCCTGCATTTTTCTTCCGATTCATTGAAAAACGTCATGAAGAACGGCCAGAAACTCCGTTTTCTGAACTGCCATTCAAATCAGGATACCCGGAATGAGCTGTCCTATAAACGGATCCGGATGTATACAGCTCAGATCCAGTATTATCTGTACCGGGGAGATCCTTTCTCAATGTACGCAGCCAAGGCAAGTATGGAGATGCTGATGGCGACATTATGCACGATGTTTGATACACGGGAAGACAGGTCCGGACAGGAAGTGGATGAAGACACACAGGAGATCATGAAGACTGTTCTAAAATATCTGGACGCTCATTATCCGGAGAAGATCACCCTTGAAGAGATCGCCGGCATGACCGGATATAACCGTACTTATATCTCCACACTGTTTCACCAGACACTCGGTATCCGGTTCTATGACTATCTGATGCGTCTGCGCCTGCAGAAAGCGATCCGGGAACTTGTCACGACCGACAAACCGCTGACGGAGATCGCTCTGTACAACGGGTTTTGCGATCTGAAATCATTCAACTCCAGGTTCCGTGAGATGCTGAAGGTACTGCCTTCGGAATACAGGGCGAATATGGACCAGAGCCTTGTTTCTCCGGAGTATTATGAAATACAGTCGATCCCTGCTTCAGAGTCTCTGATCATGGAAAAACTGGAAGAATATATGAGAATGTGAAAAAGGATGCATCGAGGATGCCAATGCCGGGAAATTGAGGCGGCTGACTGAAAAGAAAATCTGATTGTGCGGCAATATACCGCATGATCAGTTTTTTTTAAAGGCAATGCGTCACCTCCTTGTTAAGTAAGTCCTTAATAAACATACATCGGGGTTTTTGTTTTTGATACTTCCCTGAATAAATCAGGAGTATGACCTGTGGTTAAAAGAAAAGGGCCGGATAACCGACCCTGTGTGGTTGAGCAGGCCTGTCCCTGCTCCGGCTGATTTTTGAATACCAGGCTGGTTTCATAGCCTGATACTGTAGATTTTCCTGTTTTTCAATACTGTGCTGTTTCTGCGGAGTCTTACTGGTCACGGATGGATCCGTCGCCGTTCAGACGATACCAGACAGGGAACGGAACCGGCGGGAATTTCTTTTCAACATCTTCAACCAGGTCAATGCCGAGACCCGGTACATCCGGTACTTTGACATAGCCGTTTTCCGCTTTAAAGTAATCTGTCACAAGATCACTCTTTTTATGTGTCCGGTCACCCATCAGCGAACCGTCAGGATCCGGATATTCACATATCAGCAGATTGTCGATGCTCATGCAGAACTGCATCTCTGCAGCTGTGCAGACAGGACTCAGAGGATTGTGCGGGATGATCGGACACATCTTTGTCTCTGCCAGTGCAGCGATCTTTCTTGCCCCGGTAATACCGCCTACCGTTGTCAGGCTGACACGTACATAGTCGGTAGCTTTCTTATCCAGCAGGTCCTGGAATTCGTAGATCGTATGAAGACGTTCGCCTGTCGCAATCGGAATTCTGCTCTTTGCCGTAACATATGCCATGGCTTCATTGTTTCCCGGAGGAATCGGGTCTTCGACAAACAGCGGATGAACATCCTCGATTTCATTAATCAGGACTACCGCTTCCCCGGGCAGTGATCTTCTGTGCAGTTCAATACAGAGATCAATGTCATCACCTACTGCTTCACGCATCAGATGCACACGCTTGATGGATTCTTCCATGTTTTTCACATGTGTTTTCTCATACGGCATTGTCATCGGTTCGTCCAGGAACGGAGAAAGATGTCCGACAGCGTTATATCCCTGATCACGTCTCAGGTGACAATTCTTAACCAGTTCTTCATCGGTTTTCGCAAAGACATGTGAGTACACACGTACTTTGTCACGGCATTTGCCGCCGAGCAGTTTGTAAATCGGTACGCCGTAGAACTTTCCGGCGATGTCCCAGAGCGCGACATCGATCGCTGAGATTGCGCCCATAACTGCTGCGCCGCGGAAGAACATGCCGCGGAACATAGCCTGCCACAGGTGTTCAATATCGAGAGGATCTTTGCCGACAAGGAAAGTACCGAAGTTTTCAATCTGGGCAGCCGATGCTTCTAAAGCACCGAATGATCCGCTTTCTCCGATACCGGTAAGTCCTGTATCCGTTGTGACTCTTGCATAGCAGTAACGGTCTGTACGTATGGCTTCAACTTTTTCAATTTTCATGTGAGATAATTCCTTTTTTTCAGAATGCCGGGAAGATTGTCATAGTAACAACGACAGAGGCGATGCAGATAAGAAGGCTGGGCAGCCATCCCATCTTCAGCAGATCACCTTGTGAGTAGTTTCCTGCTTCCATCATCAGCGGAACCGTTGCGGTAGCAGAAGGTGTCAGGAATGCTGTAAGGCAGGCCGCGTTCAGAAGAATCAGCGGTCCGACCGGATTGCAGCCGAGTGATTTGCAGGTCAGGATTACGATTGGAATAAAGATATTCATGACGCTCTGGTTCTGCATGAACTGTGTCAGGACAAACGGAATCAGGAAGAACGCCGCACCGATGATATAGCCGTTTCTTGTACCGCCGAGAGCACTTGCCAGTGCATCACCGATCAGATCGCCGAGTCCGCATTCAACCATAGCACCGCCAACAGACAGAGCTGCTATCAGCAGTAATACAACCTGGTAAGGAACTGCTGCGGTTGCTTCTTTCGGTTTCAATACTCCGAGAACGAGTTCGAGAACTGCACCGCACATTGCAACCTGCCAGTTCGCAACGCCGAGTTTGCTGGAGAAGACAAGGCCGAGTGTCGTAACGATGAAGATCGCATATCCGAGGAATTCATGGAACGGATCAAGCGGTTCTCTTTCCGCTGCTTTTTTGACTGCTGTTACGGCATTTGTCTCATGGTCCGGGCAGAATTTCGGAGCGATAAAGATCGCAAACAGTATGATCAGGACGGCTGAAAGAATACGTCCTTTGAAAGGATCGAGCAATGTCATCGCATATTCGGTATACTCATAACTTTCCAGATATGCGTTCTGCTGTGCAAACATGACGGCACCTGTTCCCATCGGCAGCACTCCGCAGGTGCCGACAACGACCAGACCCATCGGAAACATAACTTTAGACGGACTGACTCCGGCTTCAACGCAGCTGGCTGCCAGCAGCGGTGATACGATCGTGAAGACCGCTACCGGGCTCGGAATCAGATTGGAGAGCAGGAATGTCACGAGAAGATAACCGCCAAGCATTACCGTGAAGTTTCCGCCGGCGATCTTGTATACAGCTCCTGAAAGCTTTTTAACCGCCTGTGTACGATTGAAACCAGCTGAGACAATAAACATTCCGGTAATCAGAAGAACATTGGCATTCGCAAAGTTTGCCAGTACCTTAGCAGCGGGAATGATTCCCGTGAAAGATGTCAGAACTGTCGCTGTCAGCGCAATAACGCCGTTGGTTGTACCGAGTTTCCCTGAAAAAACATAACCAAGGATCAGAAATGCGAACAATCCCAGACAGATGTACATTTGAACAGTCATTTTTTCCCCTTTCCGCACGTGCTGAATCACTGTGCTATTATGTACAAATGCTTTGTTGCTGATTTCAATATAGTTTCTGCAGGAGTTTAAGTGAAATATCTATAACAAATGGTCTATAAGAAAAACAAATCGCTTTCGGCAAATTAGTTTTGTTTTATTTATGCTTTAACGGTCTCCGGATCGTATAATGGTTATGATGATTACTCTGAAACAGATGCTTTATTTTTCTGCAGTATGCAGAACCAAGAATATAACAAAGGCGGCTGAAGAACTTTATATTTCCCAGCCGGCGCTTTCCCTTTCCCTGAAAGACATGGAAAGGGATTTAGGCGTACAGCTGTTTGCCAGACAGGGAAACAGACTGCAGCTCACGGAAGCAGGAGAACATCTCATGCTGGAGGTTGAGCCGCTTCTCCGTCATTATGAACAGGTAAACAGCCTGCTGCGTTCCGAAGTATTTCATCAGCCTGTCCTGCGCTTTGGCTTTTCTTCCATCCTGGGTTCTGTCAATGCGCCGGAACTGATCCGTCAGTTTATGAAAGACTTCCCGGAAATCCATCTGCAGACAACGGAAGACCATGGTCCGAATCTGCTTCATCAGCTGGAACAGGACCAGCTGGACATTATCCTTACCGGCGGAACCCATGGTGAACATGAATGGAAAAACAAGTTCGAATCGATCTCCACAGTCAATGCTGGACTGTCTTTCTTTGTGCCTGCCGGACACCCGCTTGCCGCCCGGGATCATGTCACTCCGGAAGAGATCAGCCAGGAACCTCTGATCATGCTGGACAGTTCATTCTATATTGCCAAGGCCATTGAAGATCTGTTTGCCCGTAGAGGTCTTACCCTTCATATTATCCTGCGCACATCCCAGATCTATACCGCGGAACAGATGATCGCAATTGGAACAGGCGCAGGCTTCCTTCCTGCTTCATCTTCCGAAAACAGGAAACTGCATATCCTGCAGTGCAAAGAACTGCAGGAATTTGCCTTCCCGCAGATCCGGCTGTACTGGAAAGATACGTCACTGCGTATTTCTTATATCCGTAAATTTCTTCATTCAGCCCGCACGGTCAATAAGACGGTTTACCGCAGATAAAGTCATGCTTTGTGTGAGAGTGATAACAGGGCGGCACAGCTGCCCTTTTTACGTTCAGATGCTGTTCATCAGGTGAGGCCTCCCGGTTCCCCGGACATGATTTCAAAGAAAAAAGTTCCCACCTGATTGGTGAGAACCTCATCTCATTTGATCGAGTTGCCAACTGTCACAATTTATCAGTATTGGCGGGGTGTGCATCTCTTTGTTTCTGATCAATCGATCAGTTTGAAATGCTTCAGCGCCGATACGACGCCGTCCTGGTCGCATTCATCCGTAATATAGTCTGCATGACTTTTGACCGTATCGTTCGCGTTGCCCATGGCTACGCCAAGAGAGACATAGTCGAGCATGGAGATATCGTTTCCTCCGTCACCGAACGCCATTGATTCATCCCTGCTGATGCCGAAGCGGTCAAGCATTTTCTGAAGACCGACATCTTTTCCTCCGTCGATAGGGATCACATCCGCAAAATCGGGTGTCCATCTGGCACTCTTCAGACCCGGGGCATGTGAGATGAACTCTGCATCCATTTCCTCCGGAATATAGGGACAGATCATATAAGTCGGATGTGTCAGTGCGCGGACAGGATCGTCGACCGGCGTCATCCGGTCAAGCTTCCCGATGGAAGAAAGATAATTATATGTACGCTGATTGAATTTCAGATCATAACTGTATGTCTTCTCATGGAATGTACAGCAGAAATCTGCATGTTCCTTCAGCCAGGGAACCAGGCATTCCAATGCCTCAGCAGGCATTGTCTTTTCATAAAACGGCACCCTGTCAGAGCCCATGCAGCACTGACCGTTGAACATGACATAGCCGTCCCAGGGAAAAGCATTGAATGCATCATCCAGAAGTGACAGATGCATAGGCGGTCTCCCGGAACAAATGAACAGTCTGATCCCGTTTTTCTGTGCCTTGTGCAGTGCTTCAATGACAGCGTCCGTGATCTTTCTTGTTTTGAAAGAGATCAATGTGCCGTCAATATCAAAGAATATCGCTTTTATCATAGGGACCTCACCGGATTATATGGATGTTGTTGACCGGTTCAAATGAAATATGCTGGTGTTCACGGATATAATCCGCCAGGATATCGATAATGGATTTCCGGATATCGTTTACCATCGGACATCTGGAAATGAAGTCATATCCGCCCTTTCCGGCAGCGCGGTAGCTGTTGATGGCAAGCGTGAATTCCATGTCGTCCGTGACCGGCTGATTCTGATAAGTCAGATCAACGACCCGCTCACCAATATCATTCGATACTTTGATCGTATATTCAACGCCGTCGATCATATCGTAGTTATAGTATTTCGGGGCCGGCTTATCAAAGGCGGGAGATACCACTACGGCATCATTGCGGATGCTCCAGAAGGCAGCGCTGTTTTCAAGCAGCTGTCTCAGGATCCTGCCGTTGATCTTCTTTACGATCAGTGTGTTCGGGAAGAGATATGTGTTGACGAGATCCCGCATACTGATCTGATGATGGAATCCAACCGCACTTGGATGGAGTGCTGTCATTGACAGCTGTGCTCCGGTCATTTCCATCTGTACATTATTAATAAAGGTAACGACCTGGGATTTATGGACCCTGGCATCCAGAGGATCGGTGATCAGGAAGTCGCCGTCACATGTACCGAGCGGTTCATCCAGCCAGTTCTGACATTCTTCTTCCTGTTTCCGGATCAGGTCCAGGAGCTCTTCATCTGCGTCAACATCTGCTTTCAGCAGCCTCGGCTCGATCGTATGTGTATCGGTATAGATATCAATGCATGCCAGCTCTTTGCCGCAGCCTGCTGTCTGTATATATACGGTATTGAATTTTGTCCCGCACATCGATCTGTGCTGATGACCGGTGATCAGGACATCAATGCCATTGATCTCCTTCAGGATACGGTATCCTTCATTTTCGCCGTTCAGTGTTTCTGTCGGGTATCCCCCGGCAAGATCCCTTTCAAAGCCTCCGTGATAAACACAGATAATATAATCCGGGCGTTCCATGTCCTTCAGAAGCTCAACAGTCCGTTTTGCGGTGTCGAACGCGCTCCTGAACCTGCATCCTTTGATCGCTGAAGCATTCACCCATCTGGGAATGTTCTGTGTCGTAAGTCCGAAGATCGCGACTTTGATATTGCCGAACTGTCTGATCACATATGTCGGACCGAAATGTTTATTCCGGTAATCCATGTTGGAAGTGATGCAGGGAACATCCACATATTCCAGATGCTTTTCCAGTGCTTTCATTCCATGATCAAAGTCATGGTTTCCGAGATTGACATAGTCATATCCGATCTTTTTCATCACGATCGATGCAGGTGAAATATCATCGCAATGATAACGGCTGTGATGATATAAAAGTGCGGAGCCTTCCAGAACATCGCCGTTGTCGATCACGAGCGTATTCTGGTCTTTCAATGCCTGGATCAGTGTATTCAGCCGTGCCAGTCCCAGTTCCCTGGGAATACCGTCAGCATAATTATGCGGAAAAATGTGTCCATGTATGTCGCTGGTAGCGAGGATCCTGATTCTGTTTGCCATAGAAACCTCCGTTTCTGTTGAGTGTCAATATTATAGAATGCGGCTCCGTGATTCACAAGAAATACATGAATGCACGATCAGTTATACTGATGAAAGAGCGATCTCTGTAAAAGAATTACTGTCTATATCATTATATAATAGGGATGAAGAGAAAAGGCGGTTGATTATGAACAGTCAGGTATTGAAAGAGATCAGCATCAAAGAAATAGAAGGTTTTTCGATCGGAAACGCGGAAATAACTGAGGCAGGAACAGGCTGTACCGTGATCCTGGCAGAAGGAGGCGCGGTAACCGGTCTGGATGTCAGGGGCGGAGGTCCTGCTTCCAGAGAGTCTGCGCTGCTTGACCCGCTGGCTGCCAACGACAGCGTCAATGCGGTCCTGCTCTCAGGCGGCAGTGCATTCGGGCTCGACGCCGCAGCAGGCGTCATGAAATATCTGGAGGAACGCAATGCGGGGTTCCCGACAGCGTACGGGGTCGTACCGATCGTCTGCGCATCATGCCTGTTTGACCTTCCCGTAGGAAGAGCGGATGTCCGTCCGGATGCTGAACTGGGATATCAGGCATGTGTGAATGCGGGACATTTTGAAGAAGGAAACCACGGTGCCGGAACAGGCGCATCCTGCGGCAAGGCAATGGGTATGGAATATGCGATGAAATCCGGACTCGGTATTTATGCCGTACAGGTCGGAGAATTAAAGGTAGGCGCTGTTGTAGCCGCAAATCCGTTCGGAACGATCTATGATCACGAAACCGGCAGACCTGTTGCCGGGATCATGGATCATGAAGGCCGGTTCATCGACAGTGAAGATGTTTTGTTCTCCATAGCCGGAAAATATAACGCGTTTACGGACAACACGACGATCGGTGCGATCCTGACGAACGGATCATTCAGCAAGTCAGAACTGTGCAAGATCGCCGGCATGGCACATGATGGTCTTGCCCGCGCGATCCGTCCGGTCCATACGATGTATGATGGTGACTCCGTATATGCCATGAGCAAAGGCTCAGTCAAAGCAGATATCAATGTTGTCGGTGCGATCGCCGCGAAAGTCATGGCAGAAGCCATCAAGCGTGCAGCACTGACAGCTGAAAGTGCATATGGTTTAAGAGGAGCAGGACATGAGTGAATTTTATGAACGTGCAGTACAGCTCAGAGCAACGATCGAACCGCATTATAACTGCTGCGCATCCGTCGTCATACCGTTTGCCCGGAAAGCGGGTATTCCGGAAGAAACGCTCATGCGCATCACAATGAACTTCCGCGGCGGTATGAGAAACGGCGGAAGATGCGGTGCAATGTGCGGCGGGATCATGGTTCTTGGAATGTTCGGGATCACAGATGATGAAACGATCGGCAGATATTATGAAAAACTGAATCAGTCGCATCACAATATGCTGAACTGCAGTGAGCTTCTGAAAGACTATATTGAAAATGATATTCCCAGGAAACCGTTCTGTGACGGTCTGGTATATGAAGTGATCGGCATCGTTGAAGATATCCTGAAAGAAAAAGATGTTCTGCAATGATACAATAAATGCAGAGTGCGCCAGTTCGGCGTCAGTAATATAGCAGGGTGAAACTCCCTGTCCGGCAAAGCCGCAGCGGGCAGCCGGTACTCAGTCTTGGAGCCGAAGTCGTGAGACGAGGTTTAAGCGTAGACAGAGAAGCACATAGACCG